>NZ_GG666296.1:8798-60268 GCF_000159095.1 Anaerococcus tetradius ATCC 35098 | reverse complement strand
GTAAAAAAATAAGACATATTTAATCATTTACCCTATAATTAAATCACCACAATCAAAAAAGGAGATTAAATATGTCTAACAATTATTTTATTACAAATTTACTGAATATCAAAGATGAAAATCTTAATTTTTCTGATGGAATACACCACAAAGTCATTAAAGGTGTAACATATACAATTCTAACAGCTAAATTAGAATATTCTGACCAAGTTTGCCCTCATTGTGGCTCTAATCATAATCTAATTAAATATGGCTTTAAGTCATCTAATGTCAGATGTTCTAGAGCTGGTGATTATCCTGTAATAATTGATTTAAAGAAGCAGAAGATGTTCTGTAAATCTTGTAATAAATATTTCTTGCTTGAAACTAAGATAGTTGATAAGCATTGTAATATTTCTAATCAAATCAAAAGACATATATTGGCTAGTTTAACCAAGAAATTATCAATGAAAGATATTGGTAGCAATAATTACGTATCTACTACTACAGTTGCTAGGTTCATGGCTAAGCTTGATAATGAATTCAATGTAGATTTTTCATATTTACCTTATCACCTATCATTTGACGAGTTCAAATCAACCAAAGATGCCAAAGGAGCTATGAGTTTTATATATCTAGATTCAGATAATCACAAGGTTATTGATATTGTAGAGAATAGACAGTTACCTTACCTAAGGAAATATTTCTTATGTTATCCAAGATATGTTAGAGACAAGGTTAAGACTGTATGTATTGATATGTATAGTCCATATATTTCACTTATCAAAGAACTATTTGTAAATGCAGAAATCATTATTGATAGATTTCATATTATAAAGTTATTTACAAACTCTTTTAACCATACAAGGATTGATACAATGAAGGCTTATTCTACTAGTAATATTAAATACAAAAGACTTAAAAAATATTGGAAGCATTTTCTAAAACCTTACAAGTTACTTGATCCTATACACTTTTTTAAACGTGTTCATTTCCCTGGCAGTCTTGTATCTGATGAGGATATAGTGGATATTAGTCTTAACATTGATAAAACCTTGAAAGATACATATGAATGTTACCAATGCTTGAGGGAAGATATTGAGAAGAGGAATTTTGAATTATTTACATTTCATTTAAGTTATTTTAAAGATAAGGTGAATGACAAAATGAAAACCTCAATAGATACTTGTTTTTATTACCTAGAATATATTAAGAACTCATTTATCTATGATTATTCTAATGGACCTATAGAGGGTGTTAACAACTTCATAAAAGTCTTAAAGAGAATAGCCTTTGGTTACAGTAATTTTGCTAATTTTAGAACAAGAATATTTATCACAAGGAATTTATTAGCAAACTAAAATTCAGGGATAGAAATTTCTATCCCTGATTAATAATTTGGTTGATTTTTATTTACCAACACGATTTGACAAAGAGCCGAAAAGATGAAATAGATCTCCAGTGGAGGTCTTTTTTCTTTTCTCCTGTAACAAATGTTACTGATTATTATTATCAAAAGCTATATAATAATAAAAAAGACATATGGAGGTAAGCTATGAAAATTGATATAAATAAAAATGTCTACGACCTAGTTACAGAAAACCCTCAAATAAAAGATAAACTTATAGACTTAGGCTTTAAGCCCCTATCCAACCCTATAATGTTTAACACCATGGCAAAGAAAATGTCCATCAAACGTGGGGCAAAGATGCTAGGCATAGAAAACATAAAAGAAAAACTAGAAAAAGCGGGCTTCGAGGTAATAGATGGGTCAGAAAATCCTGAAGTTAAAGAAAGAAAAGAATTAATAAAAACTTACATCAACAGATTGACCTCGGGCGAAGACCTAGAAACAGTAAGAAAAGACTTTGTAAAAAACTTCGATGGAGTATCCTCATCTGAAATAATGGATGCCGAAGAAGACTTGCTAGAATCAGGAGTAGATAAGGAAGAAGTAAGGAAATTATGTGACGTTCACTCAGCTCTCTTTCATGGAATGACGGAAAACGAAAAAAACAAAGAAACTTACACAGACCCCTTCATTTCCTATATGGCAAGAGAAAATGACAAGATAAAAGAACTTATCCAAAAAGCGAAAATTGGAGAAGAAATAGAAGAAACCATAAAAAACATAGGATCTCACTACAAGAAAAAGGGAGACCTCATTTATCCAATTCTCAAGGTAAAATATAACAAACCAGGCCCATCAGAAGTGATGTGGGCAGTAGATGTTGAAATAGGGAAAAATCTCAAAAAAGCCCTCAAAGAAAATAAGGAAAAACTCCTAAATGAAAGCCTACAAAGAGCGGAGGAGATGACCTACAAGGAAGAAAATATCCTCTATCCCCTAGTAAGTGATAACGTAAGCGAAGAAGACCTCGATCTCCTCTACCAAGACCTGGAAGACTATGACCACAACTTGATAGCCTACGGAAAAGAAAAGCTAGTCGAAGATAAGACTAACGAAGATAATTACATTCACTTCAAGAAAGGCAAACTAAGAATCGACCAAATAGAAGCCATGCTAGATACCATGGAATTTGAAATAACCTTTGTCGATGAAAATGACATAAACACTTACTACAACGACCACAAGGGATCAAAAGTCTTTAAAAGACCGACAAGTTCACTAGGAAGAGAAGTCTACACCTGCCACCCACCTCAAGTAGAGCCAATAGTAAGAGGGCTAATAAAAGACTTCAAAGACAAAAAGAAAGACTCCTTCAAACTAATAAAAAATATAGCTGGTAAGGACTTTGCCATCTCCTACTACGCAGTAAGAGACAAGGAAGAAAACTACAAGGGAGTCCTAGAAATAGTCCAAGATTTAAGCTTCTATAAGGAATATCTCACAAAATAAGAGTCTAACTTATAAAATTATCAAAAACTAAAATCATCACCTCTCAAATCATAATTGAAGCATGCTTTGAGAGGTGGTTTTTATTGGAAAATCTACCCAACCACAAACTAACCTCCCATCTCTTAACTTTTAAAAATAGGTCCTTATGATATAATTTAGATATAAATACCAAGGAGAAGACCGTGAAACTAAGTGAACAAAAAATAAGAGCTAAAGAATTTAGCCAAAGATGGGCAAATACAGGAGATGAAAAAAGCGAAAGCCAAAAATTTTGGCTTGATTTACTTGAAAATGTACTCGGAGTCAAAGATCCATATTCCTACATAGACTTTGAAACTAGGGTAAAACTAGACAACACCTCCTTCATAGATGGCTACATAGAAAAAACCCACGTCCTAATAGAACAAAAATCATCCAAAAAAGCTTTGGATAAAGCAATAGAACAATCTGACGGTTCCTACCTAACCCCCTTCCAACAAGCAAAAAGATACTCGACAGAACTACCCTACTCTCAAAGACCTAGATGGATAATAACCTCTAACTTCAAAGAGTTCTACATCTATGATATGGAAAAACCAACAGGAGAACCAGAAAAGATTAGGCTAAAAGACCTAGAAAATGAAATTTACAGACTAAACTTTTTGGTAAGAGAAGAAGAAGACTTCATAAAAAAAGAAACCCAAATTTCAATCGAAGCAGGCGAGATAGTAGCAAGCATCTATGAAGCCCTACTTATGGAATACAAAAACCCCGAAAGTGAAAAGACCCTACATTCCTTAAATATACTATGCGTAAGGCTAGTATTTTGTCTATATGCAGAAGACGCGGGTCTATTCGGCAACAAAAATATGTTCCACGATTACTTAAACAAGTACAAGGACACAAACCCGAGAACAGCCTTAATAAATATATTTAGAATCTTAAATCAAAAGGAAGAAGACAGAGACCCCTACGAAGACAAGGACCTCCTAGCCTTTCCTTATGTTAATGGTGGGCTTTTTTCTGATATGGATATAGAAATTCCTAGATTAAATCCAAACATAGTTGATATCATCCTAAATAGGGCTTCCCTTGGCTTCGATTGGTCAGAAATATCCCCAACCATCTTTGGCTCAGTATTTGAATCAACCCTAAACCCAGAAACTAGAAGAACTGGAGGCATGCATTACACATCTATAAAAAACATCCACAAGCTAATCGATCCCTTGTTCCTAGATGACCTAAAAGAAGAATTTGAAGAAATTAAGGAAATTGCCCAAGTAAAACAGAAAAAACAAAGGTTAGAAGAACTTCATAACAAAATAGCAAATCTTAAATTCCTCGATCCAGCCGCAGGCTCAGGGAATTTCCTCACAGAAATCTACATTTCCCTAAGAAAACTCGAAAATAAAATTATAGAAGAAAAAATAAGGAAAAAAGATGTTATATCCATATCCTTTATAGATGAAAGTTCAGAAGAATTAGAAAATCCTATTAGGGTTAATCTTGGTCAATTTTACGGAATAGAAATAAATGACTTCGCAGTAACCGTAGCTAGGACAGCCCTTTGGATTTCAGAAGACCAGATGATGAAAGAAACCATGAACATCATCCATCAAAAAATGGACATCCTTCCCCTCAAATCTTATGCCAATATAGTAGAAGCCAACGCCCTAACTATGGACTGGAATGACCTAGTAAAGGCAGAAGAGCTAGACTATATAATGGGCAACCCTCCTTTTGTAGGGGCAAGACTTATGGATAAGGAGCAAAGAAAAGATTTGGAAATAGTATTTGGATCTAAATATAAGAATATTGGAATGCTTGATTATGTTACAGGTTGGTATAAAAAAGCTTTTGATTATATAAAAGCTACTAAAATAAAAGTAGCTTTTGTATCTACAAGTTCAATATCAGAAGGGGAAATGGTTGGATATCTTTGGAAACCCTTGTTCGAAAATGGTTTAAATATTGTTTTTGCTCACGAATCCTTTAAGTGGATTTCTGAAGCGAGCGATATGGCTCAAGTCTATGTTGTAATAATAGGATTTAAAGATGGAATTTTCGATGAAAAAAAATATCTATACTCTAATAACAGTGTAAAAAGTGTAGCGAATATCAATGCTTATTTGAAAGATGCCCCTAATGTTTTCGTAGAAAGGATAAGAAAACCTATCTTTGATGTTCCTAAAATGCACAAGGGGTGTCAACCTACTGATGGTGGAAATCTTATAATAGAAGCAGATGAACTAGAAGCATTTTTGAAAAAAGAACCAAAGGCAAAAAAATTCATAAAAAAATTAATAGGTGCTAGAGAATTTATTAATAATAAAGATAGATATTGTTTGTGGTTGGTAGATGCGACTCCATCCGAACTTAGAGCAATGCCCTTGGTAATGGAAAGAATCAGAAAAACCAAGGAGATGAGGCTTGCAGCAAATTCTAAAGGAACTCAAAAATTAGCAGAAACACCCCATCTTTTTAGAGAAACCTATAATTATAAAGCATTTATAGCTATACCTAGGGTATCATCAAGTAACAGAAAATATATACCAATAGGTTTGTTGCGAGATGATGTAATCGCAACAGATGCATTATTAATAGCAAATTCAATTAATCTATATGAGTTTGGGGTTATATCATCAAATGTTCACATGGGGTGGATGAGAGTTATTTCAGGTAGATTGAAAAATGATTATAGATATTCAGCAGGAATAGTCTACAATAATTTCCCATGGCCAAGTCCTAATGAAAAACAAAGAGAAAAAATAGAAAAAACAGCCCAAAAGATTTTAGATGCCAGAGCCCTCTATCCTTCATCATCTCTTGCCGACCTCTATGACGATTTAACCATGCCAGCTGAATTAAGAAAGGCTCATATGCTTAATGACAAGGCAGTTATGGAAGCTTACGGCTTTGATTGGAGGACTATGACCGAGTCTGAATGTGTGGCTGAGCTTATGAAGATGTATAAGGCTTTACTAGGAGATGATGATGGAAGTTTTTGATTTATTGGATAATTTGAAGTTTTCGAAGGAAGAAGAAGTTGAAGAGAAAGTTTATGAAGATGAGAAAGTTAGAGTTCTTAGGACTATGTCCCTTGATCAAGTTACAGACTTTATGATCCAAGATGAGGATGAGTTTGTTGTTCTGATGGAGGGCAAGGCTTCTATTGAGACTAAAGGAGAAGTTATTGAAATGAAAAGAGGAGACTTTCTTTTTATAGAAAAAGGCCTTAGGCATAGGGTCATAGACCAGGATAAGGCTGTTTGGTTTTGCCTTTTTGTAAAATAAAGGATAGTTATTTGATAATCTTTACAAGTATTTAGCTAGATAAAACTTACAGTATTTATTTTAATGAATTTACTTAATAAATTATTTTGTTATCTATTGACAAAAGAATAAGGATATGATAAAAGTATCTTAAAGGAGCTTGTTATGTTTTGTAAAAAATGTGGTTATTTGAACAAGGATGATTCCAAGTTTTGCGAAAATTGTGGAGCGAAACTTGATGGGGATGATAGTCCTACTGAAAAATTAAATTTGAATGAGGATATGGATTCTTATAGGAGAAGTTACCAATCTTCTTCTCCTAAGCCTTCTTATGAAAGCCAAGCTAGGAACAGCTATAAGGCTTATAGTAAAGATTCTAGTGATGGTGGAGATAAGAAGAAGTTGTTTTTGTATGGGCTTGTAGGGGTTTTGATTATAATTCTTCTTGCCATAGTTGTTAAGTCTGCCTTTTTTTCTGATTATAGTAAAAATGCTGGTGATGATATTAGCGAGCATGAAGAAAATATCAGTAGCGAGGATAAGGAAGCTAAAGACGAGAAATCTATCTATAAGGATAAGTTAGCTGATGCGAGAAAGGCAATTGTAGATAAGGACTATGAGAAGGCTTTATCTTTAATAGATGAGATTCCAGCAAGTGCTGGCAAAGATTATAAGCTAGCACTTAGTGAGAAGAAAAAAGTTGAAATGGATATAGTTGAAGAGCTTAATAAGTACATTGAAGCTAAGGATTATGCAAAAGCCAAAGACTTATCTGATTCTTATTTGGGACTAATGCCTGATAGTCAAGATATATGGGATATTAATTTAAAAGCTAGTGAGCAAATCAAAAAGACTAACGAAGAAAAGTCGAAAAAAATCAAAGATAATGAAAAAAGCAATCAGGCTAAGAAAGAAGCTAATATAAAAAATAGCGAAGTATCCAATGATGAATTAGTAGATTTGGACGAGCTTAGAAGGAATAATTCTTATGGTGAAAATGGAAACCCTAAATATACAGATATTTATAAGGAAAGTGACTTCCTCCACAAGAGTTTTAGGGTCATGACTGATGTAGGTATGGTTAGACAAGGCCACAGCTTGAATTCTAAGGCAATAGGCAAAGTCTATAAGGGTGATGTAGTTTATGTAGAAGATTGCGTTAGTGATGGTGAAAGATACTGGTGTTATATAGGTAGCGGTTGGGTATCAACCAAGCTATTTACAGGAGAATATAATTAGGAGGATTTCATGGCGAAATTTTGTAATCAATGCGGTAGGCCTTTAAAAGAAGGCGAAGTTTGTGATTGTCAAAAAAATAAGACTGAAAAATTAGATAAAAAAGATTTTGCTAGGGCTGAAGAAAATAGGACCTATGATTATTCTAATAGTGCTTCTAATACTTCAAGTTCACATTCAGATGATAAGAACATCATGGATGATATAAGTTATTGGCAAGGTAAATTCCAAGATAAGCTAGGTGCATCTTTTAAGGAAAAGGTCGACGATTTCAAGAAGATGAATGAAGAAATTAATTCCTACAACGATGATGTTGTTATTCCTAGCCTTATTAATGCGAGTGAAGGGGAGGTTTGCGTAAAACAATACGATATAGCGACCTTTAAGAATATGATCATGGGCTTTATAACTTACTCTAAGGCTAATTGTAAGCTTTTGGTAACTAACAAGAGGGTGCTCCTATCTGCTAGGGGAAGGGATATAAAGGGAAATCTTAATTTCCAAAATGAGTTTTCTTTAAGTGATATAGCAGGAATTAGTCTTGTAAGCGAATATATACCTAACCCTTTTAAGTTTATACTAGGGCTTATCATAAGTATTTTTATCAATACTATATTAGTAACTATGGGTGGTGGAAATTATGATAGCGGTGGCTTCGTTATGGGTATCTTATGCATTATTATTGGACTTATATCCAGCATAATGATAAAAAATAACAATATTCTATCTCTTTTGGCATCAAATGTCATCCTTGCAGGAGCGACTTTATCGGGTGGAGTTGGTGCTTTAACATCAATGATGACTTTTGAATCTCGCCAAACAGCCCTACTAAAGCTAATTATTTTTGGTATAATAGCGTTTTTTGCCTTGATTTATACTTTTCTAAGGATTTGGGCATTTGCTCAAGTGCCAAATCTTACCTTATCTATAAATACCAGGTCTTCTTTTCCAGCTATAGATATGAGAAAGAGAGAGAAGAAAATGTTCGGTCTTATATCAGATGCAAGTGGAACTAATACAGGTTTTGATTATGTAGTTCCAGCCAGAGATACAGAATTGGCAATTAGGGAATTGGGAAGTCTAATTTCAGATATCCAATCTCATGGTGATTATGGTATCGAAAAATGGAAGAATATCTAAAGGAACAAGGAAAAAAATTTAATATTGAAAATTATTTTA
This sequence comes from Anaerococcus tetradius ATCC 35098, assembly GCF_000159095.1. Taxonomy (GTDB): domain Bacteria; phylum Bacillota; class Clostridia; order Tissierellales; family Peptoniphilaceae; genus Anaerococcus; species Anaerococcus tetradius. The sequence continues at coordinate 51,762 of NZ_GG666296.1, read as the reverse complement.
AGCCTGAATCCTATACTATCCCTAATGCTTTAGGCTTTGCTATTGACGAAGATAAGCTTAAACAGAACAAGAGAAATGAGTTTGAAGAGGAATTTACAAAGTCTTTAGAAAATGCACCTAACTTAGAATCAGTTTCTCTCTTGGGGAAATCAAGTGGATATAATTTGTTTAAGCTTGGTAATACAGAAGCTTCGATCGATTTAGACCATGAAAAATTAATTGATTCACCAGAAGATGCTATTTCCATAGGAACTAAAGCAAAAATATCAGATAAATTCGCTCTAAAAAGCAAACATAGTTTCTATAAACAAAAGCTTAGCATCTCACAAACTATAGTAGAATCAAAAGATAAGAAGGTTAAATTTAGTCAGGACATGGGCCTTGCCCTTAAAAGCCCGAATCTATCTTCTGATAATGAAAAAGATGATTATGACCTAGAAGCATCTAATAAATTCGCCTTAAAAGTTGGGGATTTCAAACTAGAACAAAGTGGAACATTAGGACTATTGTCAGAAAATAGCGAAAAATTCGATTTTGATTTTTCCTATGAGCCAGAAGATCCAAATATCGCCCAAAAAGCCCTACTTGAGAGCATTAGGACTACATCAATACTTAAAAATTTTGCTTTGATGGATAATTCATCTAGCAAGGAGACTAACAAGAATGAAGAGGGTATTAACAATGATATCGCTCTATGATGAGGAGAATTAATTGAAGAAAATAGAAGTATTTGAAGGAGATGAGCTTTCTTTCAGCCCCAATTTTATCGAAAATACTGATGATTCTATATATCTTTTTGGTGAAAGCTTCCTAGGCCATCCTATGAACATTCCCCTAAGCCAAGACTTGTTAAGCAAACACGTCCTAATCTTAGGAAATATAGGTAGTGGTAAGACTAACGTCTTCTTTCAAATCCTAGATCAGTTAAGCTCAAGGATAAAGAAGGACGATGTAATAATAATTTTTGATACCAAGGGAGAATTTTACGAAAGTTTCTATAAGGCTGGTGATATTGTAATTTCTAACGATGGGACAGCGACAGGACGTGATGGTGAAGATTATTGGAATATATTTAGGGAAATTGACGATGATAAGCTAGAAGAAAGCATAATGGAGATAGCATCCACCTTTTTTGAGGGGAAAATTTCTTCTACTACACAAAAATTTTTCCCTATGGCGGCTAAAGATATCTTTGCAGCAATCCTTACTCATTTTTATAGGTCTAGGGATAAAATCGAAGTCAATAATGCCCTGCTTAGGGAATTTTTGGATATAGGTTCAGCTGACTTGATTAGAAAAATGTTAAGCCAACATGAGGATTTAGCTAATCTTATTTCCTACATTGATAATGACAAGTCCGGCCAAACTCAAGGAGTCTTATCCGAGCTTCAACAAGCTGTAAGGGAAATCTTGATAGGAAACTTCAAAAAGGAAGGCTCTCTATCAATAAGAGATGCAGTAAGAAATAAGGATGGAAGAAAAATTTTTGTCGAATATGACCTAGCAAGTGGCAAGGTCTTATCTCCAATCTATACCCTTCTCTTTGATTTGGCTATAAAACAAGCCCTATCGAGAAAAAAGAGTCAGGGCAATGTCTATTTTATTATAGATGAGTTTTCCCTCCTACCAAACCTATCCCACCTAAATGATGCCATAAACTTCGGCAGAAGTCTTGGAGTTAAATTTATAATAGGCGTTCAAAACATAGAACAAATCTATGACTCCTACAAGGAATACCAGGCAAGGTCAATCCTTTCAGGTCTTTTAACTTCGATTTGCTTTAAGGTAAACGAAGAAAGCTCTAGAAAGTTTATCAAGGACTTGTATGGGAGAAATCGAAAGAAGGATACCTTTATCTCAGCTATACAAAATCGAGGTATAGTCGAGCAAGTTAGGGATTCTAATGTAGTAGAGGATTGGAATATATCAAATCTTAAAGTAGGAGAAGCCATCATAGGTCTAGCTAATTCAAATCCATTTTTATATAAATTTAAAAAGAGTAAATGACAGAAAAAGTCTCTCGCAAAATGTGAGAGACTTTTAGTATTTATTCACCAGGATACATAGTTGATGAGCCTGGATACATTTTAGCAAGCTCGTTGATTATTAGTCCTATATCACCGAAACCTGTTTGTTCTAGTTTCTTTTGGGCTCTAGTATAGGCCTTATCAATATCGTCGTTGGTCATTTTATCAACGGCATCTTGCTTAAATTCATAATTATCTACTAGGGATTTTTTGAATTCTTCGTAATCGCTATCTTTTTCTCCAAATTTTAGGGTCTTATCTTTAGACTTTGAATCTTTAGAAAATAATTCTTCTCCAGCTAGTTCTACATAATCATTGTAGAGGCCTTCTGGTTTCTTATCGTAGGCCTTTTTGAAGGCTTCTTCCAACTTCTTGTCAGAAATTTTTGCTATTTCATCTTCATCATAGCCTAGATTTGCTATAGCCTTTCTTTCATCTTCATACTTATCAGTAACTTTATCTGTACTCTTTGGCCAGTTGTAAAGAGTCTCGATAGATTCAAGCGGGAATTTGTTTGAATAATTTTCGTAATCCTTAGCAAGCTCTTGGAAAATAAAATCTTTTATATCCCAATAACCAGTCTTTTCACTTGCAGCTTTGGCACGGACATAATATTCTTTGATATCTTCATCACTTAACTCATCAAGGATGGCTGGATTGAACTGTCCGATATCTACTATGTACTGTCTTATCTTTGCATAGTCAATTTTGTTAAGGGCATCTCCTATATCTTTCTTGTCAGAATCTTCTTTATCTGCTTTTACTTTATCGCCTAGGAGATCCTTATTATTATCCTTATCAGGATCTTCTTTTAGTGCTTTTTCTATAGTTTGTTCAGAAACATTTCCCTTGGCGTTTCCTGTTAAATTAGAACAAGAACTTAGTCCTAGTATTAGGGCAAATGCTAATAATATTTTTCTGCTTTTCATATAACCTCCTGTTTTTACTATCATACCCTTTTTGCATTTTTTTAATAATTCTACCTTTTATTGGAGGTGTTTTGTAGAAAAACCATAAAATTCATAAAATTGTAACCTTTTTGTTGCAATTTATCTTAAAATGGTCTATAATAGTCATGAAATATCAAAAAATCGGATTAAATTAAAAACTACTATAGAAATTGTAATTAAATTGTAATTTAAATATTTATGTGAAAGAGGTAGAGATGAAAAAGGTTAATAAGACAATACTCTTTGCATCAACTTTGTTTATATCTTCTATATTTGCAGGAGCGAATCACTCATATGCCCAAGAAGATTATAAGTTAGATGATAGCTTGACACAAGCACAAAATAAAGAAAGTTCAGATTCTGATTCGACTAAAGAAAATAATCAAGAGCCTGTGAACTATGATTATGAAGGCCTTGAAAAAGCCCTAAATGAAATCGAAAGCGATAAGGCTAGCGATGGTAAGGGAGAAATAGAATCAACAAAAGCTATCAATAAAGAAGAGCAAAATCTTCCTACACAAGAAGAAATCTCTATTAAAGAAATATCTGGAGATAAGGGTCCTAAGGATGCCAAGAACACTAACTACCAAGATATAGTTTATTATGATAATTCTAAACTAGATGAAATCTATAAAGAAGCAAAAACTAAGCCACAAAAGGCGAACTTACCAAGTTCTAGCAGGGGAGCTTCCAAAGAAGAAAGACAAGCTAGTAAAACTAACTGGTATGAAGAAAACTCTAAAGTATATCACAAGGACGATAAGGGTAGCCTTAGCAAGGGCCTTAGTGAAATAGAAGGTAAGAAATACTACTTTGACAAGGATGGAGTTCTTCAAACTAATAAAAAAATAATCACCAACAATTCCTACTACGAGGCAAATGATAGGGGAATCCTAAGCCAAAAACCTAATTCTTGGGTAAATGTTAATAAAAAAGTTTATCGCACTGATAATAAGGGAAACATCCTAAAGGGCATATCTAAAATCGGCAAAGATCTTTATAATTTTAGCGACGAAGGAGTTCTTCAAGCTAATATCAAGGAAATCAAAGACGATATGATCTATATGACAGATAAGTTAGGAAAGATTTCCAATCCAAAGAACTTCTGGGCAAATATTGGCGGAAAAACCTATAGGACTGGTAAGGATGGAAAAATTCTTACTGGGGCTAACAACATAGAAGGCAAGACCTATGTCTTTGATAAAGACGGGGTAATGGCTAAAAACAAAGGCATAATGTCTCAAGGTAGATTTTACAACACTGACAGCAGGGGTGTAGCAAATAACCCTAAAAATGCTTGGATAAACTTCAATGGTAAAAAATACCACACCAACCCTAATGGCTATGTTCAAGAAGGTGTATGGAAGATTGATGGAAAACTTTACTATTTTACATCTAATGGTCTTCAAGGAAATGCTGAAGTTGTTCAACAAGGAGTTGTATATAAGGTAGATGCTAATGGTATAGCAAAACCAGTCGATAACAATATAGATGGTGAAAAGAACCTAGATAAGGTTATAGAGTGGATGCTTACAGCAAGAAAAGCAGGCCTAAGGTACGATATGCATTGGAAAAACAGGGTTTCCGACAAGGCAGCCGACTGTTCATCAGCAGTATATAGGTCCTTAATATATGGTGGCTTCCTAAAACAAGGTAGTTACATAGGAAATACTGAAACTCTCTTTAAAATGGGAAGAGAACGCAAGATAATGTATGAAGTAAAAGAATCAGAAATAAGATATGGAGATATCTTCGTGGCTGGAACTCCAGGAGAAAGTAGTGGAGCTGGTGGCCATACAGGCTTTATCCTAAATAGAGCAAATGACACTATAATCCACATGTCTTATGGTCAAGATGGGGTTGCTATAACTCCTAGAAAAGGATACATGGGAGATAGCTCAGGCCTACCAGTAAGATATTATAGACTTATTGGAGCAGGTTCAAACAATATATATGAAAATGAGAAATAAAACTATAGGAGTTCTATTAGCTTAGCTAGTAGGCTCTTTTTTTTGTTTAAAAATTAAAAGATATACATAAATATATTTATATAGAAGTTGATTTTCTAAGTAAGAAGACAATAATACGAATAATATATGTATATAATTACTTTAGGAAAAGAAAAAACACAGGGGATAAAAAGTCCTTTAGGCTGATAGTACAACATCTAGAAATCTATTAAACTGAAAAAAGGAAATTAATATATATACAAAAATCTTTGACTGAAATGAATAAAGGAGGTAGAGTGTAGAAAATTTTATTAAATAATCTACATAGATTATAAGGAAGGTTAGTATGAAAAACAAAAAACTTTATTCATCCCTAATGGCTTTGGCCTTAGCCCTAAGTCTTTCGGCTTGTGGTTCTAAGACGGATTCTACTAAGGATACTGGAAAGAAAACAAGTGGACAAGAGGAAAGCAAAAATTCTAAAAATGATCAAGGACAAAGTCCTGATGATTTTGAAAAGCAAACAGCTGATGATACCATCGTTTTAGGTGTTGGTACTATCAATGGAGACTTCATCCAAGGTTACAATAATGATGCTAATGATGTAAATGTTAGAAAATTCATGGGTATTGAAGGTAATAATGGCTACAATTGTTATGTTGTAGATGAGTATGGACAGTTTAAAGCTAATACTTCTGCCCTTGAAAAAGAGCCTGAAGTAACTATGAATGAAGATGGGTCTAGAACTACTAAATTCACCATCAAAAAAGATTTGAAATGGTCTGACGGCGAGCCTATTACAGCTGATGACTACCTTTTCGGAATCCTCCTAGAATCTGACAAGGATTTTAATCCTCTTACAGCTTCTTTGAATGTTGGTGCTGATTCCCTCAAGGGATATAAGGCCTTCAAGAATGGCGATACAGATTCATTCGAAGGACTTAACAAGATAGATGATTATACCTTCTCTCTTACAGTTGATGCTTCTCAATTGCCATATTTTGAAGTGCAAGCCCTATCAAATGCTGGCCCAACTCCTATTCACTATATCGGAGAAAATTTAGCTGTGGCAAAAGATGGTAAGAAACTTATTGTCAAAGATGGATACAAAGTAACCGATAAGGATAAAGAAAATTATAAGAAATCTATAGATAGGCAAATCTCCCTCCTAAAAGAAAGCTTTGACAAAGATAACGAAGGAGTTGATAAGGCCAGTGATGATTACAAGAAAGCCAAAGAAGAGTTAGATAAAAAAGAAAAAGACTTAGAGGCTCGTAAAGCTGGTGATGTTGATCCAACAAGACTTCTAATTGAAGAAGCTATGATAAAAGAAACTAGTGATTACAGATTTAATCCTAAGGTTACTTGTGGGCCTTACAAATTCAATAAATTTGAAAATAACATGGTAAAACTTGACCTCAATGAGAATTACAAGGGTAACTTCAAAGGTCAAAAAGCAACTATACCTCACATAATCGTACAATTGGTAAATAGAAATATAGGCCCAGACCTTCTAGAAAATGGCGATATTGACATTTGGGAAGGAGAAACTGATGGTGCTAAAATAGACCAACTCAAAAAAGCGAAAGAGGCAGGGAAAATCCAATTATCTTCTTATGAAAGAAATGGTTATGGAAATATAATCTTCTTAACAGATAGGGGAGCTACTAAATACAAAGAAGTAAGACAAGCTATAGCAAGTCTAATGGATAGAAATGAGTTTGTTCAAGCATTCCTCGGTGGTTATGGAGTTGTAACAAATGGTATGTATGGCACGAGCCAATGGATGTATAAGGAAAGAGGAGCAGACCTAGAAGGAAAACTTACAAACTGGGTTTTAAATATTGACAAGGCAAACGAGTTATTAGACAAGACCCCTTACAAGTTCGAAAAAGATGGTAAGACTGCCTGGGATAAGAAGAAAGCCTTGGATGAATTTAGCAAAAACCAAGAAGGCTTTGACTATTATAGATATGACGATAAGGGAAATAAACTTGTTGTTAACCAATATGGAGCAGAACAATCTCCAATAACAAGTCTAATATCCAATCAACTTCCTCCAAATGCCAAACAAGCTGGTTTGGAATATAACGTAACAGCAGGTTCCTTCTCAACCCTAATGGATCTATTAAGTTTCCCAAAAGATGATGCCCAATACACAGCCTTCTCAATGGCTTCAGACTTTTCAACACCATTTGACCCATGGTTTTACTATTCATCACAAGGGCCATTTAACAGAAGCAAGGTCAACGATCCAAAGGCTGATGAAGTAACAGCAAAGCTAAGAAAAACAGATCCATCTGACAAAAAAGGCTACCTAGACAAATGGGAAGAATTCCAAAAATGGTACAACGACTATCTACCAGAAATCCCACTATATTCAAATGTCTTCCACACAGGATATTCAAACAGGATTAAAGGTTTTGATGTTATTACACCAGTATGGCAAGCAAGTGATCAAATTAACGCTATGACTCTTGAAAAATAAATATTGTTATTCAACTTATTACAAAAACTGGACTAGTTAACAAACTAATCCAGTTTTTTTGAATATTTTATATTTTGCAAGATATAGGCCTTATCAATAAAAAAATAAAAATACAAGTATTATTTATTCTAAAAACATTTATATTTTTTTCGAATGTGGGAAAACGTTGGAATTTAGGATATCATCGCTTTATTGGGGCTTAAAAGTCTGAATTATATTGCAAAGACCCTTGCAACAATAGCCAAAATTGAGGATATTTAAAGAATAAAAATACCTAATGATGTATAAAATAAATGGGGAAGCTTGACAAAATCCATTTATTAAGTTAAAATATATAAATATAAAAGTTACTTAATTTTTTTAGGGGGAAAACCAATGAAAATGAAAAGAGTTTTTTCTTCATTGATGGCACTTGGACTAGCTAGTACACTAGTTGCTTGTGGCGGTGGAGAAAACAAAGACAAGAAAGCCGATGACAAATCAGCTGATAAAAAAGCGGAAGATAAAGGCGAAGCCAAAGAAGGTGAACAAACTGCTGAAAATTTCCAAAAACAAACCTCAGACGATACTCTAGTAGTAGGTCTTGGTGAGCTTAATGGAGACTTCTACACTGGTTGGACCAACAACGCTGGAGATGTTAAGGTAAGAAGATATCTTGGTATCGAAGGAAACAACGGTTACCAAACAGTAGTTCAAGATGAATCTGGTGCTTGGGTAAACAACCCAGTAGTTCTTGATGGTGATCCTGTATCTGAAAATAATGCAGATGGTTCTAAGACTGTTACTTTCAAAATCAAAAAAGATCTTAAATGGTCTGATGGTAAGCCTGTAACAGCAGATGACTACCTATTTGGTTCACTACTTCACACTCATCCAGAATATGCTAAGCTAACAGCTTCAACAAACCCAGGTTCTGATTCACTTAAAGGCTATGAAGCTTATAAGAAGGGTGATAAGGATGTATTCGAAGGACTCCAAAAGGTTGATGACTATACATTTAAGATTACTATAGATAAATCATTCCTTCCATACTTCGAAGAAGCATCTCTACTAGCATTTACTCCACACCCAATGCACTATCTAAACGAAAACTTAGCTGTTTCTAAAGAAGGTAACAAACTTGTTGCTAAAGATGGATATAAGCCAAGTGATGAAGAAAAGAAGAAATACGTTGAAGGAATTGATGCTCAAATCAAAAAGCAAAACGAAGACTTCAAAGCTAACAACCCAGCTCCAGATGATAAGGCTAATGAACAAGACAAGAAGGCTTACGAAGAAGCTAAGAAAGCTCACGAAGAAGCAATCAAAGACCTTGAATCTCGTAAGAGCGGTGATGTAGATCCTACTCAACAACTTATCGATGAAGCTATGCTTAAAGAAGTAAATGAATACAGACTTAAACCAGAAGTTGTTACAGGACCTTACAAGTTCGATTCTTTCGAAAACAACATGGTTAAACTAAGCCTAAATGAAAATTACGCTGGAAACTTCAAGGGTGATAAAGCTACTATCCCACATGTAATTCTTCAAACTGTAAACAACAAGATTGCTGCTGACCTACTAGAAAATGGAGACATCGATATTTGGGAACAAGAATCTGATGGTGCTGCAATTGACAGAATCAGAGCAGCTAAAGATAAGGGAAAAATCGGTGGATATAACACATTCGAAAGAAATGGTTATGGTAACGTTCAATTCCTAACAGACAGAGGAACAACAAAATACAAAGAAGTAAGACAAGCTATCGCTCACTTGATGGATAGAAACAGCTTCGTACAATCATTCGCTGGTGGTTACGGTGTAGTAACAAATGGTATGTATGGTACAAGCCAATGGATGTATAAGGAAAGAGGAGCAGACCTAGAAGGTAAGCTAATCAACTATCAAATGAACCTTGACCAAGCTAACGCCCTTCTTGACAAAACACCTTACAAGTTCGAAAAAGATGGTAAGACTCCATGGGATAAGAAGAAAGCTGATGAAGCATTCAAGGCAAATGCTGATAGTTTCGACTACTATAGATACAACGAAAAAGGTGAAAAACTTGTAGTTAACCAATATGGTTCAGATGAATCACCAATTACTACATTAATTTCTAACCAAGTACCAAACAATGCTAAACAAGTTGGTATGGAATACAATGTAACAGCTGGTTCATTCGCAACCCTACTAAACTACTACTACTACCCAGAAGAAAACCCACAATATACAGCATTCAACATGGGTACAAACTTCGGTACACCATTTGATCCATGGTATCAATACAACTCACAAGGACCTTACAACTACTCAAAAGTTAAAGATCCAAAGGCTGATGAGTTAACAACAAAACTTCGTAGAGTAGCACCAGATAAGAAGGAAGAATACCTAGACGCTTGGGAAGAATTCGAAATTTGGTACAATGATTATCTACCAGAAATCCCACTCTACTCTAACCAATATCACACAGGTTATACAAAGAGAGTTAAAGGATTTGATGTTAACACACCAGTATGGCAATCAGAAGATCAAATCAATGCTATCAAACTAGAAAACAAATAATAATTAACAAATAATTTGGGGCTCACGTGAGTGAGCCTTTTTATTTGATATAAATATATACATTAATTATTAGATGAAATACTGAATAATCATAAAAATATTAAAAAATATTGAATAATAATGTCGTAATTTCGCCGAGCCTTAAATCTTTATATGATTTTTATTTACAAATTAAGTAATGGTCATGGTTGACAAAAGGCGACTAATATTATAACATATAACTTATAAAAATTATTAACTTGGGATTGTTTAATCTTTTTTAAAAATACTACATAATTATCAGTGCACTTTAGCTAGATAATCAGTTTCAAGTCACAAAATAGGAAGGGAAAATATGTTTCGTTATATAGTTAAGAGAATAATAAATCTAATACCAGTTGCTCTAATTATATCTGTTATGCTTTTTGCTTTCTCAAAGGCTATGCCTGGAGATCCAATCAAAGCCATGATGCCAACTACAGGGCGAATGACTAAAGCAGAGCAAGAAGAGTTATACCACACTCTTCAAGCAAGATATGGGCTTGATAAATCTTTGCCAGAGCAATATGTAAGATGGTTAGGAAGAACTCTCAAGGGAGATTTGGGAGAATCTACAAGGGTTAGAAGACCAGTGTCTGAATACCTTGCAGAACCTTTGAAAAATACAATTTTTCTAAATATAGGCTCTACTATCTTATCATTTGTCCTTTCGGTCTTGATAGGAATTAGGTCGGCTACGCACAAGGGAGGATTTTTCGATAAGACCTTCCAGACTTTAACCCTAGTTGGTTTATCAATTCCAGTATTCTTTATTGGACTTATATTGATATTTGTTTTTGCCTTTAGGCTAGGATTATTCCCTGCCAATGGTATGCCTAGAGAAAATACTTTCTCCGAATGGGTAAGATATTTGGTGCTTCCAACGGCAACTCTTACTATAGGTTCTCTTGCATCCTTATCAAGATATGTAAGAAACTCTATGCTAGATGCCCTAGACCAAGATTATATTAGAACTGCAAGAAGCAAGGGTCTAAAGGAGAAGACTGTTGTCTATTCACATGCCTTTAGAAATGCGTTAATTCCTGTAGTTACCGCCCTCACATGGGCTATTCTTGGTATGTTTTCAGGATCAGCTATAACAGAGAGAATATTCTCTTTTAGGGGAATTGGTAATGAGTTGATACTTGCAGTAATGGCTCAAGATTACAATGTAATCCTTGCTCTTTCAATGTTTTACGCAGTCCTAACACTTCTCGGAAACCTACTTATGGATGTGGCTTATGCCCTAGTAGACCCAAGAGTACAATTGGAGGCCTAAGATGAATGCAATAGTTAAAAAATCTTTTAAATCATATGGAAATTTCTTGAAAAATTTCTTCTTTAAGGCCTTTACTTTCTCTAAGGGAGAGGAGTTTGAAGGAGATTTTGATTCTAATAGAAATTTAGGAGAAGATGAACTTCTTCACTCAGATAACAAGAACATAGACAATGGACCAAGAAAAGAAGATGAGAATGACAAGCTTAAAGAAGAAGCTATCATGTCACCTGGTAGGGTTGCTATAAGAAACTACTTTAGAAACCCTCTAGGTATAATTGGACTTGTTCTTTTCCTAGCTATTGTTCTTGTAGTTTTTGTAGGAAGCAAGGTTCTTCCTTTTAATCAATATTACTCACAAGGTAACTTAACAAATGTAGCTCCAGGTGGGGCATATATGAATTATCCTTCTGCTATTGAAAAAGAAGGAGTTGAAAAAATTGCTATCGGTAATACTTTCTCAGCTGGCCTTACCAAAGAAGGCAATATCTATGTTTGGGGCTCAGACAATGAGGATAAAGTTTTACAAATACCAGATAAGGCAAAGGAAGCCTTCAAAAATAGCAAAGTTAAGGATATAGCAGCAGGTGATAGACACATTATTGTTGCTACTGAAGATAATCAAATATATGGTTGGGGAAATAATTCCTTCCAACAAACCCAAACTCCTCCAATGGAAGAATCTAAGATTAAAGAAGAGGGAATCAAGAAACTTGGTGCAGGAGTGCAATATTCTGTAATTCTAACTAACAAAGATAATTTGGTAGTTTGGGGTTCTACTCTTGCAAGTAGACTAAACCTTCTTCCTTCAGATATTAAGGGAAAGGTTGTTGATTTTGCTACAAATCCTATCAATATCTTAGCTATCATGAAAGATGGCTCAATAAGATTATTAGGAGTTATGGGGGCAGAAATTGATACCCAAATGCCTGCCGAGCTTAAAAGCGGCAAGGTTAAGGTTAAGAAGGTTGCCCTAACGAGCTCATCTGCAGCAGCTCTTTCAGAAGATGGCAAGCTTTATGTATGGGGCCCATCAAGAGATCAAGTCTCTGGAGAATATCTACCAAAATTCGATGCAAATATTGTAGATATCAAAGCGAGTGATTCAGTTTTCACTGCCCTTGATGAAAAAGGAAAAATTTATCAATGGGGTAAGGAAAACTACGGCGAGCTAAAGACTCCTGAAGGAGAATTTGATCAAATTTATTCTTCATACTTTAACAATTACGCAGTAAATAAAGAAGGAAAAGTAGAAACTTGGGGTCTTAATGGATTTAGATTTGGATCAGATGATCAAGGTCGTGATATCTTTACAAGGCTTATCCATGGTGGAAAGATGACTATGGTTATCTCCTTGATTTCTACTGTTATACAAATTGTCCTTGGTGTACTAATTGGTATGATATCTGGTTTTGCTGGAGGAAAGATTGATAACGTATTGATGAGATTTTCTGAGATTGTATCCTCATTCCCATTCTACCCAATGCTTATCTCTCTATCTGCCCTCTTGCCACCAGGGGCAAGCCAAGAGCAAAGAATTACTATGGTAATGATTTTATTAGGTCTTTTGGGATGGACGGGTCTGGCAAGACTTGTTCGTGGTCAAATCTTAGCAGAAAGAGAACGTGACTACATTACAGCTGCTAGGGCCTTGGGAGTTAAGAACTGGTCAATAATGATCAAGCATATTTTCCCAAATATCTTATCAATAGTTATAGTAAATGCTACAATAGGCTATGCAGGAAACTTATTAACAGAGTCAGGTCTATCCTTCCTAGGTTTTGGTGTTCAAGAACCAACTCCTTCTTGGGGTAATATGCTAACTGCTGCTCAATCATCAGATGTACTTAATACATACTGGTGGAGATGGGTATTCCCAGCACTTGCAGTATTTTTGACATCATTTTCTGTAAACCTAATCGGTGATGCATTAAGAGATGCCATCGACCCAAGAGCAAATGAGAGATAGGTGATAATATGAGTTTATTAGAAATAAAAAATCTACACACCTACTTCGAAACAAGACGTGGTCTTATCAAGGCTGTAAATGATGTTTCTTTTACAGTCGATGCTGGTAAGACCTTGGGTCTTGTTGGAGAGAGTGGATCAGGTAAGAGCCAAACAGCTATGAGTATCCTCCAGTTGTTTGAAGCTAACCAAAAGATTTACGAAGGTGAAATAATATTTGATGGAGAAAAGATTTCTTCCTACAAGACTAGCCAAATGGAAAAAATCAGAGGGAATAAGATTTCTATGATTTTCCAAGAGCCAATGAGCTCCCTTAACCCAGTCTTTACTGTAGAAAAACAGATTTCAGAAGTTCTTATGCTCCATAAGGGAATGAACAAGAAAGAAGCAGCCCACAGGTGCGAAGAGCTTCTAGCTGCTGTAAAAATCCCTAACCCACATGTTGTAACTAAGCAATATCCTTTCGAGCTTTCTGGAGGAATGAACCAAAGAGTGATGATTGCCATGGCCCTTGCTTGTGAGCCAAAGCTACTAATAGCTGATGAGCCTACAACAGCCCTAGACGTAACAATCCAAGCCCAAATCCTAAGGCTTATGAATGACCTAAAGGAAAAAGCTGGAACATCCATCCTTTTTATCACCCACGACCTTGGTGTAATCAACCAAATGGCAGATGAAGTTGCGGTTATGTATTGTGGTCAAATTGTTGAGCAATCTCCAGTAGAGTTTATCTTCAAACACGATATTACAGATTATAACCATCCATATACAGTAGCCCTTCTTAATTCAATTCCATCTATCACTTCAGATAGAAATGAAAGACTTGATATCATACCTGGAAGCGTGCCACATCCACTTAACCTACCAAAGGGTTGTAAGTTTGCCGACAGGTGTAAGTATGCTACAAAAAAATGTATAGAAGTAATGCCTGATCTTGTTGAAATTAACGAAAATCAAAAGATTAGATGTCATTATCCAAATAGAAAGGAGAGGGAGGAAAATGAGTAATAAAGAAGAGAAAAAAGTCTTATTTAAGATTAGAAATCTAAAGAAATATTTCCCTCTCAAGAAAAAATCCTTATTTGATAGGGGACCTGGTGAGTATGTTCACGCCAACGAGTCTATAAGCCTAGATATCTATCAAGGTGAGACCCTTGGTCTAGTTGGAGAATCTGGTTGTGGTAAGTCTACCTTTGGTAGAACTCTTCTACAAATTTATGACCAAACAGAAGGAACTACCCTTTATTATGGCAAGACAATCGAACAAACAGCTCCTGCCTACATGGCTGATATGATTAAGAAAATCCCTAGCCAGTTTCCTAAATACCACAAGGAACTTGACGAACTTAATGAAATCTACAAGGGCCTAGAAGAAGCTAATACAGACGAAAAAAGAGCAGAGCTAAATGAAAAGGCTATGTTTAAGCGTCGTGAGATAGAAGAAGACTACCTAAATATGATAAGAATTGCTGGGGGCCTTTTGGCAAGCGATGATCTAAACAAGGTTTCTTCAATGCTAAAAGAAAAATATGACATCCTAAAGCAAAGAGCAGCTGTCCTAACAAGCCTAGAAGAAATTGAGCAAAAAACTCAGATGAGATCTAGAACTTGGGATGAATACTATGCTTATCTAGAAAAAAATCCAAAATACAAGGAGCTTCAAAATCAAAAAGAAGCTAAAACTAAAGAAATTGAAGCGAAGGATGCTATTATTGAAGACTTTAGAAAAACCCTTGAGTCTAAGGATAAATTTGATGAGCTTGAAGCTCTTCGTGATGATGGAATTGACCTTTCAGAACTTAACAACGAGGAGATGAGAGCCCTTCGTAAAGACCTACAGATGATCTTCCAAGATCCATATGGATCTCTTGATACCAAGATGACTGTTGGAAATATAATCGGCGAAGGAGTTTTGGGTCATGAGCTCTTTAAGAGTAGAAAAGAAGAGGGCTATAACGAATATATAAGAGAAACTATGGAAAAATGTGGACTTGCTCCATACTTCCTCCATAGGTATCCTCACCAATTTTCTGGTGGACAAAGACAAAGAATTGGTATAGCAAGGGCCCTTGCCTTAAAGCCAAGCTTTATAGTTTGTGATGAGGCAGTAAGTGCTCTAGATGTATCTATCCAATCGCAAATCATTAACCTTCTCCAAGACCTAAAGGATGAAAACAACCTAACCTATCTTTTCATCACCCACGATTTGTCAGTAGTAAAATATATATCTGATAGAATAGGTGTAATGTACTTGGGTGTGTTGGTAGAACTTTGCGAATCAGAAAGAATCTTTGAGAACCCTCTCCATCCTTACACAAGTGCCCTACTTCGTGCTATTCCTAGAACGGATGTAGACCAAGGTCAAGAGCTTCAAATAATTGAGGGAGATATACCATCAGCAGTAAAACCACCTAAGGGATGTAGGTTCCATACTAGATGTGAATATGCTATGGATATCTGTGCCCACTTTGAGCCAGAGCTTAAAGAAAGAGAAGAAGGCCATTTTGTTGCCTGCCACTTACTTGATGTAAGCGAAGAGGAAAAACAAAAGGCTTACGAAAAAAATAAAGCAGAAAAAGCTAAAAAAGAAGAAGAATTGGAAGAAATGAGTGCTATATGAAAGCTCCTATAGATAGATTTAAGGGAAAAAGTCTGGAAGAAATCTATAAAAAAGAGAGACTCCTAGATAGGGATAATCTCGATAAGAACGATCAATTAGCCATGTTTCTTGCAGCGATGAAGGTGTTTTTGCCTTGGCTCTTACTAATACTTTCACCACTGATAATCTTTGCTTTACTAATATGACTTAAATCCCCTGCAATTGTAGGGGATTTTGTTTTAGCCTAATTTAAGAAGTATAATAAATAGATGAGGCAAAAAAATAAGAAGCGCCAGATCCCTTAGAGGATGACGAGGAAGACAGTTATCGAAAATTCGGCGGGTGCTGTCTGGGTTCACAGCCCTAGTATCTAACAAAACATGGGAGTAATCCTATGGACAGAGAAGATACAGTGGCCTCATAAAAATAAATAGGAGGTTACTATGTGCGGAATAGTATCGTATAAGGGAAAGCTTGATGCAAGAGATGTAATTGTCGATGGTCTAGAAAAATTAGAATATCGTGGTTATGACTCAGCAGGTATAGCTGTGATTGAAGATGGTAAGATTTCTTGTGTAAAAAGAGCAGGAAAACTCAAGAACTTAGAAGAGGCTTTGAAGGAAAATCCTATAGATGGAAATATTGGTATAGGCCATATCAGATGGGCAACTCATGGGGAAGCTAACGATGTAAACAGCCATCCTCATCTTTCAAATAATGGCAAGATTGCTGTAGTTCATAATGGAATTATAGAAAACTACAGACAACTTAGGATGGAGTTGGAAGAAGAAGGCTATAGCTTTAAATCATCAACAGATACAGAAGTTATAGCTGTAATGCTAGAAAAATATTATGATGGAGATCTCTTAGAGGCTGTAAAAGAAGTAAGAAAAAGACTAGAAGGAGCCTTTGCTTGTGGAATAATTTCATCTGATGAACCAAATAGACTTATAGGAATTAGGGTTGAAAGTCCACTTGTTGCAGGAATTATGGATGATTCTTATATCATGGCAAGCGACATTCCTTCAATCTTAAAATATACCAGAGATGTAATCTATCTTGAAAATGGAGATATAATCGACTTTTCTGATGATGGCTACACTATCTATGATGAAAATGACAAGAAGGTTGAAAGGGAGATTAAAAAGATTCAATGGTCAGTTGATGCAGCAACTAGGGCTGGCTACGATCATTTTATGATTAAGGAAATTAACGAACAAGCTTCAGTAATTAATGAGCTTATAAGGTTAAATATCAAAAATAATGATGTCGTTTTTGATGGAGACTCTTTTAGTAAAGAAGAAATAGAAAAATTCAAAAGAATCTATATAGTAGCTTGTGGAACAGCCTACCATGCTGGTCTTATAGGAAAGGTAGCCATAGAAAAGCTAGCCAAGATTCCTGTCATTTGTGATCTAGCATCAGAATTTAGATATAATGATCCTTTTCTTGATGAGGACAGCCTAGTTATCTTTATTTCTCAATCAGGAGAAACAGCTGATAGCCTCAAGGCCCTAAGACTTGCCAAGGAGAAAAAGGCTAAGACCCTTCTTATAACAAACACCCTGGCATCATCTATGGATAGGGAAGCTGATAGGTCTATTTATTGCTATGCAGGCCCAGAAATTGCCGTAGCAAGCACTAAGGCCTATACCAGCCAAGTTCTAAATCTCTATCTCCTAGCTCTAGATTTTTCTAAGAAACTAGGAAGAATTGATGATAACTACCATAAAAACATCATAGAAAATTTGAGGGAAATTCCAGGAAAGATCGATCAAATCCTAGCTTACGATGAGCTTATAAAAGGCTTTGCCGAAGAGATTAAAAATCAAAAGAGTCTATTTTATATAGGTCGTGGTATTGACTACGCAACAGCTATTGAAGCAGCCCTCAAACTCAAGGAAGTTTCATACATTCACACAGAAGCCTTCGCAGCAGGCGAGCTAAAGCATGGAACAATCTCTCTAATAGAAGATAAAACCCCAGTAATAGCTATAATGACCCAAGAAAATCTAATCGGCAAGAGCCTATCTAATGTAGAAGAAGTTGTAGCAAGAGGAGCTAATGTCTTTATAATCACATCCCACAAAGACACAAGAATGGAAAAAATTACTGAAAATATCCTAGTAGTTCCAAAGACCTTGGATATACTCTATCCTCTCCTAACAGCCCTACCTTGCCAGCTTATGGCCTACTACACATCTCTTGCCAAGGGCATTGATGTAGATAAGCCAAGAAACTTAGCTAAATCTGTAACTGTTGAATAAGAAAATTTGTAAATATTAATAAGATATCGTCATTTATTTTGTAGATGGCGATATTTTTTTGGAAAATCTCCATAAAAAACTAAAAAAGATGTTTAGAAAATAAATATGGGGGTAATAAAATAACAAGAAAGATTAATCATTCTAATACAATCAAGGAGGAAGGTCCGATGGGTGATTTCGAATCGTTTAGAAAAACCCCATACGATACTTGTCCTAGAGTTTATTATCTATGTAAAGGAAGAATGGATAGGCTCTCATCCGATTTTGAATCTCACTTAGACTCAGAGATTACTTTTAGGCAAAGATTAGCTATGAAGGATGCAATTGGCAAGCTAGCTTGTGGGGATAGATTAAAATTGAATAGAGATGGACACATGGTCTTTGATGAAAATATTAATTTAGGAGTAAATAAAGATATGGTCTCTGATGTATTGACTAACCTAGGTTGGCTCTAATCGCTTATTGGACTTAACTAAGCTTTATTAGAAGATGAAGCTATGAATGTTAAGTGAGACTTAAAAATTATTAAGCGATTCTTGCAGAAATCTAGGTTTTTTATTTACCCAAAGATCAAAGGAAAAATACAAAGACTTAGATTTTCATTAAGAAAAAAATGATAGTTTCTCTAAGAAGGAGAAAACCTATCATTTTTTTGATTTTACTTATTTTAATTTCCTATCCTTAATTAGGATAGACTTTTTCAGGAATCATCTTGCTTGTTAGATAGATTAGAAAAGGAAGAACTACGGCATCGTCTAAAATTCCTAGGAAGGGAATAAAGTCGGGAATCATATCCGAAGGTGTTATGGCATAGGCTATGGCAAATAAGCCTAGTAGCTTTGCTAAAAGAGGTGTATCTTTATCTTTCATAGCTCTTAGATATCTTGGTATGAAATTTTTAATCTTTATCAATTTATTCATTATAAACTCCTTGTAGAAAGTTCACATATCTTTATATGTATCTTAATTATACTTGAAATATTACTATGTCAAATTAATTATATAAAATTATACTTAAAATAAGTTCATGAAATGTTTTTAATGAAGATTACAAAAGTAAAAGAAGATAAAGGAAAAGTCACAAAATTAATAAGAATATTAAGGATATTGACTTATTAATTATTATCCACTATCATAATATAAAGAGTTTTTTGTTTAATAAGCAGGAGGAAGAAATGAGAGAAGACTTACTATTTACCCCACCTGATTTTTCAGATGAGAAATACGCTTCTTCTAAAGATGTTTCGACAGTAGAAGTTAAGAAGGACGGGGTAAGCCCACAAGGATTTTATTTGACAAGCCATATGCCAACCTACTACAAAGTAGATGGTAAGTGGCAAATTCCTGATAGAAGCTCCCAAGATTGCCTAGCAGTTGTTGAAGAAGGAAAGATTTATATAAGAGAATTTAGAAATCTTAGGAAGGGAGATAGGGTCGTTGTAGCAAGGTCTAGCGATGGTTCAGAAGGGGTATTAAAATACCCAGAAGGTTTTTCTGATGAAGTTATAAATCATGGTGGTGATTTTGTCGAAGCTTCTAATACTTCTAATTACAAACTTCTTTATGAGTTAATGAAGAAAAAAAGGGCTAATAAGGGAAATATTTGCTGGGTCTTGGGCCCTGCAGTAGTTTTTGATTATGATACTAGAAATGCCTTATCAAAACTTGCTGAGAATGGATATGTTAATTCTCTTCTTGGTGGAAATGCCATGGCAACCCACGATCTAGAGGGAGGTTACTTAAATACTGCCTTGGGTCAAGATATATATACACAAATTTCTGATCCCCTAGGTCATTACAATCATCTGGATACCTTAAATGCTATAAGAAAGCTTGGCTCCATTGATGAATTTATAAATAGGGGCAAGGTTCGTGATGGTTTTGTTAAGACCCTAAAGAGGCTAGGTGTTCCTATAACTCTTGCAGGATCAATTAGAGATGATGGACCCCTTCCAGAGGTTACAGGAAATGTTTATGAGTCTTTGGATAATGTTAAAAGACAAACTGATGAGGCTGATTTAATCATATGTCTGGCAACAACTCTTCACTCAGCATCAACTGCTGAAACAGCTTCAAGCTATAAGATAGATGAAAATGGCAAGCTAATCCCAGTTTTCTTATTTACAGTAGATGTTACAGAAAATGCTGTAAGAAAGGTATCTAGTGCTAGAGATAAAATAGCTGTAAGAAGCCTTGTGACCAATGTCCAAGACTTTGTGGTAAATCTAGAAAAGGAGCTTATTGCAGGCGATTACCAATCCTATGATGAAAAACACTTAAGGGATGGCAAGGATACTTTGGAAGAAAACAAGTTAGAAGCTTCTGGAAAAAGATATTAAGGAGTGAGTATGGACTATAAATTTGAAATGCCAAAATACTTCCCAAAAGAATTTGACGAAAGATTTGATAAATATCCTAATGCAAAACTAGTAGAAGTAGAAAAAGACGGTATAAGCCCAGAAGGCTACCATGCTCTATCAGTATTTCCAGAATACTTCAAGATAAATGGCAAATGGGTGCTCGCCCTCCAATCTAGGATGGATACAGTAGCTGTTGTTAATGATGAAGCTGGTAAAGAAAGAGTCGATGTAGTAGAGTTTAGAAATCTCAAAAAGGGAGATAAGGTAGTCCTTGGACGTAAAGAAGATGGATCTGAAGGGATTTACGTCTATACTGAAGGCTTTGTAGATAAAACAGAAAAAGAAGAAGCTACCTTTGGTTTTAGGGAAGGAAGATCTAGAGAAACCGCCTTTTCCAAAGATTATGACGAGCTTTATGAGATTTTAAAATATGAAAAAAAGAATAAAGGCTTTGTAACATGGGTCTTGGGTACAGCAACAAGCTTAGATGAAGATAGCGATGATGCCCTAGCAAGGATAGTAGAAAATGGCTATGCCAATGCAATCTTTTGTGGAACAGCAGCAGTAGCCTATGATCTTGAGAGGGCTAAATTTAATACAGTCGAAGGTCAAAAAGAATACCTCAAGATCCAAAACACTAGAGAAAATTTCTATGAAATAATAAATAGGGTAAATGAAGTAGGCTCAATTGCAGAATATGTAAAAAAAGAAGGAATAAAAACTGGTTTTGTTCAAGCAGCAGTTAGAAATAAGGTGAAGCTTGTAATTGCAGGTACTATAAGAGATAGGTACACCTTTAAGGACACTTATAACAATGTTTACGAAGCTCAAGATGCTATGAGAAGTAATATCAAAAAATCATCGACAGTAATCATGTCATCAGCTATACTCTTTACAATAGCCACAGGCAATATGACCCCATCATATAACGAGATAAACGGAGTTATAAGACCAGTATTTATGTACACAGTAGATATCCAAGAGTTTGCGGTAAATAAACTATCTGACAGGGGAACCCTAACAGCTAAGTCTATGGTAACCAACTCTCAGGACTTTGTAAAAAACATCGACAGGAATATAAATAGAAAATAAAAAGTTTCTTTCGTAGGAAGATTTCTTAATGTATAATTATTAGTGAGATAAGATAAGAAAAGCTTATACTAGGATAAGAAAATCAGCAAAGGGGTCTTAGGATTTTTTCGGACCCTTGTAAAAATTAAGGAGAATAAAAATGGGAGTTAATTTAAGAGGACGTAGTTTACTAGCGATTAAAGATTTTACAGAAGATGAAGTTTTGTACTTAATCAAATTATCAGAACAATTCAAAAACCTTAAACTTACAGGAACGCCACATAACTATCTTCAAGGCAAAAATATAGTCTTATTATTCGAAAAAACATCAACAAGAACAAGATGTTCTTTCGAAGTAGCGGGTATGGATTTGGGAATGGGAGTTACTTACCTAGATCCAGGTTCAAGCCAAATGGGCAAGAAAGAATCAATAGCAGATACAGCAAAAGTCCTCGGCAGATTCTATGATGGTATCGAATATAGGGGCTTTAGGCAAGACTTAGTAGAAGAATTAGCAGCAAATGCTGGAGTTCCAGTATGGAATGGTCTTACAGATAAGTGGCATCCAACACAAATGATTGCTGATATGCTTACAATCAAAGAAAACTTCGGTAAACTTCGTGGACTAAACTTTGTATATATGGGAGATTGTAGAAATAACATGGCCAACTCCCTTGCAGTAACTTGCGCAAAACTTGGTCTAAACTTCATCGGTTGTGGTCCTAAGGACCTATGGCCAGAAAAAGAAGTCCAAGATATAGCTAGAGAATTTGCCAAAAAACACGGCTCAAAAGTTGAATTTAGTGAAGATGTAATGGCTTCAACAAAGGATGCAGATGTAATCTATACAGACATTTGGGTATCAATGGGAGAAGCGGAAGAAGTTTGGGGAAAGAGAATCGAAGAACTTCATCCTTACCAAGTAAACAAAAAAGTTATGGCCAATGCCAAAGAAGAAACAATTTTCATGCACTGTCTCCCATCCTTCCATGACCTAAACACAACAGTCGGCAAAGAAATCTACGAAAAATTCGGCGACAAATACGACCTAAATGGCATGGAAGTTACAGAAGAAGTATTTTTATCTAAACAATCCAAAGTTTTTGATGAAGCAGAAAATAGGATGCATACTATAAAAGCCATAATGTATGCTACACTTAAATAATACTTTATAATGAAACTGTCAGTTTTGCTGGCAGTTTTATTTTGTGAAAAATCATAAAAATTTGATATAATTATAAAAAAAGGAGACGTTCATGGGATTTAGATTTAGAAAAAGCATCAATTTGGGCATGGGCTTTAGGATTAATATGAGTAAGAGTGGGCCGGGATTTTCTTGGGGTGGCAAGGGCTTTAGGCTAACCAAGACTGCCAAGGGAAACATTAGGGGCACAGCCTATATTCCTGGTACAGGCCTTTCTTACCAAAAAGAATTTAAGAATCCCCTTGCTTCAGGCTTAGAAAAAACTTCTAAGGCTAAACAAAGCTCTAGGATAGAAAATACCATCAAAGAGCAAACTTATGAAAATACAAGAAACTACAAAGTGGACTTTGGTCAAATACACTCAACTGCCCTAGAGGAAATAATACAAAAAAGCGAGGCGAAAAGACCTTACAGGCTTTTGGGTCTTATATTATCAATAGGAGGAATATTTTTATTCTTCATTAACCATTACCTGATTGCCCTCACACTTATTGGAGCAATTCTTTACTTCTACAAAAAAGAAGGCGATGATATCAAGATTGATTATGACTTTACTGAAGATTCGCAAAAAGAGTATGACTTAACTCAAAAGCTTCTAGCTGGGATACTCGAAAGTGACCAAGTATTCTTTATTGATAGGCTAGGAGAAGATGGAGATAAACTTGTTATTCTTGAAAGAAGTCCGATAAGGCTAGATAATAAGCTTCCAGGAAAAATTTCTACAAATGTAGAAGTAACAAGCCTAAGGGCAAATGACATTGGTCTAAGCTTTTTGCCAGATGCACTATTATTTGACAAAAATGCTTCCTACAAGGCTGTTAGCTATGAAGATATGAAGGTGGATTTAAGATCTGATGAATTTGCTGAAAGAGGAAAAGTAGCTGATGATGCAAGTATAATAGGGAAAACATATATCCATACAAACAAAAATGGTGAGCCTGATAGGAGATATAAAGAAAATCCTGAAATAACTTTAGTAGAGTATGGGATTTTGGAGATGAAAAACTCTGATTTTGATTTTATGATAGGGTTTTCGGACACTATAATCGATGGAAAGTAAGAATTATTTTAATTTTAGAAAATTTTCCTATTTAAAAGTCAAAAAAAGGGGTATAATTGTTGTATAACAAGGTCTTAGCCACTGATGAGTTTTTTAATTTAAGAAGGTGTCTAAGCACTTGGATTTTAAGGAGGTTTTTTATGTTAGAAAAGAAAGCACTAAGTATCGGAGCAGGACTATTGGTAGGAGTAGTTGGAGGAAAGATTCTTAACTCTAAACTTGCCAAAAAGGCTACAGTAAGCACAGTTGTTGGAGGACTCAAGGTTAAGGAATCCATTGACAAAACACTTGAATCAATCAGAGTTTCAGCAGAAGATGTTATCGCAGAAGCTAAAGAAGTAAAGGCTAAAGAAGAAGCTGAAGAAGCTAGAAGAGAAGCTGAAAAAGATATCGAAAAAGTATCTTGCGGATGCGGATGCGAAGAACATGAGGAAGAAGCTGAGGAAGAAAATAAATAATGAGAGCCTCTATTGCTCATAGGATCGAGGGAAGAAGCCGTTTTACCTATGAAGATTATATTAAAGAGGAAAATCTCAATAAATTAAAATACTGCATAGAGGGTATTTCTGGGGTCAAATCATGCAGGGTATCTATTCTTACAAAGTCAATGACAGTCTACTATGAAGAAAGTAAAATTTCTCAAATAGCAAGGGCCATCCTTGACTTAGACCTTAGGACAATTGAGGAAACATCAATAGAAAGAGCTGACTTTGAGGCTCAATCTGATAATGATATTTTCCATATCCTAAGAGATGCCATGTACACCAGGATATTTTTCAAATATATCCTACCTCAACCTTTTAGCACTATCGGTCTATTTATTAGGGCCTATCCATTTATCAAAGCTGGTTTTAAATCTTTGATTAAAGGAAAGGTTAATGTTGAGCTTCTTGATGCAACTGCAATTTCCGTTTCACTTGCCACTAGGCAGTATGGAGATGCGGGTAACATTATGTTCCTTTTGGGACTTGGTGAGAAGCTTGAAGATTATACAATGAAGAAGTCCCAAGAAGACTTAGCCCATTCTCTCGCTTTGAATGTTGATAATGTATTTGTAATTGAAAATGGCAAAAAGATTATCAAAAATATCAAAGAGGTAGAAAAGGGAGATTTGGTTGAAGTTGAGATGGGTAACTCTATTCCTGTAGATGGCAAGGTTGTAAAGGGTGTAGCTATGGTAAATGAATCTTCTTTCACAGGAGAATCAAATCCAGTTAAGAAATCTATCGGAGCTACAGTTTTTGCTGGTACAGCTATCGAAGAAGGAGCTATACTAATAGAAACCAAGAAGAAGTACGATGAATCTAGACTAAGCCATATTATAGAGCTAATTTCTGATAGTGAAAAAAATAAATCTTTAGCTCAAAAAAATGCGGAGAATATGGCAGATAGCTTAGTTAAGTACTCATTTATTGGAGCTGGGCTAACCTATCTACTTACAAGAAATCTACAAAAAGCTAAGTCATTCTTGATGGTAGACTTCTCATGTGCATTGAAACTTACAATTCCTATTGCTATCATGAAGGCAATCAGCCAAGCATCTGAACAGAAAGTCTTGGTAAAGGGTGGCAAATACCTAGAAAACTTGTCTAGGGCCAACACCATAGTCTTTGATAAGACTGGTACCCTAACTAAGTCTGAACCAAAGGTTGCAAAAGTTATTGCCCTTAGCGATATAGAAGAAGACGAGTGTCTAAGAATTGCAGCCTGTCTTGAGGAGCACTTCCCACACTCAATAGCAACAGCAGTAGTAGAAGCTGCCAAGGAAAAGAAGCTAAGGCATGAAGAGATGCACTCTAAGCCAGAATATATCGTAGCTCATGGAATAAAGACTACTATAGTCGATAAGATAGCTATGATAGGCTCAGAGCACTTCGTTCTTGATGACGAGGGAATCCAAATAGATGATAAGACTAGAGAGATAATTGATAGGCTAAAAGAAGACTATTCTCTTCTCTACCTAGCCTTTGCTGATAGGCTTATAGCAGTAATTTGCATCGAAGATCCTCTAAGAGAAGAGGCTAAGGATATAGTCAAAGAACTAAGAGCCTTGTCTTTCGACAATATAGCAATGCTTACTGGTGATGCAGAAAATGCAGCAAGAAGTGTAGCTGAAAAGCTCGACCTTGACTATTACCAGTCCCAAGTTTTGCCAGAAGATAAGCAACAATATATTATGGATGAGAAAAACAAGGGAAGAACTGTTGTAATGATAGGAGATGGAATCAATGATTCAGTTGCCCTATCAAGTGCAGATGTTGGTATATCTATGCATCAAGGTGCAGATATAGCTAAAGAAATATCAGATATTTCTATAGGAAGCGATAGTCTAGATGGACTAATCGATGTTGTAAAAATTTCTAAGGCTATGGATAAGAGAATAAGAAGTGATTACAGACACATAGTATCCTTCAATTCAAGTCTAATACTCTTAGGAGTTTTGGGTATGCTATCAAATACAAACTCATCTCTCCTTCATAACCTATCAACAGTTATGATAGCTGGTAGAAATATGAAGTCTTATAAAATTTAATTAAGATTTGTAAAAGCAGGACTTACTCAAAGAAGAAGGTCCTGTTTTTTTATCCTCTTTTTCTCCTAGAAAATATAAAACAAGCCTAGGCTTTCAGCAAGGATTTTATGTAAAGAGAGCCTAAATATGGTATATTAATACAAAGGAGTAAGAGATGGAAATTGATTTAAGAAATAGAAATTTCCTCGATATGAAATATTTTTCTGAGGAAGAAATTCTTTATTTAATAGATTTGGCGGCTGACTTTAAGAAGCTCAAAAAAGAGAAGAAAGCCCACAAGTATCTGGAAGGGCAAAACTTGATTTTACTTTTCGAAGAAGCCTCCACTAGGACTAGGACCTCCTTCGAGGTTGCCGCCTTTGATTTGGGTATGGGAGTAAGTCTCATCAATTCAAATTCAAGCAAGCTCGGTGAGAAGGAATCCATAGAAGATAGTATAAATGTTTTTGATAGATATTTCGATGGAATTGTTTATAGGGGTAACAAGCAAGCCATGCTTGAAAAGCTTGTCAATATGACAGAAGTACCGATCTATAATGCAATGACCGACAAAAGCCATCCTAGCCAGATGATTTCCGATATGCTAACTATTAAAGAAAAATTCGGCTATCTTCGTGGTTTGAATTTGGTTTATTTGGGCTATCCGGGGGATATAATGCCTAATTCCCTTTCGGTAACTTGTGCTAAGCTTGGAATAAATTTCACAGCTTGTGGTCCTAGGGAGTACTTTCCTAAAAGGGACTTCATAGACCAATCTCAAGATTTTGCTGAAAGTCATCATTCGCAAGTGATTTATACGGAAAATCTCGAAGAAGCTGTAAGGGGAGCTGATATCATCTATACAGATATGTGGATTGCCCTAACTGAGATGGAAAATGTTCCTCTAGAAAGGATTTATAAGCTATATCCTTATAGGGTTGATAGGAAGGTTATGGCAAAAACCCATGACAATTCTATATTTATGCATTGTCTACCTGCCCTTCACGATAAGAAATCAAAGCTTGCCAAGAAAGTTATTAGTAAACTTCCAAAGGATATGGATTTTGATGGGATGGAAGTTACTGATGAGGTATTTAGGTCAGAAAAGTCTATGGTCTTTGATCAAACAGAAAATAGGATTCCAGCTGTAAAGGCTATTTTGTATTCTACCTTAAAGACAGAATAGTGAATATTATCTAGCAGAATAAATAATTTCACATAAATATTTGACAAGAATACTAGAAAGCTGTATTATCTATTTAACGAATAAATGTGATTACAGAAAGACAGTTTATAAGAATTATCTTAGAGAAAAGACGGTTGGTGCAAGTCTAATAAGGATTATTTACTTATTCCCTCTGTAGGCAGAATAGCTGAAATAAGTAAGCTGTTACGGGAGCTTCCGTTATCTGAAGCAAGGAGTTGATAGACTCTTGTGAGGTAATCTTTTAGATTATAAAATTAGGTGGTACCACGAATTTCACTCGTCCTATGGAGGGCGAGTTTTTTTATTGGAAGAACCTATCTATCAAAATTATTTGGGAGGACATTATGAAAAAGACAATCAAAAAAATGTTAGGAATCGGTGTTATGGCTTTGTTATTAGCCTCATGTGGAAAAGCAGAAAATAAGGATCAAGCCAAAGAAGAAGCATCTAGTGGAGATAAATTAAAAATCGGTATAGTTCAAGTTGCTGATCATCCATCTCTTGATGCTGCTAGGGAAGGCTTTATTGAAAAGCTCGATAGCGAAAATATTTCCTATGAATTAATTGATCATAGGGCAAACGGAGATCTCGCCCTTATAGCACAATTTGCTACTGACCTTAACAATAAGAAGGCTGATTTAGTTTATACCATAGGAACTCCAGCTGCCCAAGGAGTTGCCAATACTATAAAGGATAAGCCAGTTATTTATTCAGCTGTAACTGATCCAGAAGGGGCAGGGCTAAAGGCAGATAATCTTACAGGAGTTTCTGATTATGTAGAGGCAGGAAAGCTTATAGATGACTTTATAAAATTATATCCAGATACTAAGGTTTTTGGAACTATGTATAACACCAACGAGCAAAACTCAGTAGTTCAAATCGAAGCCCTAGAAAAGGCCCTAAGCCAAAGAGGACTAAAGCTTGAAAAGCAAGGCGTTTCATCTATAAATGACATCCCTCAAGCTATAGCTAGCCTAAAGGGAAAAATTGATGCTATGGTTACAGTTACTGACAACGTGGTAGTAAATGCCATGCCAGTTATTAGCGAAGCCTTGATTAAGGATAAGATTCCATCAATAGCTTATGATGAAGGAAGTGTTAAGAATGGAGCCTTAATGAGCGAGGGAGTTAATTACAAGGAGCTTGGTAGCCAGGCTGCTTCTTTGGCAGTACAAATCCTAAAAGATAAAAAAAGTCCAAAAGACCTTCCTTATGAGAAGGCTACTAGCATAAAGACTTTAGTAAATGAAAAAACAGCTAAGGCCTTGGGTCTTGATCTTAATAAGGGAATCTTAAAAGAAGCTGAAAAAGTAGATTGAGGAAGAAAAAATGACAGCTTTAATATCATCAATGGGAGCGAGCATTGAAATAGGATTGATTTTCGCAATCCTTGCCATGGGCTATATGCTCACCTACAAATTTTTAAAATATTACGACCTATCCTTGGAAGGAACTTATCCACTAGGAGCTTTCCTTGCAGCAGTTCTTATCCAAAAGGGCCTTGGCCCTTATCTAGGAATTATTGGTTCAATTGTAGCTGGAGGACTTGGAGGATGCCTTACCTACTTTTTCTACAAAAAAGTAAAGGTAGATCCCCTTCTTTCAGGAATCTTGACCCTCACCATACTCTATTCTATAAATCTTAGGGTTGGAGGAGCAAGTAATATTCCAATAGCAGGAAGCCCAAGCATCTTCGGCAATCTGCCAAAATGGCCAATCCTTCTAATCCTTACAATTCTAATCAAGCTTGCTATTGATTATTATTTAAGAAGTGAGGCAGGATATCTTCTAAAAATCACCGGAAATAATAGGAAATTAGTTAAGCAATTAGGAAAAAATCCTGATGGGATGATTATGATAGGCCTTATCCTATCAAATGCCCTAATAGGCCTTAGTGGGGGACTTATGGCTAACTACCAAGGCTTTGCCGATATACAAATGGGAACTGCTATGATAGTAACAGGCCTTGCTTCAATAATCATAGGAGATACTATAATGAAAGCTTCTGATAGGCTTAGAGATACTTCTAGGGCTATTATGGGAGCTATAGTCTATAGGATTATATCAGGCCTTGCTATATACTTAGGACTAAATCCAAATGATCTAAAACTAATCACAGCCCTAATAGTTATAGCCTTCATCGCCTACAACAACTACCTATCTAAAAGAAAATATAAAAGGATGGTAAACAATGCTAGAGATTAAAAATATATACAAATCCTTTAACCTAGGAACTAGTGAGGAAAACACAATATTTAAAGATTTCTCCCTAAGTGTTGAGGAGGCAATTGCTACAACTATAATAGGACCAAATGGTTGTGGCAAGTCTACCCTAATGAATCTAATTACTGGGGCCCTACCCCTTGATGGTGGACAAATTCTCGTAAATGGTGAAGATGTATCAAAGCTTAGCGAAGAGAAAAGATCAAAATACATGGGAAAGGTCAACCAAGATCCCAAAGATGGAGTGGCGACCAACCTCGATATCTATGAAAATATGGCCCTAGCCCTAAAAAAGGGGGAAAGATTCGGCCTTAGGTCATTAAGAAAATCTGCTGATAAAGAAGATATAATAAGAAGGCTAAAGAAATTAAATCTAGGTCTAGAAAATAAGCTACACACAAAAACTGGCCTCTTATCTGGAGGTCAAAGGCAATCCCTAGCTCTTCTAATGGCTACAGCCAAAAGACCAGACATCCTCTTATTAGACGAACACACAGCAGCCCTTGATCCAAAAACTAGCAGAAATATAATGGATATGACAAGAAGCCTAATAGACAAAGAAAAAATCACAACTCTTTTAATATCTCACAACCTAAGAGATGTAGTGAGGTATTCTGATAGGATAATAATGCTAAATAAGGGACATATAGCCCTAGATTTAAGGGCAAAGGATATAACAGAAGATGAACTTATAAAGTTGTATAAAAAAGAACTTGGCGAATAGAAAAACTGGCTAGGCTATAGGATTTCTACCGATAATATAGCTTGCCAGTTTTTATTTGCTAAATTTTAAGCTGTTACTCATTTTTCCTAAAAGTCTTATAGGTAAAATAAATCTTTTTAGTTAACTCATTTTCTTAAAAATTTTTTATAAAGTGCAAAGACAGCCATGCCGATAATTGCATTTACTACAATAGCCCCGCCTGGTTTGATGTCAAAATTATAGGATAGGATAATACCTAGCATCATATAAATAACACCAAGAATAGTAGTGATGAAAAAAGTTTGTTTGTAGGATTTAGCTACTATAAGGGCTGTTGCAACTGGAAGAACGATGAGGCTTGTAACCATCAAGGCTCCAATTATTTTAACAGATAAGGCTATAGTTATAGCTGCAAGGAGGGTAAAGATAGCATCAACAGCTTCTACCTTAACCCCAGAAAGCCTTGCAGTATTTGGATCTATGGCAATAGCTAAAAGGGCTGAATACCTGCTTACAGAAAGGATAATAACTAAGACAAACACAATGGATGTATTTATTATATCAGCAGTGGTAACTGATGAGATCGAACCAAAAAGGTAGGACTCGAAGGAATTACCACCGGGAGCGAAATCTGACAGGATGGCTGCTATACCAAGACCTGTCGACATTATTACTGCTGTTGCCATATCACCATATTGGGGAAATTTTTTTCTTATTAATTCTATAAGAAAGGCTGCTATTACACAAATAATAGCAGATCCTAAAAGAGGATCAAAGCCAAGGATAAGCCCCATACCAACGCCTGCAAGGGCCGTATGAGATAGGGCATCGCCTATCATTGAGGTCTTTCTATTGACAATAACTATTCCTATAATAGGAATCATAATAGAAAGGAGAAAACCTAGAAGTAGGGCTTTTCTCATAAAAGCAAATTCTAACATTCTACAAGCCTCCCTTCAGTCATTTCATATTTTTTCATAGTGAAGTTAAGGCTTTCCATTTCCTTTAGTTCATGAGTTACCATGACAATAGTTATGGAAAATTTCTCTGAAAGAATGTCTATGGTTTCAAAAAAATTAGCCTTACTTTCCTTATCTACACCTGCTGTAGGCTCATCTAAAATGAGGATTTGTGGGTTATTAATCATCGCTTTGGCAATCATTGCTCTTTGGGCAAGTCCGCCAGATAATTCATTAACAGGAGTATTGATAAAATCCCCCATGCCCATCTTGTTAAGGATATCCTTAGCCTTTTTGTAATGGGATTTTCTAGGGATTTTGATAAAACCGAAATCCTCATAAAGATTTAAAGATACAAGCTCCAAACAAGTTATAGGAAAAGAAATCTTATTTACAATATTTATTTGAGGAAGGTAACCGATATCTTTATAGGACTTATAATCTTCGATATTCTTTCCTAAAATCTTTATCGAACCTGTATCTTTTTTTAGTTCACCTAACATTAATTTAATCAAAGTTGACTTACCACTGCCATTACCACCAAGGATAAGGGCCAAATCTCCCATCTCTAGGCTAAAATCACAGGATTTTATGACGGGGATTTTGTTGTAGGCAAAGGTCACATCTTTTATTTCTATTGCTTTCATTTTTCCTCCTCGGCCATAGAATTGTAGAGATTTTCTAGATTCATTCTCATCAAATCAATATAGTCTTGATTTTTGTCTTTTTGTTCTTTGCTTAAAAACTCCATAGAGGCAAGAGGAGAGATCTTAGCCCCTATTTCTTCTGCCAGTGCCTTGGCTTGTTTTGGATTTTGACCATATTCATAAAAGACAGTTGAAATATGGTAATATTGCGAAAAGTCGATAGCCTTCTTGATTGTCTTTAGACTTGGACTTTCAAGGCTAGTTAGGCCCTGGAGAGGGTATTGGTTAAGATTAAAATCTCTAGCTAGATAAGCGTAAGCATAATGGAGGGTTAGGAAATTCTTCCTATTTTTATCAAGCTTTGCGAATTTATCTCTATATTCTGCATCTATATCTGTCAATTTATCAACGTATTTTAACTTATTTTTTCTATAAAGTCTTTCGTGGTCCGGATATTTTTCAATAAGTTTTTCTTGGATGGCATTTAGGTATTTCTTAGCATTGACAATAGATATCCATGAGTGAGGGTCATAGGTAATTTTATCAAAACCTGACGAAGAGCCCTCCATAAGGGAGACCTCCTTACCCTCATCCTTTAAGAAATTTCCCTTGCCATCAGCAAAGTTGTATGGGAGCAAGTCCTCGCTTATCCTATCAGAGATGAAAATCCATTTGCCAGCTTCTGGGAAATCAAAAAATACTTCACCAGATTCATGGCCCATCTCTATACCGTAAACCTTGCCCTCTTCTATCTTGCTTGTAGATTTTTGATGGACTAGTTCGCCCTTTTGGCTCATCACTTCCTTGGCCTTTTTTACCAAATCTTTTTGGCTAAGTCCTTCGTCTTTAATAAAAGCGACCCTCATCATATCCTCGTGGGTGTGGCCGAAGTCGATTTTATTCTTACCCGCTTCGACATCAATCCTTGCTAGATATTGAAAATCACCAATAGCTGCTGCCCCCTTATAAGTAATGAGGTCCACAGAATCTGAAAGCTTTAGGATATCAAGATTTGGCAAATTCTCTCTAACAGTATCAAGCCAAGGCTCCATATTTGCTCCATTAACAACTAGAAGGTCGCATTTGGCTAGCTTTTTCATATCCTTTGGACTTGGTTCCCAAATATGAGGATCCTTATCCAAGGGCATGAAAGATTCTACATTTATAGTATCCCCACCAACCATCTTTGTTAGGTCACAGATTGGATAAAAAGAAGTATAAATTAAGGGAGAATCTTTAGTCTTTTTACTGTCTTTTGAACATCCGCTTGCTAAAAAGAGGATTAGTAGGGGAAAAACTACAAGAAAATTCTTTAGCCTAAATCTATAAGGACTTTTAGCCCTAAGACCAAGGGATAATATCCTACTCACTAATTTCATCTATGATTTGTTGGTCGGTAGAAGATGGTTTAACAAAGGTTGGATACCAGCCCTCTTCTTTAAGGAGGCTATCCTTATCATCACCATATCTCATGTGGAA
The DNA here is from genome assembly GCF_000159095.1 of Anaerococcus tetradius ATCC 35098. GTDB lineage: Bacteria > Bacillota > Clostridia > Tissierellales > Peptoniphilaceae > Anaerococcus > Anaerococcus tetradius. The sequence goes on along the minus strand of NZ_GG666296.1, from coordinate 18,254 downwards.
GTGGGTTAGACTTTCTTCACCGTGGATAGGCATCATCATGAGAACCTTGTAAGGAGCATTTTCGCTTGTAGCTTCGAAGATATCCCACTCTAATTTATGGCCTTCATGTTCTGCCTCTACTTTTTCCTTGAATTTGTAATCAGCTTCGGCAATAACTTCGCCCTTAGCTTCTGGGAATTCCTTTAAGAATTTCACATGGTCGCCTGAAATTTCAAGACCACCAAAATCACATTTTCTTTTCTTTAGGTATCCTTCTTTAGCAGTCTTTTCATCTGTATTTTCTTTTTCAGCTAGGGTCTTGTAAGCAGCTTGGATTTCAGGTTTTTCTAGGTAACCACCCATGCTGTTCCATTCGCCTTCCCAATCAGCCATGCTTACTTCTTCAGAAGCTTTATCAGCATCCTTAGCATCTTTTTTAGATTCTTCAGCTGGTTTTTCTTCCTTAGCTTGTTCTTCTACCTTAGTTTCTGCCTTACCATTATCAGAAGCCTTATCATTAGCTTGATCCTTTTGGCAAGCAGAAAGGATAAGACCTAAAGAAAGGAGAGCTACTAGAGTATATTTCTTGTTGTTTTTCATAATTCACCTCATACTTATATTTTGTTATCAGTTGACTAGTCATGATAATGATAACATATATCAAATAGTTAGTCAAGAGTGATTTGCATTATCAAAAAAAGACAGGGAATTAACAAAATTTTTTACAATAAATATTAGCTAATCAGTTTTAAGGATAGGATTTTAGGTCTAGTAGAAGACATTTAGAAGATAGGTAAATATTGCGAAGATAAAATAAAAAACGGTCAATCCCCATAAGGGGAAGAGACCGTTTCTTGGATGGATTTTAAAGTTTAGTTTATTAATAATTTATATGTTAGATTTTTATTTTCTCATCAAGAAGTTAAAAGCACCAAGGGCTGCTGTCGCACCTGATCCTGCGGCTATAACAATTTGTTTAAATAGCTCTTCTGTCACATCTCCTGCTGCAAAGATGCCTTCTACATTTGTAGCCCCATCGGGACCTGTGATAATTTCTCCTCTTTGGCTAAGTTTTACTTCTGTCTTTTCTAGCCATTCTGTATTTGGCACAAGGCCTACTTGGATAAAGCAACCTGCTATATCAATCTTGTTTTCCTTTCCAGAAATCCTGTCTGTATATTCTAGGTTTTCCAGTCTGTTAGAACCATATAGACCTGTCGTTTGGGCGTTGGTTATGATATCTACGTTAGCTAGGGATTTTACCTTTTTTTGGAGGACTTCATCAGCCTTTAATTCTGGCAAAAATTCTAGGACGGTTACATGTTTAACCATGCCAGCTAGATCAATTGCAGCCTCTATTCCTGAATTTCCTCCGCCGATTACTGCTACGTTTTTGCCCTTAAAGAGTGGGCCATCACAGTGGGTGCAATAAGCTACTCCCTTGTTTCTAAATTCAGTTTCTCCAGGGATACCTATTAGCCTCCATCTAGCACCTGTGGCTATAATTGCAGTTTTTGTTTCTAATTTTGCTCCATTATCTAGGCTTATTTCAACAAGAGCATCCTTTTTTTCTATATTATCTGCAAGGGCTCCTGTCATTATATCAACATCCAAGGCTAGGGCTTGTTCTTTCATTTGATTCATGAAATCAGGGCCTTCGGTGTATTTAAAGCCAGGAATATTTTCTATACCTAGGGTTTCATTTACCTGACCACCAAATTCGCTTGCAATAATTCCTGTCTTGATTCCTTTTCTTGCTGCATAAATTGCTGCGGTTGCTGCTGCAGGACCACCACCAATTATTAGGACATCGAAAAGTCCCTTATCAGCAAAGTGATTGGCATCTATCTTAGAGCCGAGTTTATCGAGGATAGTCTCAATTGATTGTTTGCCACCCTCGAAGAAGTCCCCATCTTTAAAAATAGCTGGAACTGCAAGTACATCACGACCTTCTGCTAGGTCTTGGAACATGGATCCTTCAATCATTGTGTGATTTACAGAAGGATTTAGGATTGCCATTATATTGAGGGCTTGGACAACATCTGGACAATTGTGGCAGGATAGGGAAACTATTGTTTCAAAATCACATCCATCAAGAGCCTTGATTCTTTTCTTTATGCTAGGATCAACCTTTGGCTCAATTCCTCCAACTTGAAGGAGGGCAAGGGCAAAGGACGCAAATTCGTGACCTAGAGGAAGACCGGCAAAGACGATTTTTCCATGGTCAAATTCTCCCTTTAGCTCGAAAGAAGGAATGTATTGGAGTTTCTTTTCTTCGACTTTTATTTTCGAAGAAAGACTTGCTACATCATCAACAAATTCTTTAACTTTCTTAGAATTTTCATCTTCATTGACAGAAAGCCCAATAACGACTTCTGTCTTTAATAAGTCAAGATATTGGGCTAGCTGGCTTTTTAGTTTTTGATCTAACATATCAGATTTTTCCTACAAGATCAAGACCTGGTGTTAGGGTCGCATCTTCTTCACTTTCCCATTTAGCAGGACAAGCTTCACCTGGATGGGCAGCAACGTACTTAGCTGCTTTAATCTTGTTGATATTTACATTTGCCTTTCTACCGATTCCATCTGCGTTGATTTCGATAGTTTGGATTACATTTTCAGGATCTACTACAAGAGTTGCCCTTAAAGCCTTGCCTGAAGGGTCAAGAAGGTCAAGTTCTCTAGTAAGTTCTTTGTTTGAATCACCAATCATTGTGTATTCAATCTTACTAATTGCTTCGCTGTTGTCATGCCATGCCTTGTGAACAAAGTGTGTATCAACAGATACTGAATAAACTTCAGCTCCAAGTTCTTTTAATTGTTTATATGATTCTTGCATGTCTTCAAGCTCTGTTGGACATACAAAAGTAAAGTCTGCTGGATAAAAAATGAGGACAGTCCACTTATCAAGGAGGTCCTTGTCAGTAATTGTAACAAATTCTTCCTTAGCTGGGTTGTAAGCGTCTAAACTAAATTCTGGTAATTTTCTTCCTATAAAAGCCATAATTTTCTCCTTTTGTTTTATACTAAGTCATAATTATAATCATTATCACTCGCTATACAATAATTATAATCATTCTAAACTAAAAGTCAAATTAGTTGGTAAATATATTTTTATTTACCAGCATAAATTAAAGAAAATAGCTAAGTTAAGTTATTAGTTTAGCCTAGCTGTAGATAGAAGGAAATTTTTAGGCAACTAGATTTTTCTTTACTTATCTTTACTTTATTAAAAATTAATAGGAAATTTCTAAATTTTGTTAGAAAATCTTTCCAAAGAATTTAGATAGACTAGCAAATTCAATATCAAAAAAACCCCCTATTTCAATCAAATAAGTGATTTGAAATAGGGGTCTAAGCCTTAGCTTTATCTATTAAGCTTTTTCTTATTTAAGTTTAAAATCAAGGAAGCTGATAGGACGAGGACCATGCCACAAGCAAGCCTTGTTGTAAAACTTTCTCCGAGGATTATCACTGAGAGGATAGATCCAAATAATGGAACGAAAAGTTTGTAAATGCCAAATTCGTTAGCTGAATGGATTTGTAGAACCTTAGTCCATATGCTAAAGGAAGTTGCTGATATGAAGGCAGCATAGATTAGAAGTATAGCCGCTTTCATTGTAAAGTGCAAAGTATTTGATGATACAGCAGTTCCCACTAAAATTAAGACGATTGAGCCTACTAAAAATTGGATTCCCGTCAACAAGAAGCCATTTATGCCCTTGCCATATTTTCTAACTAAAACAGTGCAGAAGGCGTTTATTGATGTTGATATGATGATGAAGCCCTCACCATTAAGCTTCATAGCTTCACCGCCTATTGGTTTTCCAGTGTTAGTTATTACAATACCTATTGTTCCTATAATAAGGGCAAGAATCATTTTTGAATTAATCTTATCTTCTGGCAAAAGTAGGGCGGAAAATATTACAACTATGAAGGAATTGGCTGCCTGGATAATTGAAGATTTGACCCCAAAGGTATTTGATAGACCTATATAGTAAAACAAGTATTGGATACTTGTTTGAACTAAGCCCAGGATTAAGACAAATTTCCAATTTATTTTTTTAACATCCTTAAAAGACCTGTCAAAAATGAAAAAATATAACAAGGTTATGATTCCAGCCATGAAAAACCTTATTCCAGCAATTAATATCTTTAGTCCAGTATCGCTAGGACCAATGCCTAGTTCTAGATAGGTAGTTTTTATGGTAGGGATGGCTGAACCCCACAAAAGCATAGCGAAAATCGAAAAAACAATCGCTAATTTCTTATTTTTTAACAAGTTATCTCCTCCTCTTAGATAGAATTTAGTTTTTATATTATAAATTTCTAATAATTCTTTAACTACTTTACTAATTAATTGTAATTTATCAAAATGTTTTAAGAAGCGAATCGTTTTGATAAAATATTTTATTTATGTTATGATAGTAGTATATCACATATTAATAGGGAGGAAATATGAAAAAAATAACAAGACTGTTATTGGCACTGACCATGATTTTTACACTAAGTGCATGTGGAAAGGCTGCTGATAACAAAGAAGCAGCCAACAACGATGTAAAAACTGAGGCTAAAGTTGATGAGAACAAGGAAGATAAGAAAGAAAATAAGGATAACAAAGAATCATCCAAGGCTAGTGAGCTTACTTTGCCAGATTTTAAGGGAAGAAACTTAAATGTAGTTGCTACAAGTGATTCTTACGTACCTTTATTCGATAAATTTAGCGAGCTTACAGGAGCTAAGGTAGAATTTTTATCAATGTCTTCTGGAGAAGTTATAACAAGAACTAAGGCTGAAGGAAAGCCAATGGCAGACTTGTGGTTTGGTGGCGGACTTGATGCTTTCATGGCAGCTAAAGAAGATGGGCTTCTTGATTCTTATAAGTCAGAAATGACAGATAAGATTCCAGAAAAGTTTAGGGATAAGGATGGCTTTTATACTTCTAAGGGTCTAACTGTGGTAGGTTTTATTGTAAATGATAAAATTTTGAAAGAAAAGGGACTAGAAGCACCAAAAACATGGAAGGACCTTGCCAAGGAAGAGTACAAGGGAGAGATAATCATGTCTAACCCTGCTATATCTGGAACAAATTATGCAGCCTTAAAGGGACTCTTAGACCTATATGGGGAGGAAGAAGGCTGGGCTTTATTTGAAAAAATCAACGAAAATATAGATTTCTATTCAAAAAGAGGAAAAGACCCTCAAGAAAAGACAGCCCAAGGAGAATTTGCTATTGGAATTATTCCAGTTGATAAAAAAGCCTTCGATGCTGCTAAGGATAACGGACTTTCTGTAGTTTATCCAGAAGATGGAATTAGCTGGGTACCAGAGGGAGTAGCTGTATTTAAGGATAGCGAAAATGCTGATGTAGCTAAAGCTTTCGAAGATTTCATGCTTACAGCTGAAGCCCAAAAGATGATTGCTGACATTGATGGCAAAGATACTAACCAACTAATTGTTGAAGGAGCCAAGGGCTTCGACCTAGGCCTTCCAAAAGATAAGCTAATTGACGAAGACCTATCAACTTTTGGTACAAAGAGAGATGAAATATTAAATAAATTCAAAGAAATAGCCAAGGATAAGGCTAGCGAAAAATAATAGCTGGGGAGCTTTTACAAAATTAACTTATAAAAAAGTTTGCTTGTAAAAGCTCTTTTTTGTGAGAGGGATGCGATTTGCTAAAAAAAATAAAATCCTTAATAGTTCCGTCACTATTAAGTTTGAGTGTAATAATTTTTATATTAATGCCCTTAATCTTCGTCTTTAAGGAGGCTTTTTTCATAGGGCCAAACTTTACTTTGGCTAATATAATAAGGGTATTGAAGATGAAGAAGTTGATAGGCAATTCTCTAAAGCTTTCCATTGGCACTAGTATCTTGTCAGTAGTTAGCTCTGTTTTTGTTAGTCTTTTCTTCTATTTTTCAAACAAAAAGATTAGGCTAATAATTACCACTATCTTATCTATAACACTAATCTCTCCGCCCTTTGTAACGAGTCTTTCCTACATAAATCTTTTCGGCAGGCGAGGCTTTATTTCCTATGGGATTTTGGGTCTATCCTTAAATCCCTACAATATGTGGGGGATTATGTCCATGCAAAGCATTTCTTACCTATCCTTAAATACCTTACTTCTTGTAGGCTTCTTAGAAAAAATTGACCAGAGGATAATAGATTCAGCAAGAAGTCTTGGGGCTAGGACAAATAATATAATTATAGATATCCTACTTCCTTCTATGAAAAATGGAATTTCTGCTGTCTTTATGCTAAGTTTTTTCAAATCAATAGCAGATTTTGCGACTCCTAATATAATTGGAGGTAAATTTTCTGTCCTAGCCTTAGAAGCATATTTTGAGGTCATAGCCAATGGAAATCTTTCTCTTGCAGCGTCTATGAATATAATAATTCTATTTTTGACTCTCTTAGTTTATTTTATCTTTGCGAAAAATAGGCAAAATTATACAAGTCTAGGTCTTTCATCTCAAAGAAAGGCTATCAAGCTTCATGATAAGACTATCTTGTATTACACGATAGCATTTATATCAAGCCTCCTCCTCTTAACCCTAAGTATCTTATATATATCAATAATATTTACTGCCTTTAGCCGCATGAAAGATGGAAGCTTAGTCTTTAGCTTAGAAAACTTCAAAGATACTGCTAGATATATCAACTCAATTACTATAAGGTCGATTACTTATTCACTTATATCAGCCCTAGGGGGGAGCTTGCTTGGTATGTTAATCGGATATTATTTGATAATAAAAAAAGACTCTTATATGAAAGTCATTGATTATTTTGCAAACCTACCTTATGTAATTCCTGGCATGTTTTTTGGCTTGGCCTATCTTTTATTTTTTAGGGATAAGCCCTTATACCTAACTGGGACAAGTGCCATAGTTATCCTCAATGTTTTATTTAAGCAACTGCCTTTTTCAACTAGGATATTTAACGCTTCGATGAAGTCTGTCGATAAAAATATATTAAAGGCAATAAGGGATTTGGGAGGGGGATCCTTTTATGAAATCAAGGATGGAATCCTTCCTCTAAGTAAAGAAAGCATGAGGGTAAGCCTTATAAATGCCTTCACTACCACAATGACTACAGTGGGCTCTATCATCTTTTTAGTTTATCCATCCAAAAAACTAATGACCTTGGTAATGTTTGATGTAATTAACAGTGGCAAATACAATGAAGGCTCTGTTATTGCCCTCTATATCCTTGTGATTTGCCTAATCTTTAACCTACTAATCCAAGTCCTTACAAAAGAAAAAAGCCACTGGCTAAGGAGATAAGATGTATCTAGAAATAAAAAATTTAACTAAGAAATATGGACAGGCCTACGCCATAAAAGACATATCCTTTGGCCTAGAAGAGGGAAAATTTTTGTGCCTGTTGGGCCCTTCTGGATCTGGCAAGTCTACAATCCTTCACTGCCTAGGAGGCTTTTTAGACCATGAAGGAAAGATTATTATAGATGGAGAAGATGTAAGCGAAAAAAGCCCGGAAGAAAGAGATGTTTCGACAGTTTTTCAATCATATGCAATCTTTCCCCACATGAATGTCCTAGAAAATGTAATGTACGGTCTAAAATTCAGGGCCAAGGGCCTAGCTAAGGATGAAAAAAAGAAGAAAGCTTTGGAAGTTCTTGAAAAAGTTGGACTTAAAGGCCTTGAAAAAAGATATGAAAGTGAATTATCTGGTGGACAAAAGCAAAGGGTGGCACTTGCAAGAAGCCTAGTTGTAAAACCCAAACTACTCTTGATGGATGAGCCCCTATCAGCCCTTGACTATAATTTGAGAAATAAAATGCAAGAAGAGATAAAGAGTATACAGAAAGACTTTAAGATAACGACCATCTTTGTAACCCACGACCGAAATGAGGCCTTCGCTATGGCTGATGAAATAATTATATTAAATAAAGGAAGGCTCATAGAAAAGGCAAGCCCAGAAGAAATATATAATCACCCGAAGGATGAATTTTCCCTAAAATTTATGGGTAAGGCCAATCTCTTTGATGGAGGCTATGTGAGACCAGAAAAAATTATAGAAAATGACAGGGGAGAAGAATTTGTCATAGAGAATCTTAACTTTGATGGGGATAGGCTAGGAATTTTCCTAAAAAACGACAAAAGAGAAATGGAAATGACAAAATTAAATGATGGCAAAAAATACAAGGTCGGCCAAAAGATAAAAGTAACCTACAAGATTGAGGAAATAAGATGAAGATACTGCACGTTTTAACCCAGCTTCCACAAAAAACTGGATCTGGAGTCTACTTTACAAATTTAATAAAAAGCTTTGAAGATATGGGCCATGAAAATCTAGCCCTCTACGGGACAGAAGAGGCAATAGAAATTGATTTTCCTATAAAAAATTCCAAAGAAGTAGTCTACATGACAGAAAAACTGCCATTCCACATATGTGGAATGAGTGATATTATGCCCTATGAGTCGACAGTTTATAGCAAGATGAGTGAAGATGAGATAGATATGCTAGAAGAAGCTTTTAGGGATAAGCTAATTGAAATAAAAGATTCTTTCAAGCCAGAGCTTGTAATAAGCCACCACTTATTTTTTGTAACAGACTTAGTAAGAAGAATATTTCCACATTTAAAAGTCGTGGGCATATCCCACGGAACCGACATAAGACAGATAAAAAAATATCCTAGATTTTTAAAAAGACTAGGCCATATCAAAGAGCTCGACCAAGTTTTGACAGTAACTGACCAAGAAGATGAAAGTATAAGGGAAAAACTTGGAGTAAAAAAAATTAGTCTAATAGGGGGAGGATTCAACCAAGAAGTATTCTATGAAAACCCAAAGGCAAAAACCGATGATATCATCAGAATAATGTATGCAGGAAAAATCACTAGGTCTAAGGGGGTCTTTGAGCTTGCCAAAAGCCTAAAGACCTTAGAGAAAAAATATCTAAAGATAAAAATGTATATAGTCGGAAATGCAAGTGAAGAAGATAAGAAAATCCTAAGAGAAAATACCGACAATTCAGAAAATCTAATAATTCACGACGCCGAAGACCAAAAAACAATGGCAGATCATCTAAGGCAGATGGATATATTTGTCCTACCATCATACTTTGAAGCCTTGGGACTTGTGGCAATCGAAGCCTTGGCTTGCCATAAACTAGTAGTAACAAGCTACATAGAAGGTCTAGATAAACTATTAAGCCCAATAATTAAAGAGAAAAAGGCTATAGAATTTGTAGCCCTACCAAGAATAAAAAACGTTGACCAGCCTTACGAAGAAGATGTCGATTCCTATGTAGAAAGAATAGCAGGCAAAATCGAAGAGCAAATAGAAAGACTAGACGAAGAAATCTTCACAGAAGATGTGAATAAAGAAATAGAAAAATACTCTTGGAAAAATATGGGAAGAAAGATATTTGAAATAATAAGCTAGACCAATCAATTAAATTCGAAGAAATTAATTGATTGACTTCCTTAACAAAATTTTAAAAAAATTT
>NZ_GG666296.1:0-8407 GCF_000159095.1 Anaerococcus tetradius ATCC 35098 | reverse complement strand
CTGCCTCTTTCGCTGTTTGCCAAGATAAAATAAAAAACCATTACAAGGAGTAATGGTCTTTGATGGTAGAAATCCTTAGGATTTCTGAGTTAAACAGCGAAAGTATATCCTTTCTCATCTAGTATAACAAGACAATGGCGATATGTAAAGTTTTTTCCGTTAAATTGAGTCTTTTATCCAAGTATTTTCTTTTACAGGAGCCTTTAAGTTATATTTTAAAAATATTTAAAAATAATCGGGTATATATTTCTAGTGAGGAGATAAAATGAAAACATTAATAGCTATAGATACAATTAAAGATTTCGAGGATTCTGTTTGCATGGGAGAGATTTTCAAGAAGACTTTATCTTCTAAGTCTTATCCAATTCCTTTTTTGGATGGTGGGGAAGGAACTATCGAGTCGATGAAGTTCATTTCTGGAGGAACTTACAAATATGTAAATGTACACAATCCACTTAATGAAGCAATTACAGCTAGGTATTTGTTGAAGGATGATTTTGCTACAATCGAGATGGCAGAGTCATCAGGTCTTTCCCTTCTTTACAAGGAAGACTTAGATGTTATGAATGCATCATCTTTGGGTTTGGGAGAAGTTTTTATAGATGCCCTCGATAATGGTGCTAAAAGTTTTTATATCGGTCTTGGAGATAGTGCTTGTAATGATATGGGTATGGGTATGCTTTATGCTCTTGGGGCAAGGTTTTATGATGAGGAAGATAATAGCCTAAGCCCTATCGCAAAAAATTTATCTAAGCTTAGAAGGATCGATATTGATAATGTTGATGAGAGATTTAAGAGAGCTAATATAATTATTGCCACTAGCAGCGAGATGACTCTTTTTGGTGATAACTCCTTTTTGGAATATAGGGCCTACAGGAAAGGGGCTAGTGATTATGATGTAGCAAGGCTTTTTAGGGGTTGTGAAAATTTTATAGCTAGGACCTCTGAACTTCTGGGTATAGGTCATGTCGATTTTCCTTCTCTAGGTTCTGGTGGCGGTTGTGCTTGGGCCTTGTTTACATATTTCAAGGCCAAGATTTCTAAGCCTATGGATTATATTTTGGAGAAGGTAAATTTTAGAGAAATGGTAAAGGATATGGATTTTATAATATTGGGAGAGGATTTGAGTCAATTTAATGCTTATTCTTCTATTTCTATGGCAAAACTTGCCAAAAGATATAATGATAGGGTTAAGATTATTTTCCTCCACAATGCAAGTGATAGGAAGCTTGATAATAGTGAGTATTTTGATTATATTTACGATTACGAGATGGCGAATAATCTTGATAGAAAATCTGTTCTTGAAGAAATAAAGAAAATAGCAAGAGATATAGATAAGACCTATATTAGAAATTCTGAAATCTAGTCTTAAAGCGGTACAATTATTGATTATGAGTATGAATTTTAAAAAATTAGGAGAAACAAAAGTGACGACAGCCTTGATGCTGGTGAATATTGCAGTTTTTATCATAATGACTTTACATGGAGGTAGTGAGGATATAGATAACCTTGTTCGCTTTGGAGCAATGGTTAAGCCCTTAGTTAAGCTTGGTCAATGGTGGAGGATATTTACAGCTGCTTTTATCCATATAGGTTTTTTTCATATTTTATTTAATATGTACTTCCTATATAGTATCGGGCCTTTGTTTGAGAAGCTTTATGGTTCTAGAAACTTTCTTATTATTTATTTATTGGCAGGAATAATGGGTAACTTATTCACCTATGCCTTTGCTAGCAACAACACAGTTTCTGCTGGAGCGTCTACATCCTTGTATGGGATATTTGGCCTTGCCATTGGTCTTATGATTAATTATAGGGATGATGATATTCTAAGGGGTCTTGGAGCAAGTTTTCTATCAATCATAGCGATAAATGTTGTTTATTCTTTGTTTGCAACTGGCATAGGCATCCAAGGTCATATTGGAGGTTTTTTGGCAGGAGTGATTTTAGCTGGTATTTTCCCAGTTGTGCATAGACAACTTCCTATGACTACTATAATAATTTCGCTTCTAGCCTTTGTAGTTTTATCCATTTTATTTATAATAATCGGCAATAAGAGTGTAGGGATTTAAGTTAAGATGAGAAAATATGGATTGGTATTAGCTTTGCTTTTTTTGCTAAGTGCTTGCTCTTTTCAATCTAGGGAAAGTTTTGAAAAGGAGCTTCTTAATAAGGAAAGCCAAAAAAAACCTATAAAGATGCCTGAGATTAGCTACAAGGATGCGATAAGCAAGAAGGATATAGAAAGAATCGACTTTGCAAAGCTCTATAAGAAGGCAAGTCTTTGTGATAGAAAAGCCATAGAAAGCTCTTTGGGTTTAATAAAGCAAATGGATTTTTCATCTAAGCAGCTAGGCTTTGTTATAAAAAAAGAAGATGATGGCAATATTTACCTAGATCAAGTCTATGATAAGGGTGGACTTGTTGAAGAAAGTCTTGCTTTATTGTCAAGGCCTGACCTAGATAGGGTTTTTGTAAAGGTCATAACTTTTGATTCAGACAGTGGGCCGATGCTTCTTGTAAGTGAATTTGCAATATATGAAAAAGAAACTTTAAGTGCTTATTATCTTTATGACAAGTACCTTAGTCAGATAGATTCCTTTATATTTTCCAATACTACTGACAAACTAGAGCCTTCTATTACTAGGCTTGGAGATGGTTTAGGGGAAGATGGAAAGAAAACAAAGGGAGATATCAAGAAGGCTATAGCAGAAAGGCTAAGGGCTGAAGAATCTCAACTAGCAGACCTATACATGACCTATGGCCTTAAAAAGGAGACTATTAGGGGCAAGGTCTTGGGAGAAGATATGGACATAGGTCATCTCATAAGTGGCAATCATAGCAAGGAAATATTATTTATAGAAAAGACAAAAGATAAAAATGGCAAAGATGTCATTACTATAAAATAGGAGAGAATATGGAAAGAAAAGACATTGAAGAAAGATTGAAATGGGATACTACATCAATTTACAAAAATGATGAGGATTTCTACAAGGATATAGAAGAAGTAAAAAAATTAGCCAAACTCCTTACAGGATTTAAGGGAAGGCTTACAAAGGATCTTGAAACTTTTAAGGAATTTATAAAACTCGATGAGAAATTTTCAAGAAAGATGGAGAAGGCTTATGTTTACGCCTCTCTAAGGTCTGACGAAGATACGAGGGTAACTAAATACCAAGAGATGAACCAAATAGCGACAAACACCTATGTATTGACAGGTGAAGCCCTATCCTTTGTAAGACCAGAACTTTTGGCAACAGATTATGAACTTATTAAGGAATACCTAGAAGATTCTGAAATATCTTATCTAAAGCATTATTTTGACGATATCTACAGATTCAAAGACCATACCCTAGATGAGAAAAGCGAGAAGATTATAGCAAGCTTTGCCAAGACTGGACAAAATCCTAGGTCAACCTATATGATATTTTCAAATGCAGATATGAGCTTTCCTCATGTTAACAAGGATGGAGAGGATATAGAAATTACTGATGCAAACTTTGTGAATTTGCAACAAGACAAGGATAGAAATTTCAGAAGAGAAGTTTATGAAAAATACTACAAAACTTACAGGCAATTTTCTAATACCCTAGCATCAACTCTTGATGGGGATTTTTCCGCTCACAACACAGAAGCGAAGCTTAGAAATTTTGATTCAGCTAGGCAAATGAGCCTTTTTGCTAACAATCTTTCTGAAGATATTTACGATAATTTGCTAGAAGTAGTTCATGATAATGCAGACATCCACAGGGATTATACAAGTCTTAGAAAAGAATTCTTAGGAGTGGACGATTTAGGTTTTCATGATATCTACATGCCTCTTGTAAAAGATTATGAGAGAAAAATAGATTTTGATGAGGCTAAGGAAATTGTCCTTGAAGCAATCAAACCTTTGGGCGAAGAATATGTCAAAGTTGCGAGAGAAGGCTTTGATACAGGTTGGTTCGATGTTTGTCCTAACAAGGGTAAAAGAGGGGGAGCTTACTCATCAGGTGCCTATGACACCCAACCCTTTATCCTTCTTAACTATACAAACACTATTGATGATGTCTTTACAGTAATCCATGAGCTAGGTCATTCTATGCACTCTTATTACACAAGAAGTACCCAAAAATACCAATATGGTTCTTATTCAATATTTCTAGCTGAGATTGCATCAACCACCAATGAACTTCTTCTCCTTGATTATTTACTCAAAAACTCTAAGTCAGAAGAAGAAACAGCTTATCTTCTAAATTACTTTGTTAACCAATTCAAATCAACAGTCTTTAGGCAAACTATGTTTGCAGAATTTGAACATAAGGTAAATAAATTAGTAGAAGCTGGCGAGGCAATTCCAGCAGAAAGACTTCACGGAATATACAAAGAGCTCAATGAAGAGCTTTTTGGTAAAGATATACAAGTAGACGAATATATATCAGCAGAATGGGCAAGGATTCCGCACTTTTATATGTTCTACTATGTCTTCCAATACGCTACAGGCTTCATGAGTGCTGTTGCCCTAAGCCAAAACATCCTTCATGGAACGGATGATCAGAGACAAGCATATCTAAACTTCCTAAAGGCTGGAGAGAGCGAATACCCAATAGAGGTGTTGAAGAAGGCAGGGGTCGATATGACTAACAAGGCTTCTATGCAAAAGGCTATGGATGTAGCAAGAAAAGCTTTAAAAGATTTAAGAGAAGCAATTCTATAAGAATTAAAGGCTAGGGCTAAGGCTTTAGCCTTTTTGTGTACTTAAAAACAAGTATTTTGGGTAAAACTAATATAAGATGTAAAGATTATTAAAGAAAAGAGCAGGCTATGACATACAGGAAGAGAAAATTAGAAATAATAAGAAAATTCCTCAATCCAGATTTAGTTATCGACGCTAGAAGGGTCTTTAGCAAGGATATTAAAAATGATAAAGAAACTTTGGAAAGTAGCATCCGCCTTGGTCAAAAGCTCAAAGAGCTTTTCGAAGACTTAGGACCGGTCTTTATTAAGTTCGGTCAAGTTTTATCAACTAGGAGAGATATATTTCCAGAAGCTATGATTAAGGAATTAGAAAAGCTCCAAGACGATGTCAAAGAAGAAGACTTAATTTACATAAAAGATACTATAGAAAAGGAATTTGGCCGAGCTGTTGAAGATATTTTCCTAGACTTTGATGAAAAAGCCCTCGCAGCTGGCTCTATTGCCCAAACCCATCTTGCCTATATAAATTATCAAGGCTCTATAAGAAAAGTAGTCGTAAAAGTTAGAAGAGAAGGTGTAGAAGATAGGGTTAGCGAAGACTTAAAGATTATGACAGATCTTTACAGGAGATTCAAAAACAAACTAAGTTTTATTCAATCCTTTGACCTAGGAGATGTTATAGAGGAATTTAAGCTATCCTTAAGCAAAGAGATTGATTTAGAATTAGAAAAAGAAAACATCCTCAAATATAGGGATGATAATAAGAGCCCAAGCGACTTTAGGGCACCCCTTGTCTTTGAGCCTTACTGTGGAAAGACTGTCTTAACTATCGAATACATAGAAGGTAAATCTATAAGAGAAGCCTACTCTAAGGACTCTGATACAAGGAAGATTCTCGCCCAAAGGATAATCAAGGCCTATAGCAATCAGATGTTTTCATATGGATTCTTCCATGCTGATCCACATCCTGGCAATATTTTTATAAACGAAAAAAATGACTTGTATCTCATAGATTTCGGCATAGTTTCTTCCTTATCCAAAAATCATAGGTACCAAATAATCAAAATTTTCCTTGGGGCAAGTCTCAATGAAGTTAGGCTTATAACCGATGCTATCATAGGCATGGGGCTTTTGGCTTTTGATAGCAAAAAAATACCTATATTCGAAAGAAGGATTCAAAAACTTTTAGACAAGTATATGGCGATGAACATAAGCCAACTTAAACTAGTGGAATTAATAAGTGACTTCTATAAGCTTCTTGTTGATTATTCTATAAAAATCCCATCAGAGCTTGCGAATTTTGCAAAAACCATTCTAACAGTAGAAGGCCTTATAGAAAAGCTAGTTCCTGAACAATCCTTCCTAGAACTTGCTATTCCCCTTGCCAAAGCAATGGCCCTAAAGCTTTTAAGCCCTGACCTTGTAACTGATAGACTCCTAAAAAACACCTACGACTCCTTTAGTCTTATAAAGGAATTACCAGAAACAAGCCTAAATATCCTCAGACAACTAGTAAGAGGAGATTTTGCTATAGTAGAGAAAAAGAGCGAAGAAGAATTCCAAGCCTATCAAAAAATAGAAAAAAACAAAACAAGAGCCCTAGCATCACTAGGACTAAGTTTAATCATATCAAGCCTTACAATAAGCCTTGTACTTTTGGGAATAAGAAACAAACTATTTGTAGGCCTCCTTTCAGGAAGTCTTCTCATGACACTAGTAATTTTCCTAATCCTTCTAATAAAGATTTTAAAAAAGGATAAGTAAGAAAAATTTAACTAAGCAAAAATTGCAAGAGGAGGATAAAAAGTAAGCAGAGAAAAAGCTTTTGGCAAAACCAAAAGCTTTTTTCTAGTCTTTAAAATAAGACTTCCATTTATTATCATAGGTCCAAGTATAATCACCTTTCTTGTTAGTATCCTTATAGTAATCGAAATCTTTCAAGAGTTTGTAGAAAGATTTGGCCATTAATATTAGGGCAACTACATTCGGAATTACCATAAGAGCATTGGCAGTATCTGCAACATTCCAAGCAAATTTCAAACCACCTATAGCCCCTAGATAGCAAAATCCTATATAAACATATTTAAAAAGAGAACTTGCTTTATCAGACTTGCTAAGATAGAAAACGGACCTTTGTCCATAATAGCACCAAGAAACAGCAGTAGTAAAAGCAAAAAGAATAAGGCTTATACTAACTATAAATCTACCCATAGGCAAAGATTTAGAAAATGCTGCTGCAGTAAGGCTTGCCCCAGACAAATTTGGATCAGTCCATAGGCCGGAAGTAATAATAACAAGGGCAGTCATTGTACAAATAACAAGGGAAGAAACAAAAACTTCCACAGCACCCCACATTCCTTGTCTAATAGGATGGTCAGTATGGCTAGAAGCATGAGCCATAGGTGCAGTACCAAGACCTGCTTCATTAGAAAAAATACCCCTAGCAAGTCCCCATCTAATTGACATAAGCACACCAGAACCACAAGCACCACCAAGCATGGACTTACCTGAAAAAGCATCACTTACAATAAGATACAAAGCATCTAGCAGATACTTTCTTTGAAGGAAAATAATGAGAATGGACCCTGCTACATAAAAAAGAGCCATAAAAGGAACAATTTTTTCAGCAAAAGCCCCAATCCTCTTAATACCTCCAACAAGAACCATAAGCATAAGAACAACTATCAAAATACCAGAAGTCCTCAAAGAAAGACCACACATATCATTAATTGACTCAGAAATGGAATTAGCCTGAACAAGACCACCAGTTCCAAGAATAGCAATAACAGAGAAAAAAGCAAAAAGCTTAGCTAAAATAGGTTTCTTCGCACCCTTGGAAATATAATACATAGGTCCGCCAACAAACTTACCCTCTCCATCAAGCTCACGAGTAGCAACAGCAAGACTAACCTCGCACATCTTAGTAGTCATACAAACAAGAGCAGCCATCCACATCCAAAAAATAGAACCAGGACCTCCGAACTCAATCGCAGTAGAAACCCCAATAATGGAGCCTGCCCCTATAGTACCAGCAAGAGCTGTAGAAACAGCCTGGAAGGGAGAAATGGAAGTATCAGTAGATCCATTATTAGCAGAAGGCTTGCCAAAAGTTTGGGAAAAAATATAAAAGAAATTTCTATAAACCCAAAATCTCGACCTAAAAATCAAATACAAGCCACCTAGAAACAAAGTAACAATCATGGGGTAGCCCCACAAAAAAGTACCTAGACGGCCATTTACTTCAATTAAAGTTTTAAACAAAATAATCACATCCTCTATAGTATATTTAATTACTATAAACTCTTTTTGGCAATTTGTAAACAAAAAAAGAAAAAAATATAGAAAAAAACCCTTGTATATATAGAAGAGATAAAAATAAAAAAAACATTTGACAAGAAGACTAGGTCATAGTATTATAAAAAGGCACGTTGAAAGACGTCAAATAAAAATAAATAAAAAATATTTGACAAAACAAATTCAAAGGTGTATATTAATATTAATGCGACACAAGAATAAAACTTGGAAAACATAAAAAAATCATCAAAAAATGAAAAAAAAAGTTGACAAGCAAAAAAATGTGTAGTATTATATAAGAGTCGCAAGACAAAAGCGACAACGAACCAAGATTAACATCGAAAGATGATAATCATAAAATTATATAGAATACAACAACAACCAAAGTTAATACTTTGAGTACAATGATTCTTATCGAAAGATAAGGACAAAATTT
>NZ_GG666297.1:230354-348033 GCF_000159095.1 Anaerococcus tetradius ATCC 35098 | reverse complement strand
TTGAAATGTTTAAGAGATTCCTCCTCGCTTCGCTCTGTCGGAATGACAGGGTTGTTTAAGTTCTGCATCAAAAAGATTATACTTTTTGATTTAATTGAAGGTTCACTTTTTCATTTCATCTGATGCGTGATTTTTTTTGTTATCCTTTATTTCAAAAGAATTTTAGGTTATGTTATTGTCTATTTAATTTGTTTGGTTCTTGTGTCAGCTCTTGCCGACTAATACATAATACCATGTTTGATTATGCCTGTCAAATTTTTTATAAAAAAAATCAAGACGAGTTTTCCCATCTTGATTTTCCTTATTTAAAGTCTAGATTTTAGGCTTGTCTGATAGGTTGATGTGACAGTAGCCCAGAGGATTTTTCTTTAGGTAATCCTGGTGATATTCTTCTGCTTTTACATAGTTTTTTAGTTTTTCTACTTGGATTTGTATTTTTTCTTTTTCATTTTTTTGTTTGTCTTCAAGAAATTTCCTAGCTATTTGTAAAGTTTCTTCATCTTCTGCATAGATTCCTGTCCTATATTGTCTGCCCCTATCATTTCCTTGCTTGTTTATGGAAAAGGGATCTACTATGTAGTAGAAGTATTCTAGGATTTCTTTTAGACTTATTAGCTCGTCATCGTATGTTATTTTTACTGTTTCAGCATGGTCTGTTGTTTTTAGGTTTTCATAGTAAGTTTTCTTCGTTTTGCCATTAGCATAGGCAGTTTCTGTTTCTAAAACTCCCTTTATGCTAGAAAAATAGGCATCTACTCCCCAAAAACATCCCCCTGCTAGATATATTATTTTTTTCATTTATTTTTTCCTTCTTCTAAAGTTTTTGATATTTGTTGAAAATGATGTGGATAAGAGAATACCAAAGGCTATTGAGCCTGCAAGGGCCATGGCCTTGAAAAGGCTTAGTAGTACCATATTATTTTCATTGTCAATAAAGTATTTCATCGTGTTAAATATTGCTTCTCCCGGGCAGAGGTTTATTACTCCTGGTACTATAAAGATTATAGCTGGATACTTAAATATTTTGGCACAGTATTCTGAGATTAGAGCAATTACAAAGGCTGAAACGAAGGTTGCCATATAGGCAGAGCCTGTTTTGTTTGTTATATATTTATATATTACCCAGCCAATTCCTGCATTTAGGCAGGATATGAGAAGGGGCTTTCTCGGTGTTTGAAATACTAGGGCAAAGCCTATTGCACAAATAAATGATATGATGAATTGATAGCTATACATTTATCCTCCTTATAAGAAGTAGCTTACTATTGTTATTGGCATAGCTACGCCTAGGGCTAGGGCGGTAGATATTAGTATGGCAGTGGTAGCACCTGTCAAGCCACTTGTAACATCTCCACTCATCAAGTCCCTCATAGCATTAGTTAGGGTTATCCCTGGCAAAAACGCCATCATTGAAGCTATAACAATTTTGTTCGCTTCTATGTCAGCTAAGAAATACCTAAAGGATAGGGTCATTACTCCTACTACTATTCCTGCTATGAAATTTACCAAAAAGAAACCGAATTTCGCCTTTTGGAATTGAAAGCTTATTATGTAGGATACTAGTCCAACTATAAAGGAAATAAGCATATCTGTAAAATTTCCATCAAGCATCAAAAGGAAGGCAGCTGAGGATATGGCAGATCCCATTACTTGCATCCAGTAGGGTTGACCTGGGTCTTTTTTTATTTTTTGTAATTCATTCCAGGCATCATTGAGGGTGTATTGGCCATTGACAAAGTCCCTTGAAAATGAGTTTACCTTGTTTATAAAATAAAGGTTGTTTGTTCTTGATTTTACCCTTCTAATGTTGGTGTGGATTTCATCGTTAAAGGAAAAAGATATTACTATTACATTGGTAGTTGAATATACATCTACGTCTTTGATATTTTTCTTTGACCTTATTATCCTTTCAATTGTATCTTCTACCCTATAGACTTCTGCTCCGTTGGCAAGCATTATTGCCCCCGCATTTGAGGCAATTTCTGAAAGGATTACTGCCTTATCGAGGCTAGTTACTGCTTCATTTACCATAAAATCTCCTAACTATAAGTAGACTTGTATTTGTTGATATTTGCCTCTGTTAGAAATTCGTAGGCATCATTTATTTGCTGGAATTTCTCGGTTGCACCTTCTTCTTTGTTGATATCTGGATGATATTTCTTTGCAAGCTTCCTATAGTTTAGTTTTACTTGATAGATATCAGTTTGATAATTAAGACCAAGAGTATCACAGGATCTTTCGTATTTTTCTTTAAAGCCTAAGTCGTTGGTCATGTTAGTATAGGATGAACCTGTATCATAAGATTGCCAGTCGCCTTGGTTGAAATTTGTGTAGCTAAAGCCCCTAAAGATTTCTTCAAATCTTCTATTCATCTCTTCTTGACTAGCTCTTGCGGCTTCTTCTGCTTGTCTTCTTCTTTCCTCTTGCCTTTCAAACTTGTACTTGTTTGAATAATCAGAAAGGCTATCGAAGCCCACTTTTTTTCCTGTTATTAGGCTATCTGCCCTATCATACATCCATTCTGTAAGAGTGTAGTTGCCATATTTGAGCATAGAAATAAATTTAGGACCTAGGATTGGTATTATCAATATTATAAAGATGACTGTCCACAATTTTCTCGGTATAGCCAAGGCTATGAAGGGAAAAAAGACAAAGCCGGAGCAGCCAAATATAAAGACTAAAAACAACAATTGCCTTATTCCTTCAAAGGTCATGGTTATGACATTCATAATATTTATTAAAACTGTAAAGATATTTCCAATAAGGCTTGCGAATCCATGCAAGATTTTGCCGAAAATTTTTGCCATATATACTCCTTTTCTATTATTTCATTATACAACTTTAAGTCCTAAAATCATCGCACCTAGAAAAGTTTGTTAATAAGCATTTTTATATTTGGATAAAAAAGACGGTGGCTATGCTAAGAGTAGTCCTAGCCTTAGATAATTTCTCAAGCAAGTTTTAGATAAGGGCCTCGCTTTTGTTGTCTAAGGCACTTATCGTTTCGTCAAGAATTAAGCTAGGAGAAGTAAGAGTCGCTAACTTATGCTAGTAAAAGATGCTAAGATTTTCTTGTAGGGTCTATAGTAAGGAATAAATTTTTTAAGTAAATACTTGTTGGAATATTGCTTTTTCTTTTAAAAATCGCCCTCTTTCTTAGTTATCACATACTCTACTATTTACTAAATATTTTGCACCATTATTGTAAAATAGTAGATGATTTGATATTATATTACGAGGAGGAAATTTATGGCACGAATTATAGAAAAAACCAATTTGAATGAGAATACAATAAAATTTGTTGTCAAGGCTCCGCTTATAGCACAAAAAGCCTTGCCAGGTCAATTTATTATTCTAAGGCTAGACGAAAAAGGAGAAAGAGTTCCTTTTACCATATCTGAAACAGATGAAGAAAACGTTACAATCATTGTTCAAATCGTAGGTGGCACAACCATGAGAATGGACAAACTAAAGGCAGGAGATGGCTTCCTAGACTTTGTTGGACCACTAGGCAAACCAACAGATCTTGACGATCTTAAAGGAAAGAATGTATGCGTAGTAGGCGGTGGACTTGGTACAGCTATTGCTTATCCTCAAGCCAAATACCTACATGAGCTAGGCGCCAATGTAGATGTTATTATGGGCTTTAAAAACAAGGACATCATCATCCTTGAAGACGAATTAAAAGCTTGTTCAGACAATTTGTACATAACTACAGACGATGGCTCATATGGTAGACAAGGCTTCGTAACCCAAGTCCTTGATGATCTAATCAAAGAAGGCAAAAACTACGATCATGTCTTAACCATAGGCCCTGCTATCATGATGAAAAATGTAGTAGGAGTTACTAGACCATACGATATTCCAACAACTGTATCCATGAACTCAATCATGGTAGATGGAACAGGTATGTGTGGTTGCTGTAGACTAAGTGTAGGTGGCAAGATGAAATTTGCCTGCGTTGATGGACCAGACTTTGATGGATTCTTGGTAGACTTCGACGAAGCTATGAACAGAGCTAGAAACTATGTCACAGAAGAACGTGAGCATATTTGCAATATAACTGGGGAGGTAAGACATGGCTAAATTCAATATGTCCAAAACTAAAGTTCCAATGCCAGAACAAGACCCAAATGTAAGAAATAAGAACTTTGATGAAGTAAGCTTGGGCTATACACTTGAAATGGCTAAGGAAGAAGCGACAAGATGCGTCCACTGCAAGAACAGACCTTGCGTTTCTGGTTGTCCTGTTGGAGTACAAATCCCAGAATTTATCAGCCTTCTCCTAGAAGACGACCTAGATGGAGCCTACGAAAAAATCGCAGAAACCAACAACCTTCCAGCTATTTGTGGTAGAGTTTGTCCGCAAGAAAACCAATGTGAAGGAAATTGTACTAGGGGAAGAAGAGATGAACCAGTAGCAATCGGTAGACTCGAAAGATTTGTAGCTGATCATAGAAATAGCAAAAATTACAACAAGCCAGTCGAAGTAACCAGCAAAAACAAAAAAGTTGCCGTTGTAGGAGCAGGCCCTTCTGGACTTTCTTGCTCAGCCGACCTCGCTAAGCTTGGCTACAAGGTAGTAATGTTTGATGCCTTCCATACAGCTGGAGGCGTACTAATGTATGGAATCCCAGAATTCAGACTTCCAAAAAAATTAGTTCAAACAGAACTTAAAAACGTAATAGGTCTTGGAGTAAAACTTCAAACCAACACCATAGTAGGAAGAACCATGTCCCTAAAAGACCTCTTCGACCAAGGCTTCGAAGCAATCTACCTATCAACAGGAGCAGGACTTCCAAAATTCCTAAACATACCAGGAGAAAACCTCAACGGGGTCTACTCAGCAAATGAATTTTTAACAAGAATGAACCTAATGAAGGCCTACAAGTTCCCAGAATACGACACACCAGTCCACATAGGAAAGAAAGTCTGTGTAGTAGGTGGAGGAAACGTAGCAATGGATGCTGCAAGATCTGCCAAAAGATTGGGAGCAGATGTAACAGTAGTCTACAGAAGAAGCTTCGAAGAAATGCCAGCTAGACTTGAAGAAAGCCACCACGCCAGAGAAGAAGGAATTAACTTCTTAAACCTTCACAATCCAGTAGAAATCATAGGCGAAAATGGCTGGGTTAAAAAAGTAAAAGCAGAAAAAATGGCCCTAGGCGAAGCTGACCAATCTGGTAGAAGACGTCCAGTAGCAACTGGCGAATATGAAGAAGTAGAATTCGACTCTGTAATAATTTCAATAGGTCAATCTCCAAACCCACTTATCAAACAAACCAATGACGATATCGACACAGAAAGCTGGGGCGGAATCATCATAGACGATACAACAATGACCACCAAAGATGGAGTATTCGCAGGAGGAGACGCCGTAAGTGGTGCTGCGACAGTAATACTTGCCATGGGTGCAGGCAAAAAAGCCGCAGAAAACATAGACAAATATCTCCAAGCAAAAGACAAATAAAAATAAGACCTCCCTAGAAGAAATTCCTTCTAGAGGGGTCTTTTGCTTTAAATCAACACAAAACTAATAAAAAAGTAAGACATGCTAGCTACATATGTCTAATTTTTTCTAGCCAATCTTGATCTAGGGGATCCTGAGAAAATCTTTGTCTCCTATCAAGGCTTGCCAATACCTTCATATCACCATCATCCAAGGCGAAGTCGAATATATCTATATTCTCCCTTAGTCTTTTTGGATGAACAGATTTTGGTATGACAAAAGTATCTTGATCAACATTCCACCTCAAAGCTATCTGGGCAGGGGTCTTGTTATACTTATAAGCTATATCTTTTAGAATAGCTTCATCTAAAAGACCTCCCCTAGTCCTTGCTAGTGGGCTCCAAGCCTGGTGTTTGATATTCTTTTCCCTAAGAAAAGCCCTAGTCTTTCTATCTTGCAAGAACAAATGACTTTCTAATTGATCCATAGATGGAGCCTCTCCCACTTCCAATAACTTTTCCACTTGCTCTGGCATAAAATTGCAAACCGCAATAGACCTTACTATCCCTTGATCCTTGTAGTCCATAAAAACCTTCCAAGCCTCATCAAAATCCTTGCCAAACCAATGGAGGTGGATAACATCAATATAATCAGTCCCAAGCTTCTTTAAAGATTCATCAATAGATCTCTTAGTCTTATCAAGTCCATAGGCAGATGGCCAAACCTTAGTTGCAAGCATATAATCAGCCCTCCTCTTAGAAGAATGACTAAGTGCCTTTCCTATATATTCTTCATTATTATAAAAACTTGCTGTATCAATATACTCATAACCTAAATCGAAGGCCGCATTAATAACCTCATCTATAATCTTCTCATCTTCAATCTTGTAAGTCCCCAAACCAAGGGCTGGAACCCTCAAGCCGTCATTTAGTGTGTAATATTTCATAAAAACTCCTTTACATCTATAATATATTCATACCCAAAGTCTCCTATATTAATAAGATAAGCAATGTGATAAAATAGTAATATGAAAACAGTATTAATAACAGGCTCTTCTCGTGGCATAGGCAAGGCCATAGCAAGAAGACTCAACCCAAACTACAAAATTGCCATTAACTACAAGGAAAGCAAAAAGGCCGCATTATCCCTCCTAGAAGAACTAAGACAAACAAATCCCTACACCATAGCCATAGGAGCAGACGTCTCCAAAGAAGACCAAGTAGAAGAAATGTTTGCCACCATAGAAAAAAACTTAGGAGCAGTCGACATCCTCATAAATAACGCAGGAATCGCCCACTACTCCCTTATCCAAGATACCCCCTATGAAAGCTTTCAAAAAATAATCCAGACCAACCTCGACTCTGTCTTTCTAACAAGCAAAAGAGCCGTAGGAAAGATGCTAGAGAAAAAAGAAGGAGTCATAATAAACATCTCCTCAATCTGGGGCGAAGAAGGCTCAAGCATGGAAAGCGCCTACTCTGCAAGCAAGGGTGCCATAAACAGCCTCACTAAATCCCTCGCCAAAGAACTTGCCCCAAGCAAGATAAGAGTAAACGCCATAGCCCCAGGCATAGTAGAAACTGACATGATGACAAAAGACTTCTCCAAAGAAGAACTAGAAGAACTAAAAAAAGAAGTAGGCATGGAAAGATTCGCCAAAGCAGAAGAAATAGCAAACCTAGTAGCCTACCTAATATCAGAAGAAGCCTCCTACATCACTGGCGATATAATAAATATAAATGGAGGATACTAGAAAAATATTCCTCCTGTAATTTCGAATGATACTTGCAACAAGAAACGAAAGTGAATTGATGGCAGACATACCTGTCATTCCGACAGAGAAATCGCAGATTTCGACGAGGAATCTGATTAGTTTATCTCAGACCTAAGTAAATATATGACGTCAAAGAAAAAGATCCCTCCTCAAAAGCTTGCTTGCTCGTTCGGGATGACAGGAGGTGTCGCCACACTCCTCTACACGACATGAAGATTGCTTCCCCTTTGAATGTCTGTCCCTCTTGTCATTTCGACAGAGCTTCCACGGGGAAGCGATGAGAAATCTAACTAGCAAGTCTAAGAGTCAAGGAGAAAAAAGACACCATAGAAAAAGATCCCTCCTCGAAAGCTAAGCTTACTCGTTCGGGATGACAGGAGGTGTCGCCACACTCCTATGTGCGACATGAAGATTGCTCACCCCTTGAATGTCGTCCCTCTTGTCATTTCGACAGAGCTTCCACGGGGAAGCGACGAGAAATCTAACTAGTTTATCAACGAGTCAAGCATATATATGACATAAAAAAGAGTTACCTCCTCGAAAGCTTGCTTACTCGTTTGAGATGACATGGTGGTCGCTTCGCTTTTCATGATGACAGGAAGGGGATGTCATTGCTAATGCATCTTTCCACAATTAAGGCATCTTGTGTCATTTCGATCGAACGAAGTGAGGAGAAATCTAATTAGTAAGTCCTATAGCCAAGCAAGCATATGACGTCAAAATAGAGATCCCTCTTAATTTTCCCAAAAGAAAAACCGTCAATTTCTTAACGGTCTTTTGTCTCATTTAATTTCTTCTAGCATGTCTTTTCTTATAAAACCAGTATTACCTTCAAAAGTAAGCTTTATCCAGTCTGCGTCCTCGCCCTTTGTTTCTTCTAAAGCCTCAAACTCACTTCCACCAGGAACGGCTACTAAGATATTGTCTTCCACAGTATTTGGCTCACTTCTCATATTTGTAGTACCTCTTGTCCTGAATTTTTTCTTTTTATTTTCTTCTTTTGCTGGCTTTTGTTTTTTTACTTCAGTCTTTTCTTCTGCTTTTTTATCCTCATTTGACTTTTCAGCCTTTTTTGGGTCTTCTTTCTTGTCAAAGACTGATTCTACCTGTATGTTCTTTGCTTGATAGTTATCTTCCTTTTTATTACAAGAGTTAAGACTCAATAGGATGATTGCAGATAAAAATATATATTTCAACTTCATCTTCTTCTCCAAAAACTAAATATGCTTCTTTTCTCTTTTTTATTATTTATTAAGATTTTTTCATGCTCACTTGGGATAAATTGATCTCTTAAAACAAGAGAAGGGTTACTCGTGCTTAGCTTATAGAACTTATCTTCTGATACAATTTTTAGAATCTCTTCCTTATATTCATTGATATAGGGATTTCTCCACTCAGATTGGTGGGCATCAGTAGCAATAAGATGAACCATATTTCTTTCTAATAAGCTTTTGATAGTTTCGTAGTTTGACTTAATAGATGAGTAGTTAACCTGAATAAGTGCACCCATTTTAATAAAATCTATTAGCCAATCAATATCTCTAGCTACATAAGGATACCTTTCAGCGTGGGCTATAATTGGCACATAACCATCCAGCTGAAGATTATAGAATAAGTCCTTCAAAAAATTAGGCTTATTCACAAAAGATAGCTCACAAAGGACATATCTTGTATCATTAAGCCTAAGAAGCTCTCCTGAGGCAAGCTTTTTCTCCATACCTACTTCAACTTGAATTTCATGACCAGGATAAATCTTAAAATCTAGGCCCTTTTCTTTTATCTTTTCATTCAATATAGAAACTTTATCTCGAATTTCTGATGCATCGACCATATATCTTGACCTATCAAAGTGGCTTGTAGCGATTATTTCGCTAAAACCAGACTTCATATACAAGTCAACCATAGCAAGACTCTCATCTATTGACCTCGATCCATCATCTACTCCATAGACTATGTGATTGTGTATATCTATCATCTAATAATAATTCCCATACCTTTTATCTTTCATTGGAACATAGGTAAGAACTGCACCTAGAATGTGAGCGTCAACCTTTTTAAGATTATCCAAGGCCAAAGTTATATCTTCCTTCTTGGTATCAGAAGACTTGATAACAAAGATTACCCCATCACATAAGGTAGAGACTATAGAAGCATCTGTGAAAAGACCAACTGGTGGTGTATCAATAAAGACATAATCGTAAACTTCTGATAAATCTTCAATGAATTTCTTAAAAACTTGCGATGCTAAAATCTCGGCAGGGTTTGGTGGAACTGGACCTGTAAAAATCAAATCGAGATTTGCCTGGTCACGATCTTTGTTTATTGCCCTTTGTATACTAACCTTGCCTGTTAGATAATTAGTAACGCCAACATTATCATTAATTCCTGCTATCTCATAAAGAGAAGGAGATCTCAAGTCACAATCTATAAGGATTACCCTCTCACCATTATCCGCAAAAGACTTGGCGAGCTTATAAATAACTGTAGACTTACCCTCGGATGGCTTGGTAGATGTTACAGCTATAATCTTATTTTTCTTATCCAAGCTACTAAATTGTATATTTGTCCTAACCGAACGAATCGCCTCATCATACATAGAGGCACTATAATAACTGTTTTTCTTACTCATACTAATTTCCTTGCTTTCTATCTGGCACAATACCAATGACTGGTATATCAAAAAACTCTGTAACTTCTTCTGCACTATTTACAGATGAATCTGCTAATTCCCTAAATAAGGCAACAGCCATACCAAGTACAAATCCTAAAACTAAACCGATAGCTGTGTTTTTTGCAATTTTAGGTGAAGAAGGCTCTTCTGGAAGGGTAGCTCCATCGAGAATCTGTACATTATCAACCTTCATAATATCGCCAATAGAACCCTTAAAAATATTAGCAGTTTCATTAGCAATATCCATAGCCCTCTCAGGAATAGTATCGACAACCTTTACAGAAATAATTTGTGTATCCTTCACAGGCTCAATAGAAACCTTAGAAGAAAACTCCTCATAATCCATATCAAGGCCTAGATTTTTAATAACCTTATCAGCTATACCCTTGGACTTAACAATCTCGGAATATGTAGAAATAAGAGCCTTATTGGCTTGGATTTGACCATAATCGACATTAGCTTGAGGGTTCTGATCATTATTTTGAGTAGAATTGCTTACGATCATAGTAGCATTAGAATCATACTTTGGCGTAATAATGAAGCTAGACAAAACAAAACTCAATGCTCCTATAACAATTGCAAATAAAAAAATCATAGGCAAATGTTTGACTAACTTCTTAGACAATTCAATTAAATCAATTTCTTGTTCATTCATTAATTTTCTCCTTATAGTAGTATTGTTTACAAAAGTACATCTATATAATAGTTTATACTAAAACACCTTAAAATTCAACAAGCTTTTTACACTTTTTCTACAAAATTAAAGAAATATATAAAAATTTTGAAGAAAATGAATCCCTCCTCGCCACAATAAATGCAAGTGAATCTTTGGAAGACCTACATGTCATTTCGATCGAACGAAGTTAGGAGAAATCTTACTTGTAAATCTCATAGCCAAGTAACAATAAGAGATCAAAGGAAAGATCCTCGCGTCAGAAGCGAAGCTTCTTCCTCAGGATGACAGGTGGGGTATCGTTCGCTCCTCAGATTGCAAGAATGATGTCATTTCTAATGGTTCTGGCCACAATGTACGCAAGTGAATCGTTGGAAGACCTACATGTCATTTCGATCGAACGAAGTTAGGAGAAATCTTACTAGTAATTCTCATAGCCAAGCAAGAGTAAGACATTATTAAGCTCTCAACCCAGCAAAAAAGCCAGCTTTCGCTGGCTTTTCCTCTTTTCTTCTTATTTGTTTATCTTGTATTCTTTGATTTCAATTGTTTCTAGATAGGCTTTTACTTTTTTTGTTAGCTTACCATTTTTGGTGGCTAGGGAGCCTGATGCTATAATTTCATCCATGGCCTTGTTTATGGCATTTTCATCCAAATTTCCTTTTGGCTTATCTATTGATATAATCCTTTTTGCTCCTTGTTCATCTGCAAATTGTAGCTTTAATACTTGATTCATATTCTATTTCCTCCTTATGCTAATTCACTTGTTACGATTTTCATGGCAACTTCTTTTTCTACATCCATTAGGCTAGTATAGGCTCTTACGAATTCCTTTAGGCTTTCATCTGATATACCTTTTACAAAGTTTGAGAATGTTTTTGATGCTTTCTTGATTTTTCCACTTAGCTTATCTGCCAATTCATACATAATTTTTACTTTCATTTTTTTCTCCTTTTATTTTTCTTATTTTGTAGGCCCTACACCTATATATAGAAAAATCTCTCAATTCTTCCCGATTTTTTTATTTTTTTAAACATCTATCCAAGAGTTGCCCTCATCATCAGCGTAGGCAACGTATCTTCTTAGACCGCTTTCATTTCCTATATAGGATAGCCAAAAGTATCCATCACTTTTTACGAGAAAGTCGTAGTTTATGGTGTCATCTGGATAGTAGTGGGTTACAATGTTACTTTTAGTCGTGGGTCTCTCCCTTACATTGCTAATGGCGTGGACAAGGGCTCTTCCCTTTTTCCAAATCCCAAGCCTTTCATCCTTCCCATTTTCTATGGGTCTAAAGTATCTTTCCTCACAGGAACGCTTACAGTCGAGATAGTAGCCTATATAGGATGATTCATCATTGATTGATACACCATTGTTTGTGTAGTTACAGTGGATAATTGATCCCTTCCTTAGGAAAATCCCCGTATGGCCGTAGGCTCCAGCAGAGTGTCCCTCCACTCCTCTTATGAAAATGTCTCCCCTACGTACCTTGTTATAGTCATAAATTTCTGTTAGGACACTCCCCCTTAGCTTGTAGAGGGATTCGGTATTGCCAATCCTAGTTGATGGGGGAAGAAATCCCCCGGCTATTAATGAATAGTAGACAAAGGACGAACAGTCCATAGCTTCTGGCCCCAACCTTTGAGGATAGGCCATAGAATAGCTGACCCTGCCATGTTTGGACATGGCAAAGTCAATCATCTTGTCAATTTTTGTCATCTTACCTCCTTGGCCCAGTCTTAGACTAGGCCGATTTTGCTTTTTATTTCCTTAGTATCTATCAATATCCTGTCTATCTTTCCATTGATTTGAAAGATTAAAATTAGACAAATGGCGACAGGAAAGCCAAGTTCACTAATTATTTTAATGATGTCCATAGTTTTCTAGGCATGAGGACGTTTTTTGCTCTAGGCAAAATTTCGTCCTTTTCTTAAAAATCTATCAATGTAATCTCATTTAAGAAGACAAACTAAAAGGCATAAATCCTTAGTTGACTTAACTTAAATATCACAAAGCTATTCTCAAGAGATTAAGAAAGTGCGCCACTCCCTTCTTTAAAATTTTCTCCTTACTCTCGCAAGTATTAACCTCCTTTCACCTATATATAGAAAAAATGGGCTTATCTTTCCCTATTATCAGGTTTTTAGCCTTTAATTGTCTGTTTTGTTTTTATAAAAGCCTTTTAAAGTTCACGTAGGAAACTATCAAGCCTTAGGCCGATTAAACTTTTTATGCCATTTCATTTATGATTATGATGTCGACAAAAGAGAGCTCTCGGAAAGGAAATATTATGAAAATAACTTTAGACAATTCTGAGAGAATAATGGCAGCTTACAAGCCACTAATACTTAAAACAGTAAAAAAATTCAGCGCCTTCGAAGAAGATGAGGCAATAGATGAAGCAAGGATGATCCTGATTGATGCCATAGGAAGCTATGAACAAGGAAGGGGAACTTTTGGTAACTATCTACAAAACAAGCTCCGCTACTACTTCCTAGACAAGGCAAAGGTGAAAAGACCGACTTCAATTTACGAGAAAAACGACAAGGGCGTAGAAATAATAGAAGAAATACCAGGGAAGGCTGACCTTGAAAATAACTTAGTCAAAAAAGAAGAAGAGAAAAAAATAAGAAAAAGCTTGGAAAAAATCGATAAGAAAAACTCCCTCATCCTAAAACTAAAATACTACCAAGACCTAACAAACAAAGAAATAGGTCAAAAAATGAACCTCTCCCCAAAAACAGTAGCCAACCGCCTAAGTCTAGGAATAAAGGAGCTTAGGAAAGTATATCAAACTATATAAGTCACACAATTAATAATGGTCCTGACCACAATAAACGCAAGTGAATTGATGGCAGACCTTAATCGAGGCTTTGCGAGGTGAAGGTCGCTAGACCTTAGCCCGCAAACTACCGTCGACAGAGAAATCGCAGATTTCGACGAGGAATCTGATTAGTTTATCTAAGACCTAAGTAAATATATGACGTCAAAGAAAGAGATCATCACGTCGCTTCGCTCCTCGACGGTAGTTTTCGGATTCGCTTAAATATATAAATGCTCATCTCGAAAAGCCTCGATTAAGGAGTTTCCTCAATTCGTTACACTCATTGGGACAACTCCATTAATGATGACAGGTGTGTGTCATTTCGACAGAGCTTCCACGGGGAAGCGACGAGAAATCTAACTAGTAATTCTCAGAGTCATGAAACATTAAGACGTCAAGAAAAATGATTCATTTACAAATAAGATCAGTTGAAATGTTACTCAAAAACTCAATGCAATAAAATTAATCATACAAATATTATTTTGTGTTATTTATATTGACATTTCTCCTCTAAGGAATATGATACTAACATCAAAAGACTAATTAGGAGAAGTAATGAAAAAACTATCAATAGAAAAAATGGCAGATACTGTCATCAACAAAAGAAAAGAGATGGGACTCACCCAGGCTAAGCTTGCCGAGATGACCGGCATCAACAGGGCTATGATCAGTCGCCTAGAACAAGCTGACTACACTCCTTCTATCGACCAGCTCCAAGCCATTGGCGAAGTCCTTCATTTTGAAATTGTGGACCTCTTCGAAGAAGAAGAAAAGGCAGAAAATATTATCCCAATTGATAAAAAATACAAGATTGCAGTCGCAGGTACAGGCTATGTAGGAATGTCCATAGCGACCCTTCTTTCCCAACACAACCATGTAGAAGCAGTAGACATAGTCCCAGAGAAGGTAGACCTAATCAACAAGAAAATCTCCCCTATCCAAGACGACTATATAGAAAAATACCTAGCCGAAAAAGACCTCGATCTAGTAGCGACTCTTGATGGTGAGTCTGCCTACAAGGACGCCGACTTTGTCGTAATCGCAGCTCCTACCAACTACGATAGCAAGAAGAACTTCTTCGATTGCTCAGCAGTAGAGGCTGTAATTGAATTAGTCCTAAAGGTAAATCCTAAGGCTATGATGATCATCAAATCGACTATTCCCGTTGGCTACACCAAGTTTGTCAGAGAAAAATATCACACTGAAAATATAATCTTTAGCCCAGAATTTCTTAGAGAGTCCAAGGCCCTTTACGATAACCTATACCCATCAAGGATAATAGTATCTTGCGATGAAAAAAGTAGAGAAAAGGCAGAAATCTTTGCAAATCTTTTAAGACAAGGGGCAATCAAAAAGGATATAGAAACCCTCTTTATGGGCTTTACAGAAGCAGAAGCAGTAAAGCTTTTCGCTAACACCTACCTTGCCCTTAGGGTATCCTACTTTAACGAACTAGATACCTATGCTGAAAGCAAAAATCTAAACACAGAAGAAATAATAAGAGGAGTATGCCTAGATCCAAGAATAGGTAGCCACTACAACAATCCATCCTTCGGCTACGGTGGCTACTGCCTACCAAAAGATACCAAACAACTCCTAGCCAACTTCGACCAAGTCCCACAAAATATGATCTCCGCCATTGTCCAATCCAACAGGACAAGAAAAGACTTCATAGCCGACCAAGTCCTAAGTATAGCTGGCTACTACGATTATAACTCAGATGGCGACTACCAACCAGAAATGGAAAAAGACTGCACCATAGGAGTCTACCGTCTAACAATGAAATCAAACTCCGATAACTTCCGCCAATCCTCCATCCAAGGAGTAATGAAAAGAATAAAGGCAAAGGGAGCAAAAGTAATAATCTACGAACCAACCCTAAAAGACAGCGACACCTTCTTCGGATCACTAGTAGTAAATAACCTAAAAAAATTCAAAAAAAATAGCCAAGCAATCATAGCTAATAGATATGACTCAGAATTAGATGATGTGATAGATAAAGTTTATACTAGAGATATATTTAAAAGAGATTAGCTTAAAAGGAGAGATTGCTCTCCTTTTAAACTTCTTCAAAATATGTATCAGGCTTATCTTTATCAAATATTTCATTACAAGTCATTACTGTGGCTAAATCTTCAGTTTCAGATAAATTAATAATATTATGAGTCCAGCCTGGAATCATATAGATAACTTCGATTTCTTCTTTTTAAGTTGTTGTTAATTTATTTGTACATTAAATGATTAACGATTTCTTTTATTTTAATTAAAAATCGTGTTGACAAAAGCATCATAAACTTTCGCCAACACGTTTTGAAATCCAACCATTATTTTGAGACCCTAGAATCTTCTTTAGTATCATAAATTTGCAAATTATAGTTATTATTTTCTACAACGATATATATTAATTATTTCTATTGTTTAAGTCTCTCTTTATTTGTGTAGTACTAATTTCAGGGGTCCTTGGGAGATATACAACCTCAACCCCTTCATCTTCAAGAAAATCAAATTTCCCTTTCCAATCATCACCAATTACAAATGTATCTATATCATAGAGGTGAACATCTGTTTTTTTTTGATCCCAATTTTTCTCAGGAATTACTAAATCGACACATCTTAGGGCTTCTACCAATCTTTTACGTTGTTCATAAGTAAAATATGTTTTCTTATGTTTTTCGTAATTATTAAATTCGTCAGTAGAAATAGCTACAATTAAATAATCACCTAAAGCTTTTGCTCTTTCTAATAAATTAATATGTCCATAATGTATCAAGTCAAATGTACCATAAGTTATTATTCGTTTCATAATACCTCCCTTCAAGTAATATTATAATGTAAAGAAATAATAAGGCAATTCTAATAAGTTTTATATTGGAATTTTAAATGCTGCGCTAATTTAAGTAACTTAATCTATCAACTTTTATATTATACTTCTTCAAAATATGTATCAGGCTTATCTTTATCAAATATTTCATTACAAGTCATTACTGTGACTAAATCTTCAGTTTCAGATAAATTAATAATATTATGAGTCCAGCCTGGAATCATATAGATAGCTTCGATTTTATCTCCACTTACTTCAAATTCAACAAACTCACCTGTATTTATACATCTCTCTTGTATAAGCCCATGCCCATGAACAACAATGAATTGTTCCCATTTAGAATTGTGCCAATGTTGACCCTTAGTAATACCTGGTTTGCTAATATTAATTGATACTTGACCGCAGTCTTCAGTATGAACTAGCTCTGTAAAGCTTCCTCTATTATCAGTATTCATCTTAAGATTATATTTGAATTTATCTTTAGGGAGATATGTCAAGTATAAACTAAATAGCTTCTTTGCAAATGAACTTTCTGGCATTTTGGGCATCATTAGACTAATAGGCTGATTTTTAAACTTTTTAAGTAAGTCAACTATTTCACCCAATGTTACTTTATGAGTTGTTGGAATAAAACAGTATCTCCCATCATCATCTACAATAGCATCCACTCCACTGTACTCACAATGTTTTTCTTTCCCTTCGAGTAAATCAAACATTCCTTCAATTAAATCATCTATATACAAAACTTCAAGCTCTGTGTGTCTATCGTTAATTGTGAAATTTTCGTCGTTGGCAACTGCCCAACAAAATGTACTAATAGCGCTATTATATTTTGGTCTGGAATGACCCATAAGATTAGGGAATCTATACACAAATACAGGAACTCCTGTTTCTTTTTGATATTCAAAGAATAATTCTTCACCAGATTTTTTGCTCCTACCATACTCACTGTCGGCAAATCGGCCAGAGAGCGTAGCTTGGATAGATGATGATAACATTATTCCTGCTCTGTTATTATATTTTTTCAAGGTATTTAATAGTACGCTTGCAAATCCAAAGTTTCCCTTCATAAAATCTTCTTGATTCTCGGGTCTGTTCACTCCAGCTAGATTAAATACAAAATCAGCTTTTTTACAATATTCGAATAAATCTTCCTCTCTGCTATCAATGTCATACTCATAAATTTCATCTATATTTATATTAGGTCTAGTTCTATTTTTCCCATCCCTTATATTTTTTAAGTTATTTACAAGCGAAGTCCCAACCATTCCCTTTGAGCCTGTAACAAGAATATTCATTAGAAAACCTCCCCCAAACTAACTAATTTTTTCTCCAAACCATCTTGTTAACTACATTTACATATCCTTGAATAATTCTTACAACTTTCATTGAGACTATTTTGTCCGTATAGTCTGGACTTGGTTTACCAAATATGCTTCTTTGCTTCATATCTATAGCCATTTCTGTAGCATTTATAAGTTCTCTGCTACTTATACCTGCAAGTATAAAATCTCCTGCTTCTAATGCTTCAGGTCTTTCTGTAGATGTTCGGATACACACAGCCGCTATAGGTTCATTTATTGATAAGTAATAACTAGACTCTTCAGGTAAGGTACCGCTGTCACTAACTATGGCTAAAGCATTCATTTGAAGATTGTTATAATCATTAAATCCAAGAGGTTCATTTACCCTTACTCTTTTATCTAATTTAAATCCGCATGACTCCAACCTATTTTTAGATCTAGGGTGGCATGAATATAATATTGGCATATCATATTTTTCAGCTAAACTATTTATTGCATTAAACAAACTAAGAAAATTTTTCTCTGTATCTATATTCTCTTCCCTGTGAGCTGAAAGTAAAATATAATTGTTTTTTTCTAATCCAAGTCTAGATAAAATATCGCTTTTTCTTATCTTTTCTAAATTCATGGACAAAACTTCTGCCATCGGTGAACCAGTAACAAATGTTCTTTCTTTAGGCATACCCATCTCAATAAGATAGTCTCTTGCTCTTTCAGAGTAAGGTAGATTGACGTCTGATATTACATCAACAATTCTTCTATTAGTTTCCTCAGGTAGGCATTCATCTTTACACCTATTCCCTGCTTCCATATGAAACAGTGGAATATGAAGTCTTTTAGCAGATATAGCTGACAAACATGAATTTGTATCTCCTAGTACCAAATATCCTTCAGGATTTAATTCATTTAATAATTCATAACTTCTTGAAAGAATATTACCACAGGTCTGTCCAAGATTTTCTCCTACAACAGGAACAAGAATATCAGGTCCAAAATCACCATTTGAATTCTCAAGCTCAAAATCTTCCCAAAAAACAGTACTTAGGTTTTTATCCCAGTTCTGATTATAGTATATAACACAAGTATCAAAGTATTCTATACATTTTTTAATTACTGCAGCAAGTCTTATTATTTCTGGTCTTGTTCCAAGCCCTATACAAAGCTTTAATCTTCCATCATTTTTCCATTTAAATTTATAATCCATACCTTTTACTTTCATTAAATAATTACTTATCTTCGTTTAATCTATCTTGAATGTAATCAAGTGCTGCAATTTTATCTTTAGTTTCTTCTACAGTTAACATCCTTGTATTATTGGAATTAAACTCAGATAATGTATTCCTAGATTCATCGCCATCTACAAAAAACTGATCATAATTTAGACTCCTATTATCAGCTGGAACCCTATAAAAATCACCCATGTCTATGGCTTTCTCACACTCTTCATTAGTAAGTAGGGTTTCATACATTTTTTCACCATGACGAATGCCTATAATTTTTATAGCTTCTTTGTTTCCTGCAAATAGTTCACAAACTGCTTCAGCCTGTGTTTGGATAGTGCATGCTGGTGATTTTTTAATTAAAAGGTCACCATTTTCGCCATGCTCAAAGGCAAATAATACTAAATCAACCGCTTCTTCTAAACTCATTATAAATCTTGTCATAGATGGTTCTGTGATAGTAATAGGATTTCCTGCTTTTATCTGATCTATCCATAATGGAATAACGGATCCTCTAGAACACATTACATTTCCATATCTTGTACAACAAATTTTTGTCTTCCCAGAATTACGAGATTTTGCAATGGCAACTTTCTCCTCAATTGCCTTAGACATACCCATAGCATTTATTGGATATGATGCTTTATCTGTGGATAAGCAAATAACCGCCTCTACTCCCTCATCTATCGCAGCAGTAAGAACATTATCTGTACCTATTACATTTGTCTTTACTGCTTCCATTGGGAAAAATTCGCAAGATGGAACTTGTTTTAGAGCTGCTGCATGAAAAATATAATCTACGCCATGCATAGCAGTTCTGCAAGAGTTTAAATCTCTTACATCACCAATGTAAAATTTTATCTTGTCAGCAACTTCAGCCATGCTTGCTTGAAATTTATGCCTCATGTCGTCTTGTTTTTTCTCATCACGTGAGAATATTCTAATTTCTTTTATATCTGTTTCCAAAAAACGA
Source organism: Anaerococcus tetradius ATCC 35098 (assembly GCF_000159095.1). Lineage (GTDB taxonomy): Bacteria > Bacillota > Clostridia > Tissierellales > Peptoniphilaceae > Anaerococcus > Anaerococcus tetradius. The sequence continues at coordinate 328,324 of NZ_GG666297.1, read as the reverse complement.
TTCAGAACAACATTACCAAAAGAACCAGTACCTCCTGTTATCATTAAAACTTTATTCTTAAATAAAGACATATATACCTCCAATATAGATTTTAATTTATATTTCATTCAATATATAATCTACTATTTTTTCACAACTATTCCCATCATTAAATTCATTATAGAATTTATTAGCAGCATATCTTTTATCTTTCCAGGTGTCATTCTCTAATAATTCTAATACTTTTAAAATCATTTGATCCCAAGAATAAGTAAAAGGACCAACTTGTAAATCAAAATATTCTTGTGTCACTCCACCATCATTTTCAATATAATTTTCCAAATCGTATGGAAACAAAACTATTGGATTATCCAGAAGTAAATAGTCTATAGCTACACTTGAATAATCACTAACTAGTATATCACATTTATATAAATATCCATATAAATCCTGTTGCTCCTGTGAAAGGCCATCTAATACAATTATATTTTTAAAGTTAGGAATTTTTGATTTTATTAAATTTGCTTCATTTGGATGCGGTTTATAAACAAAGCATATATTAGAACCACTAAGTTTTTTTTCAACTATATTCAATCCCTCTAAAATGAAGTCAAAATTGAAATCATCTCCCCAATTTCTATGTGTAGGGAGATACAATATCGTTTTATTAAAATCATTTTTCGTTTTAATTTTATCAATTAAAGAATCACCAGGCATCATGATTGCATCGCATCTTGGTGAGCCAGTGTTAATAAAATTATCTATAGGAATATCAAATACTTTATTATGAAACCTGGTATAAAAATCGGAAGTACTAGTCCAACGAAATTTACGTCTATCCCCATTTTCTAATCTTATAAATATATCTTTTAAAGCGTTACTGTTTCTTTTAAACCAAGCTAAGTTTTTTATAGGGCTTCCATGCCATAATTGTATAACTTTGGCTCTTGCAACTGGATAATAACCTATATCCTTAAATCCTTCTGTTTGAAATAAGTATCCGGCTTCAGCAATCATTTTATTGGCTTCTTTTGATGGATAAAATTTAACCGGATAACCCTTATTATTTAAATAATCATACACATCTTGATTTTTAGTCAACCAAAAAGCATTAATTTCCTGGTGGTTCTCTAGAACATATTCAAAAAGGTACTTAGAGTTGTCATTATAGGTTGTTCCTTTCCACGCACCAAATAACCATAGTTTGTGATCTTTAATATGAAAATAAGTATAAAGATAATAAGTTATAGATCTAAGTAACAGAAGTGCATGTCTAATAATTTTTTTCATATTATCTCCTTGTATAAAGCAGTATCAAATCATTTAATTTCTCTTTAAATTTTGTATTTTATTTAATAATAGTTTAAAACCACTTAAAATCGATTTATAATTTTGTATGCTGAATAATAAAACTATACAAAAAATACTTGTTATATTTAACCATATATTTCTTATCGAAAAAGAAAAAATAGTTAAAACTATAAGAGGAATAAATAAAATATCTTCTCTTTTGTACAACTTTAAATTATACCATTGTTTGCAATTGTTAAGTCGCACACATAGAATAACGAAATAAGAAATCAACGTAGATAAAGATGCAGCGTAAAGATCTATTATTTTAATTCCAACAAAGTTTAATAATATATTTAATAAAGCTCCAACTATAGTTGTTTTCATAATCATTTTACTCTTATATTTAGCGCTAAGTATAGCTCCTAATAACGACGAACAAGACGATAAAAAAATAGAAATTAATAGTATAAATATATGCCAATAACTATCCTGATAATTCGGTCCTATTAGTTTATTGAAAAATAAACTTGTACAGATTATAATTCCTAAAATAGTATATGACATAATTGTTACACTTTTATGAAAGGTATTCTCTACAAAAAAACTATCGCTTTCATTTCTTAAAACTGATTCAGTCCATGCTAGATTATATACCGTAAATAATGTAGCATAAATCCCGGGTATTTTATTTGATATAGCGTATATACCATTTGCTGAGGCTCCTAAAAATAATAAAATTATTAATCTATCAGATGCGCTAACGACCCACCATGATACAGTATTTGGTATCAAAGGTAAAGTGTATTCAGTAATGTCTTTATATGTTATTTTATCAAAATTTTTAACAGCTATATACTTCCATAGTTTTTCTCCAATTATCATAAGAGATATACCTATGGTATTACCAATGGATGCTGAAATTAGAATAGATACTGCCCCCTTTTTTAGACAAACTATAAAAATAACATTCAAGATAAGAGAACTAAGAGTTATTATAAAATTTGAAAAAGAATATAATACATTATTTCCAAAACCTCTTATTATATTGGACACTATTACTAATAGCGATGTAGTGGAATAATACATTAAAAAAGCAGTAAAATGTGGTATTTTATAAAAAACACTTACTATTAGTATTAATATTGTAGAAATTGATATACCAACTAATGAGGATATTATTCCTGTGGAAATAACTTGCTTCTTTTCAAGTATAGTTTCTTTTTCTATTAAAAATCTAAATACACCTGAACCCATTTCCATAGTGACAAATGGAACCAAGAGTCCACTAAAAGTAATTAAAACATCGATTAGACCATAGTCATCAGTTGATAAGACAGCTGTATACAATGGTAATAGCAAAAATGTTAATATTTTAGTACTTAAATTACCAAAACTTAAAATTATAGTATTCTTAATAAGCTGTTTGCTTTTATTCATTAGCCATACCTCCATATCGTGAATATGCTAATAAAAATAAATAAATAGCCATCCATTTGTACTCACCAATTGCTATATTCATTGTAAATCCAACAAAAAATGGAATCATCCATATAAATTTTTTGTAGTTTTTATTTAGTTTCACTCTAAACATTATATACATAAAAATTAGGTAAGAGATACCTCCATACATACCTATCCAATATATATGCCCAATTTCGGAAGCGAATCCCTCGTTACCTGATCCTAATATTAACATAAATGGCTCAAGATATTTAAAAGAGTTTACTAAATCGTCAAAACGTCCCCCTGAACTTGATGAATAATAACTAGCTCTTTCTAGAGTAATTCTAATATAATTATTATATATATATTTATATAAACTTGTATATCTATAAATAAGAATTAGCAAAGCCAATAGAAATAACATAAATAATATTTTATTGATATTAATTCTTGATTTTATTAAATATAAAAATTTAAATATAATTTGTAAAGATAATACTAACAATAACATTATAATACCACCATTGCTAGCAGTACATAATTCAGTAAAACAAATTAATATCAATAATACATTTTTTTTTAAATAATTAATATCTTTAAAAATTAGGAAACCTGCTATACCCGATAACATATAAGATATATTATTAGGATCAGTCCATAAATAGTTAAATCTATATTGAACTTGATTAGACAAATATCTTCTAGTGTGATTATCTGCTGGATTTAACTTGATTTTTATGTTAGCATATATGTTTGGAAATATTTTATATAATAGTGCAAAGAAAGCAATATAAAAAATAAATAATATCAGAATTCTCTCTATATCAACATTATTAGTTTTAAAATAATTCTTATAAAAAAAATATACACTAAAACATAAAACATACTGAAAGTATCTCTTTATAGCAGTAATAAATGATGTTTCAAATTTAGCTCTTCCACTATACAGAGGATTAATTAATGTTCCAAATAACATTAGAATAGCCATAAAAATAAACAAAGCTTCCTCTTTATATACTTTCAAATTCTGCACTCTTATTATCATCCACAAAATAACTAAAATTACAGAGATACTAATTGATATGCTTGATAAATAAGGTAAGAAAAAAATGTCAATAGTTATTCCCCAAAAGAAAAAGTTTTCTAATTTATTTACTTCTCCTTTATTATCTATATCAACTACATTATTACTAATCATATGTTAGTCTCCATTAAATATCCATAAGCATTTTTATAATATTAAATCCTTCAGCATATTCTACCTTATTAGCATAACCCCAAACATGGCATCTTTCAATAGATGATTCGAATAATCTATTAAATCTATTGTGTTCTGATCCATAACAATTTAGAGCCTCTTTTTTCTTATCAATAAAATTTGAGATATCTATAAAGAACGTTGGATAATAGACATTTTCTAAAACATATCCATTAGATTGAAACTGAATAATATTTTTACAATGTCTGCCAGCTGTTAAGCATATTCTAGATGCAGCAACATGATCTGTGTTCATGTCAGCGTTAAAATGCATAAATATAGTATCAATATTATATTCATATATTATTTTTTCAACTCTCTGCATTATTTCTTGAGAGTATTCAAGCTTAGAGCACTCAGCTGGTTCGAAATCGATAATTTCTTTGATTCCTAATATTCTACAAGCTTTAGCGCTTTGCTTTTTACTTGATTCATATTCTACATTTATATTCATATCATCAAATTTTGTAACATTATCAGTTAAAGTTATTTTATATACATTTTTTCCTTCAGATGCAAGCTTTGCAGCTGTACCACCGACACCCAACTCAACATCATCAAAATGTGCTCCAACCATTAAAATATTATTCATTAGCATCCCCTAATTCTCCTTTTATTAATTTATAGAGTTTTAATTTAAATTGTTCGTCTAAACCTTTTAAGATATCTACATTAGAGTTTTCATTCATGTCCACTCTCTTAATTGCTTCTGATATTTTATAAGCATCTATTCCTTCGGAAACAGTAAGATATTCATGTAAGTCACTATTCTCAACTTGCTCCAACTTATTCACTACAACACTTAACCCATTCGACATGTACGATAAAATTTTTGAAGGAAATTCATATTTATTAAATTCATCATTAGGATCTTGTATACATATTCCTATATCAAACTTCTGCAAATAGCTAATATAATCTTCTCCTTTAAATAATCCATCATACTGTATTTTACATCTGCTACTATTTTTAACTTCTAAAATTAATGATTTAACTCTTCTTATATCGCTTTCCGAACCAAAACCTATTATCCTCATGTCATAATCTTTATTTAAAAATTCACATGATTTAATTACATAGTCGACTCCTTTTTGTTTTTCTAAAGAACCAGCATAAACTATTCGTATAGATTTATTATTTAATTTCTTGAATTTAGTTGTATTTGCCCTATATACACCATTAACTACAACTGATGGCTTATGATATTTGTTAACTACATTGTTAAGCTCAGAGTTAGAAAATATGTAGGCATCTGGATATTTAAATACTTTGTGTTCTTTATTTTTAAACGATGATTTGTTGTCATTGATGTGTTTATATAACTCTTCAACTTCAAGAATATATCTAAACCTTTTTATTAATTTAATATTTTTAATTAAATTTCTGTATCCTAAAGAATGATAAACAATGACAGTATCATCATTATTAACATTTTTAACTAAATACCAGGATAACTGTAAATATCCAAATAATACGTTTATAATATGGAGAAATATATTTAATTTTGGTAGTGATGCAAACATAATAATCTTTTTATTGTCAGATTCTATATATTGTGTTGTTTGTAAAAATTTCCTTATTAATGATTTAGAATTTGATAGTATGGTAACTTTTTCGCCAATATCATTAATCGTATCACAAATATAATCTATTTTATCTTCAGCCGCAAAATTAGGAGTACGCCTGTTTATTTCTTCTATTGGATTATAATATGCAACATAATAAATCATTGATATTCCTTAATTATACTTTTAAAACAATTTAAATATTCTATTTTAAGTTCTTTATATCTATTATTGTTTTCTATGTATCTAACTATTCTTTCTTTTATTAATCTAATCTCATCATCGTTCATGTCAACTATTTTCTGAATAACCTTAGTATACATTTTTTTCTGAGTTAAGGGTATCACATACCCAACACCTTTATTTTTCAAATAATTCCAAGGCGTCTTATCGCTTATTAATACTATTGTACCCACTGATAAAGCTTCGGCTATTACATGACCAAAATTTTCACTAAATGTTGGAAAAATAAAAGCATCATACTTACTAAATACATCATGAACCATAGAATGTGGTATGATTCCACAATAATTTACTTGAATATTAGATTTTAACTTTCTTATTTCATCTTGACACGATTTCCAATATTTTTTACTTTCAATAGGACCATATATATCAAATAAAACTTCCCCATTTATATTATTAAAATATCTTATAGCAGATAATAAATTTTTTTTTGGATGAATCCTAGAAATAAAAACAAATTTACCTTTACCTGATACCTTCTCACTATAAAAATAATGATTTTGAGGAGCTGATGGAATATTATGCAAAAGATGAATATTATTATCGCTTACTTTCAATTGTTTTTTAATTGAACTAGATTCTTCAATACTAGTTGATTGAAAATATATATCTTTAATTAATTTAAAAATTTTCAAAAAATATATATATGGAATTTTTTTATATTTTTTCCTAAAAGCTCCACTATTCAACTCCCCACGTGGAGCTAATAAAATCTTTATATTATTAACTTTGCCTATTCTTAATCCATAATATGTTGACCTACTAAATAAACTCTGAAGATATATCAAATCTGGTTTTAAATCAATTGCTATTTTATTTAAGTTAGAATAGCCATATTCTTTATCTTCTAAATACAATACCTTACAGTTTCCTCTGTCATTCCAACCTCTATTAATAGAATCATATCTTTTTGTTTCTCCCAAATCATGATCTGTACATACAATATATACTTCTTCATCGTTCATTAGATTACAAAAGTTATTTATACTTACTGGAGGTCCTCCATATTTTTTGCCAGGAAAAAATCCTGACATAAAAATTAATATTCTCAATTTTATCACCTATCATATTTTATTAATTATATTCATTATTGATTTTTTTATATCAAAATTATTTTTTAAATATTCGAACGAATTTTCTTTCTTCTCTGAAATATTGTGGATATTAAAATCCGTCATTATTTCACTTATAATCTCGCGAAATTCATTTATAGAATTTTTCTTACACCGCCATCCCATGTTATTTTTTATAATATCTAAACCAATATCTGAATTATTATCTGTTATTGCTAAAATAGGAATCTTAGATTGCATATAAGACAATATTCTACTAGGATAATTAGGAATAGTAAATCTGTGATCCAATGATATAATCCCCACATCAGAAGAAGCTACTAATTTGTCAAAGTCATCCTTTGATAATTTTGCCATTATTCTCAGATTATAAAGATTAAGTTCATCTTTCATTTTTACAATATACTCAAATTCTGTTCCATTACCCACCATAAGAAACATAATATCATCTATACTTTTTATACTTTCTATACAATTTAACAGAAAAGTCAAACCTTGTGGTTTACCTAAATTTCCTCCATAAATAAATATTCTTTTATCATGAGGTAAATTATACTTCTCTCTTACAAAATATATTTCTTCTTCATCAATGCTTAAATTTACTGGTTCTATACTATTAGGAAATATCTCAACTTTTTTTTCATCTAAACTTGGGTTACATTTTAATAAATAATCCACATTTGCCTTAGACATACAACCTATATAATCAGATATTTCATAAAGCTTTTTTTCTTTTTTTCTAAAATATTTATATATTAGACTTTTTTTGCTAAAAAAACCTAAATCGACAGCATTTTGAGGAAATATGTCTTTAAGCATCAAATATGTTAGGGCTCCATCTCTTCTTTTTAAGTATTTTATTACCTTATAAAAAGTGATTGGTGGAGTTGGATAAATCACAATATCAAATTTAACATCAGAAAGCCAAACTTTGATAGCTCTTAAAAATTGATTTTCTATATTTATAGTTGCAATTCCCTTTTCAATTTTATTTGTTTTTGTAATATTTCCTATTTTTACATCTAAATAATGTATATCATTAATAAATTTTAACTTTTCTATTTCACCTATATAATCCCTTCTCTCTATAGGGGAAATTATATATACATTATAATTGCTTTTGGTAAATTCTCGTAACAAACTGGTGTATATTCCATTTTCAGTTATGTTGTGCTCATTATATCGACCCAGTGATAAAAATAGTAAATTTAAATTAGACATAGAAATTTATACTCCTACTATATAATTCATATATAAGTCAGAAAATAACTTGAACAATCACTTTCTAAACTCGATTTTTTTGTTAAATATGTGTACTGATTTGTCATAAATACCTTTTTCCCTGTAACGTACCTTTATGGATTGTTGAATAAAAGAATTTTTTTAACTTAAATAATCCTTCTCAACTCCTCCTCAAAGTTGAAGAATTTTTTATTGCTTTCGATTACAATTTTGTTGCTTCAAATTTTGTTAATACTGATCAAGTATTGCGTATTATTTATTTACTCCTAGGTTATAAAATTTTTTATAATTATTGATGAAAGTTTTCATTATAAATACAGGTACCTAATCCAGTTATATTTGTAATATACGGCTTTTTGCAAATTTATGCTGCTATCTACAATATATTAGGTTTAATTGTATAAATCAAAATAAGAATATGATCATGTTTTTAATAATTTTTAAATATAGAAAACTCAAAAGCAAATCATTAATATGGTTTTCCCATTTCTTTTGAAACATAATATTATTACTTTGCATCCTATATCTTCAGATTTATTTTTCTCTTTAGTATCTGGGCAATAATTATCACTTTATTCTTTTGCTATTTATTGGATTACTATCAATAAAAACATTTGGAAATAACCATTCCTTTATCAACTCTTCCCTAATTAGTAGCAGTCCTTTGAATCATCATCCATCATTAAAATCTTCGTTTTATTACCTATTTAAAATCTATAAGGATATTTTCTTAATTACTACGCTATCATACATCATCATAACTATATCTTCTTCATATACTAAATCACTTTTATTATTTTCGATTTTCTTTACATTATTTTCAATCATTTTTATAAAATCTACTCCTGCTCCATAAGCATGCAGATATGCACCACCAAATCTCGGATTTATTTCTGATAAATAATATTCACCATCTTTATACCATAAATCAACATCAATTGGTCCATTGAATGTAAAATTACTGAGTGCATTCTCAAGAAATGCATATAAATTTTCGTCTTTGAAAGATATAGTCTTGCTTGCTCCGCCTATTTTTGTTTCTAGTTTTTTCTTAGAAAATATTGATACTAATTTTTTAGAGATTATATCAAAGTAAGCATCACAATCTATATCTTCAAAATCACCCATAAACTCTTGAACTATTAGACTTTGATCCTCTTTAAGAGCTTCTTCTAAATCTTTAAAATTGGTGATTTTTCTCGCTCCTACTGAACCACTTCCCTGTCTTGGCTTTACAAAGACTGGAAATTTTATTTCTTTATTTTTGAAACCTATTTTGAAGTTGTCTATGCTATCATAAGTTAGAACTGTATTTATCCCCAACTTTTTAAGCTCTAAATAAGTTCTATATTTATCAAAAAATATATTGGCAGTGTTTAAATCTGGTGCTAATACAAGCACTCCTATATCATTAAACCTATCTCTATTTTCTGATAGCAACTTAATTTCTGGATCTATCAAGGTGGTAATTACATCTATTTTTTCAGCTTGACAGATTTTTAAAATTTTGTCAATATAACCTTCTTCTGCAATTGGAGGAACTATATAATATTTGTCAGCAAAATATATAGCGGGAGCAGTTTTTGACATGTCTGTAGCAACTATTTTTGATTTATTACCTAATGATTGCTTAAAATTCTTTAATAACTCACATCTTCTTCCAACACTACAAAATAAAATATTCATTTTTTAAACCCCTTAGTATTCATTACTTTAGATTGTCAGTAAATAATATATTGAAATTATTCTTATAATTATCCATGAACTTTAATTAGCTTATAACTCACTAATTAATTTTTTTCCGTTATTAATTACATTATATAATTTTATTAAAACAATCATTGCTTTTTATCTTATTAAAATCTTTGAGTTTTGTCACATCTACTACAACGAATGTATATTATAAAAATCGTCTACCGATATTTTTCCACGAACCTTTTCTATATTTTCTGATTTTTTGATGTAAACATCTGGATAGTAACTTATAAACATTCCACCAAATGTCACTGAATAAGCTCCTACTCTATGGTATATTATTTTATCACCACATTCTAATTTTTTATCATTATATATTGTCATTAATCTATCATGATCCATACATGTGTAACCACAGATGATTTGTTTAGTTATATTAGAATCACTCTTGTTTTCTAATGTATACACATAACTTTTTTTTGCCCATAATGGATCAATATGTATTCTACTTCCGTCTGTAGTTACAATTCTTGATCGACATGTTTCTTTTACATCAATTACTTTTGTAACTAAATCAACACATGAACCTATTATAGCTGAACCAGGCTCTATGATTAACTTAGTAACATTTATATCAACAACCTTTGATAATACATTTTTAATTACTGAAATGTACTCTCTCGCAGTTGTTTTTCCAGGGATTCCACCAAAAAAGCCCCCTCCTATATCTATGTATGATACTTTCAAATCATATTTTTTTATTATTTTTTTAGCATAATTTGCTAATGCAATATATACTTCTTTGCTTCTGGTTATGCTATTACAGTGAATATGTAATCCTACAGAATCACTTGCACCTCTGACAATGCTAATAGCACGATTTAATTCTCCTGTCTCTTCAGAAAACCCAAACCTAAATCCATCATTTTTATAAGCTATATCTTTCTCTTCAAATATATCCGGATTAGGATTTATTCTTATTCCAATATTATTTCTACTTTGTTCATTTAATCCAAATAAGAAATTCAATTCCTCTTTTGAATCTATATTTACAGTAGCCCCCATTGTTAAGGAATCTAAAAAAATATCTTTATTTTTGATTGGACCATTAAAAATAATTTCATTATCTTTATAACCACATCTTTTAGCTAATAAATACTCTTCTTTAGAAACTACTTCTGCAAAAATACCTTTATCTCTTATATATTCAAGTAACCAAGGTAAAGAATTAGTTTTGACAGAAAATGATAATTGTGAATTAGGCCATTCATTTATCAAAGCAGTCTTATAATCTTCTATATTTTTATCTAATTTATCTTGATATATTATAAAATATGGAGTTGTTAATCCATCAAGATTTACTACCATAAAAATCCTCCATCGTTACACAGGATTCAGAGTTTATTCCATCTCTTCTTAAAACTATTTTAAACGTATCAACAATTATTTTTAAATCAACTATAAATGATATAATATCAATATATCTTATATCCTTTTCAAACCTATCTTCCCAACTTAAAGTATTTCGACCATTTACTTGAGCTAGTCCAGTCAACCCGGGTCTTACGTCATGTCTATGTTTTTGTTTTTCATTATATAAATCCAAATAATCAACTAGCAGTGGTCTTGGTCCGACTATAGACATATCACCCTTTAGTATGTTAAATAATTCTGGTAATTCGTCAAGTGAAGTTGACCTAAGTTTTCTTCCAAAACTTGTGAGTCTTTGCTCGTCAGGAAGTAGATTTCCATAGCTGTCTTTTTGATTTGTCATAGATCTGAATTTATATAGTTTAAATATTTTTTCATCTTTTCCTGGTCTTTCCTGGGTAAATATTGCAGGAGAACCTAATTTAAATCTTACTAATAAATAAAGTGTTAATAAAAGCGGTGATAAAATAATTATAGCAAATAGTGAAAGAACTATATCTAATAATCTTTTTATATATCTTTGATAAAAAGTTTTCTTTTTACTATTCAACTGTTCCTCCTACTCAAAACAAGCCCTAATAACTTCAATTATCCTATCTTGCTCTTCTTTAGTCATCTTGTTATCACTTGGAAGACAAAGTCCTCTTTTGAATATATCTGAACATATATCTTCTGGTAAGTTATCCCTATCATCAACAATTCCACCTGCTATATAAGCATTGGTCATAGCATTAGCAAGACCGTATCTATTTATAAAGTCATGATTTCTAAATATAGGCTGTTTGTGCATTGGCTTCCATATAGGTCTTCCTTCTGAGTTTATGCTTGCTATGGCATCTAGGATTTCATGAGGTGATGATTTGCCCTTTTCTGGCTTGTATAGGTAGTCCAAGTCTCCTCTTACTTCCTTGCTCATGGCATCTTTGTCTATTATCATACATGATAGCCAGTAGTTGGGCTCTGAATTTTCTTTGTCAAATGGATTCATAGATACAGGTAGATTTTTTAGTCCTTCTTTGTACCTATAATATATAGCTTTCTTTTGTGCTATATGTTCTTCCAAATGAGGAAGTTGCCCTCTTACTACTCCTGCTATAACATTGCTCATTCTGTAGTTGTAGCCTACTTCTTCATGTTGATACCATGGAGCATTTTCTCTAGATTGGGTAGACCATTTTCTTGCTTTTTCCGCTGCTTTTTTAGAATTTGTAAGAAGCATTCCTCCAGATGAACCTGTTATTATTTTGTTTCCATTGAAGGAAATAGCATTATAGGCTCCAAAGGTTCCTGTTTGTCTTCCTTTATATGTAGCTCCAAAAGACTCTGCTGCATCTTCTATCAATGTGGCTTTATTTTTCTTACAAATTTCAACTATTTCATCTATCTTTGCAGGAGTACCATAAAGGTGAACTAGCATAACATATTTTGTGTCAGGGTAAATCTCGAAAGCCTTCTCCAATGCTTTTGGATCCATATTCCATGTATCATATTCAGAGTCAATAAATACAGGGATTGCTCCTTCATAGCATATTGGATTTGCACTTGCTGAGAAGGTCATTGATGAGCAAAATACTCTCTCTCCTCTTTTAACTCCTGCAAGTTTTACTGCAAGGTGAAGAGTTGATGTTCCACTTGCAAGACCTACTGCATATTTACATCCTGTTTTATTAGCAACTTCTTCTTCCACCTTATTTATATTTTCTCCAACCGTACTCATCCAATTTGTTTCATAGGCTTCTGTCATATATTTTAGTTCTTCGCCGTGCATAGTTGGTGAAGATAGCCAAACTTTTTTATCTAATTTTTTTATATTTTTACTTTTATCAAACATTTAGCTTTTATATTTCTTCCTTTCCTATAAATGTATTAATCAATTCGTTTATTGTAGCAACAATGTCCAATTCATCAATATTTTCTTGGTTAATTACTTTATCAAGCTTACCGAAAAATTCTTCTCTAGAGAAGTCAAGTGGTCGACCTACTGATATTCCATTAATGTGGGTATCTGTGAGCGCTTCTTCATCCATCAATCTTTCTTCATAGAGCTTTTCGCCAGGTCTTAGTCCTGTATAAACTATAGGCATATCTATATCTGGTTGATAGCCTGATAGCCTTATAAGTTGTCTTGCAAGGTCGTCTATCTTTACTGGTTCTCCCATATCGAGGACAAAAATCTCTCCTCCATGAGCCATTGAACCTGCTTGAAGGACTAGCTTTACAGCTTCTTTGATTGTCATAAAATATCGAATGATTTCTGGGTGGGTTACTGTTACAGGTCCTCCTGCTGCAATTTGTTCTTTAAATAATGGGATTACTGAACCGTTTGATCCTAATACATTTCCAAAACGAACTGCTACAAATTCTGTTCTAGGGTTTTTTCCTTCTAATAAATCTTCTGGATTGATAGTTATATTTCTATCCCCATCTTGGATGATTACCCTTGCAAGTTTATTATATTCCTTACTTGCTCTAATGTCATTTATTCCTTGAATAATCTTCTCGCAAACTCTTTTAGTTGCTCCCATTATAGAAGTAGGATTTACTGCCTTATCCGTTGATATTAGAACAAATCTCTTGGCATCATTGATAAGTGAAAGAAGGGCTACATTATACGTTCCTCTTACATTGTTTTTAATAGCCTCAACTGGACTTACTTCCATTAGGGGAACGTGCTTATGAGCTGCTGCGTGGAAAACTATATCAGGCTTGTAAGTTTTAAAAACTTTTTCTACTCTTTTAAAGTCTCTAACCGATCCTATCAGGGTTATAAAGTTTAAGTCTTTATTATTTCTCTTAAGTTCTTGTTCTATTTCATAGGCATTGTTTTCGTATATGTCAAAAATAATTAGTAGTTTGGGACCATATTGGGAGATTTGTCTACAAAGTTCAGATCCTATAGAACCTCCCCCTCCTGTGACAAGTACTACCTTGTCATTTAGATAGTCGAAGGTTTCATTTGAAAAAATCTTTACAGGGTCACGTCCTAGGAGGTCTTCTATTTGGACATCCTTTAGAGTGGACATGGTAATCTTACCTGAAACCATTTGATATATACCAGGAAGAACCTTAACTTCACAATTTGTTTGATTGCAAAGCTTCAAAACTTTTTTCTTTTCTTGTTCATCCACTGATGGAATAGCAACAAGAATCGTGTCAATCAATTCCCTGGCTACAATATCTTTGATTGCATATCTATCTCCAAGGACTTTTACTCCATCTATGTATTGGTTAATTTTCCTAGGATCGTCATCAATAAATCCAACAACTTGGATATTGGTTTTGCCACCGCAGTTTGAGTTATTTATATCTCTCTTTAGAGTCTGGCCAGCTGAACCCGCTCCAATAATTAAAGCTTTCTTGTAGTTTTTCTTGCCATTATCTTCCTTGTAATTCCAATGAATAAGCATCTTTTTTGCAAATCTAGATGCTACTGTTAGAACATATTGAATCATAAATCCGAATAAAAAGTAAGAAAGTGGCATCTTCTTTACAAAAAATGTCATAAAAATGACGTGGCTTGCCAAAGAAAGAATGCATGCCAATGTAATATTGATAAGTTCTGTATAGGAAGCATACTCAAGTATCATGTTGTACATCTTATATCTTGTATAAATAACAATCGTTATCAAGGTGTTAATTTTGGTATATATAGTAAAAGCTGACAGATAATCATAAGGTATTCTAGAAAAATTAGTATCAAATCTAAAATAAAGGGCTAAAAAATATGCCAAATTCAATATTAAAACATCAAAAAATATTAATGTCATTTTTTTCTTATCTAATAATTTAGATATATCCATATATCATTTCCTTCCTAACTTGTTTTTAAACTTTTCTATAATTTCATCTATGACGTCAACTTTTAGCAGTATAACTGCTGCTATGTAAACAAAAGATGCAAAAATAATTGAGATAAGTAAGCTTATTACAAAACCTGTATAATCTGAAAGTAAATTATAAGTGAAATTGGTCGCCATTACCATAACTAATGAAGCGAGGACAATTTTACCCATATAAATAATATTCTTTATCCTATTTACTTTACCAAATTTCTTATGATAAACAACGATTAATATGGCACTTCCGAGTGCTGTTGAAATGCTTGTCGCATAGGCTATGCCGTCTATGCCGAATCTTTCTACCAAAACCATGTTTAAAAGCACGTTTATGGCTTGTTGGAAGAGGATTATAAGTAGTGGGGATTTGGAGTCTCCTGTTGCGTAAAAGGCGTTGGATACTATTTTTAGTATTGATATGAAGATGATGTAAGGGGCATAGGATATTAATAGGGAAGCTACAATCCTAGTATCGGCTGGGCTAAAGGCGTGTCTTTCGTAAATTAATCTAATAATTGGGCTTGCTAGGGCCATCATGCCGAAGGTCGCTGGTAAGACTAGGGCCATGGTTAGTACTAGACTTTGTGAGGTTTTTTCTTTCATCTCTTCTATCTTCCCCGTATTTGCAAGTTGAGCTATTTTGGGAAGGGTGATTGTCGCTATGTTTATGGTAAAGACTTCTACTATGAAGTCTAGCATATTTTCTGTATAAAAGAGCTTGGCGACGGAGTCTATTCCAAGATAGGCTGATGCCATGGATTTATCTATTAGGATTGATAGTTTGTTTGCTGCGCTTGATATGATGATTGGAATCATAATTGTGAGCATGTATTTTATGTAAGGATTTTTGAAATCTATTGTTTTCTTGTAGGTAAATCCAAGTTTCCTGCTGACAAAGGGAAATCTTGCAAATTGGATTATGCTTCCTAGTAGGGTTCCTATTATTAGGATGTATGGGTTTCTAAAAATTCCTGTAAGAAGGGTTGCCACAATTACAAATATATTTATGACTATTCCTGGTATGACTGGATCTATGAAGTTACCCTTGGCATTTAGAAAGCCTCTTATGGCTGCTGAGTAGAGGAAGGTAAAGATTGATAGGGCCATGATCCTTGTAAAGTTTCTAGCTAAGTCTAGGCTGTTGCCTGTAAGTTTGGGTGAGAATATTTTTGAGATTGGGCCTGCAAAGATTATTATTAGTACAAATAGTATTGCTCCGTAGACCATAAGGGTGTTGATGAGATTTGAAGTGAAGGCTTCTGCCTCATCTTCGCCCTTTTCAGCACTTACCTTTGTGTATACAGGAATGTATGCTGCAACTATGCCTACTATTACAGTGTAGGTCATGATGTCTGGGATGGTTGTAGCTGTGACATAAATGGATTTTATGTCTCCTGCTCCTATTACAGCAGCCATTACTGATTCTCTTACAAATCCGAATGTTTTTGATAGAATTGTGAGAATCATAAGAATGATTGTTGTTTGTCCCATTTTACTTTCCTTCTTCTTTTTTCTTATGCTTAATGTTTATTTTGATGAAACCTTGTCATCCTTAATGGAATTGTCACAGTGAGCAAAGCGACCCCTTGTCATTCTGAGGATGAAGCTTCGCTTCTGACGTGAGAATCTCTTTCTTGACGTCTTATGTTTGCTTGGCTCCTAGGTTTACTAGTCAGATTCCTCGTCGAAATCTGCGATTTCTCTGTCGGAATGACACACCCCCCCTGTCATCCAGAGGAGTGGAGCGACGTAGGGATCTCTTTTTTTGACGTCTTATGGTTTCTTGGATATGAGACTTTCTAGTTAGATTCCTCCTCACTGCGTTCGTTCGACGGTAGTTTGCGGGCTCAGGTCTTACGACCTTCACCTCGCAAAGCCTCGATTAAGGTCTGCCATCAATTCACTTTCGTTTATTGTGGCCAGACCATTAGGAATGACACAAGAGGCCTTTTCATTGTGGCCTGAGCCATTAGGGATGATAGGAGCTTAAAGCATGGAGACCCCTTTTCGCTTAGCTTTTTTGCTTGCGATTTGGGGCTGCTCTTTTCTTGATATATTTCCATAGCTACACTTTAACTTCTTACTTTAACTTTCCTGTGCTCTCACACTAGTCAAAGGACTATCTTGGCAAAATTACTGATGTTTACCTATTATTTTCCAAAATCCTTGTGTGCAAGTCTTCTATGGAATTTTTACTTGGTACCATCATATATAGATCAGCACCTGGCATTAGATAAGATTTAAGATCCATGCTTCCTTTTCCTTTTAGAGCCTGGCTTTCTATTTGCCAGTTAGCTCCATCTGCTAGTTGTTTATTGACTAGCTCTATCATCTTCTCATATGGTACATCGGTATTAATAGATTCTAAAGCTATGTCCGATATTTTATTGAAGTTTAGGAGCATCTCTGGGCTTAGCATTTTTTTAATTATGCCAGTAAGGACTCTTGTGTGGTTCTTGCCCCTATCGAAGTCTCCTTCTTGGAGATGGTATCTTTCCCTTGAATAAGCAAGTGCCATATCTCCATCCATATCCACTTGTCCTTTTGGGAAATAATATTCTTCTCCACTTGCAGAGAAGGCTACTGGATTGTCAACGGTGATACCACCTAGTACATTGATTAATTGTATCAAGGTTGTGAAGTTGACCTTGCCATAGTAGTCTATCTTTACGTCTAGAAGTTTTTCTACACTTTTTATTGAAGTATCGACTCCAAAAAGTCCTGCGTGGGTTAGTTTATCGTACTTATCTCCCTCTCCACCAATGGATAGGTAGGTGTCTCTTGGAATTGTTGTGATTAAAATCTTCTTTTTTACAGGATTTACGCTAAGAATCATATTTACATCAGATCTTGATACATTGGAAAGACTTCCTGAAGTGTCAATTCCAGATAGGAATACATTGAATGATTGATTTTCCTTAACTTGAGCCTTGGCATCTTCTTTTTTCTTATCACTTGTTACAAGTACCGATTTTAGTACCCTGGTCTTTTCTGAAAATCCATCTATTGTTTCATCTAGTATAGGTCTAAATGATTCGTTAAGAAGCATTACCTCGCAAGACCCATCCAAAAGGGCTGTGGCTGATTTTTGATAATTATCAAAGTCTTTCGCTCTTAGCTCTTTTGAATTTTCTTCCTTGTACTTGGCAAGTGCCTTGTCAGTGTTTTCCTTATCTATGCCATCGGCAGTGGCTATTTCCTTATCAGAAAGCTCTGCTAGAGTTTGGATAGGAGAATCTTTAAGCACAACAAAGCTCATCTCGTTGGTAGATTGGGCAGGCTTGTTGTTAATTTCTGCCACAGTTCTAATGGACTTATTGGCATAAGAAAGAAAAGATAGCTCGCCAAAACTTATGCATAGAAGTAGGACTACAGCAATTACCTTGCTTGTTCGTGAATTTTCCTTTTTAAAAAATCCTATATACAAAAAAATACAAATAATCACACCCATAATGACGGCTAAAGCCATCCTATACTTACCAGGGAGGATTTTGTATTTAAATAAGAAATAAAAAAAGAAAAGATTAACAACAGCTGCCAAAACACCAACTATTTTTGTAATTAGATTGTTTGTTTTATTCATTAAATTTCCTTTAATTTCTTTATTATTACAGGTAAATGGTATAACAAAAGATGAATTTTGTCAAGATTGTGTAAGTAAAACTTTGTTATTATTTAGCCTTTTGCCCCTTGGATTTGCAGGTTGGATTGATTTATCGAGCTGACGAGCTTCCTGTCATCCCTCCAAGCAGGATTTTCTTGCGAGGAGGGATTTTTTCTTAACGTCTTTTGTTTGCTTGGATATTAGATTTACTAATCAGATTTCTCGTCGCTTCCCCGTGGAAGCTCTGTCGAAATGACAAAAAAAGTTAGCCTCGATTAAGGTCTGCCATCAATTCACTAACGTTTATTGTGGCCAGACCATTAGGAATGACAAAGGGAGGGAGTACGTTCATTGTGGCGAGGACCTTTTCCTCATCCTTTCCCTTATTTTATTTCAGATATTTCTTTGAAGTTGTACCAGTAGATTAGGGCTTGGCTTACTTTTTTTGCTTGGGCTTCTTCTACGGCTTCTTTGTAGATTTTTATTTGCTTGTCGTAGAAGCCTTCTCTTTTTTTCTTGTCGGTTTTGAAGTCTACTAGGATTATTTCATCTTCTAGTTCAAACATCAAATCGATTTGTCCATTTAGATAGTAGTCATCTTTTTGCATGAGGAAGGATTCTTCTTTTCTTATTTTTTTAGCCTTTTGGGCTAGGTTTTTGATGAGGTGATTTTGGTAGAAGGCTAGGATTTTGTCAATTTCTATTAGCTTTGTGGTGGCCTTGTCGATTTTTTTCTTGGTGATTAGTTCCGCAATTTCTTGTTCTAGACTTTCTTTTTCATAGTCCTTAAAGTCTAGGGCTTGGAAGAGCTTGTGGATAATAGTTCCCCTCTCGGTTGCCTTGAAGGTTTTTTCTTCTGTTATGAAGTTTGGTTTTCTAAAGTCAGATTGATTTAATTCTTCACCATAATTTGGTAGCTTGTAGCCGTCAGCCGATGGGTCGAAATCCTTACTTACTTCTGTTACGGATTTTTTGATTGAATCCTTGATTTCTGCAAGGTAAGGATAAGGCTTATCGTGAATTTCTTGTATCCTCTTATATATTTCTTCGTTTATATTTTCATCATCGAGGAAGTCATTGATGTCACAAGTTTGGTATTTGTCTATGGACTTACATTCATCTATGACATCAAGACTTGCTATTCCTGTGAGCTTGTCTGTTTCAAAGCTTTCGAAAAGTCCACTTCCAACAGCATCAGTTGAAAGAATTGCGAGGAGCCAATCCATATAGGAGTTCATCTTTAAAAAGTCGACTCTTCCTGCTATTTTTTCTATAGTTTTGAGATTCCTCTCTCCTGTTACAAATAGCATCTCTTCTGCCCTGGTCATTGCCACATAGAGGATACGCATTTCTTCTTTTTTGTTTTCTTCTGTTATCTTGTCATTGATGAGATTTTTTCTGATTGAAGAAAAACGCAATTTGTTTTCATAATCTGATAGGTTTATTCCTATGCCCAGATCATCATCAAAGACTATGGCTTCTTTTAGGTGCTTGTTGTTAAATCTTTTTGAGCTATCGGCAAGGATTACTACAGGAAATTCTAGGCCCTTGGACTTATGAATTGTCATTATCCTTAGGAGGTTTTCCGATTCGGATAAGTCCCTTGCACTTGCAATGCTATCTGTTTGATTCATGGAAAGGGAGTCTACAAAGTCGAGAAAGGCAAAAAGCCCATTGTCATTAGACTTGTCAAACTCATCCATTATGTCTATGAAGCTTTCGACATTTCCAATCCTATCTTCTGCCCTATCTCTTGCCATTAGAAATTGATAAAGACCAGTTTCTTCAAAGATGTAATTGCCAAATTCATAAAGGCTAAGAAGGCTTAGCATGTGAGAGAAGTCTGCGAATTTTGTCAAAAAGTCCTTGATTTTCTCCCCTATTTCATCATCCTTGTCGTATTCCTTAAAGGCCTTGTAGAAGGAAAAAGCACTTGAGTTTAGCTTTATTTCTACTAGGTCATCTTCTGTAAAGCCAAAGATTTCTGATCTTAGGATTGAAAGTAGGCTTAGGTCGTCTTTGGGATTGGCGAGATATTTTAGGATATTGATAAAGAATGTAACCTCGACTGCCCTAAAGGAGACCTTACTTATATCGTTAAAGAAAGGAATTTCCGCCTTCTTGAAGGCTTCTTCGTAGATATAAGACTTTGCTCCCGACCTTAGAAGGATGGCTATGTCCCTATAATCGTAGCCCATTTCCCTTATCTCTTCTACAAGCTCGACTAGGTAGTCTTCTTCTCTTATCTTTTGATCTATGACTTTGACTTGAGCCCTCTTGAATGGACTTTTGTCGTTTTTGTCGAAGTTTAGCCTATGACCTGCATTTTTGTAATCAATATCCGAGCTTTCCTTAGTCATTAGCCTATCGAATATGAAGTTGTCAAAATCTAGGATGTCTTTTTGCGAACGGAAATTCTGGTTGAGATTTATCCTAATAGAATCTTCGTCTTGCTCGTAGCTGTCGAGCTTTTCTAGGAAGATCTTGGGTTCTGCCCTCCTAAAACCGTAAATTGACTGCTTGACATCTCCAACTAAAAATAGATTGTTCGCCCCCCTTAGCCTTTCTATGATGTAGTTTTGTATCTCATTTGAGTCTTGGTATTCGTCAAAGAAGATATAGGCGAATCTATCCCTAAGTTTGTCCCTCGCCTCTTCTATGTCTATTAGGTCGATAAATTTATGTTCCATGTCGGAAAAGTCGAGATAGGACTTCTCGCTTTTCTTTTTTGCATAAGCCCCCATAAAGTCCTTGACTAGGCTGTTAAGCTCAGCTAGTATTTCCTTTTCGAGTCCTTCAAAAAGGCTTATGGTAAGGCTATCGGTATTTTTGATAAAGGCACTTATGGTCTTTATCTCTTCCTTATATCTATCCCTTGTGGATTTTATAAATTGATAGTCTTCTTCTGAGTCCTTCTTTGTCTTTGATATCCTGCCAAATTTTATGACGGAAGCTTTTTTGATAAAGCTATCCCAATTGTCATCTATAAGTAAGTAGAGGTCCTTGATTTGATTGTAGTCATCAGAAATAAGTTCTTGGTGCTTATCTCGCATTGCCATATCCAAGCTATAGTCGTAGTTGATTTTGGCAAGGGCAAGGATTTTTTCGAAGCTTTCTTTAATCTTTCCTTTGAATTTATCAAGATTAAAGGCAGAAGAAGTAGCCTCATCTAGCCAGGCTAGGGGTCTTGTTTGAGACATAATCTTATCATAAGTTTTAAGAACTATATCTTTTGCTCCCGAATCGTTTTTGGTCCTTGCGAAGCTGTGGAGGAAGTTTTCGAAAGTTTCTGTCATATTTTCATATTTCATATCGAAGACTTCATCAATTGCTTCTGCCTTTAGGATAGTCGATGTATTATCGCTAATTACTTTGAAGTTTGGGGATAGGTCATCAAAATAGTAGAAGTTTTCCCTTAGCATATCCGAGCAAAAGGAGTGGAGGGTCTTTATTTGAGCATGCTTTAAATTTTTCATCTGCTCTTTGATAAAAGATAAGTCAGCATCCTTATCCCTAAGTTTATCCTCGAGGGCCTTTCTTATTCTATCTTTCATCTCGACTGAGGCCTTGTTGGTGAAGGTAACTATGATAAATTTTGCTATATCCTCCTTATCTTCGGTGATAAGCTTGATTATCCTCGTAACAAGGACGCTGGTCTTACCAGAGCCTGCGGCGGCGGATACTATTATATTTTTTCCTCGAGCATTAATGGCAAGCTCTTGGTCTTTGGTAAAGTGCATCTTAGTCATCTTCTTCTCCTCCTAAATCATCAATGCTTATCTCCTTATCGAAGACCCTATAGCGGAGTTGGTCTATGGTGATATCGAACTTACATATGCCCAAAAAGTCGCAGTATTGGCACTCATTCTTGTTAGCATCATAGGCTAGAGGCCTTAGATTTATGTCGCCTTCTTTGATATTTCTAATGTATTTGCTGACAAGTTTTTTGGCAAAAGTTTCGATTTTTTCTGCTTCTTCTGGACTTAGGATGTCAGAGTTTTTGATATCAACTATAGAAGAATCTTTGAGAGAATCCGCATCCCTATCAATTAGCTTAAAGACTTCTTCATTTATCTTTACAATAAGACCATTTATCCTAAATTTATCGGCTAGGGATTTTTCGATTATTTCCTTAGAGTAGCCATCAGAGTTTACCGATTCCATCTCATCATAAAGGGGCATATAGAAAGAGCCTATAGGAATCATTACTTCCTTAGAATTTTTGGCAACTGCCATCATATACACTAAAAGCTGGAGGTCTAGGCCGTTTAGGAGATTGACTATCTTAAAGGTCTTGTTGCCTGTTTTATAGTCGATTATCCTTACGAAATTTCCCGCCTTATCAATCCTATCTATCCTTCCCCTCAAATAATTTTCATCATCGACAAAAACTTGGGGGATGTCTTTGCCATAGCCAAAGTCTTCTTCTACAGCGTAGATCTCAAAGTCGCCCTGGCTTAGTTGATCAAGAAGCTTTTTTGAATTTCTCCTTGTTGATGTGAGAACATTATTTAGGATAAACTTATTTTTCGCATCCTTCCTCCTAGTCTTATCGAGATTTTCTTCAGTCGCCTTGGTGAAGTTTTCTACTAGAAGCTCATCTAGGCCTTCTTGGCTTATGGTCTTTATATCTTCATTCTTTAGCTTGTGGGAAAGGTCCTCAAAAAGCTTGTGGACAATATTACCTACTTCCATATGGTCGACATCATAGCTTTCTTCGATTTTTGGCCTTAGACCATAGTTTACGAAATACTTGTAAGGACATCTTGAATAATTTTCTATCTCGCTTACATTGAAGTGGTTTTTCTTGTACAATTTTTCTGTCAAATCTTTCCTTAGCCTTTCCTTATCATTAGTGAAATTTAGGGCCTTTTTGATTAAATCATATGAATCCCTGTCCTTTAGATAACTTATCATGGCCTTTGATATAGCCTTATCGTCTACGCTAACTTTTTCTTTTCCAATCATCTTCCTTAGATTTTTTAGGGCGTAGTTTTCGAGGGCGACTAGGGAATATTTTTCTATGGAAAGGCCTAGCCTTGATCCATAAATCATAGAAGAAAGATTTAAAGAGTCGTCTTTAAATATATTCATTATCCCACTTAGGACTATGGACTTGTTAATAGCTTCCGATTTCCTATTGGCTAGGGAGTAGGAGAAAAATATCTTATCTGATATGGTGATTAGCTTGTAGAGATTGAGCTTTTCACGCTCTTCTAGGTCTTCATCAAAGACCTTTAGGTCAATACCCAAGTCCCTTAGCTTATCCTTCTCATTTTTTCCAACTATCAAGTCCTCCCCACTTTTTGAAGGGAAAAATACATCATTTAAGCCTAGGGCAAAATTGATCCTTCTATTTGCTATGGCAGCTCTGGCGAAACTCGTTACTTCTATGTGGTCTTTGCTTGGAGGGATTATTCCTACATTGATATCCCTTGCGGTCGCTTCAATTAGGGAATAGATTTTTCCTAGGGAATTTTCTCTTTGACCCATAAGCTCGACTAATTCTTCTAAGATTTCTACAAACTTATCCCAAACCTGCTCATTTTCCTTGTAGTCATCAAGACGGCCAGAAGCTTTTAAAATAGCTTGGTACTTGTCTATCCCCCTTCTGATATCCTCATCATAGATTACTTCAAAGATAGCCTGGCATAAATCTTTGCTAGGGCCTTGTCTTTTTTCAAGAAGAGGGGCTAGAAGCTTTAGGATTCTTGTCCTTAGTTCATTTACTATCTCATATTCTCTCGTTTTTTCAGAAAGCTTAGCCTCGCTTTGAGGGTCATTTTCGTAAATTTTCTCATAAAATTCTTGGTCAAATTCAAAGTATTTGTCATCAAGGAAAGTTTTGCCCTTTATTTTTCTTGTTTTGATGAAATTTTGGAGGATTATAACCTTATCCTCGAAGTCTTCTGAGAAGGAAAAAAGCCCAGACCTTAGGAAATAATTCATATCCTGCCTTTGGAAATTGTAGATGACAAGTCTAAGGATGGCTAGGAAGGTCTTTATTATGTGATTATCAGAAAGCTTCCTTCTTTGATCCATAAAGACAGGCAAGTCATATCTATTAAAGACTTTGATTATCTCATTTTTATATTCGTCTTCGTCAGATATGTAGATGGCAAGGTCCCTGTACCTGTAATTTTTCGCCTTGACCAAGTAGTTAATGAGCTTGGCTATATTTATGACCTCGCTTTTAGTCGAAGTATTTTCCAAAAAGTAGATGTTTTTTGGGTCTTTGCCATATTTTTTGTAATTATAGGCTTCGAAGTTTTTTGCCAGGTGATAAATATCTTCTTTATATATAGAAGCTTCCTCGACAAAGATATCCTTAGTTTTTTCAAGCTCATTGAGCTTTTGGTAGAGCCTTAGGCCTGGGTCAAAAAATTCTACATCAGAAAATCTATCTGCAAAAAGGAAATTCTTGTCTATATTTAGGCTAACATTTACGACATTTCCCCTAGCCAAGAGAGCCTCTATAAAGGAGAGTTTAAGCTCGGATAGGCTATCGAACTTATCGAAATAAAAGATGGCATCATCGAGAAAATCGCAAGTCGGAAGCCTTTCTATGATGTAAGTTAGGTTGTCTTCGGAGTCGATGAACTTGCCTGAGATTTCTTTCTCATAGGCGTCAAAAATCATCTTTAGCTCCTTAAATTTAATCTTGGTTATAGGATCGTCGGTATTTTCTACATTATTAAAAAATTCCTCGTCAAAATTATTGTCCTTAATGCTAGAAATTAGAGAGCCTATATTATTTACAAAGTCAATGTTAGAAGCCTTGTTTTGGAAAAGGCTTAGCTTATCATTTATATCTTGAAGGATATTTGTTATAAGCAGGGTCTTGGCATTTTTGCTTAGAAATTTCCTATCAGCTTGACCAATTTTGTCTATTATCAGGCTTTTTAATGAAGAAAAGCTTAGGACTTTGGCATCCATTACTGATTTTTTGGAAATATTTCTCATAAAATTGATATCAGTCTGTAGGGTGTATTGCTCAGGAACTATGAGCATGGCCTTCTTTCCCCTGGCCAGATCCTTTTCAATTTCCTTATATATATAAGTCGATATGTCTCTCGGGTATCTTGAAATTATTGTCTTAATCATCCACAAACCTCCACTTTTGATCCATGGCTTGGTGTATAGGTAACATTTATCTTTGCATCTATCGCTTCTTTTAGCTCATCTACATGGGAGATAAGGCCGATAAATTTATCCTCATAGGCGAGTTTTTCGATGGTAGAAATGGCCTTATCCAAATAATCCTTGGACAAGGTCCCGAAGCCTTCGTCTATAAAGAGGGTGTCGATTCTTATTCCCCCATTTTCCATACTAATCTCATCAGAAAGACCCAAAGCAAGAGAAAGGGAAGCAAGAAAGCTCTCTCCTCCAGAAAGGGTTGAGGCTGGGCGAGCCTTGCCAGTGTTGGCATCTAAGATTTCTATGTCAAGGCCTGCCTTAGACCTCTGATCTTCGGCTTCGGATTTTCTAATCATGGAGAATTGATTGCCAGTCATATCCATTAGACGCAAATTGGCAAGGCTTAGAACCTTATCAAAGTAGTAAGTTAGGACGAAGGTTTCAAAGTCAATCTTCTCCCTACCTATGACCTTGCCAAAAGATCCATCAGCGACCTTGGAAAGGCGGGCGAGGGATTCGGCATCGGCTAGGCCCTTCTCGTAAGATTTTTTCAAATCCCCTATCCTTTGGTAGGTCTTTGAGAAAATTTCGATTCTCGCATAAATTTCTGCCTTCTTTATTGATAGCTCTTTTTTATTTAGGTCTTCAATTTCTATTTCTTTCTCGATTTTTTCCAAGTCCATAGGCTTTTGATCCTTGTAGGATGCGAAATTGTCTAGGGAAATTTTCGCCTTGGAAAGGGTCTTGAAGTAGGAATCAACCACATCTTTTTTTTCAAAAAGTTTATCTGAAGCTAGTAAAGACGCTTGATAGCTTTCCTTATTGGCAAAACTCTCTTTGACTTTTTCTTCGAAGTCATCCTTGGAGGTCTTAGCCTTAGCCGATAGATCCTTGAGGTTTTCCTTTTTATTTTCTATATTGGTTTGGATTTCCTTTAATCTTAGCTGGGACTTTTGGAAGGCCTTGCTTATATCACTTATTTCTTTTTCAAGACCTTCTATTTCTTCCTTGAGCTTTAGACTTTTTTCTTCTAGAATCTTCTCATCAAAGTCTTTCATAAGGTCCTTTTGGCTTAGATAGGTGATTTCAGCATCCTTGTTGGCAGAAAGCATATCTAGCAAGCTTTTATCCTTATCCTTGGAAGTCTTAATTTCTTCTGTCAATTTATCAAGGCTTTTCTTAAAACTTTTCCTATCCTCGACTCTTTTTTGGTAATCCTTTCTTAGCCTTAGGATATTTTCTTCGATTGCTTTTTTGTGGACGTAATTTCCTTCTAGAAGCTTTCCGATTTGCTCTAGATTATCCTTTGAAGTCAGGTCTTTTTCAATTTTTCCTAGGCTTTCTTTTCTTAAATTTAGGGCTTGGTTGACATTGGCAAGATTTTTTCTCAAGAGATTAAGGTCTATGTCTTCTATTGGGTGCTTGTGAAGAATTTTATCCTGCTTTTTAAGGCAGACTGGGCAAAGGCCTTCTTCATTGGCCCTATCTATGAGCTTATTTATGATTATTAGGTCTTCACTAGCTAGGGCCTTCTTTTCGATTTCTTCGAGCTTGTCCTTATCTGTGGATAACTGAGAAATTTTTTCCTTGTGGTCTTTGATTTCTAGAAGTTTTTTCCTATCCTCTTCTAACTTTCTGATGTTTTCAGATAAATTGGTGAGATTTTTGTTTTCATTAGTCCCCTTTTCAGAGATTTCTCCGATAAGCTCGTTATTTAGATCGAAAATCTGCCTTAAATTCTTAAATTCTTTGTCTAAGTTTTCAAGGCTTGCTAGATTGTCCTGCCTTTCTTCCTTGATTTTTTCCATATCCTTATAGGATTTCTTGGCTTTGAGAAAAGTCTTGTAGTTTTCCAAAAGCTTGTCCATATTTTCTTTTTCGATTTTTTTCTTATCAAGGATGCTTTTTTTATCCGCTAAGCCTTCAATCTCTTGGGCCAAGGTCTTATTTTTAGCTGTTTCTTCCTTTTCGATTCTTTCACTTTCCCCAAGGCCATCCTCTAGCTTTTTTATATCACAAAGGGTATCTTTGTAATTTTTTTCATAAACTAGGATATTTTGGGCAAGATCTGAAAGCCTTATTTTTTCTAACAAGATTTTATTTTCTTCTTCATGACTTAATAATTGCTCGAGGTCTTTTTCTATGGTCTTGTACTTTTCTATATTTTCATTGAGCCTTTTGCCCTCTTCCAAATCTCCTATAAGCTTTTTTATAAGAAGGTCCATTTTTTCTTCTTTGCTCGTAATCTCCTCATAGGTCTTATCGAGCCTGCTTTTGCCATCGAAAAGAATTTTTTCTATGGCAGAAAAATCGTGGGTTATGAGATAATCCCTGTCTATTAGCTTTTTAATCTCTGGACTATAGTCTATGACGCCTGCTACTTCCTTGTCTATATAGTCCATCTCCTTGATGGAATCTTTGGCGAGATTCTTAATTTTTTCTTGGAAGTCCTTGTACTCATAGGTCTTAAAGATATCTCCGAGAAGCTTGGCCTTATCGGTAGATTTGGCTTTCAAAAATTCTTGAAATTTCCCTTGGGCTAGGAGCATGACCTTGGAAAATTGCTTATCATCAAGGCCTATGATATTTTTGATCATCTCGTCAGTTTCCCCTTGCTTTTCGCTAAGGAGAATTTCTTCTTCTGTTATGTCAAAAAGGGCTACAGCATTGCCTATACTTTGACCGATCTTAGTCTTTTTGGCTCTTTGTCGAGGGATTCTTTCTATCCTATAGGTCCTAGCTCCTACATCAAACTCTAGATTTACATAAGTATAGGGGTCTTCTTCTGAAAGAAAATCACACCTAAGCCTATCAGATGATATATCCCTTGCTACATTTCCGTAAAGGGCAAAGCTTATGGCATCAAAAATGCTGGTCTTGCCAGAGCCTGTATCTCCAGAAATTAGGAAAATTTTCTTATCATACAACTTAGTAAAGTCGATTTCAATTGTATCCTTGTAGGTGATAAAACCCCTTAGCTTTAATCTTCTTGGTCGCATGCTATTATCCTTTTTATAACTTCCTTATCCTTATCTTTTAAATCTTCGTCCATCTTAAACTTATAAAAATCAGAAAAAAGCTCCAAGATATCCTTATTTTCCAAATCTATATCTAGGCTATCTTCCCTAGTAAGGGCAAGCTTATTGGCATAGCTTATAGAAACTGCCCTAGGAAACTTTTCCTTGACCTTGGCCATGGCATTTTCTATGATGGAGGAATCCTCGAGTATAAATTTTATGTAGGAATCAGTAGATTTTTCCCTTAGGAGATCTTCGAACAAGCCCCTTCTTACTTCAAAGTCCCTAAGAAGGGGAAGGTCGATTTTTCTAATCTCCGCCTTTTCTTTAAGATCGACAAGGGTTACAGACTTACTTTGATTTTCTTCATCGAAGGAATATTTCATAAAAGTTCCCGCATATCTTATCTTTGGATCTAAAACAAAGTGGGCCCTGTGAAGGTGACCCAGGGCGACATAGTCGAATTTCTCAAAAACTGAGGCATCCATCATGTCATAACCTCCGATAGTAAGGGGCTTTTGGCCATCATCGTAGGCTTCTTTGTCTTCCTTCATAGAAGAAGCATAGCAGTGGCTGATTAGGACATTTCTATCTTCATAGCCAATGTCCTTTAGGGCAAACTTGTAAAGGTCTGTGAAATTATCTATGGAAGGGTTAAAAATCGTCCTTGCCTTATTGATTGAGATAAAGGGAATTAGGTAGAAATTCACCTTCCCATATTCATCTTCGAAAGTAAGGGGGCTTTTTTCATATTCACTTATGAGATAATAATTGTTGGACCTATAAAATCTCTTGTTGATATCAAGCCTTTTGGAAGAATCGTGGTTACCTGAAATGGCTAGAACTTTTTTCTTTAAATCAAAGACTACTTCTTCCAAGAAATTGGAATAAAGGTCAAGGGCCTCAGCACTTGGTATAGTAGTATCGAAAATATCTCCTGCAATCATTACAAGGTCGACTTCTTCTTTTTTTATTATAGAAATAATCTCATCGAGGGCGAATTTTTGCTCTTCTATTAGAGAATATGATCCGATATTTTTTCCTAGATGAAGGTCAGATAGGTGGATAAGCCTCATGATTTTCTCCTCGCAAAGATGAAATTATCCTTAGTTGATAGAAAGGAATCGAAAATATAATCATCAATAGAAATCTTCTTGATATCATCAAGCTTATCAATCTTTTTTCTAATAATTTCCTTGAGGAATTTCCCCCTCATCTCCTTAGTCCAAGCTACAATTGACCTAAGCTTGCCATTTCTCTCATCCTTAAAGTCTATGGTAATAAAAATGTCGTCCTTTTTAAGATAAGGCCTTATAGTTTTGGCATATTCCTTACTCGCTAGATTAATCACAAGGTCTTTATCCCTAAAGACTTCCTTATATATATCATCTTTCCAAAAATCATAGAGATCTATCATCTTGTTGTCAAAATATAGCCTGTAATCCCTAATTCCTGTGTAAGGCTTTAAGGCACCATAAAGGGCAGAAATTATATAGACGTGATTATTAAGATAAGCCAAATCTGGGAAATCTTCTTCGCAAAACTGCTTAAAAACCAAACCATCATAGGAAAAAAGTGCGGGGTTGTCGAGTCTATCAAAATCAAAATCTTGGAAATCAAAATAAGCCTTCTCTGTAAGCTCGTCATTGGTCTGATTGAGATTGCCTAAATCATTTAGGCTAAGCTTTCTAATCTCATCAACAAGCTTTCTCGTCTTATCCTCAAACAAAATCTTCTCTGTCTTAAAATTATCAAAATGTTTAAATCTTTTAGCTGGTGATATAATAATCTTCATAATACCTTCCTTATATAAACATTATACTATAAAGTCCCCCTCATTAGGGCTTAGGTATATAAAGAAAGTCTAATTTGAAAGCTGCTTGACAAAAGACAAGTTTCAAGATATTATATAAATGAACAACGATATGTTGTAATCAATGATATTTATCCTTGGCATTAGATATCCCACCCTAAGGGAATTTTCGAAACCAAGGATTTTTTATTAATAGGAGCGAAAATGAAAGCAGCGATATTAGTGGATGGAGGTTACTACAGGAAAGTAGCCTTAAAAGCATTAAAGGAAGATAGTCCTGAAAAAGATGCTAAGATGCTGATTACATATTGTATGAGGCATTTAAAAGAAAAAATCAGAAGAGAAGATATATACTATGATTTATATAGAATATTCTATTATGATTGTCCTCCTCTTGATACAAGCGTATATGACCCCCTAACAATGAAGGTTATAAATATGAAAAAACACCCTCAGTATCTATGGATGAATGAATTTTTAAATGAATTGAAGAAGAAGAGAAAAGTAGCTTTGAGATTAGGTAGACTTTCAGAAAATGAAGTTAATTATACTTTAAAATATGAAAGTGTAAAAAAAATAATAAATAGAAGTCTTAGTATTGATGAATTAACTACTAAGGATTTTTATCTAACATCTAAACAAAAAGGTGTTGATATGAAAATCGGAATTGATATTGCCTCTTTAGCATATAAGAAGCAAGTGGATAAAATCGTCTTGATTGCAGGAGACTCTGACTTTGTTCCTGCTGCCAAACTCGCAAGAAGAGAAGGTATTGATTTTGTCTTAGATTCACTAGGCCGAAAAATTAAAGATGACTTATTCGAACATATAGATGGCCTTAGATTTTGTGATGAAAAATTAATAAATAATTATAATTAGAGAAAAGAGGCATGAGTAATAATCTGAAATAGATTCATACTTATGTCTCTTTTATTCATTTCTTAACAAGGATTTTCTTTTTTATCAAGCTAAATAAGGATATTACTAATAAAAATCCTATCGCTATTAGGACTATGGCTCCTCCTGGTTTTATTCCCTGATAGAAACTTATGCTTATACCGCTTAGCATAAATATCAAAGAAAGAATTATCGCTATAAGGTAGGAAGCCTTGTAGGATTTGGCTATAAGGAGGGCGCTCGCTACTGGTATTACCATAAGGGAACTTATCATCAAGGCACCGACAGTTTTTGCAGATATCGCAACTGTTATTGCAGTAATTAGGGTGAAGAAAGAATCTACTAGGTCAGTCTTTACTCCTGATAGCCTACTCATCATCGGATTTATAGAATTGTACAAGAGTGCATTATAAAAATAAAGAGAAAGGACTAGGACTAGAACAAATATTATTCCAATTAGTCTTAAGTCTTCCTTGCTAACTGTAGTAATTGAGCCAAACATAAATGATTCAAAGCTCTTACCTCCTGTGGTAAAGTCGGATAGGACGGCAGCGAGACCTATGCCTGCACTCATTACTATAGCTGTTGCCATATCGCCATATTGCTTAAATCTCCTCCTAATGACCTCGATTGCAAAACTTGCTAGAACGCAAATAAGAAGTGAAGACCAAAGAGGATTTATACCAAAAATTAGTCCAAGGGCAACGCCCGATAGGGATGAATGGCTTAGGGCATCGCCAATCATGGAAGTCTTTCTATTAATCATTACCACGCCGATCATAGGGATAATTATTGCAAGCATTCCTCCTGCAAGTAGGGCCCTTCTCATAAAATCATATTCAAGCATCAATTAGCCTTCCTTCCTTTAAAACAACGGTTCTGTTAACCAAGTCCCTTATTAGATCCATCTCGTGACTTATGATTAGGATTGTAATTGCCTGGTCTTTATTAAGATGGGCCAAAAGTTTTAGGAAAGCTTCTTTGTGTTTAGCATCTATGCCAACAGTAGGCTCATCTAGGATAAGCATCTCGGGTGTAGAAACAAGAGCCCTTGCAATCATGACCCTTTGTTGCTGACCGCCAGAAAGCTTGTTGAAAGGCTTATTTATCAAATCTTCGATAGAAAGAGAGGAGAAGGCATTTTTAACCTTTTGATCTACTTTCTTTGTCGCCATATTGAAAATATTAAAGTCCTTGTATAGGCCAAGTCTTACATATTCCTTGCAAGTAACAGGAAAGGCAATCTGAGATGAGTCACTAACTTGAGGAAGATAGCCTATCTTTTCATACTCATGAAAATCTTCGATAGGCTTGCCTAGAATTTTAATCTGTCCAGAATCCTTTTTTTCTGCCTTCAAAATAAGCTTAATCAAAGTAGACTTGCCCGAACCATTCTCCCCACTAACCGCAATAAAATCACCCTTTTCTATTTGGAGATTGATATCATTAAGTATTAAATTTTCTTCATAACCGAATTTAAGGTTTTTAATCTCTAGCAATTTCATATACTACATTATACCCCTTGACCCATATATTCTTAAAAAATCTTAGCTTTGTCTAAGATAAAAAATCAAAAGAAAGAGCAAAGATATAATAATTCTTTGCCCTTAAAGTTACTTAATTCTTAGGATTTATAGGTCTAATTATATTTATGATAAGGACTTATAGATTGCTTCTAGGTTTTCCTTAATCATTTCTTGGTAAGTTTTGTTTGAGTTTAATTCATCATCAGTTGCAAACTCGAGGGTGTTAATTGGCTTAGCCTCTGCTCCAATTTCATCTGCTAGAGTCTTAGCTTCCTTATCTGAACCACCCATCTCGTAAAATACAGTCTTTAACTTAGCAGCCTTTGCTAGATCTGCAACTTCCTTTAATACCTTAGCATCTGCTTCCCCTGTTGATGTTAGACTATTTAGTGGAATTTGTTCAAGATTAAACTCCCTTGCAAGATAACCAAAAGCTTGGTGAGGAACTATGAATTTCTTATTTTCAACCTTATCAAATTTTTCCTTATATTCTTTAACCATATCATCAAGCTCTTTGGCAATCTTTTCATAATTTGCCATATAATAATCCTTATTTGCAGGATCAATTTCTGATAATTTATCTGCAATTATCTTTGCTTGAAGCTTACCATTAGCTGGATCTAACCAAGTATGTGGGTCATATTCGCCATGATGATGGTCGTGGTCGTGGTCATCATCCTTAGCTTCTTCCTTATGCTCATCCTTAGCTTCTTCCTTGTGATCATCCTTCGCTTCATCCTTATCATGGTCATGATCATGATCGTCGTGATCATCTTCACTAGCCTTGATAAGGTCGATATCCTTACTTGTATTTACTAGGTCAATATCGACTGCATCCTTTACAGCACCTTCCCATTCTTCCATGCCAGCACCATTAATAAACATTAACTTAGTAGAAGAAAGTTCTGCGATTTCTTTTGCAGATGGCTCAAAATCATGGCTTTCTGTCTTTAAATTCACAAAAGATTTAACTTCAAACTTATCTCCTGCTATTTGTTTAGCTAGATTATAGATTGGGAAAAATGATGTATAAATAACTCTTTCTTCCTTAGCATCTTCAGCCTTTTTGTCATCCTTCTTTTCTTCATTGACGCTAGTTTCTTGTTTAGCCTCTTGTTTATCTGGGCTCTTTTCTTTATCGGAATTGTTGCCGCAAGCTCCTAAAACAAAACTTAGGGCCAATACTGCTACTATATTTTTTACCTTCATATTATCTCCTTTTCTTTTTGCAATCTATTTGCAAATATGATTATATTATTATTTTCCAATCTGTCAAATAATTGTATAATATATAAGGAGGGATAAGATTTTGAATATAGAAGATTTACTAAAGAAAAAAAATTTGAGAATAACTAAGCAAAGAAAGCTTATACTAGAAACCCTATTAGGATGCAACAATCCTATATCAGCAGACGAAATTTATGAACTTATCAAAGAAGACATCAGGGTTGATTTGTCCACTATTTATAGAAACCTTAACACTCTTGAAGAAAATGAAATCCTTCTAAAAAACACAAATATAGATGGCATAAGCTACTACCAACTAAACAATGAAAAGCACAAGCACTTTATGACTTGCACCATATGCAACAAAAAAATAATCCTAGAAAACTGCCCTGTCCATCCATTAGAAGAGCAAATACAAAAAGAAACAGGCTTCCTAATAACAGGCCACAACTTCGAATTTACAGGAATTTGCCCTGACTGTCAGAAGATAGAACATAAATGATAAATATAAGCTATTTAAAAACTAAAATAAACATAGCCCCATCAATAGAAATCATTCTAATGATGGGGCTATGTTTTCAATTTATATTTAAAGCGTCTTTTTTATATACTTATTCTAATTTTAAGCTTTAATCAAATCTCATTAACCCAATTATCAATAGCTTTATCAAAATTTCCTTTACTTATATCATCATTATAAAAAGGCAAACCTAGAATAAAATAGTCATTATTTGCAGTAATTATCGGATTTTTCACTTGAAATTTTTCTGCTATCTCTAGTAAAAATGATTTTTTCCATGTTTTTTCAGACTTATCTAATAGATGGAATCCCTTTGCCTCAACATAGGCCTGATAGTTTGTTTTATTATCTAGATTAGTATCTCTAATTTTTTACCTTTTTCTATTTTTTCAGCAACAGGCTGTGGTTTCCCTCCTGCTTTTACTCTTCTTCCACCTCTGTATGTTCCGTTTTTAGCGATAGTATCACCTCCTAATACTTAAATATAAGGGGCTGTTGCAGAATGAATAAATCGTACCATTATAGTTAGAAGAACCTCCACGGAAAGTCTCACCTTGCCGACGGGCTAATGCCTCCATCATCCGGCAGGCACTAATATGCCCACTGGCAAGGAGAGGTAAAATTTCCTAAGAGAACTTTCTAATGATGGGACGATGATTATTCATAGTTTTGCAACAACCCCTACCTTTGTCATTCTATTTTCTTTTAAACACATCTCACAAATCGGATGCTCTGCTACATATCTTTTTCTAATAAGTCTCCACGCTTTTCCATAACACTTATGGGTTTTTGGATCTCTTTTATATTTTTCATAGTTTTTGTTGTATTCTTTCTCATGTTTCTTACAGAATCGTCCATCAACTAATTCAGGACAAGCTGGATTAGAACATGTCTCTTAGGTTTTCTCGGCACTTTATCACTCCATAAAGAAAGCCCTGAAGATTTAATCTCCAAGGCTAGTTTTATTATTCTTTTGCTATTTTAACTATACTACAACTACTTACTCTCATTCTATCAACTTTACTCTCCACTTGACTTTTTCATTAGAAGAAAATATAATTTAGTTAGAAAGTATGAATTTCTAACTAAGGAGGTTTTCTTATGTTGGTTGAACTAAAAGCTAAATCACAAGTTACTATCCCAAAAGACATAGTAAAATCTATGGAATTAAATCAAGGCGATCAATTTGAAGTCATAGAAGATAAGGGAAAAATTGTACTTGTTCCAGTTGCAATCTATCCAGAACACGTCATAAAAAACTTGAAAGCTGAAGTAAAAGAAATTAAAGAATCTATAAAAAATGGAGAAAGGCCAATCTTTGATTCCATTGATTCTCTATTTGAGGAATTAGATAAGTAATGTCCTATAAACTTACTTATTCGAAAGCCTTTAAAAAACATTATAAAAAACTATCTGATACTGAAAAGAAACAAATGAAAAAGAAACTTAAATTTTTCGTAGAAAATCCTACCCATCCATCTTTAAGAACCAAGAAGATACAAGGTGCAGATGGACTATGGGAATCTTCTGTGAATATGGATATTCGCATTATTTGGTTCTATGAAAATAATGAGTTGATATTCCTTTTAGATATTGGACACCATGATATCATAGACAAGTTTTAAAATTGCTACTATAATAATAGTACGAATTGAAGACAAAAGTTTTGCGGGTGATGCATTTATGCGTCACCCGATTTTTTATACTTCTATATTTTTCAAAGCCTTACTATGGAGTCTGAAGATATGCTGAATTGAGTAATTCATCTCAACCGCTATTCTCTCCCAAGATTCAAAACAAAGATATCTTTTTTCTAAAACTACTTGAAGTTCTTTATCTTCTATCTTTTTTATTGTTCTTACGATTTCTTTTTCAAATCTAACAACTTATCTATATCCCTATTGATTTCTCCTTGAAGGTCTATGATCTTTACGATAGTATCTTCAAGTTTTGATGATCCTCTATTAGGACTCTTTGGTATATCGGATAAGGTGGATGTAGCTTTAGTCGCTGGAACGTTGATGGATTCAACTTGTTCAAGCTTACTATTAATTGTTTTGTCTCAATTTCTGTAACATAAAACTATTTTTATAAATTTAGCTTTAAACTTTGCTATATGAAGGCAAATTCGCAAATAAAAATCAGCTCTGATATAGAACTGATATTTTGGCAGGTCTGGAGGGAATCGAACCCCCATCTTTGGCTTCGGACACCCTTGTTTTGCCACTAAACTACAGACCCATTTCTTATACTTATGTTGGAATAGCCCACAGGATCTAGAAATCTCAGTGGTAGGAAGGTGTTTCCTAGTCCGCTATCGACATATATTATACCTTTTTTGTAAGGGAATACTCCCATATCGTAATCTGGCAAGATTCCCTCGGCTGGGCTTAGGAGGGCACCAATTATTGGTAGTCTTACTTGACCGCCATGGGTATG
Source organism: Anaerococcus tetradius ATCC 35098 (assembly GCF_000159095.1). GTDB lineage: Bacteria > Bacillota > Clostridia > Tissierellales > Peptoniphilaceae > Anaerococcus > Anaerococcus tetradius. The sequence continues at coordinate 291,083 of NZ_GG666297.1, read as the reverse complement.
ACCTGAGAAGATAAAGTCGAAGTCATCTCTATCATCATCTCTTATTGATTTTGATAGATGGCTTAGGATGATGTTTATGTTATCGTCTTTTGGCTTATATTTTTCGTAGAATCTAGCATAGTGGCCTGTGCCATAGAGATTTATTATATTGTCTCCTACAGAAAATTTTACCCCATCATTAAATAGATAGACTATGCCAAGTTTTTCCATCTGACTTACAAAATAGTCGAGATTGGGGCCTTTTTCTTCGTGGTTACCTGATATGAAAAAAGTAGGAATTTCAAGTTTTCTTAGATTTTTAAGAAAAAATAGGCTTCTTTCTATTTTTCTTTCTGTTCCATAATCGATGATATCGCCAGTTAGGATTATAAAGTGGGGATTGAATTGTCTGATTTTTCTTAGCATGTCATCTAGATTGGCTATGACATTGGAGTGGAGGTCGGATATTTGGGTAATCCTTATTTCTCCTTTGACCTTGGGATTTCTAAGATCAATTCTTTTTTCCTTGGCGTAGAAGCATTGCCTGTTGATATAAAAGCCTAGACCTAGGGCAAGGAGTCCTAGGCCTGTGGCGATTTTTTTCTTATTCATCTATATCTTCCAAGTACAAAGTAGAAGCCATATCGGAGGCAATTTTATAGCCTAGTCTAGGTGATGTTGAAAGTCCTGTGATGTTTGGCCCATCTACTGCAGTTGCTCTCTTGAATTGGGAGGCTGCAAATCTCTTGAAGTAGGAGGTTAGCCATTTTTTTATGACTTCTTCTTTATAGTCATCCCCAAAGGCAGATTTTGCCAAGGCTAGGATTTCTCTTGGACTTTTTTTGTCTTTGAGGTGATGGTAGATAAAGAAATCTATTAGCTCGTAAGGGCCTATGATGTCTTCAGTTTTTTGGCTTATTTTATCATCAGTTTCATTTTTTAGTTCTGGAGAGATTGGAGTTTCTACTATATCTTTTAGAACTTTAGCTAGTTTGTCATTGTCTGTGTTTTCGGCAAGGTAAGTTACTATGAAACGCAAGTGGGTCTTAGTTAGACTTGAGTTTAGGGAGTAGTTACTTATATGATCTCCATTGAAGGTTGCAAAGCCCTGCATACATTCTGATAAATCGCCAGTTCCTATTACTATTCCCCCGTACATATTGGCTAGGTCAAGGAGGACTTGGGTTCTTTCCCTTGCTTGGGCATTTTCGTAAGCCACATCTTGACTTTTAAGGTCATGGCCAATATTTGCTAGGTGGATTTTTACTGCTTCGGATATGTTTATCTCTTTTAGGTCAATTCCCAAGGCTTGGCATAAATAAAAGGCATTTGACTTAGTCCTCTTACTTGTAGCAAAGGCAGGCATGGTGTAGGCGTGGATTTTTTCTTTTGGAAGGCCAGCTTTCTTGTAGGCTTCGTTTATGAAAAGTAGGGTCATGGTAGAATCAAGCCCACCTGATACTCCCAAGAATACATCCTCGACTCCGATTTTTTTCATCCTACTTAGGAGGGCAGAGCTTCCTATTTCCATTATATCTCCTACAAATTCTTTTTTATTTGCTTCTTTTGGAAGATAAGGAAACTTAGCTACTTTATTTTTCTCGTCAGTAAATTTCTTAAAGGCTGTAGGGCTATTTTCATCAATTTCAAAATTTTTGATAAAGCTTACTGAGTCATTTACACGACTTTCAATTATTTCCCCATCATAGGCTATTACATTTAAGCCCTGATAGACTGAATCTGTGCTAGATTCTCCCCTGCCAGCTCCTGATGATACATAGACAAGCCCCTTGGATAAGTAGCTTATATCGCTAAGGCTTTGTCTGTTTGATTGGACTGTTTTCTCATAGGCGTTAGGATTTAAGATTAAATCGACCCCCATTTCCTTAAAGACCAAGGAAGTTGCTATGGCATCTCTTTCATCTTCTCCTATAACTACTCCAATCCTGATACCTGAAATTTCTGCTGGATAAATCATATTTACAGGAACTTCACTAGATCCTAGGCTAAAATAGTTTGGAGTTTCGCTACAAAAGATGTTTTTTTCGTAGGCTTTGAGATTTTCTTTGACAAAGCTTGTTATAAGCTCACCCTTCTTAATAAAAAGTATGGTATTGTAGAGCTTTCCATTTTCTCTTAGGGGAGCACCTAGACTTATGAGAAGATCATAGTCCTTGGAGAAAGCTTTTAGGTCAATGATTGCTTCTTTGACCCTTTCTATTAATACATCTTCCTTATATAAATCATAAAGGGAAGCTCCTGTTAGGCACAATTCTGGAAGGGATAGGATGTTTACCCCGCATTTGTCAGCTTTTTTTATTATATCTTTGATAGAAGCAAGGTTTTCGCTTACATTACCTAGGCTTATATCGAAATTTGTTGATAGAATTTTTATATTTTTTTTCATAAGCACCTCTCTTATTCTTATTATATTTTATAAAATAGTTTTAGTAAATTTTTTTATTTGTTATAATAGATGGGAGGTGAAAATTATGAAAATATATTTAGGATGTGACTTATTTATAGAAGGACAAAGATATCAAGCCAAAAAGGTGCAAGATGCCCTAGAAAAAGAATTTGGCGATAAAATCGACCTATATAATCCAGCCGATAATCTAAGTATAAATGATAAGGCGGCAGGTTTTGCTAATGGTTATGATATTCTTTGGGCTGACTACAAGAGGCTCAAGGAAGCTGACCTTTTGATTGGCCTTATGGATACAGAAGATTTGGGCCTTGCTGGAGAGATGGGCATAGCCTTTGAAAGAGGCATCCCTATTTTTCAACTATATACAGATATAAGACTTAACGGTAATGATAGAGAAGATAAGATATGCGAAATAAAAAAAGACGTCTTCCAAAACGACTTTTTGTATATAAACAAGCTAATAACTGGTCTTTCCTATATGGATAAGGACGGCAATGTTTTCGATAAGCCAAGAATCTACAAGACTTCTGATGACTTGATAGAAGGCCTAATCGAATTTATTAGAGAAAATATCAAGGGCTAGCCTAGGCTAGCCCCTTTTTAGAATAATTTTTTTCCTCTTACAAATTTTCCAATAACATCCCTATCTTCTGATAGATAGATTATTCTTTCTAGCCTTTGAATTAGGCTAAAATAGTCTTCTTCTAGAAATCTTCGATCATCAATTACTATTGCATCAAATTCGTAATCCTTATCAAAGGAGCCGACTTTTCCGAAAAATTCTCCCCCTCCTAGTGTCCCCATATAGAAGGCTTCTTCTAGGCTAAGGGCCTTAATTGAATCATCAAGAAGTCTGTATCTTAATTTTGAAACCTTGATTGCATCTGCCATGGCCTTAAAGATTGAAGCGTGGCTTCCTCCAGCTACATCAGAGCCAAGGCCTATTTTTTGACCATCCCTTAGGTATTTTCCTGCTGGAGCTATACCTGATGTGAGGTTGGTATTTGAGTCTGGACAATGGGCTATGAAAACTCCGTTGTCTTTTATAAGTTTTTGTTCATCTTCCTTAGAATAAACGCAGTGGGCCATGACAGTCTTGTTGGTCTTTCCAAACAAGTCGAACATATCATAGGCATCCCCGTAAAATTTGGACTCTGGGATAAGTTCCTTTACCCATTGGATTTCCCCTAAATTCTCTGATAGGTGGGATTGGATAGGAAGCTTGTAGTCATCCTTGATTTTTTGTAGCTTTTTAAGAAGCTCATCTGTGCATGATGGGATAAATCTTGGAGTGAGTATCGGATAAGTGTTTTCGTACTTATTTTTTGTAGCGTTAAGCCAGTCAAGGGTAGCCTTCGCTGAAAAATCAGCATCGGCTTCTTCGAGGTCTACCCCTCCATTCCTGTCCATATTAACCTTGCCTACGAAACTAACTAGGCCTGATTTTTCCAAAAGATCCATTAGAATTATGGTCGATTCGACATGAAGGCTTGCAAAGATAACTGATCTAGTATTTGGTCCCTTCCTTATATAATCAACAAATCTCTCGTAGGATTTTCTAGCATAGTTTGTATCCTTAAACTTAGCCTCACTTACAAAGGTGTAAGTATTTAGCCAGTCTAGTAGCTCTAAGTCCATACCACAGCCTCTAAAATTGTACTGAGGGGCGTGGATGTGAAGGTCGACTAGACCAGGCATGATGATTTTTCCTGAATAATCAATAAGCTCATAGTCTTTGTATTCGTCAGGTAAGTTTTCATAAACTCCCTTACTTAGGCCTTCTTGGCAAACTAGATATGAATTTTCAAAAAAGTTAATCTCATCCTTATTTCTACTATATAAAATATTTCCCTTTAAAACAAAATTTGTCATTTATTCTCCTATCCTAAGGTTATAAAGGCATATCTAAAGACAAAAGTTAGAGCTATAATTAAGGTTAGTGGTTTTATTTCCTTGCTTTGACCTGTGCATGCCTTTACTATACAGAAAGTTATCAGACCGAGGGCTATACCATTTGCTATGGAATAGGTAAAAGGCATAAAGACGATAGTGCAAAAAGCTGGAAGGGCATTTGTCAAATCATCAAAGTCTATATCCTTAACACCTGATAACATCAATACGCCAACAAAAATTAGAGCTGGAGCTGTCGCTTGGGCTGGGATTATAGCAATTAGTGGAACGAAGATTATAGATAACAAGAATAGGGTCGCTGTTGTAAGCGAGGTAAGTCCTGTCCTTCCACCCTCTGCTATGCCTGCTGATGATTCTACAACTGTTGTTACGGTTGATGTTCCAACCAAGGCACCAGCTGCAGTTGAAATCGCATCACTCATAAGTGCTTGCTTTAAATTAATGACTTCTCCATCTTTATCAACTAAACCTGATTGTTTGGCAGCTGCAAGGAGGGTACCAAGGGAGTCAAACATATTTACAAGAGAAAAGCTTAGAACAAGCATAGTTACTGTAAAAATATTTGTCCACATATCAGAGCCCTTAAAGAGACCTGCAAAGTCTAAATTAAAGAAGGATATTTCGTAAAAATCGTTAAGCTTTGAAGCTATATCAAGACTAAAATTGGAAATGTGGGTTATGCCCATAGGGATTCCTATGAGAGTAGTTAAGATTATTGAAATTAAAATCGCTCCCTTTACCTTCTTATGACTTAGGACTGTAATCAGACATAAGCCGATTAGAGATAAAACAGCCCCAAAAATCAACTCTTTTTCCTGACCTGTCCATTTGGCAAAATCGACTAGAGCGACAAGGGTTGCTTCGTTTTTAACGACAAGACCTGCGTTTTTTAGGCCGATTATGGTAATAAACAAGCCTATACCTGGAGTCATGGCGAGTTTTATAGCATCAGGAATGGCACGGATAATAGCCTCCCTAATACCGAGGGCAGTTATTACTATGAAAAGTAGACCAGAAATGAAAACTATAACGAGAGCTTGAGGATATGTATATCCCATTCCAAGCATAGTAGTGTAGGCGAAAAATGCACTTAGTCCCATGCCTGGAGCTTGGGCGAAAGGTAGTTTTGCATAAAGAGCTACGAGAATTGTACCGATAAAGGCACCGAGACATGTTCCAATAAAGACCCCATTAGATACTTTTTCAGCCATACTTGCATCACCCATTATATTAAAAGGGGTTGCGAGAACTTGAGGGTTAATTATCAAAACATAAGCGATAGTGATAAAAGTTGTGATTCCAGCGATTATTTCTGTTTTTACGTTAGTATTGTTTTTATCAAGATGAAAAAACCTACTTAGAAAACCATTTGTTTTTGAGTCCATAAGGATCCTCCTTCATAATTTTTCTAAATTGTAATTAAGTACATAGAATCGATTTCTTATTATCGATTCAACTAAAAGCCATAGCCACTTATTTACGGTAAGTCGTAGAAACTCTCATCCAGATTATGAGATTATATAACTTTAGTAAAAACATATCATTGCCGGCAAAATTTATGATAATGTTTTCTCCATTATAAACTCAAGTATTTTCTTTGTCAATAATAGCGAAGAGTTTTCTTATAATAATCATTTGCATATATTGCCTTACTAGCAATATCTATTTACTAACTCTAATCTATAAAAGCCAATCCCTGAATTTTTTACAAGTTAATGGGCTGTTGCAAAATTATGAATAATCATCGTCCCATCATTAGAAGGTTCTCTTAGGAAATTTTGCCTCTCCTTGCCGGTGGGCAGATTAGTGCCTGCCGACTGATGGAGGCGGTTAGCTCGTCGGCGTTATGAGACTTTCCGTGGAGGTTCTTCTAATGATATTGGGACGATTTATTCATTCTGCAACAGCCCCTTCTTATGGATCTTCTATCTATGCATTTTTGATTTCTTCTATTAGGGCAGGTACTACTTTGTGGAAGTCGCCTACTATTCCAAAGTCACAGTTGTTAAAGATGTTTGCGCTTTCGTCATTATTTATAGCTACTATTGTTCCAGCATCTGTTATTCCTCTTAGGTGTTGCATAGCTCCAGATATACCAACAGCGATGTAGAGTTTACCCTTAAATTTCTTGCCAGATAGGCCGATAAATCTATCGCTAGAAACATATCCTCTAACTTGGGCAGCTGGTCTTGATGATACTAGAACTGAGCCAGTTTCCTTTGCCAATTCTTTAATCATCTCTAGGTTTTGCTCTTCGCCAATTCCCATACCTGCTCCTACAGCTGATTGGGCAGTGTCTATATCACCTTCAAGGTCTATGTCTTTTTTATCAAAAATAAATCCTTGAGCCTTTAGGGCTTCTACTAATTTCTTAGCTGCTTGTTTTTCATCACCCTTAAAGATTTGAAGTTTTCTTTCGCCAACTTGAGATTTGTTTTTCTTTACAGTTTCTTTCTTAACTTCCTTCTTTTCTTCTCTAGGTAGGATATAGGATGAGATAACTAATCTCATAATCTCATTTGTTCCTTCATAGATTTGAGTTATCTTTGAGTCTCTGTAATATCTTTCTACATCTACTCCCTTGATGAAGCCTGAGCCACCGTAGAGTTGGAGGGCCTTGCTGGTAAGTTTTTCTGCCATATCTGATGCAAAAAGCTTAGCCATAGCAGCATCCTTACCATATGGTTCATGTTTGTCTTTCTTCCTTGCTGCATCATAAATTAACAATCTTGCAGCCTTTAATTCAGTTGCCATATCTGCTAGGATGAAGGCATTGTGTTGCATCCTTGCAATAGCTTGTCCGAATTGTTCACGATTTAGTCCGTAATCTTTGGCAGATTCGTAAGCTCCTTGGGCTATACCTAGGGCTTGGGAAGCTATACCAATCCTACCACCATCAAGAATCATCATAGCGTATTTGAAGCCCTTACCTTCTTCACCAAGAAGATTTTCTTTTGGAACTTTAACATTGTTAAAGTGAAGCTCTGCTGTAACTGATGATCTGATACCTAGCTTGTCGTAAGGCTCGGAAAAGGTAAAACCTTCAAAGTCCTTGTCTACTATGAACATGGATATGCCATGGTTGCCCTTGCCCGGAGTAGTAACTGCTGTTACTAGATAAGTTTGAGCTTCTGGGGCGTTGGTTATAAAGATTTTCTTACCATTTAGGATGTAGTGATCTCCTTTTAGGACTGCTGTAGTTTGAGTTCCTGCAGAGTCTGAACCAGCGTTTTCTTCTGTTAGACCGAAACCACCTATTGACTTACCTGTAAGAAGGGGTCTTAGATATTTTTCTTTTTGTTCTTCATTCGCAAATTCGTTAATTCCCCAAGTACCCAGTGAGGTGTGGGCTGAACAAATTACACCGACTCCACCATCTACTCTTGATAATTCTTCAACAGCTATGGCGTAATGCTCATTTGTTAAACCTGCTCCCCCATATTCTTCTGGAAATGGAATTCCCATTAGGCCCATCTCGCCCATAAGTCTCACTATTTCTTTTGGAAATTCCTTGCTTTGGTCTAAGTGAAATGCTATGGGTCTAATTTTTTCCTCAGCAAAATCCCTAACTACTTTTCTAAATTCTTCTAAATCTCTTGGTAAATTATATGACATTATTTCTCCTTAATTTAAAATTTATAAATTATATCAGCCGAATTGTATATGTTTGGCAAGTTTTTGTAATTGTTTTCACCCTATTTATACCCAAACAAATTATTTCTAACATAATTTTTTGTTAAATTATAAAATTTAATTTTTTTTAGATTATTACCGATAATAATAATCATTAATATATAATTTAATTTTCCTAAATAGCTGGTATAGTTAATAATGTAACAAAACAGATAAAAGGAGTTTCAAAGGAGATAAGATGCACAATATAGTAGAAATATTAGATAATATCTATTGGGTTGGAGTTAACGACAGAAGGATTGACAGATTCGAAAATATGTTCGAATTGACAAATGGAGTTTCCTACAACTCTTACCTTATTAAGGACGAAAAGAACGTTTTGTTTGATTCAGTAGATGCAGCCTTTACTAGAAGATATATAGATAATGTCAAGGCAGCTCTTAACGGAGAAGACTTGGATTATTTAATTGTTGAGCATATGGAACCAGACCACTGCAGAAATATTGATTTTTGTTTGAGAGAATGGCCAAATGCTAAGTTTGTCGGCAATGCCAAGACCTTCAAGTTATATGAACAGTTCTACAATGATGAATTTAAGGATAGATATGTAGAAGTAAAAGATGGGGATGAACTAAATATTGGCAAGAGAAATCTCAAGTTTGTATTCACTCCAATGGTTCACTGGCCAGAAGTTATGATGACTTACGAAACAACTGAAGGTCTCCTCTTCTCAGCAGATGCTTTTGGTGCCTTTAATGTTATAGAAGGTCATGTAGATGCTAAGAATGTTATCCACAAGGGTGATTGGCTAGATCAAGCTAGAAGATATTATATAAACATCGTTGGTAAGTTTGGCAAGATGGTACAAAATGCCTTCAAGAAAATCGACGGACTTGCTATTAATGCCATCCTTCCTCTCCATGGTCCTGTTTATAAGGATGAAGAATCTATCAACTTCATAATGGATAAGTATAACAAGTGGTCAACCTTCACAGCAGAAGAAGAAGGTGTGGTTATAGTTTACGCATCAATGTACGGAGATACCGAAGAAGCAGCCGATATTCTTGCAACAAAGCTAGCTGAGCTAGGGGTTGAAAATATCAAGATTTATGATGTTGCTGCTTGGGATGTTTCTCATCCAATTAGTGACTGCCACAGATTCTCTCACTCAGTATTTGCACCAATCAACTACAACTCAGGCCTTTACTACAAGATGGATGCCTTCCTAAGAGAGCTTGTTGGAACAGGCTTTAGCAATAAGACTGTTTCTTTCCTAAACAACTGGTCTTGGGGCGGAAGAAGTCTCGAGATTTCTAAGGAAATCCTATCTCAAGCTAAGCTTGATTATGTAGGTGAAGATGTTAAAATCAATTCTGGTGTGAAGATGGAACAAGTAGAAGAAATCGAAGCCCTCGCTAAGGCTATCAAGGCTGATATGGATAGCAAAAAATAGAGTCGAAAGTCCTCAAATTTGTTGAGGGCTTTTAATTTGTAAATCTTTCTTAGGATGATTTTATAAGAATCCTAGAGATGATTTTCTAATATAAAATCCTAAGCCAAAAAAATACCAGAGCAAGCCTAAAGCTAACTCTGGCATAAGGTCTAATATTCGCTTAGCTTATATTAGGTCTTTTTTATTTTCTTTTTTTAGTCTTGAATAAGGCAAGGCTTGCTGCAAATAGTCCCATAACTACTGATGATAGGCTCTCTACTCCTGTTTTAACATTTGTACTTGTTGGAGCTTTCTCATTGTTTGCTTGTGATTTTCCCTCACTTCTTTGGGTCTTATTTTCCCTTGCTTCTTCTTTTTGGGCTTTTGATGGAGCTTCTTCTTTATCCTTATCTTCCCTTGGACTTTGACCATTGTCTGTTGAAGGCTCTCCTTTAAGCTCTTTAGTCTTAGAGCTTACTTCCGCTAGTAATCCTTTTTGATCTGAAATATTTTCACTCTTATGACCTACACTTATTTCAGGAATTTGTGGATTTTCTGAAGAAATTACTGAAGGATTTACTGAATGTTCTTCTGATGGTACTTCGCAAGGATTGACTGATGGTTCTTCTGTGTTACTTGGGCAAGTTATATTCCAAATCTTTGAATAATCCTCATCCTTTTTCTTTGTTTCATCAAAAGTTTGTTTATTTTCTTCTTTAACTTCTTTAGGAAGCTCGTAGAAGTCTGGTTCAACACTTAGATCAGCCTCTGCAAATAGGAAGGAACCTTGTGCTTTGATTTCTTCTTTTCCGTCTTTGCCTTTGACTTTCCAACCCTTAAAGCCTTTACCTTCTGGAATTTCTCCCTTGTATTCTGGTAATTGGAAGTCCTCTCCCTTTACAAGTTCATTTTCCTTATTAGCTATTGTAATCTTGACTTTTTGTGGATCTACAGGAGTTAATGAGCCAGTTTTTTTGTCAAAGCTAAATTCCTTTACCCTAGTATTATTTGCAAAGTCTTTTACTACAAACTTAATTGTTAGCTTATCATCCTTTATATCTTTGATATCAGCTAAGGACTTGTATTCTTTCCCATTTACAAAGATTTGTTTATCTTGGATTTCTCCAGCCTTATCCTCATTTCTCTTGTCTGTAACATTGAATTTGATGAATTTATCTTTTTCATATTCAATAGCTGTGTTGCCATCTTCTTTTTGTTCGATTTCTGGTTTTATATTATCATAAAGGAATTGATAGTGAACACCTACAGCCTTGGCATTGAGATTACTATAACCAGTTTGTAGATAGACATTTCCATCCATATCTTTGACCTTGTCTGGGAAGCCATTAGCCTTGTAGTCCTTCATTCCCCAGTCCATGATGTCTCCATCTTTTACATCAAGCTTAATGTTAAAGTCTCTTGTATTATCAATGTGTAAATCACCATAGATTAGGTAGTTGTCAACAACTGACTCGTTAACTCTCATTTCCCAGTTGAAACCACCCTTATCTCCTATCTTTCCTCTTAGATAGAATTCTGGTTTTCTTACATAGATTTTATTGTCCTTTGTTGGATTGAAATAGTTTCTATCCATAGTCAAATCTACTGGTTTTGCATCTATAAATAGCATAGCTCCATCTTCTTTGATGGCTTCTACATTGGATTTATCATCTCCAAGATATTCCTTGCCATCTTTTCCAAGAAGAACTAGTTTAGAAGGATCTGTAACAAGCTTGCCATCCTTATCTATAGCTTCTCCCTTATCATTAGTCTTGAATTTGAAGACTTGATATCTAACTATATTAAAGCCGTCCAAGGCAGACATTAGGACTGATTGACTGCTTCTTCCATCTTCAACATTCCTACTATCGCAGTAGATTGTTTTTTGTGATAGGGCCTTGATGTTAGGGGCAGTCTTTTGGATTTTTTCTATATCTTCCTTACTATAAAGACCATTGCTATCAATCATGTCAGTTTTTCCTGGGTTCAATGTAGTAACTCTTAGGGCATAGCCTTTTCTTACAATCATATTATCATTTAATACATAGTGACCAGAATCCTTATCGAAGTACATCTTGTTTGTATCCATTGCACTTGGATCTTTTGGTTTTTCTTTGGTAAGTTCGCCTTCACCTAGTTCGATAATATTTGGATAACTTGAAGCATATGGTGAAGCTTCCTCGGCTTCATCCTTCTTTTCTGGCATCCTTATTATAGTTTTAGCTTTTGTTTTATCCTTATCTTTTACTATAATATTCATATCTCCAGTAAAGGATAGACCATCTACTACATCATTGGTGTTTTTAAACAAGTCAAAGGTTAGAGTTTTTGTTTGTGGGTCGTATTTACTTGCTTTAATTTCTATTAATTTAAAGTCATTGCCATAGTAAGCCTTGGCATCTTTGGATACATTGCTTACTTTTCCAAGAATTTCAAAATGACCATTCTTTGATGGGTTTAATACTCCACCAAGCCTTGATTTAACATCATCAAGTTTCTCAGTTTCATATTCTATAGGACTTCCATCTTCATAGGCTTTTATATTTCCATTTTCATCATATCGATATTCAAGCTCTACTTTTATTTTTCCGCCATTTACATAATCGACTACTTCTTTATATTTCTTTTTAACTAGTTTCTTTAGGTCTTTATCTTCAAAGCCTCTTACAGTAGAGATTTCTTTGTCTAAATCTAGCTTTGAAGGTCCCTCTATAGGATTTTCCTCAACAGTATCTTTCTTTTCTTCTACTTTATTTGAGGCTTCTGGACTTTGGGCTTTTTTAAGTTTTTCTTCAGAAATTTCACCTAGTTTTTTGTAAGAAGAAAAATCTTTATCAGGATCTACTAGGTAATAAGAAATCATTCCATTTTTGTCAGCCTTATCAGCAAATTTAATCCTATGGATTTTGGTGAAGTTGCTTGCACCATCTAGGGCTATTACTTCTATGATTTTTCCTCTTAAATCTCCAGCTCCTGTAATTTCGTAGATGGTATTTCCATTTTTATCAAGCTTTCTGTGTCTTCCTTCGCCTTCTCCAGCATATTTAACATCAAGGTTTCTTTCAACATCACCATATTCGTCAACTATAGCTGCTCCTGCATACCATACTTCGTTGGCTACTTCGTCGAATTTATCTGGATGGTCTTTTTGATCTCTTACAAACAAGGTTTCGTTTTTGTATTTATCCTTTACCTTGTGGTAGGTATCTTTTGCTATTAGTTTGATTTTGTCCGGATTAGAGAAATCAACGTCGACAATTTTTGGAGCTGTGTTATCAATTTTTACTGGTATATAAGAAACTTGCCATGGATAATTCTTGGTTAGTCTATATTTGAACTTGTAGAAGTATTGGCCCTCAGCTATTGGTTCAAATTGACCCCTAAGTTTTGTTTCCAAGTCTTGGTTATTATTATTATCATTAGCGCCTTCTTCTCTACCTCTAGGATTGTAGATAAGACCATCCCATCTCAAATCTCCTAATACTTTTAGCTTGGATGACTTAATACCCTTAGCGTCATTTCTCTTTGAGTTTAGGATTCCTCTGATGAAGTGCTCTCTTGTTACGACCTTGAGGTCTTTTTGACCTTCGCCCTCTTTGTCAGTATTTACTATTGAGATTTGGCCTTCTTCTGCACTTCTTAGAACAAGTGGAGATGGGGTTAATGCTCTTTCTATTTGAACTTCTTGGGTTTGTCCCTTAGAGTCGAGCGGATAAACTCTTGCGACTTTTGATTCACTTTGTGATGGATCAAATAAGCCTTGGTTGTTATTTAGTGCAAATAGATCAGGATCTTGGTCGAGTGATTTAGTATCTCCATCTTTTCTGTTTTGGATAACGGCAGCTGGATTGAATTTATCAATGTCGTGTTCTCCACCTATACCCTTGTTCAAGGTTCCAGGTATTTTTGGTTTACCATCATCATCATAACCTTCCATGGTTTTTGATTTAGAGCCTTCTTCCCAAGCCCACTTGTCAAGGATTGGCTCCTTGTTCCAATTTCCAGCAAAGCCCATAAGTGGCATAGATAGAGATGGTTGGAATACTGTCTTGTTTTTATCGCCACACATCGCCTCAAGTTCTTCTTTGGATTCAAGTCTGATGAAGGATTCTACAAATTGGTCCTTATCTTTGGCATCTCCTACATTTAATACTGCTTTCAAATCATATGAAGAGTTTGGAGCAATTGTAAATACATCATGGTCAAATGTAATATTTGCACCCTTGATCTTTTCTGGATGAATTTCTGGAACAATTTGTTTACCGTCTGCTGATTTTTCATCCTTGTAAGTTTCATCAAGTTTTAGCCTATCGGTTAGGGAATCTGTTGTGATTGCAGATGATGAAGCCTTAAATGTTAGAGGCCTATCTGATGTATTAATCAACTTGATTGTGAAATATCTCTTATCACCCTTAATTTCTCTAAGTGAGATAGAACCATATGAGTTTACTAGACCTTCAGAATCAACATTTTTAAAGCTTGCTATAACGTCACTCCTTAGTGCATTGGCAACGTTAATTAGACCTGCACCTTGTTGTCTTGGTGAAGCATAATATAGTGATTTTTCCTTCCAAGCTGTTGGATCCATCATAGGTCTTGCTGTGTTTTGTAGGGCAATCTTTGTAAGAGTAGTTAAGTCGATTTTATCGTCACCCTCTAGGTTTTTTAAGACAGGTTTTTCGAGCATCTCTTTTAGTTTTGGTCTAATCAATACTGTTGATGCTGCAACTACTGGTGTTGCCATACTTGTTCCTGACATATAGCCGTAGGTTGATTTGCCATCAATTACATTTAGGGTTGATTTGATGTTTTTTCCTGGTGCAGATACATCTGGTTTTAGGAGGAGGTCAACCCTTGGGCCCCAAGATGTAGAAGCTGCTGGCACGATTACTTCTTCCTTGTAAAGTTCCTTGTCTGTATCAGGAGCAAAGTTAAAGTCAAGCTCTTTCTCATCGCCAAGTTTTGGACGGTTTTTGTTGAAGCTTTCCATATCAATTGGATAGTATTGGTCAAGCTTATCTTTGAAGTCTTCTTTCTTGTTTCTCTTAACTTCTGTTTTATTGGCTGGATCAATCATATTCCAAATTTTAAGTCCATCATCACCTGATACTGAGAATACTTGGCAAGTTGTTCCTTCATCTTCTTCGTAGCCCATGGCTGGAAGCTCTGTCCAGTTATCCCTGTTGTAGTAGTTAACTGTATTTACAACCATGATTGCACGAGCACCCTTATCGGCAGCTCTTTTGAAGGCATATTTTAAATCCTTGGTATAGATTCTATCCATAACGGCAATTTTGCCTTTAAGATTAAGACCAACTAGATCATCATCTTGGCCCTTGCCTATATAAACAAATTTTACTTTGTCGCCTAGCTTACTTCCGTCTTCATTTGTAATAATCTTATCCTTATCGAAGAAGGTTCCGATATTTCTATACTTGAAGCTTTCGCCACCAATATTTACCTTATCAAACTCTACTATTTGGTTTTTGGCTGATGCTACAGCTATGGCATCTTCATGGGCAGCAGTCCTTGTTACATTTCCTGTATCGGTCATCCTTAGTTGGTTATTAACAGCCAAGTCCCATGAGGAGCTTGAAGCTGATGTTGCGTAGTTACCAGTAGCAACTACCATAGGGATACCTGCTTTTCTTAAAGCCCTAACTGCTTGCCAATATTTTTCACCTATAAGACCTGTTCCTGTAAATCCAGAAG
Source organism: Anaerococcus tetradius ATCC 35098 (assembly GCF_000159095.1). Taxonomy (GTDB): domain Bacteria; phylum Bacillota; class Clostridia; order Tissierellales; family Peptoniphilaceae; genus Anaerococcus; species Anaerococcus tetradius. The sequence goes on along the minus strand of NZ_GG666297.1, from coordinate 275,988 downwards.
ATACGGATACTACATCAACCTTATGCTTGATTGCATCTTCGATAGCATGAAACATTGTCTCATCACCAGCAAAACCATCGCCTGAATCTGAGTACATCTTGTAAGAAAAGATTTGAGCATTTGGTGCTATTCCGTCTATACCATTGTACTTAGCTATATCTTCATCAGTATCATTTCCGGCAAGGATTCCTGCTATATGCATACCATGTGGATCATGGTAGTCAGAACCATCGTCATATTTTTCGACAGTGATTTTGCCACCATTGTAATAGTTAAAGGCATGAGGAATCTTATCACTCAACCAAAAGTCCTTGTCAGTTCCCTGCATGTCCTCTTTTTTAAATCTCATATAAGGCTTAGCATCATCATCAATTCTCATAGCCTTGTGTCTATAATCAGTTCCTGTATCGATATTTGCAATTACCATGCCCCTACCATCAAACTTCATTACCATGTCTTTGTTGATGGCTTTTAGGTAGTCGATAGCTTCGTTGACACCGATTTCTTCCCTTGCATGATTCATCATTGGTTCAACTTTTTGGGATCTTTCTACAGATGAGATTCCTTCGATATGTTTAATCAAATCAAGATTATCTTGTTTTGTTTCAATTGCACAACCATTAAAAATTGTGTTATAGGCATACAAAACTTTTGTAGAAGAAAGTTTTGATATTTCCTTCATTGCCCTTTCCCCAGCCTCTTTATCTTTAAATTCGGCTATGTATATGAGCCTTCCCTCATCTTTCTTTTCTACAGCTTTATCATCTTTCTTTTCTTCAATAGATGAATCCTTAGTAAGGTCAGCTTTATGTGTATCTTCTGTTGCTTTCCCTTCTTTTTCAACAGACTTATCTTCTTTGAGGGAAGTTTCTATATTAGGAGCTTTGTCTTTGTTTGCATCTTCTTTATTTTGTTCACTTTCTTTATCAGAAGCTCCTTCTTCTTTTGCTTCTTCTTTTTTTTCTGTAGTTAATTCATTTTCTTCAAAAAGACCTTGGCTATTTGCCTCTAGCGGTTTATCTTCTTCGCTACTGGCAAAGGAAGGCTCGTTAAATAAGAATGAAATAGACAAGGCGGCAATTAATGTCGCCTTAATAATTCTTTTATTATTCATTTATTCCCCATATCCTCTACTAATTATTTTTTTAACATGTTAAATATTAATTCATATGAATGTACAAAATATAAAAATGTGATAGCAATTTTCAGTATCACGAAAACCATTATAAAACTTTTATATAGGATTGTCAATATAATTATCAAATATTTTAACACTTTTCGGGGATTTGAACCATCCGATAAGCTTAGCTTATATAGCCGTTTATTTTGTAGTTTGCAAATAATTAACAATCAACATACAGATTTCTTTATATTTTATAACAAATTTTCTATGTATTTACATAAAATATTTATGATAGAAATGACTTTGATTTAAAAAAACATTTAATATTCAATGTATATATATTAATAAAGGATTAATCGATAATGCCAATCATTTTCTTTAATCCTTTATTTCTCCACGCAAAAAGCTCTCCTGAAATTTTATCTACCACACATAGTTTGCTAAATAAAATTTTAAGAAAGCTTTGTTTTTTTTAGAATTTCTTTATTAAATTTAACCTTCCTTCATCATAAGGAGGATATTTTATTTTTGGTCTAAAGAAGGATGAGGCATGCATGATGCTTTTTTTGTTAGAAAAATTTACAAAACCATTATAGCCATGATAGCCTCCCATGCCACTTGCCCCAACTCCTCCAAATTCTAGGTAGGGACTTACTATTTGCATGATGCAATCATTGACACAGCCATTGCCAAATTCCATATTATACATGACCTTTTCTATTAGCCTCTTATCTTCTGAGAAGAGGTAAAAGGCGAGTGGCTTAGGCAGGGTCTTTATCTTATAGAGGATGGGATTAATATTGTCGTAAGTTATTATTGGAAGTATTGGTCCAAAGATTTCATCTTCCATTAGCTTGTTGGAAAAATCGACATCATCTACTATGGTAGGTGCGAGTTTTAGGTTTTTTCTATCATAGCTGCCACCAGCTACTATATTTTGATCCTCTAAGAGCCCGAGGAGCCTATCCAAATTTTCTTCGTTTATTATTTTGCTATAATCTTTTGACTCTATTGGACAAGGCCCATAAAATTCGTCAATAACTTCTATTAATTTGCCTATAAATTTATCCTTTATAGAATAATCGACTAGGATATAGTCTGCTGCAACACAGGTCTGACCTGCATTTAGAGTTTTAGCCCAGATTATTGACCTTGCTGCATTGTCAAGATTCGCCGAACTATCAACTATACATGGACTTTTGCCTCCAAGTTCTAGGCTTACCTTGGTCAAGTTTTCACTAGCCTTTTTCATTATTTCTTTGCCGATTTTTTTGCCTCCAGTGTAGAAAATGTGGTCATATTTGCCATTTAAGAGTTCTTCATGACTTGTTTTGTCATTATCGACAACATAGATATAATCTTTGCTAAAATTATCATTTATCATTGCTCTTATGAGCCTTGAAGTTTCCCTAGTCTTGGATGAGGTCTTTATAATTGCAGTATTGCCAGATGCTATTGCTGCTATAAGAGGATCTATAGCTAGCTGGAAGGGATAGTTCCATGGAGCTATTATTAGAGTTACTCCCAAGGGTTCATAGAGGGTGTAGGATGTGGCGGGCATGGCTTGGAGGGGAGTCTTCTCCCTAATAGGCTTCATCCATTTATTTAGCTTGGCTAAGGCAAAGGGTATTTCTTGTTTTAGGAAGGAAATTTCTGCTATATAGGCTTCAAAATTTGACTTGCCCAAGTCTTTGTTTAAGGCCAAAAGGATGTCATCCTCATAGATTTCAAGTAAGCTTTCCAATTTCTCAAGACTTTTTCTCCTAAAAGCTTCTATTTTGCTTGCTCCTCCATAGAAGAAAGCTCTTTGTCCTTCTATAATTTCTTTTAATTCATTCATATAGCCTCCTTTAGTGATTATCCTAGCTACTTAAAGTTTTTTCCTTATCATCTTATAAAAAATTATACCAAATAATATATAAGCCCCCAAGTTTTGCTTTTAAGGCTTAGAAAAAGACCCTCGCTATATTAGCAAGGATCTTTGCTTAGATGAAAGGATTATAGAATCTGCCATTATTGGCAATAAATAATAAAATCCCTATTGCTATTAGAATAAGTACTCCTAAGAGGACTAGATAATCATTTTTCCCAAAGGCTCGTTGCCTATACCACGTTCTAGTTTTGTTTTTGCCAAAGCGTCTTAGCTCCATAGCCTGAGAAACTGTTTCTATCCTCTCCAAACTATCAAAAATTAAGGGCATGACTATATCAGCACTAGCCTTTAATCTTTTAGCTAGGCTAACTTTCTTACTCATCTCTATCCCCCTAGCCTGGCTTGCTTGTCGAATTTCCATATAGGAATTTTGTATATCAGGTATATATCTTAGGGCGAGGGCTACGGCATAGGATATTTTGTAGGATAGGCCAATTTTGTTAAGGCTTGACGAAAACTCAGAGGGATTGGTAGCAAGGACAAAGATTAGAGCAAGGGGTATGGTTGAAAAATATTTTAAAAATACATTGAACTCATAAAACAACTGTTCCAAACTTATGCTATATCTGCCAATTCCCCTAAATATAATTGTTCTTGATGAGTACAACTTAACTCCAAATTCTGGCTCGAAGATGTAAATAGCTAAAAGATTAATCACAGAAAATATAGCTACAATTTTTACCAGGATGGAGATATTGTCCCATTTTATCTTGGCTTGTTTCATTATAAACAAGGATATGACCATGACGAGTATTAGAAATCTCGTATCATAGGAAGTCATTACTATGATTGATAGGAGAAGGAAGGAAAGGAGCTTGGTTGTACCAGAAAGTCTGTGTACCCAAGTATCGTTGTCTATAAAACCAAGTGTGTTATCCATTCTTTTTTCTCCTCTCATAAGCTATGAAGCTTTCTATGAAGTCCAAGGCACTAAGAGCTTCAAGTTTTTTGCCTAGTTTGTATAGGGAAGTTGGGGCTAGGTTTGACTGATCAATTAGCTTTTCCCTAGAAAAAAGTTCTGCAGGGCTTAGATCAGCTAGGATTTTCTTATCACAAACTACCAAGGCCCTATCCGTATATTCTTGGATTAAGTGCATATCATGGCTAATCATTAGGATTGTCAAGGACAAATCCCTATTTAGCCTTCTTATAAATTCCATCATAGCTGTATAATGACTAAAGTCTTGACCTGCCGTAGGCTCATCCAAGATTATAAGGTCAGGATTTAAAATCAAGATAGAGGCTATGGTTACCCTACGTTTCTGCCCATAAGATAGGGCTGAAATAGGCCAGTTCCTAAAAGGATAAAGTCCACAAATTTTAAGGACTTCTTCTACTCTCTTTTGAATTTCCTCTTCTTCAAGCCCCCTTATCCTAAGACCAAAGGCTACTTCATCATAAATCATAGTCTTGGAAATCATAGAATTCGGATTTTGAAGGACAAAGGCAATTTTATCGGCTATTTCTTTTATGGAAAGATTTTTACTATCTATGCCATCTATTAAAATCTCGCCCCTGTTTGGTCGGATAAAACCACACATAAGCTTAGCTAGGGTGGACTTACCAGCCCCATTTGGTCCGACAATTGAAACAATCTCGCCCTTGTTTATAGTCAAATTAATATTTTCTAGAATATTTTCATTAGAGTAGGCAAAGTCTAGATTTTTTATCTCGATGATTTTTTCCCTAGACTTTACGATTTTTTCCTTCTTGACCTTGCTTGCCCAAGTCGTTAAGATTTCCAAATCATCTTTTGATAGGTCAAGGTCATCGACTTTTGAGATTCGTTCATATTTTTTAAGGTCGAGGCCTGCATAAGATAAGGCATCAATATATAGGGGTTTTCTGATGCCAATTTGATCAAGCTTATCAGACTTCAAAATATCTTCAACACATCCGTCAAAAACAATCCTACCATCACTAACTGCTATTATCCTATCAGGATTTAACAGGAGTGCCTCTTCCAGCCTATGCTCGATTACAACAACTGTATAGCCTAGTCTTTCCGCAAGGTCTCTTACAAGCTTCATGGTTGCCCTGCCAGACTTTGGGTCTAGATTTGCTAGAGGTTCATCTAGGAGTAAAATTGGCACATCTGATACCAAAACTCCTGCTATAGAAACTGCTTGTTTTTGCCCACCAGACAAATCCTTTGGTTTTCTTTCAAGCAGTTTTGAAATATTAAGCTCCTTAGCCCACTTGTGGACAATTTTTTCCATCTCTTCCTTGTTTATACAGTCGTTTTCGAGGGAAAAAGCTATATCTTCTGCTACTGTAAGTCCAACAAATTGTCCATCTGTATCTTGTAGGACTGTTCCTACTGATAAGGATAAATCAAAAATCGACGAGCTTTTTAGGTCCTTGCCATCAATTGATATTTGACCTAAGATATCGCCATCAAAACTATTAGGTATCTGTCCATTTAGGCTCTTGGCAAGGGTTGACTTTCCGGAACCTGATGGTCCTACAATTACAATCTTCTCTCCCTTCTTTATAGACAAATTGATATCAAAGAGAGAAAAGTCCTTTTGGGATTTGTATTTGAAATTGTAAGAATTAAAGTCTACTATAGGTGCTTTGCCTGTCTGCATATCAGTCCTTGCTTAGGGAATTGTCTGCTGTTTTGCTCTTAGCGTATGCTGTCAACAAGATAGATCCAAGTATAGCTACTGCAATAGAATTAAGTCCTGCCGATACAATACCTTGGGTAAATACCTTATTGGCTGGTTCTGAGTAAATTAAAATATCAAGACATGGAGCTACTAGGGCCCAAGCAACAATATTTGTTATGATTTGACCAAGATTAAATTTAACAAGGTCTTTTAGGGAAAATTCTCCCTTATTTACATTCAAGCTCTTGCCTACAAGGCCATAGCCAAAGCCAGTAACACTTGATGAAATCACCCATGACCACCACAAACCATAAGTCAAAAGGTCTTTAATAGCATGACCAATAAGACCTATCAAGGCACCAGCAAAAGGTCCAAAGAGAACTGACATTAGGGCTAGGAAGGGATAGGTTGTTTCTAGGGAAGTGTTTGGTATAAAGCCTATTGGAATAGACAAAAATCTTCCCAAAATAAAAAATACAGCTGCGCCAATACCTATGGCTACAATGCTTGTTATAGAATTATTTTTTTTCATTAGTATTCCTTTCTTATAAAAATAGTCCAATCATTACCAGTAGCTATTTGATAAGTATCAGAGAACGATGCCTGATTGATAGCTATACCCAAATTGATTAGTGAATTGATATAGGCAATAGTTTCTCCAAGTCCAACATCGGCGAAAGAGTGACCAAAGGTCATTTGATTTTCGTATTTTTTGATTGTTTTATTAAAGATAGTTACCTTGATAGTATCTCCTTGCTTAATATCCATTTTCTTCAAAAGATCAAGGCTAATATTAGTCCATAGAGAACCAAATCTAATATCAAGGATGTCAATTGTTCCTTCAATAACATCTCCATTAATCTTAGCATCTTTTATTTCATTGTAGACAAGGCTATCTAGATCAGTTTCCATCAAACTATCATAATAAAGAGGATTGCTTGCTAGTTTTGCACCATTATAGGCGTAAACATCTCTTCCATGAAAAGTATGAGAGTTTTCTGAAAAAGGAAGTCTATCCTTGACTTCATCTATTATCTTTGCTGACTCAAGACCAATATACTTAGCTATGTGGGAGATAGTTCCATTGTCTGGAGTAACGAGATAATGACCAGATTTTGTTTTAACAACTATGGATTTTCTAGCAGAACCTACACCAGGATCAACAACAGATACAAAAACTGTTCCCTTAGGCCAATACTTGATTGTTTGTAATATCCTATAGGAAGCTTCAAAAATATTATATGGTTCAATTTCATGGGTTAAATCATCAATAGTAAGGTCTGGATTTACCATGAAGCTTACCCCGTGCATAGCTGAAACTGCACCATCACCTAGACCGAAGTCTGACTGAAAAACAAGTGTGCTCATTTTTCCTCCTAAAATAAAAAAATTGCAAATATTAAAAAATTTACTCTTTAATTATATTAACTTATTAAGCATAGTCAAATGAAGCTTGGCTATTTTATTTACTTGGCCTTGGGGCTTTTAGGCAAATGTCTTTTACTTAGTTTGAAAAAGAAAAACTGATTAAATAAAATTTGTCCTAGTGTTTTTGAAAAACTATGATAATAATTCACTAAAAATAGCTACTAGTATTAGCTGGTAAAATAATGATAGCATATAATCGTGTCATAAACAACTTTAGCTAGTCTATGACACGATTAATTTTCTTATTGATTAACTTTCTAGAAAGCTTGTTGCAAATTTGACCATGGCAAAGATAGCATGATTAAGACTATCTTCGTCTATGTCAAATTCTGGTGTATGGTGTTCTGCCCCTGTTCCTTTTTCTTCATTGGCACTACCCACTAGGGCAAAAAGGCTTGGAGCAAGCTTGCCATAGGCCTCAAAGGATTCTGAAGCAAACCAAGTTGTATCTTCTTTGATATTTTCTCCAAAGTAAGGACCAACCGCTTCTTTCATTAAGAGGGCAAGCTTTTCGTCATTAACAACTGGGCTAAAGTCTTCACTGCCAGTTCTATTTATAAATTCACAGCCATGGGCCCTAGCGACATTTTCTCCAATGATTTGGATTTGGTCTATGGCTCTTTCTACTTCATCCTTATCAAAGTATCTTAGGGTTCCATCTACCCTTACTTCACTAGCTATAACGTTGTGGGCACTACCCCCATGGATGGTGCTAAGACCAAGGGTTACAGTTTTGGTTGGGTCAAGTCTATTAACCCATGCTGAAGCTAGGGATTGGATGATAGCAGCTTGGGCAAAAATTGGACTAATTGCCTTATCAGGTCTTGATGAATGACCACCTACACCCTTAACTGTGAAATCTACCATAATAAAGCCAGCCATTATTGGACCGGGATGGAAGGAAATCTCACCAGTTTTTAGAAAACTTGCTAGGTGATTGCCATAGAAGGCGTCGATATTTTCGTTTTTTAGGCCATCTATCATAGGAAAGATTCCACTTCCACTTTCTTCACCTTCTTCAAAGATAAAATAAATCTTACCATTTAGCTTATCCTTATTTTTGACTAGGATTCTCATTGAAGCAAGTAGGGTTGCCATATGACCATCATGGCCACAAGCATGAAAAACATTAGGATCATCTGATAGGACTAATCTAGGATTTTTGAGATTATTTTTGCTTTCACAAATCGGAAGGGCATCAATATCTGTCCTAAGGCCAAGGCTCTTTCCAGCTTTGCCTGTATCTAATATAGCAAAAAAGCCTGTACCCTCTACCTCTACTATAGGAAGACCTAATTTTCTTACTTCTTCTTTTAGGTAGGCAGAAGTCTTAAATTCCTTAGCTGAGACTTCAGCAAGCTTATGCAAGTGCCTTCTTTCTTCAATTATCTTAGGCTTTTGATTATTTATCTGATCAATTATTAATTTATCTTCCATTAGCTTCTCCTTATTTATATTAAAAAAACGACAGTCAAACTGCCGTTCGTTATTACTTATAGACTAGCTATAGCTTCGACTTCTAGTAATCCATTGAGTGGAAGATTAGCTACTTCAAAAGCTGATCTAGCTGGTTTGTGATCACCAAAGAATTCTGCATAAACTTCGTTGAAAGCAGCAAAGTCATTGATATCGTTTAGATAAACAACGCATTTGATAACTTTATCTTTTCCTGATCCAGCTTCTTTTAAGATGTTTTCAACATTTGTTAGGGCTTGTTTTGTAGCAGCCTTAATTTCTGTAACCAATTCACCTGTTTTTGGATCAATTGGAAGTTGTCCTGAAGTGAATACTAGATTATCTGTTGCGATTGCTTGAACGTAAGCTCCCACTGCTTTTGGAGCATCATTTGTATTAATTGCTTTCATATAATTCTCCTTATTTAATTTTCATTTTGACATATATATTATATCGAAATATTCGCAAATTACAATTATTTTATCTTTAAATAATCTTCAAGGGTTAAATCATTTTCATAGATTTCCTTGGCATTTTCCACACCAACAAATCTGAAGTGCCATGGCATAGGAGCATGCTTTGTAATCTTTTGCTTATCGGCAGGATATCTTTCTATGAAACCATACTTGTAAGCACTTTCACAAAGCCACTTGTACTCTTTTGTTGTTACAAACTTATCATTGTACTTAGTTCCTTCTGTGAAAAAGTCGAAGGCTTGACCTAGTTGGTGCTCGCTACATCCTGCTTCTTCGCTATCGACTTCACCAGCATCTTTCATTTTCTTTTCTAGTTCATAGTCCCTGTAGTCAGATGCAATCTTTAGGCTTAGTCCTTCTCTTTCCATATCTTGACGCATGGTCTCGAAGGCACGCTTGGCAGTTTTATCTACTCCTGGATTGAAATCACTCGGTAGAGGATACTCAGCGCTAACATAGGCTATACCATTTACGACCTTGATTTCTTTGTCATCATCAAGCTCTCTTAGGCCATATTTGTTTACATAGTAAAAAGAGTCATCTAATTTAATTTTAGAAAAACCATTTTCAGTTCCATAATAAGGCAAATAATCACCTTCCTTGACAAACTTTTCTGTCTTGGAGTAATCATTTGGATATTGGTAGGCATATTGAGTTTTTGCACATTGGACGTACTTTATCAAAGTATCTTCATACTTATCGTCATCTATTCTTTTATCATCATCAATTTTGACATCCTTAAAACCATGCTTGGTAGCTATGTGGATAGTATCTCCATTGATGTTTTTTTCTTCTTTTTCTTCATCTCCATCTGCCGCCTCTGCTTGTCTATATTCGGCTGGTCTTTGGATAGTGAAATCGTCATCTTTGCTTGTAAAAACCTTCAAACCTATGATTAGGGCTAGACTAGCTAGACCGGTAACTAGGATTTTTCTTCTTCTATTTTTCTGTAGCCTTCTCTTCTTTCTCTTTAGCTCTCTGATACCTCTGTTAGACATAACCTTCCTCTATTTATTTCAATATATTTGTCTTGTAAAATCTACTGGGATAAGCAATCCTTTGCAAAATTAACAGATATATTTCAATCTATCAAGTTTACTTTAGATTACTAAATTCTTATATTTATTATAACACGGATATGAAAAAAATAATAGGGCAATTTTAAGTATTTTCAAAGATTTTGATAAGTTTTCACCAAAATTTTTTCTTTCAATTAATAAACGACTTATTTTATTAGATAGGAGGGATTTCTCGCTAAACAACCAGCAAATAGTTTTCACTAAAAAAGTTAGTAAAGCAAACTTACCCTACTAACTTTTTATCTTATTTGAATAAATTTTTGAAAAAATCTTTAAGCTTTTGGCCCTTGGTTTTTTCTTTGTTTGTATGACTTTCTATATCTTTCTTTTGACTGATAGCCTTAGGTCTAGGTCTTTCTTCTATTTGTTTTTCAAGGAGTAAAGCCTTTTTTTTGCTTCTTTGCTTAGCTAGTTCTATTAGCCTTTCTTGGGCTATGAGCTTTTTCTTATTTTCTACTCTCTCATAGTCACCATCAGGTCTAAGCCTTCTGATTTTTACATCATCGGCAAACATAAGGTCTAGAAAGTCGATTATGCGTTTTTTTATGGCTGGGGCGTAGATAGGAACAGCTACTTCCATCCTGTTTCTAATATTTCTAGTCATAAAATCAGCAGATGAGATGTAGACTTTGGCATCTTCCCCCTTGCCAAATTGATAAATCCTGTGATGTTCTAGAAATCTTCCTACTATCTGATAAATTTCTATATTTTCAGTTCTTTCCTTTATACCAGGAAGAAGGCAAGTGATCCCCCTAACCATCATATCAATTTTGACATTTTTCTTGCTCGCATGAGATAATTTATCTATCAACTTCCTATCAGAAATCGAATTCATCTTTAGCCTTATATAACCATTTCCATCCTTCTTTTGGGCCTTTATTTGCTCATCTATAAGCTTATCAAGACCTTCTTGCATAGATTTCGGGCTTACCAAGAGATGTTTGTAATCTCCATCTAGATTGCCTATTAGGATATTATCGAAAATTTCCTTGGCGTCAGTTCCTATTTGCCTGTTGGAGGTCATTAAGGAGAAGTCTGTATAAAGCTTGGCAGTTTTTTCGTTGTAGTTGCCTGTGGCTATTTGGCTGATATAGGAAATTTCCTCATTCTTATCAACCCTTGTTATTAGACAGACCTTAGAGTGGGTCTTGTGGTTTTCGAAACCATATACAACATTACATCCAGCTTTTTCAAGCCTTGAAGACCAAAGGATATTATTATCTTCATCAAATCTTGCCCTAAGCTCCATTAAGACTATGACATCCTTCCCATTTTCACTTGCCCTAATCAAGGCCTTGGCGATTTCGCTTTCCTTGGCTATCCTATAAAGGGTAATCTTAATAGATATAACATCAGGATCATTACTTGCTTCATCTAGGAGTCTAATAAGTGGATCCATGGACTCATAAGGAAAGGATAGGAGCTTGTCGGATTTTTCTATTTGTTTAATAATGGATTCTTTTTCGTCAATATAGATAGATTCTTGAGGAGAAAATTCCTCGTAGGAGTTTTCCCTTCTAAAGCTTTCCGGGAGGTCCTTTATCAAATCATATATAAAATCAGACTGAATCAAGGACTTGGTTACAAAGATTGATTCCTTGCTTAAATTAAATTGCTTGGTCAAGAATTTTAGGGAGGTTTCAGAAAGGGGTCTATCGACTTCGACCCTAACAGGTTGAAGCCTCTTTCTCTTCTTTAGTTTTCCTTTCATATAGTCCCTAAAGTCTTGGTCAACTTCATAATCATCGTCATTGTAGTTGATATCCGCATTTCTTGTGAGGGATATAGCATAGGACCTTTCTATTTGGTACTTGTAAAATAAATTATAGGCAAATACTTCTATTATATCTTCAATCAAGACAAAATGATTGTCAGCTAGCTTTAAATACCTGTCTATCCTATCTGGCAAGTAGATTATGCCAATTTTTTCTTTTTTCTTTTTTTCTTGAGAAACTAAGTCAAAGATTATAACTATGGACAAGTTGGGGAGTCTAGGGAAAGGATGGGTCCTATCAATTAGTTGGAAATTTAGGATTGGTTCGATTTTAGTATCGAAATAATTCTTGCAAGCCAATCTATCTTTCTCATCTAGATCCGAAAGCTTCGATATAAAAAGACCTGCTTTTTTCATATCCTCTAGGATATCGAAATACACTTCATCTTTTCTAGAGTAAGATTTTGGCAAATAGGCTAGAATTTTATCTAGCTGCTCTTTTGGTGTAAGGTTTGACTTAGAGTCAATGGCCTTTTTGGAAAGTTTGGATAAGTCTGTAAGAGAGCCAACCCTAACCATGAAAAACTCTTCAAGATTAGTATCGAAAATTGACAGAAACTTCAATCTTTCTAGGAGGGGCACAGACTTATCCGCCGCCTCTTCAAGAACTCTGTCGTTAAATTTAAGCCAGGACAATTCCCTATTTTGTGTAAAAGATACGTCGTTCATATTATTTCCTTTCTAATAACTTGCTATATACGTACCCTTCCCTAACGCCTGTTTGGCTGATATTTATTTCACTTACATAAAAATATTTTGCTAGTCTATTTAGTATTACCATACCCGGAATCAAGGTATGAACCCTGTCCGCCTTAACTTCAAGAATCTTATCTAGGATTTCTCTTTCAGGCATGAGGAGAATCTCCTTTAGCATCTTATCAAATTTCTTGGCATTCATGGTTGAATTATAGGCAGATAGATTATAAAACTCATTATAAAAAATTAGAGAAGCCCTCGCAGAACCTCCAACAGCGCAAAGGACTGATTGCTCCTCCCTATACATCTTGTTTTCTCCAAGCAAAAGCTTAACTTCCCTATCAATAGCCTTTTTTTCTTTTTTATTGGTAAATAAGCCATTTACGAAATCATTAAAGGCAGAAAGAGAGCCTATGGCCAAGGATACAGTCTTGATGACCTTAGCTTGATCAATAATAACGACCTCGGATGAGCCACCTCCTATATCTGTTAGGACTCCTTCGCTTACATCGACGGACTTACTAGCTCCAAGAAAAGACAACCTCGCCTCATCTTCTCCTGAAAGAATTTCTATATCAAGGTCTAGTTCATCCTTTACCCTCCTAAGAATTTCTGATCTATTGGCGACATCTCTTATGGTAGCTGTCGCAAAAGGATGGATGCTATCAATATCATCGAAATTCGTAATAATAGACTTAAACTTCCTCAAGGTAGAAATAAGCCTATCTATGCCTTTTTCTGTTAATTGACCCTTTTTTACATAATTTCTCAGAGAAGCTTGCTCCTTTTCACTGAAAAGATGAATAGCCTTATCTACTACTTGCTTGTAAACTGACAACCTAATTGTGTTACTTCCTATATCCATTATTGCAAAAATCATAAAAACTCCTCAAGATAAGTTAGCTTATAGGATCCATCTATAAGTTGTGGAATCAAAGTCTCTGTCGCCAAGGTCTTCTTGGTCATAAAAATATTTATATCCAAATTATCCTCATCGCTTCTAAGATAGTCAGCAGCAAAAATCGCTGGATCAATGATATTTGCCTTGTAAGTCAATCTATTTTCAATTTTGGATTTTATTATTGGATAATGAGTGCAGGCAAGGATTATGTTGGCAATTTCTTTCTCATTAGCAAGAGAAATATATGAATCTATGTAAGTCTCTAATTCACTTGAAGCCATATTCCCACTTTCTATGAAATCTACAAGCTTAGTAGCTGCCTTCTCATAGACAATATTTCCAGGAATCTTTTCCAAATTATTTTTATAAAAATGACTATTTATAGTTGTCTTTGTCCCTAGAACTAGGAAAGACCCCCCATAAGTCTCGCTTGCCCTAAGTCCCATTTGGGTGATGGGAATAAATTTCTTCTTGTACTTATCAACCAGAAAATCCTTAGCAGTAACAGAAAGAGTATTGCAGGCTATGACATAATAGTCGATATCAAATTTTTCCAAAAAATCCACTATATCACAAGCAAAGCCAATAAGCTCTTCTCTACTCCTTCCCCCATAAGGAACTCTTAAAGTATCGCCAAAGTAAAAATATTGGGCCTTGTTAGTCTTAGAAAGCTCTCTTAGGACGGTTAAGCCACCTAGGCCTGAGTCAAACACTCCAATCCTAGTCATCTACTAGCTCCACTTTAAGGACGGTCTTGTAGTCATCTTTTATTTCTTCATAGGCCCTATCAAGGAGGTCATCGTCAGTAAATACTCCAAAAATACTAGCCCCAGACCCACTTACCAAGGCATTTTCCGCCCCAAGTTCTCTTAACTTTCCACAAATCTCCTTCAAATGTGGGAAGGCATCAAAAATAACATCTTCCATCACATTTCTAAAATCTTTAATAGCAGAAGCATCGCCCTTACTAAGCTTGGATACAAGCCTATCGTTATCGATAACTCCATAATCTGCCATCCTTTTATAGACAAAGGCAGAAGATATTTCTGTACCATCATTTACTAAAAGAAGCTTCATATTAAGCTTATTCGTAAAGGGAGTAAGAATCTCGCCAATGCCCTGAGCCCTAGCGTTTTCTTCTATAAAAAAGAAGGGAAGGTCGGCTCCAAGACTCTTGCCATAAGCCATCATTTCCTTTTGTGATAGGCCCAAATCCCAAAGCTCATTTAAGGCCTTGATCATCTCAGCCGCATCAGTAGAGCCCCCTGCAAGACCTGCTGCAAGGGGAATATTTTTAATTAGAGTTACATCAACTCCATTATCATCAACCCTATCCTTTAGGAGAGCCCAAGCCTTGTAGATTAAATTCTCCTCCAAGGGACAAATTCCTTCGATATTCGACTTGTAGGAAAACTTCTTTTCCTTATTCTTATTTATTATTAACTTATCATAAAGACTAATCCTAGTCATGAGGCTATCAATCTCGTGATAACCGTCTTCTCTTTTGTAAAGAGAATCCAGACTAAGATTAACCTTAGCATAACATTTTCTTTCCATATATACCTCTAATTAATTATATCATAAGTAAGGCTTATTAGTATTGAGAAATTATAAATATTATAAAAAACAAAATGTAAATATAAAATATCAAAAAAAATCGCACCAAAAAAGTACGATTGTCTGTTAATATTTATATCTCCCCTTATTTTTTAAAAGAATTACTTTTTACTCTATAAAAAAAACTGCATATTGCCCTACTTGTAAATCTCTTTTCTGTGTCCAATATCAATCGCTAAAACAATAAGTTCATCATCCCTTATGTCGCAAATCACCCTATAATTACCTATTCTATATCTCCAAAGTCCCTTATATTGACCAAGAAGAGCCTTGCCTATACTTCTGGGATTTTCAAGTCCGTCTAATTTAGCCTTCATATCTTTAGCTAAAATAAGGCCTAAATACTTATCCATCTTCTTAATTTTTTTTCTTACATCATCAGAAATCAAAAGCCTATAAGTCATTTTCAAGTTCCGAAATTAAATCATCAATACTGTAAGTCTTAGGATTTTTATTAAACTCCTCCAAGGCCTTTATTCCACTTGAATAATCTAGTTCATCTTCAATTTGTTGAGTTAAAGCAGTTTTGAATAATTCAGATAGACTTTTCCCAGTATGCTTGGAATAAGTTCTAAAAAGCTTATTCTCTTCTTCATTTAATCTTAATGAAACTACACTCATAAAACCCTCCTCGTTTGTTTACATTGTACTACATGTATGTGATAAATCTAGAGAATAGTATTAGTTATAAGTATATTTGAAATTTTCTTTTACTATAATACTAAATTACATGCTCGTAGTATTAGGGAAGTAAATAAAGGGAAGTGAAATCCTTTTTTTATTCTTAGAAAATGTGTTATAATAAATTTAGTGAAGTTATTACTATTGTTTTCTTTTGGATATTTACGAAAACTGTAGGAATCGTTTTATATTTGAAGATGAAGTTAAATGAATTATATAACTTCTATTAGAATATTTACCTATTATAAATATAGGCGAAATTCTTTTATCTTTAGTTAAAATATATATTAGCAAGGCAAAACGAGATAAAAACACCATAATTATCAAGCTTTTGATAATATTTTTACCAATAACCTATATAAAAGAAAATTTTCTGTAAATATTTAAGAAATAATCAGAGAGATAAAAAATATCGATATATAGCCGAGAGGCTTTATATAAAAATTAAGGAGGAATTTATGAAAAATAGTAATGTAGAGAAGAAACCTATCTACAAAAGAAAATGGTTTATAGTTATAGCCGCACTAATCGTAATAGGAGCGATATTCGGTCCAAAGGACAAGGATAAAAAAAATAATTCACAACCAGCGAAGGTAGAAGAAAAGCAAGAAGAGGTAAAGAAAGAAGAACCAAAGAAAGAAGAGAAAGAAGAAAAAAAAGAAGAATATGCTATAACGAGCGATATGACTGATGAGCAAAAAATTGAAAATATCCTAAAAAGAGTGGGTGGAGAACAATTTGAATCTCAAAAAATTGACAAATCTGAAGATGGTAGCATAAGGCAAGTAACACTCAATACTTATGTTGATCCAAATACCGTATGGGACATAAACTCAGCAATCAAACAACAAAACATAAAAACAATAAACGCGTTAAAACTCATGAAAGAAAACAATATTAAATTCAATTACTTTGTCTTAAATGCAACTTCAACATTTACTGATAAATATGGCAAAGATTCAAAATCAGAAATGATGCATATTTATATTAGTCAAGAAGAAGCAGATAAAATTAATTTTGAAAAATTTCAAGAAGAAAACCTCAAAGAAATATCAGATGAATACTACGTTCATCCATCAGCTAATAACTAGTAAATAAAGCACTGGGAAACTAAATAATCTCAGTGCTAAAAATTTCTGTATAATAAATAGCACTGGTTAAAGTAAATGATACTTTCCCAGCACAATTTCCTAAAAAAAAGAAACGCTAATTTCTCGACGTTTCTTTTAAAATCTTGGTGCGGGATAGAAGACTTGAACTTCCACGACCTTAAAATCGGTCACAAGATCCTTAGTCTTGCGCGTCTGCCAATTCCGCCAATCCCGCTCGTGTATTACCTTTACATAATACACTTATTTTTTATCTTTGTCAAATTTTTTTATAAAACCATGGACAAAAATTGTTTGCTTCTTTCTTCTTTTGGATTTTTGAAGAATTCTTCAGGGTTTGTTGACCTTTCGACTACTTCTCCCTTATCCATAAAGATTACCTTGTTGGATACTTCTCTTGCAAAGCCCATTTCGTGGCTTACTACTACCATGGTCATTCCGTCATTGGCTAACTCTTTCATAAGTTCCAATACTCCTCCTACCATTTCTGGGTCGAGGGCGCTGGTTGGTTCATCGAAAAGCATTAGTTTTGGTTTCATCATAAGGGACCTTGCTATTGCAACCCTTTGTTTTTGTCCACCTGATAGGCTTACTGGATAGACGTCTTTTTTGCTGGCAAGGCCTATTCTTTCTAGTAATTTCAAAGCCTCATCTTCTGCTTCTTTTTTGTTCATTTTCCCTCTCATTACAGGAGCGAGGGTTAGGTTGTCAATGATAGACATATTAGAAAAGAGGTTAAAGTTTTGAAATACCATGCCTATTTCTTCTCTTAGTTTGTTGATATCTACATTTTCATCGTTGATTTTTTTATCTTCGAATATGATATCTCCTGAGTCAGGTTTTTCTAAGAGGTTTAGGCAACGAAGGAAGGTAGATTTACCAGATCCTGATGGGCCTATTATTGAGATTACGTCCTTTTTTTCGACATCAAGGTCGATGCCGTTTAGGACTTTGAGATTGTCAAATGATTTTTTTACATTTTTTACTTTAAGCATATAGGTATCCTTTCTCTAGTTGTTTAAAAATCTTTTCCATTAACATTACTATTATTAAGTAAATTATAGCTGCTGAAAAGTATGCAGTTGCGGCATCGAAGGTTTGACTTATTACTATTGATGCTCCCCTTGTTAGGTCTGCAAGGCCTATAAAGCCTGATATTGATGTTTCCTTAAAGAGGGTTATTACTTCGTTACCTAGGGCTGGGAGGGAGTTTTTGATAGCTTGTGGCATTACTACTTTTTTCATAGTTTGGAAGTTTGATAGGCCTAAGCTTCTTGCAGCTTCTTTTTCACCCTTGTTTACTGAGTTGATTCCACCCCTAAAGAGCTCTGCCATGTAGGCTGATGAGTTTAGGGCGAAGGAGATGATTGCAACTAGGACTAGGTTATCGAGGTTTGCAAGTATTACGTTAAACATTATCAAAAGTTGGATAGTTGTAGGGGTTCCACGTATTATTGTTACAAATAGTCCAAGAATTTTATCAAGGGCTAGGAGAATGAATTTTGGCAATCCACTTAGCTCGTCTGCCATATCTATTTTTGCTGACCTTACTAGGGCTATGATAAGTCCTAGGATAAATGAGATTATAAGGGATGATACGGTTACAATAACTGTTGTCTTTAGTCCATCTAGGAGGTATTTGTAGGATCCATTGTCAATTATTGTTGATTTAAACCTTCCTACAAGACCCTTGGATTCTTCTGCATCGTCTTTTCCTTGGTATTTTGCCATGATTTTATCAATTTCTCCATTGGCTTTAAGTTTTTCTATCGCTTCGTTCATTTTTTTAAGTAGAAGTGGATTGTTCTTGCTTATTGCTATGGCGTATTCTTCTTCCATGTATGGGGTATTGACAATTTCAAGATCCTTGTTAGCAGCTATAAACCTTTTTGCACTTTCCTTATCAATTATAATTGCGTCTATCTTCTTAGTTTGAAGAGAGATTATAGCATCAGGGAATTTGTTAAAGGAGTTGACATTTTCCTCACCAAAATCGCCTTTGGCTAGGGTATCTCCTATAGTTCCTAATTGGGTACCTATTTTTTTGCCCTTTTTAAGGTCGTCTACTGATTTAATATCGTCAGCCTTTCTCTTGATTATAATTTGGCTGGTCTTTGCAAAAGGCTCTGTAAAGTTTACTGATTTTTTTCTTTCTTCAGTTACAGTAAAACCAGAAGCTCCTCCGTCAAGCTTGCCTGATTGGATACTTGCTATGATATTGTTAAAATCCATATCGTGAAGCTTAACTTCTATGCCTAATTCTTTTCCGATAGCTTTTACTATATCTGGGTCGATTCCTACTATATTTTTTCCTTCATAGTATTCATATGGTGGAAAGTCTGCACTAGTTCCAAGGTCAATCACATTGTCATCTACTATTTTTTCATCAGCAAATATTTTGCCTGGTACTAGTAATAAAAAGGCCAAGAATATTGCCAAGATTCCAAATTGTTTCTTTTTCATATATACTCCTTAATTTTTTCTTTAACTATATTTATCTGCCTTAGGACTTCGGTTTTGTTTGGTCCTCCCAAGGATTTTCTTTTGTTTACGCATGTTTTAAGTTCTATTTTCTTATAGATATCTTCTTCGAATAAGTCCGATTCATTTTTATAAGTTTCAAGGTCAAGTTCGTCTAAACTTAAAGCTTTGGAGCTTGCGTATTTGACTAGTCTTGCTGAAATATGATGGGCATCCCTAAAGTAAACTCCCTTATTTGCCAAATAATCAGCCACATCTGTGGCATTTAGATAGCCCTTCTTGCAAGCTTCGAACATATTTTCTTCATTGACTTCAAGACTTTCTATTTGACCTGCCATAATTTTTAGACATATCTTTATTGTATCAATACTATCGAACAGGCTTTCTTTGTCTTCTTGCATATCTTTTGAGTAGCTAAGGGCTAAGGCCTTCATCATTATAAAGGCTTGGTTGGTGTTTCCTATAAGCCTTGCTGCCTTTGCTCTGATAAGTTCTGCCATGTCTGGGTTTTTTTTCTGGGGCATTATTGAAGAACCTGTTGAATATTTGTCAGATATTCTTATAAATGAGTAGGGTTGAGATGACCAAATGATAAGCTCTTCAGCGAGTCTTGATAGATGGATAGCGATTATCGAAATTATTGAGGATAGCTCAATTACATAATCTCTATCGCTTACTGCATCTATCGAGTTTTCCATTATAGAATCAAAGCCAAGTTCATCTTTTACCATATTTCTATCAATGTCATAAGTCGTTCCTGCCAAAGCACATGCCCCAAGGGGAAGTTGGTTAAGTCTTTTCTTGTAATCTTGAAGTCTTGATAAGTCCCTCAGACCCATCATTTGATAAGCACAAAGATGGTGGGCAAAGCTTACCGGTTGAGCTGCTTGAAGGTGGGTATAACCCGGCATTATTGTGTCTGTGTTTTTTTGGGCAAGGTCTAGTAAACTTTTGATTAGATAAATAAGATCATTTTTTATATTTTCACATTCTTCCCTAATATAGAGCCTAAAGTCGGTTGTAACCTGATCGTTTCTTGACCTTGCTGTGTGCATTTTCTTGGCAACCGGGCCAATCTCTTCGATTAACTTTGCTTCCACATAGGTGTGGATGTCTTCATAAGACTCATCTACTACTAGGCTTTTTTCTTTTAATTTTTTGTAAATATTTTCTAGACCCTTGATTATTAGACTGGACTGCTCATAACTAATGATATTTTTCGCTCCCAGCATTTTCACATGGCCTATGGAGGCTTTTATATCAACAAAGACTAGTCTT
Organism: Anaerococcus tetradius ATCC 35098; assembly: GCF_000159095.1. Lineage (GTDB taxonomy): Bacteria > Bacillota > Clostridia > Tissierellales > Peptoniphilaceae > Anaerococcus > Anaerococcus tetradius. Next base: position 255,345 of record NZ_GG666297.1, on the reverse strand, counting down.
TTATCTATTTTTATCGAATCATTAAATTCTTCTGCTAGCTTATCCAGGTCCCCTGTAAGCATTCCACTCCATAATTTCATTCCATCTCCTAATTTTTCTTTACTGCTTTAGAGTAAGTTATTGTGCTTAAAGCAAACAAGTTAATGAAGCCTGTCGCATCTGAATGCTTATAAGACGAATCCTCAAAGGTCGCTAAGTTTTCATCGTATAAAGGCTTATCAGCAAATATTCCAGCTGGGTACATATTTCCTTTGTATAGTTTAATTTTTACACTTCCGCTTAAATTTTCATTGACCTTTTCCATAAACATATCCATAGCTTCTTTTAATGGAGTCATCCATTTTCCTTCATAGACTAGTTTCGCATAATCAAGCCCCATCTTTTGTTTATAGGCTAGGGCGTCGGGATGGATAGTTACAGAGCCAAGTTTTTCAATGGCAAAGTAGAGAATACTTGCAGCAGGATTTTCATAAAGACCCCTTGACTTCATACCTACTACCCTGCTTTCTACCATATCATCAATGCCAACTCCATGTTTGCCACCAATCTTATTTAATTCTTTAACAAGATTTGCTGCTGACATCTTTTTTCCATTAATGCTTAGGGGTTTTCCTTTGTCAAAAGCAATCTCTACAATTTCAGCTTCATCACAGGCCTTTTCTGGTGGGACTATCCATTTAAGAACTTTTTCTAGCTTAGCTTCATTTTCTGGATTTTCCAAATCTAGTCCCTCATGGGAAAGATGCCAAATATTTTCATCCATTGAGTAATCTTCTTCTTTTGTAAAGTCAAGCTTAATTCCATGTGCTAGAGCATAAGCTTCTTCCTCACTACGTCCCTTGATTTCCCAGAACCTCCATGGTGCCAGCACCTTTATTTCTGGTGCAAGAGAACCTATAGAAAGCTCAAACCTAATCTGATCATTTCCCTTGCCAGTACAACCATGAACTATAAGGTCGGCTCCCTCTTTTTTAGCTACATCAACCAAGACCTTGGCGATTAATGGCCTTGCTATAGCTGTTCCCAAAAGATATAAGTTCTCATATTTAGCTCCTGCCATCAAAGTTTTGTAAGCATATTCTTCTATAAATTCTTCTTCAACATTGATATTATAAAATTTACTCGCTCCAGATGTTAGGGCTTTTTCTTCTAGCTTTTTAGGATCTTTGACCTGACCTAAGTCAACTGATACACAAATCACTTCTTTTGCCCCATTTTCTTTAAGCCATGTTGTAAGAACTGAAGTATCTAGTCCTCCTGAGTAGGCAAGTATAACTTTCTTAGCTTCTTTAATTATTTCTTTCTCTAACATATTGTCTCCTTTAAATTTATTAATCAAGCTTAGTTAAAAATTAGTTATAAGTGCCCAAGAATCTCAAAGTAATAAAAAAAGAGCCCTCATCCCATCAGGGACGAAAGCTCGTGATACCACCCATTTTCATCTATCTCTCACAAAATAGACCTCATCAAGTACTAACATACTCTAACTCTGTAACGGGAGTTCCCGTATAAGTCTCCTTGTATCGACCTATATGCTCCAAGGTTCTTTTCATCGACCGTCTACTTATCCCCTTCCACCAATCGGGACTCGCTTTAAGCTTTAAGCCAACTACTCTTCTCTTCAACACATCTCTTAACTAAATTCTTTGATTGATTATATTCTACAATCTAATGGATGATTTGTCAAATTATTTTTTTTATTAAATAAATAGGCTAGCGCATACAACTGATACTACAGTCATAAGTTTGATAAGGATGTTTAGAGATGGACCTGATGTATCCTTGAATGGATCTCCTACGGTATCTCCTACTACTGAAGCCTTATGAGCTTCTGATCCTTTTCCATCTTCTCCTCCTAGAGTTTCGATGTATTTTTTCGCATTATCCCAAGCTCCACCAGCGTTTGACATAAAGATAGCCAATAGTACGCCTGTTACTAGGGCACCTGCCAATAATCCACCTAGGGCATATGGGCCTAAGATTTTACCAACAAATATTGGAACGATTATAGCAAGAACTCCTGGAAGAATCATTTCTTTTAAGGAAGCTGTTGTTGAGATGTCGATACATCTTGCATAGTTAGGTTCAACTTCTCCCTTTAGGATTCTATCGTCTGATCTAAATTGTTTTCTAACTTCTTCAATCATTTCTGTTGCAGCCTTACCAACTGAGTTCATTGTAAGGGCTGTAAATAGGAATGGAAGCATAGCTCCTATAAACATTCCTGCTACTACCTTGGCATCAAGAATTGAAATTGCACCAAGTTTTAGGGTTTCTGAGTAAGTTACGAATAAAGATAAGGCTGTTAGGGCTGCTGAACCAATAGCAAATCCCTTACCAATAGCTGCTGTTGTATTACCTATTGAGTCAAGCTCATCTGTGATATCTCTAACATTGCTTGGTAGGTAGCTCATTTCAGCAATACCACCAGCATTGTCTGTGATTGGACCATAAGCATCAACTGTAACTGTTGTAGCTGTTGTTGAAAGCATACCTACAGCTGATAGGGCTATACCAAATACGCCATTTGCCCAGTAAGCAACCATTATACCTATAGCTATTAGGATGATTGGGAATACTGTTGAAAGCATACCTGCTGATAGACCAGCGATGATGTTTGTAGCAACACCAGTTTTTGATTCTTCTGCAATCGCTCTAACATATTTATACTTATCAGAAGTGTAATACTCTGTAAGAAGACCGATTAAAATACCTACTACTATACCAACTATAATCGCCAAAGCTGCATTTAGGTTCTTGAAGTAAACAAATGATAGTATCAATGATGCAACAAGAACTATTGCACCTGAAACATATATTGTGTTCATCAAAGATTTTTGTGGGTTATTGTGCTTGGTTGTCAAGAACATTACACTTGCAAAAATACTTGCAAGGATTCCTATAGCTACAAGGAAGAAGGTAAACTTCATTCCAGCGTCTCCACTAGCCACAACTCCTAGAGCAACAGCTGAGATAATTGCACCTGAGTAAGACTCAAATAAGTCAGCACCCATTCCTGCAACGTCACCTACGTTATCACCAACGTTATCAGCGATAACTGCTGGGTTTCTTGGGTCATCTTCTGGAATACCTGCTTCAACCTTACCTACAAGGTCTGCACCAAGGTCAGCTGCCTTTGTATAGATACCACCACCAACTCTTGCAAAAAGTGCAACAGATGAAGCACCTAGGGAATAACCCATAAGGATTGCTGGGTCTCTGAATACGAGATAAGTGATCATAATACCTAAAAATCCTAGTCCAGTTACGGCAAAGCCCATAACAGAACCACCTGAAAATGCAACTTTAAGTGCACCACTTGTACCTTCTTCAAGAGCCATATTAGCACATCTTGCGTTAGCTGCAGTTGATACTCTCATACCAATATAACCTGCTAGCATTGAAAATACAGATCCTAAAATATAGCAAAGCATAATCTTAACACCTAAAAATATTGCTATAAGTATGGATACGATTACGACAAACATTGCTATATACTTATACTCACGGCTAATGAAAGTCATAGCACCGTCTTTGATATGTCCAGCAATTTCTGTCATTCTCTTGTTACCTGATGATACAGGCATGATCTTTGTCTTGATTGTAAATCCCATAAATAAAATCGCAAGGATAGCTACAAGCAAGGCTAAAATTTCTACGAACATAATTTCCTCCTTTTCTTTTATACAATTTTAATATAAATCATAGAAATATACAAATAAAGTTCATTTTTTCATGATTATAATAAAAAAGAAGCAAGTCTTCTCATGAAATGCTATTTTCTCTTGGACTTCCTAACAACAAATCCTTAACAGAAAATGTTCTAGGAAGCTCAATAAATTAATACGCTTTTTCATAACAAGATAGCTCCCTTAATATTGCTTATTGAAATTTGTTTATATATTATCTCTTCTTATCTTAGTTTTCTTCGTATGGTAATAATGCAACTTGACGAGCACGTTTAATAGCACGTGTGATTTCTCTTTGGTGTTTTGCATTTAGACCTGTTACTCTTCTTGGTAAGATCTTACCTCTATCTGTAACGAATCTTTTTAAAGTTTCAATATCTTTATAATCGATAACTTTTGATGGATCTTTTACAAATGGATCTACCTTTTTTCTTGGTCTGAATCTTCTTCCTGCCATCATAAATCCTTTCTTATATTAGAATGGAATTCTTCCATCGTCTTCTATCTCGGTAAAGTCATCATCAAAAAAATCATCGCCACCATCAAAAGCTTGATTATTGCCTTGACTTTGTTGGTGGTTATTTGTTTGTGAATAGTCATTTCTATAGGTGTCTTGATTGTCATAGTTGTTTCTAGAATTGTAGTTAGATCCTCCCATATTGTCAGATCTAGTACCTAGAAATTCAACATTATCAGCTACAACATCTGTTGTATAAACAGTCTTGCCTGTTTCTTTGTCTTGATAGGATCCTGTTTGGATTCTACCTTCTATAGCGCATTGACTTCCTTTTTTGAGATATGTGCTTGCGGTTTCCGCCTGTCTTCCCCAAACCGTTATTCTTGGGAAATCAGCTGTAGGACGATTTGAAGCTTCCAATTCGCTTCTTCTCTCTCTGCTAAGTTTCTTATCTATAGCTAGTGTGAAAGTACACACAGCTTGTTGAGATTGAGTATATCTTAACTCAGGATCTCTTACTAACCTTCCGATAAGGATAACTCTGTTCATTGATTAGTCCTCTTTTCTGATAACCATGTATCTGATTATAAAATCTGAAAGTCTTAGTCTTCTTTCAAATTCTCTGATATGGTCTGGGTTTGAGTTAAAGTCAACGATATAATAATAACCTTCTTTTAGGTCATTAATTTCGTAAGCAAGTTTTCTTCTTCCCCAATCATCAACGCTAGTTACTTCACCGTTTTGACCGATGATTTCTTTAAATCTATCGAGTAAAGCGATTCTATCACTATCCGCCATATCAGCTTTGAAAATCAATACTGCTTCGTATTTATTCATGTTTTCACCTCCCTGTGGTCTTTGACCCCGTCTATATAAACGGAGTAGAGAATCATTACCTGTGTATAATACTTCATATAAGCTTTATTGTCAAGAATTTCCTATAAATTATAAATATCATTTTATAGATTTTTATTCTTTTATAAAATTTTTGCTTAATATAGCATAGAAAAAGGCTGTTAGTCTTCAATCATCATTCTACAAGCAAATGGTGATTGGCCTTATACAGCCTTTTCTATGATATTTGATACAAGTTATATCTCTAAGTTAATTGAGTCTAACTTAACCTTGTCTGAAGCTTACTCCTACTTCTCCTTGAGGGTGTTGCCAATCTTTTACGATTTTGCCATGGGATAGTACCCTACAAGTTCCACATTCTAGGCAACCTAGGTGGCTAAATCCAAATACTCCATCTACATAAGTATAACAGCTTGCTGGGCAAGCCATCAATAATTTATGGATTTCTTCTTCGTCCTTATAGTCAGTATCTACATCTATATGTGAGTTGTGTTCGTCTGTATGATAGATGTCAAGACCTAACTTGTCCTCAACGCTCATTCTCTTCATTACATTGCCTCCATTACTGTTGAAATAAAGTCTGAAATTTGTCCTGCACTCATTCTGCTAGCAAGATCATTTACTGTACCCATGATAAAGCCTTTAGTGTCGCCACCATTTACTGTGAAGGCCCTAGCTGCAACATCATTTAGTATTTCTGGGAAGTCTTTGAAGATTTCTCTTCTACTTAGAATTGTTGGGAAGGCCTTGAAAGTTTGTAAATCTTTCATGATGAAAGATTGATCAACTAGTGTTTTGTATATAGCTAGGCTTTCTTTGCTATAATCTCCTCTTTCTTTGGCTGCTATTAGGCTTAGGGCTGCAAGTCTACCACTTTCTATAGCAAAGTCCATACCCCTAACTGTATAGCCGAGGTTTACACAAAAGCCAGCTGCATCACCAACTACTAGGAAGCCATCTCCGAAGAGTTCTGGAATCATATGTAAACCTTCTTCTGGAACCAAGTGAGCTGAATATTCTATAGTCTTTCCACCCTTGATAAATGGTGCAACACTTTCATGTTCCTTAAATCTCTCTAGAAGGTCATTAATGCTTGTATTTGCGTAGCCTATATCAGAAAGAGTAGCTACTACACCGATTGATATAGAGTCTTTGTTAGTGTAAATAAAGCCACCACCGAAGCCTCCCATAGTTGGATCGCCACAAGATAGCCAGCTCATTCCTTCTCCACTTTCTAGGTTAAATCTTTCGTTAATTATTTCTTCTGATAATTCGATAACTTCCTTAGCACCTACAGCCACTTGGTTAGGTTCAAGTTCTTTCTTAACTCCTAATTGTTGGGATAGGAGGGAGTTTACACCATCAGCAACTATTACAGCATCAGCATACATTTCTTCGCCTGTTGCATTGATACCAACAACCTTGCCATCTTCTACTAAGATTTCATCTACGAGAACTCCTGTGATTATTGCAACACCAGCTTCTTCTGCTTTTTCTGCCAAATATTGATCAAACTTACTATGTAAGACTACATATGATGAAGAATCTTTATCTTTTCCTAATTCTTTTGATGAGTAGCCTATGTCTAGGGATGATTTTGCACTCATCATAGAAATTTTTTCTTTTACAACTTTTCTTTCAATAGGAGCTTCATCTGCAAAGTTTGGGATGATTTTCTCTAGACTATGACCATAAAGCCTTCCGCCTGTAACATTTTTAGCTCCGCAGTAGTCTCCTCTTTCAACTAACAATACTTCAAAATCATTTTCAGCTAGGACTATGGATGCAGCAAGACCTGCAACTCCTCCTCCAACTATTATGACATCAAACTTATCTTCACTCATTTTTTCCCCCATGTGTTTATTTTTAGTCTATAATTTCTGTCCTTTTACTATAACACAAGCGCCAAATAACATCTTTTTTGTTCTTATATTTTTAACACCAAAACTATCAAGTATATCCATAAGCTCCCTAGGACTAATAAAATTCTTGGTTGACTCATATAACCAGCTATAATCTTTATATCGTCGCATACCCCCACCTAAGATGGGCATTAGGTATTTGAAAAAGACCTTGTAGAATGGCTTTATCAACTTATTTTCTACGAGAAAGGAATCCATAATATATATATAAGAATTATTTTTAAGGACCCTCAACATCTCGCTTATTACTTTTTTGTAGTCATCTGTATTTCTAAGGCCAAAAGATATACAAACCCCATCAAAAGATTCATCAGCAAAGGCTAGATTTTTGGCATCACCCCTTACAAAGGAAAGATTTGTAAGTGAGCCTTTTTTATTTTCGGCAATTTTTAACATATTTTCCGAAAAGTCTAAGCCGACTATCTCTGCATGAGAATTTTTCGCAAGGCCTATAGAAATATCCCCAGTTCCACAACATATATCTAGTAGACTCAAGTTTGCTTTGGGATTTTCTAGTATCAGTTTAACCAGTTCTTCTTTCCACTTTTTCTGTAAACCTAAACTAATCCTATCGTTAGCATCGTCATAAAATGGCGATATTCTTTGAAATATATCATAAACCTTTTTGCTTTTATCCATCCTAAGCTCCGAATAAACTTATTAATATACCAGTCAAATAGACTCCATTTATCAAAACATTAGCCTTAACAATACTTATCATCTGCCCAATCCTAACTTCTGGAAGAAGACTTGCTGTAAAAACATTTCTTATCAATCTTAGCCTCAAGATCAAGAAGACACTGTTTAGTGCAAGTATTGGAAGTCCTGCCAAATAATATGTTAGACTTAATTGACTTATTAGCCAGAGAAGAATAGATATTTTATACAAAACTTTTACCTTTTGCCTACCCATCACAACTGCCAGGGTGTATCTTTTTGCTCTCCTGTCTTTTTCTATATCACTAGCATTATTGCTCATCATGATAAGAGCAATACCTAGCATAAAGGGAAGGCTAGCTAATAGAATCTTTCCATCAAAGCTATTGCTTACTGCACTGAATACTCCAAGTGGTATCAGACCACCCATTACAAAGCCACTTACTAATTCTCCAATTGGTAAGTATGAAATTGGTAAAGGCCCCTTGGAATAAAGAAAAACTGTAAGTAAGCCTATAAAAGCTATGACAAGGCTTGGGAAATTCATCCTATCAAGGCCCAAAAATCCAAGTCCGATTCCTATTAGTAGAAAAATTATTGCTAAATTTTCTACACTCTTAGGTCTAATGTTAGAGTAAAACATAACATTATCGTCTTCTTCTAAATTATCATCCAAGCTGTCAACCCCATTAACAAAGTCGCTATAGTCATTTATGGTATTTACAGCTGCCTGGAAAAATACACAAGCCATTATAAGAGCCAAGGCCCTAGCTAAACTTAGGCTATAGCCTAGTTTAAGGCTTAATAATATGCCAAAGATTGCCGGTATTATTGAAGCTACAAAAGTCCTAGGATTAGCAAAATTTATTATGTTTTTTACTGTCATTCTTTGATAGGCTTGCATCAGAATTTCTCAACTTTTTCTAAAATCTTATATAGGTAGGTGCTTCTACCAGAATCTAAGCTTTTTAGGATGAATCTGTTTTCATCTGCAAGTTTTTTAATCATCATTGAACTTAGAAAATCCGCCCTAGCCTTTTTAAGTAAGTCCCTTAGGATAAGGAAGTCTTTTTTATCTAGAGAAGTTTGTCTATTTTTCACTAATATATCATATATATCCTTGCCATATTCTTCATTTTGTAGAGCAAGGATTATTGGATAGGTATATATGCCCTCCCTAAGATCTGAAAATTCTTCCTTACCTGTTAGGGCTTTTTCAGAAAATAAATCCAGCAAATCATCTTTTAGCTGAAACATTAGGCCGAGATTTTGTCCGAATCTTACCATTTTTTCTGTATCTTTCCTATCAAAGCCACAATTTTTGGAGCCAAAATAACAAACAGTCTTAAAAAATGAAGCAGTCTTACCGGAAATATTTTCAAAATATTCATCAGTACTTACATTTATCTTGTACTTATTTAGATTTTGTCCAACTTCTCCGTTGCACATATCCCTAATAGTGTCGGCTATTACGGAAATCTCTTCGACATAGCCTTTTTTTGCTAGATAACTAAAAACTTTAGCTATCATATAATCTCCAGCAAATACAGCTACATCCTTGCCGTATTTTGCTTGAGTTGATTTGTGAGATCTCCTTAATGTAGAATCGTCTATAATATCATCGTGGATTAACGATGCTAGATGAGTTATCTCTACTGCCGCACATTGGGAAATAATCTTATCACTTATTTCTTCTTCTCCCATAAGACTTATACAAATAAGCAGCTTTGTCCTAATCATCTTTCCAGAAGATCTCAAGGCATCTTTGATAATGTCATACAGATTTTGGCTAGACTTATAATCTCCCAAAATATTTTTTATTTCTTGATGGATTTCAATGACTAGGTCTTCTATAAGATTTTCTTTGGATAAAACATCACTTATTTGCAAGTTCATTTTTAGATGAGTCCTCTCTTTTCAGATATAATTTCTGAAGTGTGTTTAACCTTAATATCTAAGCCTTCTGCCTCAAGACCGCCCCTAATTTGCATCATACAACCAGGACAATCCACAGCTACAACATCTGCTCCAGATTTTTTAATGTTTTCAATTTTGTTCTTTAGGATTTTTGAAGAAATATCTGGATATAAAACATTGTAAGATCCTGCGAATCCACAGCAGTTGTCGCTATCTTCCATTTCTACAAATTCTACACCGTCGGTATTCTTTAGTAGATCTCTTGGTTGTTCAAATACTCCCAAGGTTCTCTTTAAGTGGCAAGAATCATGATAGGTTACCTTGATATTTTTGCCATCTCCATGATTTTCGCTATCGTCTATTTCGTGGAATAGCTTACAGAAATCTACACACTTAGATCCCAAGATTTCTGCTCTCTTGTACATCTCGCTACCTTCTTCGAAGAAAGTCTTGTAAGATTGAAGTTGGTGGGTACATGATGGACAAGCAAGAAGGATGTAATCATATTTTTCTGCATCCATAGCCTTGATGTTAATTTCGGCTTCTTTTCTAGCATTTTCCACATCACCCATATTGCTTGCAGGACAACCGCAGCAAGCTTGACCTTGTGGGAATTCAACCTTATAGCCAATTGAGTTCATATTCTTAACTAGTGATTTGGCAGTATCGACATACACAAAGTCTAGTAAACAACCTGCAAATAAGGCAACTGTTCCCTTAGGATTTTTGACATCTTGTTCGATAAGATCAAAGATATCTCTTAATGGAACTTTTGCAATACTTGGTAGGACCTTTCCTCCAGTCATGCCTGAAACAAAATCAGGTAAGTGCCTAATCATAGTTCCACCCTTGCTAAATGGTTCTTGAGCTATTGAAGCAATTCTTAGTAGTGAGTGGAAGAGTTTCCTATCTGTAACAGCATCTAGGGCGAATTTCTTGATAGGATTTGGATTATTCTTTACATTTTCTTCTCTTATTCCCATTATCATTTGGGCAATTGGAAGACCACCACCGCAAACTTCATTACATCTACCGCATTGGAGACATACACTTTCGATTTCACTTGCTCTATTTTCATCTATTAGGAAGTGGGTTAGTAGGGTACCAATTCCTCCAGTATAGACATTAGAACCATAAACGTGACCACCAACTAGGGCAAAAGCTGGACAAATGTCTAGACAAGCACCACATCTGATGCAGTTAAAGATTTCTCTATATTCTTCTTCAGCTAAAATTTCTCTTCTTCCTGGATCATCTAATATTAGACAATAAAATCCCTTATCTTCTTTAGTGTCATTTTCTTTATCTGTAACAACTTCACAAGCACCTGTGTACATAGATAAGTAAGAAGTTATTCTTTGTGCAGTACCATTACGTGGCAAAGCCTTGAAAATCCATCTAGCATCTGATATAGAATTTACGAATTTTTCAATACCAAAGATATATAGATGATTTTTAGGTAGGGTTCCAACCATCCTACCATTACCTTCATTTGTCATTGTAAAGACTGTTCCTGTTTCAGCTACAGCAACATTTGCTCCTGAAACACCCAAGTCGGCGTTAATGAATTTATCTCTCATAACCTTTCTTGCTGTCTTTACTTCTTCAGATATTATTGGCTCGTGGTTGGTCTTTGTATAATCTGAAAATAAATCTGCTACTTGTTCCTTATTTAAGTGAAGAGCAGGCATTACCATATGTACTGGTGTATTATGTTCTAGGGAAATGATAAATTCGCCAAGGTCAGTTTCTTGACACTCTACTCCATTTTCAGCAAGAATATGATTAAAATGTATCTCTTCTGAGCACATTGATTTAGATTTTACTGCTGACTTAATATTTTTTTCTTTGATGAAGTTTTTAACCCATTCAGCTGCTTCTTCCTTGCTCTTAACTACAACAACATGTCCGCCTCTTTTTTCGCAATTTTTAGTAAACTCTGCGATCATTTGATCAACATGTTCAGCAGCATAAGATTTTACCTTCTTAATAGTTTGTTGAGTATTCTTAAAATCAACTCCAGCATAAGAATTTAGTCTTCTTTGTGGATATGTTTTACAGAAATTTCCTAAAGTTCTACCCAAGGTCGCATTATCTAACGCATCCTTTATCTCGTCTTTTAAACTTACACTATCAACCATATTTTTCTCCTCATAAATTTAGATCTTTAAACTATAAGTCTGTAACTATAACTACGCTCATTTGTAAAGGTCCATGAACACCAACAGTACCAACACATTCAATATCTGCTGTTCTAGAAGGTCCTGTTATAAAACCGACATATTTAGGAAATGGTTTAAGCTCAGCAAGTTTGTCAAACATATCATCGTATGTTTCCACAATTGTTGATCCATTAACTATGCCTATATAATATTCTGGCATAATAGCCATTAATCTATTATCTATATCATCACTGGCTTGAATTAAAGAACCAAGTTCAGCTATACCATAGGCAACTTCTGTAATCCCACCCTTATCGGTTTCGCTATTTAATCTGATATGATCACTATGTACTTGGATACCATTATCCATAAGCACCTTACTTAAACCTGCTGTTTTAGCTAGGTCTGTTTCAAGCATACAAGTTGAATCAATGCCATTATCCTTATAAATCTTTACAATGGTTTCTGCCAAATTAGCTTTATCTGTCTTATAGCAAGTACCATTGACAGCCTCTAGGTTTTTGGCAAAAGTATCAAATAATTCCAATCTACTCTCCATTATTTAAAACCTCTCAATATTAGAATTTTTTCTACAATTTCAGTCATAATCCATTACAATTCTCAACTTATTATCTTTCAGTGAAAATGAACTTATTTTCCTGGAAGACACACTATCTGGCAATTTAAATCTCCTTTTGAAATTTAGATATGAAATTTCCAAATCATTTCCTATCTTTTCTACACTCACCTCCTTTTCACTAGCCTCTTTAATATCTATAGAAACTATTTTGCTAGCTTTATCTTGTATAATCTCGAAAACCTCGTAATCCACAAAAACATCTTCTAGCTTATAGTTAGCAAATACCTTATCGTGTAGAATATTTAAGGCTTTTATGCCAATCACTTCATCATCTTGTAAAGAAAGTTTGATTATTTCCTTATCAAAGAAATAATCTTCGATTCTCTTTATATTTTCTCTTTCTTCATCTAACAAATTAGCATAGCTTGTATTCTTGAGCTGGTCAGGAAAAATCATATTAATAAATACTAAATCCGTAGTAAAACCATAAAGATTAGCTAGGCTATAAGTTCTAAAGGCTTCATTGGCTATAACCCTATTCGCCTTACTTACAAGCCTTATACTTGTAATCTTCTTATCTCTAAGAATCTCTTCAAGCTCGTATAAATCCTTAGACAATTTTATAAACTCATCAAAGACTATGTCCTTGGGTTTTTTAACTTCTGTTTTTTTCTCAATAAAGCCCCCAAAAATATTGTTAAATCGCTTTAAGGTCGGTAGAAGATTATCAGCTAAGTTCTTTAGCTTTTCACCAGTTGATAAAAACGATATAGTTTCTCCACTGGGTCCACAATCAACTACTAGGGCTTCATATTTTCCTTCTTTATAAATTTCTAAAATCTTTAGCAGGCAAAAAATATCATCTAGACCTGGCATAAGTAAGAGTTCATCAGTCTGAACATCATCCATTGCATTATTCTTAATAATTTCTCTTAAATAAGAATTTAACTTACCCCAAGCCTTCTTGCCCTCAACTAAAGGATTTATTTCTAGTGCATACAAATTTTCATCTATTAGTCTTGCTTCGTTTGATAAAGGTTTTCTAAATAAATCACTAAGGCTATGAGCTGTATCACTACTAACAACAAGAGTTTTTAATCTCTTTGAGATATTTATGGCTGTAAGAGCAGATAGGGTAGTTTTACCAACACCGCCTTTGCCCGTATTAATTATAATTCTCATCATTTTGCCCTGGATCCTCCTTATCCAAATAAATCATAAGCTTAGAAGCTTCTATATGATAATTAGATAGAGTTGAATCTTTTAGGATATTAGGAAGACTTATAATTCTTCTTACATCCTTTATCCTAATATTTAAGTCAAGACCATTCTTTAAAACTTCAACATCATCCACATCACCGACATATATGTTGATTAGATAAGTACCTTTTTTCTTTTCAATAATATATGTATCTGGCATAGACTTAATTTCTATAAGTTTATCATTATTTTCTATTTTCATAGCGAATTTTTCTAAATCATGAAGATTTCTCATATCCTCTTTCATCAAGTTGATTTTGAAAATAGGAACATCGTAGAAAATTTTATCAATGAGATTAAGATTTTTATTTTGAATCTCTAATCTTTTTTTAATAAATTCACTTCCATCATCCTCATAGAGTCTATTTACGAAAAATCCATCTACATTGTAATCAAAAAGCCTAAGATATGATAAATCTCTCTTGCTTTCTTCTATAACCATTTTTTCGGCAAGACCTACTAGCCTAATGGTCGAAATATTTGGATCCTTTAAGATATTAACTAACTTTAGCAATCTTTTATAAATAACTTCTAACTGGCCTAAAGAATCTTCACTAGGTAAATCAATCTTATACTTATATTTTGAAATAGGCCTTAGGCCCCTTATGACCTTCTTGCCAACTCCAAAAAATTTCTCCAAATACCAAGAAAGCATCTCAGGAAATTTCAAATAAGCAAAAGTAGAAGCAGAAGCTGGACAATCGACTATAATATTTTCATAATCGTAGTTCTCATAGATGGCTAAAATCTCAAGTAAGGTTAAAATATTAACAATAAAGGGCATATCGAAACTCGAACTATATTGTAAGCCTGCTATATCAGCCCTATTAAAGCCATCTGCTAAGTTAGTCTTAATCTTAGGAAACTTTTCCTTCAAAATTTTAGAACTATCTAGTTCTATGGCAGTCAAATTTTCTTTAATCTCCCTAAAATCTCCAGCTATTTTGATATCGAATACATCAGATAAACTGTGAGCTGTATCTATACTTATCAAAATAGTTTTGATATTACTTCCTGCGGAAATGAGTGAAGTGGCACTAGCTATGCTAGTCTTGCCAACTCCCCCCTTTCCTGTGTACATGAATATTTTTTTAGGCATTTAATTCACTTACTTACAGTTTTATCCAATAAATAGCATTACAAAGATAGGCATCAAGATTACTGTACAAATACCAGCTATAGCGATAGATAAACCACTCATAGCTCCTTGAACTTCACCCATCTCTATGGCTTTTGATGTTCCCATAGCGTGGCTTGATGTACCAATTCCAACACCCATAGCAACAGCATCTTTTACTTTCATTATTTTCATAACGGTAGGTGCAAAGATTGCTCCAACAGTACCTCTTAGGATAACTGTTATTGTTGTTATTGCCGCATAGGTCTTGATTGTTACATCATCTGTTATAAACTTACCTACATATTCTTCTGTTAGAGACTTGGCAATTGGTGTTGTTACTGATTGTGGCATCATAGCAAGAGTAAGCTCCTTATCAAAACTAAATACTTTTGATAAGAGATAAGCTGAAATTATAGCTACTATTGATCCTACAATAACTCCTATCAGGATTGGTAGAAGATTAGCCTTTAATCTGTCTATATTTTTATATAAACTTACTACCAAGGCAACTGTTGTAGGTGCTATTAAAAATGATATGTATTTACCACCCTTGTTGAAATTGTCATAGCTTATGCCTGTCAATTTCAAAAATGCTATAGAAAAAACTATGGCTAGTAGAAGGGGATTTAGAATGGCAATTTTTGTTTTTTTGTTAATTATCATGCCGATTCTAAACATTACTATACTGAGGATTATCCCAAAGAAATCATTGTCCGCTAAATATGTATTTAAAATCTCACTCATCTTATTTCCTCGCTTTTTGTACTAATTCAACAACCTTAGCTGTTACTGCCATTGTTATTAGGCATGATATTGTCATTACTATCAAGATTTTTATAGCATTGTCTTTTATAACATCAAATTGAACCATTAGACCAACTCCAAGTGGGGTGAAGGTAAAGGCTAGGATTGATGTCAAAAAGCTAGATGTAGATTGAATATCATCCAATTTAACAAGCTTACTTACTAGGGCTATGAATAAGAAAATCATACCAAAAACTGGTTCAGGAATTGGAAGGCCAGTAACTTTTTTTGCTATAAAGCCTAGCAATAAGAAAAACAACAAGTAACAAAATTCTTTCAAATATTTCATATAAACTCCTCTTATATTTAATTAGTAACAAATTTGCTCAATTATTGATAAACAGCCGACATAAATTATTTCCTTCTTACCTCCTTTCGATATTTCTTTAAAGTTTACTCTAAAGAATCAGCCGCAAGTCTAGTGATAACGTTTATCAATTGAAGTCAGAACTCAAAGCCCTAACAAGAAAACAATACAAAAGATGAAATTGATACAAGCTATAACCTTTCTATTCTTCCTTCATAATCCTTGCTAATACGCCAAAGTATCGACTTTAATCATTTACTTTTATCACTAATTATTTCCTACATTAAGCTAAGAGATTTATTGGGTTTATTATAGCATGTTTGAAAATAAAAGAAAAGGTTTTTTTGTGAAAATCTAAGTTTGTTTTTGTCATAAATTATAAGTTTTGATAAAGTATTTGACAATTTTTGTAATAAAAAAGCCTATCTTATTTAATTAAGATAAGGCTTTTATGGTAGTTTTGCTCAATTTTATGAAAAATTATTTTTTAGAAAAATAAATTGCATTAGCTATAGCCATGCTCATGACCTCCGCAGCCATAGCTCCTACTAAATTTATATCTGCTTTGATTTTGTTGGTGGCTAGACTAAAGATAGTATCGCCATCCATTAGGGTGTGGACAGGATTAATACTTCTAGCATAACCATCGTGGGCCATGCCTGCTATTTTGGTTAGCTCTGTCTTATTAAAGCTTGCATTTGTTGCAACTATACCTATTGTAGTATTGGTTGGCTTGACATCCTTAAAGGAAGCTAGAATTTTATCTATAAAATCCATAGTCCTTAGCATTTTTCCATCTACCATTGGACCTGCCAGCTGAATTTGTTTGCCGTAGTCGAAAACATCTCCTAGGGCATTTACTGCGACCATGGCAGATACTACTAAGTCTCCCCTTCTTATTGATGCTTGACCTAGACCTGACTTTACTAAATGATCTGCACCTAGGCCCTTAGCAACTGTCGCTCCTGTTCCTGCTCCTATAATGCCCTGGCTTTTATCTTCATAACTTGCATTTTTGTAGGCTTTTTCTGTCATAGCTTCATTAGGTCTAGCATGAGGGTTCTTGTAGGCAAGGTCGAATAAGACCGCCTGGCAAACTATAGGAACTATGCCAACTCCGACATCAAAGCCTAGACCATCTTTTTCTAAGAGTTTCATGAGAACTGATCCTGCTTCAAGGCCATAAGCAGACCCACCAGAAAGGATAAGGCCATTTACTTCTGAAACTTGATTTAGGGGATTTAGTAGGGCAATTTCACGACTTCCAGGTGCTCCACCCCTTACATCGACCCCACAAGTATTGCCCTTATCAGGAAGAACTATGGATAGACCACATCCCCCTTCCATATCCTGGGCATGACCTAGCCTAAGCCCTCCTACATCTGTCAAATATCCGTCATACATCAGTGGATATCCTCATTTCTGTAAGCATCCATCATAGAAGCAAATACTTCTGCACTTGATGGTGGTGTATAGGAAATTGCATTGGCTCCGGCTTCGATTGTTTTAAGTATTTGTTCGCCATTCTTTCCACCTGTTGCAATAATTGGAAATTCATCGCCTATATTTCTTCTGATTTCTCTAACCAAGTCAGCTGTGTATTTGCCACCAGATACATTTAAAATTTCTGCACCAGCTTCAATTTTTCCCATATAGTCATTCTCAAAGCTAACTACTGATGCGATAACTGGAATGTCTATAAAATCCGAAATAGATTTGATATCCTCATTAGGGATTGGTGAATTAACTACAACCCCGTAGGCTCCTGCAAGCTCTGCTTCAATTGCTATGTATTTTGATCTTAGGCCCTTGGTTGTTCCACCACCGACACCAATAAAACATGGAACGTTAGAAACGTCAAGGATTGCTTGAGAAATTGAATTTTGAGGTGTGTATGGGTAGACAGCCATAATAGAATCTGCATTAGAATTTCTAATTATAGCCAAATCTGTCGTAAATAGTAAGGACTTGATTCTTTTTTCAAAAATCATGATGCCACTTGCCTTATATATTTCCTTGGGAACTGTTATAAATGATTTTCTAAGTTTGGAATGGACTTGAGGTATATATTTTTCCTTCTTCTCGCTCATCTTTCCCTTCTTTCTATTTTAAAATATAAATCTTTCAAATAATATTCTACAATTATAATGGATTTTTACAATATAATGGAGTTAAGAAGACTGGCTTAAAGCTTTTAGCTTTATAGAAGTAATTTTTATTTTTAAATATTATAGATTTATATTTTTCTATATAAACTATCTTAAAAAAAGTAGGCTGAAAAAGATTATCATTATTGACAAAGTCTTGATTTTTTATTATACTAAACTTAACTTATGTAGGGCTAGTGGGCAATATGTGTCATTTTATTTTTAGTTTTCTTAAAATAAATATAAAAACTTTTGTCCCAAGCCTACTTAGTAAAGGAGGAAATATGAAAATAAGTAAAAAAGTTAGCTTATCCCTAGCCTTATTGTTGGCTGTTAATTTCATGAGTTTAAGTGCTCCAACAAGTAAGGCAGATGAATCTATTAATATAGATGAAATAGAAAAAGTCCTAGATGAAATTGATAAAGATAAGGTAGAAAGCAAGGTCGATGAGAATAAAGCTCCTCAAGCTGACCCAAGCGAAAGTACCGAAAAGACTTCTTCAGCAAAGGATCCTGTGGCTGATGAAAAAGTAAAAAAGGCCAAAGAAGAACTCAAGGCCTACCTTGATGGTTTGGATGAGACTGCTATTGACAATCCTTCTATAAAGTTTGAAGGAGATAGCAGACAAGAGCTTAAAGACGCTGTTAAGAGAGCAAGGGACTTGCTTGAAGATAAAAATATTGATCAAGCAAAGCTTAGTGAAATGGAAAAAATTCCTTTCAAGAAAGTAAATGGAAAGAAACAAGGACTTCTCAGAAAATTTGCCCACAAGGCCTTGGTTGACTTTGAAGTTCTCGGTCAAAGAACAAAGACAAATCCACACAACAATAAGAATTATTCATCACTTAATGATAATAAAATATTTATTAAATCTAGCCTAAAGGGACTAAAGAAAGCTAGTGAAAATAAAAATCAATTTATCAAACTAAATTATGTTACTGATGAAGATTACAAGGCTGTCAAGGTAGATGGAGTTAGCTCTTCTACACCAAAATACAATAAACAAGAACTTCCTGAAGCTGATTATAAGCTTACAGAAGTTGATGGTGGATATGTAGTAGAAATCCTACATATGCCTGAAAATACTAAGTTTATTAAGCCTATAGTCCTCAAAAAACTTGCTGATGGAACATTTTTTGAAAATGGTGATCTAGTTTTTGCTATAAATGAGAGTCCAAAGCAAGATGAAAAGGCTGAAAATAAGGATAAGTCAACTGCTAAGGATAAAAAAGAAGAAAAGAAAGAACAAAAGAAGGAACAAAAGAAGGAAGATAAGAAAGCAGCTCCTAATTCTAAAACAGGTGTCGAATCTTCACTAGGACTTGTTTCCACTTTCTTAGCAAGCTCTTTAGCCTTCCTTGCTACAAAAAGAAAAAAATAATTCACACTCCTTTAATTGATAAATCAATCTATAAGAATTGTGACCTAAATCAAAGCTCAGAAATTATAGAATGTAAATCTTGTGGTGGGGTAAATGAAGTTAAGGATGATAAATACATCTGTCAATTTTGTGGCTCTCCCCTTAAATAATAAATTTAGCCCCTCTAGCAAAATCCATGCTAAGAGGGGCTATTATTTTTAACTTATTCTTATAAAAGCTAGGCTTTCTATAGGCTAGGTCTTAATTTAGCCGAATTTTCTTTATCATAGTAAAAATCCATAAGATAGAATAAGACAATACCTAGCTAATTTTCTTCTTCTATTTTTTCCATAACAGCTTCTTTGGATTTTTCTATCAAATCTTTGTTATCTATGTGCGATTTTTCAATTAATTTTTTTAATTTATCCTTATCTTCCCTACTATATTCCATAGAATCATCTAGTTTTTTTCTCATATAATGATTTATGGCAAATCTTCTTACATTCTCATATTTAATAGAAGTCCTCTCCCTATAATAGGCATAGACAAGTACAATTAACATAATCATTCCTGCATAGCCTATCAGAGGATAATATATAGAAACAAGCTTTTTAAAGCCTCCAAAGCTTAAAATATAGCCAGACAAGCTAATTCCTATAAGTAAAACCTTAAACTTCTTCTCATCTCCTCCAGCAAATCTGCGTGCCAAGGCATAGAAGAGTGAAATTCCTGTTTTAAAAATCATGCCGAAAATCACAAGAGCCATAAGAAATCCAAGGACTGGACTAAGATCTTCTATTATATAAAGCATAGGTATATCCAAAGATTTTACTTCATCAACCCTTATAAAAAGTGTAAGAACTATTAGGATTCCCAAAATTCCTACCAAAAGACCACCAAGGAGGCCTCCGATACCTGCCATGGCAGTGTTAAGTTCATCGCCACCCAAAACTAGGGCCATGGATACAGCTGTCATGATACACATACCAAAATAGTTGATTACAGTCAAACTTAGGCTATCGAAATTGCTGGGCAAGGATTTAGCTATTTGATTTAGACTCTGCCAATCGACCTTGTAATTGGTAAAGGTATAAATACTTGCAAGCAAGGTAAAAATAACAATAAGGGGTGTAAAAGATCCTATCACCTTACTAACCTTGTTAAAATCAAGCATGCCGACTCCGATGATTAGGCCTGTACAAATCACAGCCCCCAACCACCTAGGAGCACCAAAGGCTTGATTAAGATTAGAACCTGCTCCTGCTATCATTACAAAGCCTATGATAAAGCAAGTTAATATCAAAGATATGTCCATAAATTTACTTATAAATTTATTAGTTATTTCATCAAATACTTCCGAGTGGTCGCCCGCTAGATAGTGGCTACCTAGTTGTAAAAGTATACCTCCTATCAACATATGAAGGATAGCGACAATTGTTATGCCAACTATTCCTGATATGCCAAGACAGACAAAATATTGCATAAGTTCTTGACCTGATGCAAGACCGGCTCCCGTAAGTACGCCCACATAGGCAAGCATTATAGTAATTATTTTTTTATTCATAATTCCTCCGTTTTACCATAATACTTGTTTCAAATTTATTTTCAAACATAACTATTCTTATAGATTTATTTATTTTTAATAACATATAAAAAAAGAAGCTATTGTCTATGGATGATTTTTCATCGTCCCTAGAAAATTTTCTAAGAATGAAATGCTAATCCATAAGTTCAATAGCCTCTTAGTTGACAATTTTTCTCAAAGCTTCAATATTTTTTATAAGAATTTCTCCCTTTGCTAGTAACTTGATAAGACCCAAGTCCTCGAAGTAGGATAATTTTCTTGAAAGAGTTTCTCTTACAACGCCTGAATATGATCCAAGCTCTTCCCTATTTAGATAGCAGGTGATTATTTTTTCCTTACAACTTTTCCCATCATCTTCTGCAAGGTCGAGGAGGAGTTTTGCTACCTTCATATCCGCATTTAGACCAACTAGCCTATCTATAAGCTCCTCACTTCTTCTAATTCTTTTAAAAGACTGAGCCAAAATCTTGATTAGAATCTTGTTATTTTTTATCATGACATTAAAGAAATCTAATCTATGAATGTAAATAAGTTTACTTTTTGTAAGAGCCTTGGCCTCATATTGGTAGTTTTCGTTGGTTAAGAGATTATGAGCACCTACAAATTCTCCCTTGGAGTAGGTATAGAGAACTTGCTCTCTACCATCTGTCAGAAACATGGATATCTTTATGAAACCATCTACAATTATATACATATATTCAGCCAAATCGTTGTATCTGAATATTATAGTTCCCTTCTTGACTTCTTTTATTTCAACCTTATGGGTAAACTTATCTAAGTCCTCATCCGAGATATATTCTAACAGATCTATATTGTAAAATTCTTTTCTCATAGCCTCTCCTTAGCTAGATTTTAGCATAAAGTTGGCATAGTTTTCAAGCTCCTTGGCCTTTTGTTTATTCATCTGTGGCATATCTTTTAGGGGATAATCCCTATTTAGTTTTTTGTATTTTTCTACCCCTAGGGTGTGATATGGAAGTATCTCTATCTTGTCTATATTTTTCTTTAGGGGCTTAATAAATTCGACAAGCCTTTCCATATCTTCCCTTGTATCTGTAACTTGTGGCATCATAACATGTCTAATCCAAACCCTAGTATTGGTTTTTGATATTTGATACATGAATTTTACTAGAAGGTCTTGCTTAGCCTTTGTTATCCGCTCAAATTTTTCGGGGTCATAGTGTTTGATATCTAGGAGAAAAAGGTCTGCCTTCTGGGCAATCTCCTCGTAATATTTACTATCACCGATCCCAGATGTGTCAACCGTTACATGAATGTTTTCCTTATGAAGGGCATCTATTAGATCAACTAAAAACTTCCCATCATTCATCGGTTCACCACCAGAGATGGTAACCCCACCAGTATTTTTGTAATAGGGCTTCATTCTCTTTGCCCTATCTACAATTTCTTCTATTGTAATATCTCTTCCATAATTTGGGCTTTGAGTATCAGGATTATGGCAAAAAACACATCTAAGAGGACAACCAGATAGAAAAAACACAGTTCTAATGCCGGGTCCATCTACCAGTCCCATAGTTTCTATTGAGTGTAATTTCGCCATAATTTCTCCTATCTAAGCAAAGCTGTGGAAGGTTCTTTGAAGTACCTCTCTCTTTTGCTCATCACTTAATCTATTGAAGTGAACTGCATATCCAGAAACTCTTATTGTTAGGTTTGGATATTTGTCAGGATTGTGATAAGCATCTAATAGTTTTTCCCTTTGGAGGACATTTACGTTTAGGTGGAAGGCATCTTGACCGAAATATCCATCCATAATATTTACTAAATTGTCTATTCTAACTTCATTTTCTTTTCCTAAGGCGTCTGGGACTATTGTAAAGGTATTTGATATACCATCTTCACATACACATTCGTAAGGAAGTTTGGCTACTGAGTTAAGAGAAGCTAGGGCTCCATTTTCATCTCTACCATGCATTGGGTTAGCTCCTGGTGCAAATGGTTCTCCTGCCATTCTTCCGTCAGGTGTTGTACCTGTCTTTTTACCATACATTACATTGGATGTAATAGTTAGGGCTGATAGGGTAATCTTTGCATTCTTGTAAGTCTTGTGTTTTTTAAGCTCATTTGAGAAGTAGCTTAGAATTTCTACTGCTATTTCATCAACCCTATCATCATCATTTCCATATTTAGGGAAATCACCTTCTCTTTCAAAATCAACAGCAATTCCTTCTTCGTTCCTAATTGGTCTAACTTTCGCATATTTGATTGCAGATAGGGAGTCTGCTGCTATTGAAAGTCCTGCAACTCCTGTTGCTAGATTTCTCTTTACATAGGTATCATGGAGGGCCATTTGACCTGCTTCATAAGCATACTTATCATGCATGAAGTGGATAACATTTAGGGTTTTGATGTAAAGGTCAGCTACTTTTGATAGGACCTTTTTGTAATTTGCCATTACCTTATCATAATCTAAAACTTCATCTTCAATTCTTTCTATTCCATCAAAGACTTTGATAGATGAGCCATCCTTTGCCTTCTTCTTTTCTTCAACTCCACCGTTTATTGCATAAAGAAGTGATTTAGCAAGATTTGTTCTAGCTCCGAAAAATTGCATTTCTTTTCCAACTTCCATAGCAGAAACACAACAAGCTATTGCGTAATCATCTCCATACATATTTCTCATCAAGTCATCATTTTCATATTGGATAGAATCTGTTTTGATTGATACCTTAGAACAGAACTTCTTCCAAGCTTCTGGAAGTTTGTCAGCCCATAATACTGTCATATTTGGTTCTGGAGCTGAACCTAGATTTATTAAAGTGTGAAGGAATCTGAAGGCAGTTTTTGTAACCAAGGTCCTTCCATCTAGTCCCATACCACCAATAGATTCTGTTACCCAAGTAGGATCGCCACCAAATACTTCATCATATTCTGGGGTACGCAAGTGTCTAACCAATCTTAGCTTTATAACAAGTTGGTCAATTAGCTCTTGAGCACCTAGCTCATCAAGTATTCCTTCATCCAAATCCCTTTGAATATAAATATCCAAAAAGCTTGTGTTCCTACCAAAGCTCATAGCTGCACCATTGTTTTCCTTAACTGCGGCAAGGTAACCTAGGTATAAGAATTGAACTGCCTCTGTCGCATTAGTAGCTGGCTTTGAAATATCTATTCCGTACTTAGCCGCCATATTTTTAATTTTACCTAGGGCTCTTATTTGCTCACTAACTTCTTCCCTAAGTCTAATTGTTTTTTCAAGATTCTCTTCATCAATTTCGATTTTATCAAGGTCTTTTTTCTTTTCCTCAACTAATCTATCAATACCATAAAGAGGGATTCTCCTATAATCACCGATTATCCTACCACGTCCATAGGCATCAGGTAAGCCTGTAAGAAGACCAACAGTTCTGGCTGTTCTCATATCCTTTGTATAGGCATCAAAAACTCCCTCGTTATGAGTTTTCCTAAATTCTTTGAAAGTCTTCTCCAAAGTAGGATCCATCTTTTGACCATAGGCTTCTAGTGATTGCTCAACCATCCTATAGCCACCATAAGGATTAACTATTCTTTTTAAAACTTCATCAGTTTGTAGACCAAAAATAACTTCATTGTCCTTATCAATGTAGCCAGCATCATAGCCGTCTATAGATGAAAACCTTGAGGTGTCTGCATTTCTATAATTATCTATGATTTCCTTGTTGATTAATCCCTCAACTTCTCCCCATAGATTTTTAGTTTTTTCAGAAACTCCCTCTAAGAAAGAATCATCTCCCTCGTAAGGACTATAATTTGCTTGGATGAAATCACGAACATTGATTTCTTCTTTCCATTTACTACCTTTAAAAGCTCTATGTGTCATAAAATTCTCCTTTTATTTTCTATCTTGACTTCATTATAAGAGTAAAACACCCTTGTGTATGTGACCTAAGTCACAAATGAAAATTTTTTTAGTTTTTCATTTGCCTATTTTTTAATCCCTAACAATTTCAAGAGAAGTAAAGATTATTAGAAAATTTTTGGCTCTTTGTCAAATCGTGTTGGTAAATAAAAATCAACCAAATTCTTAATCAGGGGTAGAAATTTCTATCCCTGATTTTTTTAACTAGCTAATAAATTTCTGGTAATGAATATTCTTGTTCTAAAATTAGCAAAATTACTGTAACCAAATGCTATTCTCTTTAAGACTTTTATGAAGTTGTTAACACCC
>NZ_GG666297.1:199738-229287 GCF_000159095.1 Anaerococcus tetradius ATCC 35098 | reverse complement strand
TTTTATTCTCCTATATTATTATTTGTCTAATACTTGTTCTTTTACAGATTCTGGAACTTGTGCATAGTGGTCGAATTGCATAGAGTATGTTGCTCTACCTTGAGTTTTACTTCTTAGGTCTGTTGCATATCCGAACATTTCTGATAGTGGAATGAAGGCATCTAGAACGTGAATTCCATCTTTTGGATTCATTCCGTCAATCTTTCCTCTTCTTGATGAAACATCGCCCATTACATCTCCGAGGTATTCGTCTGGAGTTGTAATTTCTACTTTTTCTAGTGGCTCTAGTAGGATTGGACCAGCTTTTGCTACTGCGTTTTTAAAGCCCATGCTTCCTGCAACGTGGAAGGCAACTTCTGATGAGTCGACTTCGTGGTAAGAACCATCTACTAGGATTACATGGATGTCTACCATTGGGTAGCCACCAAGGATTCCGCTTAGAGCTGCTTCTCTTACACCTGCTTCTACTGGCTTGATGTATTCTTTTGGTACAGCACCACCGACAATCTTAGATTCGAAGGTAATTCCTTCGCCTTCCTTGCCTGGCATAACTTGAAGTATTACATCACCGTATTGACCAGAACCACCTGATTGTCTTACAAACTTACCTTGTGCTTCTGCTTCTTTGGTGATTGATTCTCTGTAAGCTACTTGTGGGTTACCGATGTTTGCTTCTACTTTGAATTCTCTTAGAAGTCTGTCTACGATTACTTCAAGGTGAAGCTCTCCCATTCCTGAGATGATTGTTTGACCTGTTTCTTCGTCTGATTTTGTTTGGAAGGTTGGATCTTCTTCTGCAAGTTTTTGAAGACCTACAATCATTTTATCTTGAGATGCTCTTGTTTTTGGTTCAATAGCAACTGAGATTACTGGGTCTGGGAATTCCATGTTTTCAAGGATTATTGGGTTATCTTGATCGCATAAGCTATCTCCAGTTGTTGTATCTTTAAGTCCTAGTAGGGCTACGATATCTCCAGAGAAACCTGTTTCGATTTCTTGTTGTTTGTTGGAGTGCATTTGCATGATACGTCCAACTCTTTCCCTTTTTCCTTTAGTTGCGTTGTAGATGTATGAGCCTGATTCGATTGTACCAGAGTAGATTCTTACATAGATTAGTTTACCTACATATGGATCTGTTACTACCTTGAAGGCTAGAGCTGATAGTGGTTGCTCATCTCCAGGGTGTCTTTCTAGGATTACTGAGTCATCTTTAGGGTCAGTTCCTTGGATTGCTGGTATATCTAGTGGGCTTGGCATAAATTCTACGATAGCATCAAGAAGGGCTTGTACTCCCTTATTCTTGTAAGCTGATCCACATAGACATGGGAATATTTTCTTTTCTATAGTTCCTTTTCTAATTGCAGCATTGATTTCTTCTACAGATACTTCTTCGCCTTCAAGGTATTTCATCATGATGTTATCATCAATTTCTGAAAGTTCTTCAAGTAGGTTAGCTCTGTATTCTTCTGCAAGATCTACTAGGTTTGCTGGAATTTCACCTTTGATTGGGTGAGCTCCAAGGTCTTCCGTGTTGTAGGTTACAGATTCCATAGTTACAAGATCAATTACTCCTTCGAATTGTTGCTCTGCACCTATTGGAATTTCTATTGGAACTGCGTTTGCTTTTAGTTTATCTTTAATAGTATCAACAGCCATGAAGAAGTCAGCACCAGTAGCATCCATTTTGTTAATGAAACAAATTCTTGGAATGTCGTACTTGTCAGCTTGTCTCCAAACTGTTTCTGATTGAGGTTCTACACCGCTTTTTGCATCAAATAGTGCAACTGCGCCATCTAGTACCCTTAGTGATCTTTCTACTTCTACAGTAAAGTCCACGTGGCCAGGAGTGTCTATGATGTTGATTCTGTTGTTGTTCCAATAACAAGTTGTAGCAGCAGAACCGATTGTGATTCCACGCTCTTTTTCTTGTTCCATGGAGTCCATTACTGCGGTACCATCATGAGTATCTCCAATTTTATAGATTTTTCCGGTATAGTATAACATTCTTTCTGTTACAGTTGTTTTACCAGCATCTATATGGGCCATGATACCTATGTTTCTGGTGTCCTTTAATGAGACGTCTCTTTTCATTTGTCCCCCTATTTCTAGTATCTATAGTGTGCGAAAGCTTTGTTTGCTTCTGCCGCTCTGTGCATTTCTTCTTTTCTTCTTACTGCTGCACCAGCGTTGTTTGAAGCATCTAATATTTCTTTAGATAATCTTTCTACCATAGTTTTTTCGCCACGTGCTCTTGCGAAGTTTACTAACCATCTAAGAGCAAGTGTTTGTCTTCTTTCTGGTCTTACTTCCATTGGCACTTGGTAGTTAGCACCACCAATTCTTCTGGCTTTTACTTCTAGTGTTGGCATTATATTTTCCATAGCTTGATAGAATACTTCTAAGGCATCGTTACCTGTTGTTTCATTAACGATATCAAAAGCTTCATAAACTATTCTTGTAGCACGGCCTTTTTTACCATCTAACATTACGTTATTGATTAGCTTAGTAACAACTCTATCGTTGTACTTAGCATCAGGCATTACCTCTCTTTTTGGTATATGTCCTTTTCTTGACACTTTTCTTCCCTCCTTTACCAATTATGTGTAATATCTTGAGTACTCGATTACAAAGTAATCGTTAGTGTGCACATATACCTTGTATATAAATAGGTACATTATGCACTTATTTCGCTAAATACTAAGCTTTTTTAGCTCCGTACTTAGATCTTCCTTGTTTTCTTCCGTCAACTCCTGCTGTATCTAGAGTACCTCTGATGATGTGGTATCTAACACCTGGAAGGTCCTTTACTCTTCCACCTCTAATTAATACAACGCTGTGTTCTTGAAGATTGTGTCCAATTCCTGGAATGTAAGATAGTACTTCAGCTCCGTTTG
The DNA here is from genome assembly GCF_000159095.1 of Anaerococcus tetradius ATCC 35098. GTDB lineage: Bacteria > Bacillota > Clostridia > Tissierellales > Peptoniphilaceae > Anaerococcus > Anaerococcus tetradius. The sequence continues at coordinate 226,393 of NZ_GG666297.1, read as the reverse complement.
TAAGTCTAACTCTGGCAATTTTTCTTAGTGCTGAGTTTGGCTTTTTAGGTGTTACAGTTCTTACAGATGTGCAAACTCCACGTTTTTGTGGTGATTGGTTTGGTGTAATTCTACTTTTAAGTGTGTTGTAGTTGTAACCTAAAGCTGGTGTATCTGATTTAGATTTTTCGCTTTTTCTACCTTTTCTAACAAGTTGATTGATTGTAGGCATAATGCACCTCCTTTTCTTTTATAATTAAATAATTGGCAATCTATGCCAATCCTTAAATATTTTACATGTATTAAGCTTTATTGTCAAGTAAATTACTTATATTTCTTGACTTGAAGGTCTTTGTGCTTCTCTTTTTTTGCTTCTTGCTTTTCTTTCTATGAATGAAAGATATTTTAGGATTATGAAGTCTATTACTACATAGAATTGAGAAACAGGCGATATTTTCATCCTTTGGTTGAAGTCAAAGACTTCGTGAGTTACGAAGGCTATGTTGTAATCAGACCTGTGGGATATGGTGTTGTTAGATAGTTTGGTTATGGATGCTATAACTACATTTTTATCAAGCCTATCTAAAAAATCAATTAAGCTCTTGTTTTCTCCCCTAAAGGATATGACGAAGAGCACGTCTCCTTCGCCAATCATTTCTACATATTGTTCGTAGTCACTGGCCTGGTCTATGATAATTACAATTTTTCCAACATTTAGGAAGTTTCTCTTGAGTTCTTCTGCTACATTGTGTTGGACATAGCCATTGCCTATTACGAAGATTCTTTCCGCCGCATTTAGGCTCTCAAAGAGTCCATCAAGGTTTAGGGAAGACATCATAGTCATCGTTAGATTGATGTCATTTTTGGTATATTCTATCTCATTGTCATTGAAAGTAGAGCCCTGGATTTCTTCCTCGCTCCACTTGATTAGATATCTTAGTTCGCTATAGCCTTCAAGTCCCAACTTTTTGGTAAAGGTCATGATGGAACTTGTGCTTAGGTCAAGTTTATCGGCAAGTTCATTAATGGAAAGCTCATTGGCCTCACTTTTGTTTTGTACTATGTAGGAGTATATTCTAAGGTCATTTTTGTTGAGCTTAGAATAGTTTTCCCTAATTAAATTCATTAATATCATGGCTATGCCTTTCTATAAATCCAGTAAAAAATTTTTCCAATTCTAAGATGTAGGGACTGATCAATCTTAATTTTCTATTTTCTTCTTTCAAGAATATATTGTAATCACTTTTTGTCATTGACCTGTATTCGCTTCCTATTATAATTTTGCCACAGTTTATGCTTGCAATTTGAAACATAAGTTCTTCGCTTCTTTTATCATTGGAAAAGTCTACTATGATAACCAAACTATCTTCTAGCATTTCTTTGTCAAAGGCAACTATCTCCTCAGCCCCAGCGTAGCTTTCAGCGAGGATGCCTACGTCAAAGAGAAACCTTTTTATGGAATCCTTTATTATATTTTCATAGGCTCCATTTCCGTAGATAAAGGCTCTTTTGCTCGTTTCTAGTTTTTGGTAAGTTTGCTCTAACTTTAGGTCTTTTTTGCTTGAAGTTGATGTTACAATATCAATCTTTTCGTTTAATATATAATATTTTAAGTCATTGTAACCATTAAAGCCCAGCTTTTTGGCAAATCTTAGGACAGAAGTCCTCGATGTGTAACAAATTCCTGCAAATTCGTTGATGGTTAGCGAATAGGCAAGGCCTCTTTGTAATATTTCATTGGCTATCACATAGTCTGTCTGGGTAAATTTGTGTTCATTATCCCTTATTAATTTTTCTAAACTGATAGTATCACCCCTATTGTTAAACTTATATATAAATTTTTCCACTAAAAAATCTCTACTAAGCATACTATACGCCAAGTAGAGATTTTTAATATTATATATTTACCATTAGTTTAGTTCTGGCCAGTAACCCTTGTTTGCTTCTATTAAATCATCAAGAAGTTCCTTCGCAACTTTTGCACTTGGTACTGTTTGTGAAAGGGTTAGGGCTTGCCACATCTTTAGGTAGCTTCCTTCAATCCAAGCTTCTACTACGAGTTTTTCTACTGAAACTTGTTGTTCCATTAGTCCTTTTTGGAATTGTGGAATTGGGCCTTGGTTGATTTTTTCGATTCCATTTTTACCAACTAGGCAAGGAATTTCTACCATTGCTGTTGGGTCGAAGTTTGGAATTGCTCCATTGTTTTCAACTATAAGTAGGAATCTTTCCTTTGTGTTTTCAGCAAGGGCAATGGCAAGGTCTACGATGTAGGTTGCGTGAGCGTCAAGTTCTATTTCAACTCCTTCTGCTGTTGCCTTGTCGATTATATCTTGACAGAAACCAAAGACTTGTTTTTCTCTTCCTTCTCTTACTTCATCTACTCTTGTGTGTTTTGGATCGGTATGCTCCAATACAAAGTCTGGGTAGAAGTAGTATTTGAGGTAGGTATTTGGAATTGTTGCTGGGTCTAGGGCATAAACGTCTTTTGCCTTGGTGAAGGTTTCTACCCATGATGGATCAAGGTGTTGAGCTGTTCCTATTCCATCAGCAAAGCCATTAACTGAAACGTGCTTTTTGATTTGAGGCATAAGGTCATTACCCTCTTTGTCAGAAATCGCTGTAAACCAACCGAAGTGGTTTAGACCATAATAAGAGAAGTCAAGCTCTTGCCATTCTTTAAGTCCTACCATATCTGCCATCTTATACATTAGATCAATTGGCATATCGCAGATGTTGATGATTTTTGAGTTTGGTCTTAATCTTCTTGTAGCTTCTGCAACTATTGCAGCTGGATTTGAGTAGTTAAGCATCCAAGCATCTGGTGAGTATTCTTCCATATAGTCTAGGATTTCTAGAACTCCACCGATTGAACGCATACCATAGCTCATTCCACCTGGTCCGCATGTTTCTTGACCTATACAGCCATGTTTTAATGGAACTTTCTCATCCCTATCACGCATTTCATACTTACCAACCCTTAGTTGGGCAAGAACGAAATCAACATCGCTAAAGCCTTCTTTAGGGTCTGTTGTATAAGTGAATTTAATTTCTGGATGTCTTTCCTTTATAAATATTTCAAGGGCCTTACCTATTATTTCTTGTCTTTGTGCGTCATTATCATATAACTTAACTGATCTTAGTGGAAATCTGTCGAGATTATCCAAGAGCATGCCGATAATTCCTGGTGTAAATGTTGATCCACCACCTGCGATTACGATTGAATGTTTTTGTGTCATAATTTTCTCCTTCTTTTGCTAAATTTTTCTTTTATTCTTTTCTATCTTTTCTTTTCTATTTATACTAATTCGCCAAAGGCGTCTGCTACATATTGGATATCCATACCCACTATTACATGGACAGAATTTCCGCTTTTAGCAATTCCATAGCTTCCTATTTCCCTGAAATAAGAATCGTCAGCTACTTTTTCTGGGTCAATCACGTTAACTCTAAGTCTTGTTACGCAATTAGTAAAATCTTTGATATTTTCCTTACCACCAAGGCCTGCTAGGATTTCGTCAGCCATTAACTCGAACTTATCTGCTTCTTTTACGATTTTTCCTTCAGTTCCTTCTTTTTGCTTTTTAGCCTTGTAGTCTTTCTTTGTATAAAGCTTGTTAGAGTCCTCTGAGGCAGTTCTGCCTGGTGTTTGGAATTTAAACTTAACTATAAGGAAGCTAAATACAAAATACCAAACTGCTATTGCAATAAGGCCGATTACTAACATGATTAGGTAGGTCTTCCAGTGATGAGCACCAAGAGGTATCCAGTTTAGGGATGCCATCTCTATAACTCCTCCAGAATATATTCCTACAACACCGAATATATTCATGACCATAGCCAAGATAGCTGCGAGGATTGCGTGAACTACGAATAATTGAGGAGCGATAAACAAGAAAGTAAATTCTATTGGTTCTGTAACTCCACTAAGGACTGCAGTAAGGACTACCGGAATCATAAGTCCTGCAATTTTCTTTTTGTTTTCTGGAAGGGCTGTCTTGTAGAAGGCAAGTCCAACACCGACACAGCCGAATATCTTAGACCAACCTGTTGCAGTTAGTTGGGCATAAGGTGCAATTTCCTTTAGAGAGCCAGCTGCTTTTGCGATTTGTGGAAGATTTTGTGCCCAATAAGCATAAATTCCTCCAGGAACAACCAAGCTATCATAAAACATTGGTGCATACAACAAGTGGTGAAGACCAAAGGGAATCAAGAGTCTTTCCAAAAGAACAAATATTCCAACACCAGCTGTTCCAGAGTTTAGAATCACATCCCTAAAGATATTCATTCCAGCTTGAACCTTAGGCCAAATCAATACCGCTAGGAAAGCCACAGGTATCATTACTATAAAGCCAACTCCCAAAACAAAGGCTGAACCCTTAAATACTCCCAAGGCTTCTGGAAGTCTAGTATCGAAAAATTTGTTGTGTAGGTAAATAGCGATGCCAGATATTAAAAGGGCTCCCATCATTCCCATATCTAGGGTCTTGATATTTGCAATCATAGCAAGACCACTTGCTCCGCCCACCTCTTGGGTGAAATCTACTCCAAAACTTCCTCCCCAATGTTTTAGAATTGTTGATACATAGTTTAAGAAAACTAGGTAGATAACAAAAGCTTCCATGCTCGCTCTGGCATTTTGCTTCTTGGCAAGTCCTATTGGAAGAGCTATTGCAAATAATAATGGTAATTGATTAAATACTACCCAGGCTCCGGATAGAATCATATCCCAAAATCCAAACCACAGTGTTCCTTCACTAGCTATTGGACCCATAATTACTTCAGTTGTAAAAAGGATTCCAAAGCCTATTAGTAGAGCACTGACTGCAAAAAGCATAACAGGTGTGAACATCGCTCCACCAAATCTTTGAATTTTTTCTTTCATGTGTATCCTCCTCAATACATATTTTTTTATTACAATTATATGATAGCATCCCTAGTCTTCTAAGTCAATTAAGCTTGAATTTTAGGGATTTGTGTCGGAGATAGGAATTTTTTACATGCTAAGTGAAATTTCACAACCACTTAGAATAGGCAAAGAGCTAGCAAAGTAATTTATAAGATAAATTATTAGAATTTTTAAATTTAGGGTACTTTTTTAACATTATTTGGGTATAATAATTTTGTAAAAAGATATTTTTAGGAGGAATTATGAATATAACATTTGCAGGAAATAAAATAAATCTATTAGGTACACAAGTCAAAAAGGGAGATAAGGCAGAAGCTTTCACAGCAACAAAGAATGACCTTTCTGATTTCAACTCAGAAGATTTGAAGGGAAAGCTTGTTGTTTATTCAGTAGCACCTTCACTTGATACAAGCGTATGTGCTCTTCAAGCTAAAAAATTCAACAAGGATGCCCTAGAATTATCTGATGATATAGTAATTGTTACTATCACAGAAGACCTACCTTTTGCTCAACAAAGATTTTGCTCTAACGAGGATATCAAAAACCTTGAAATGGTTTCTGACTACAAAGAAAGAGAATTCGGTTACAAGTATGGCTTCTTGATTGATGAGCTAAAGCTTTTGACAAGGGGAGTAGTAATCGTAGATAAAGAAGGAATTATCCAATATGTAGAATATGTTCCTGAAGTTACTAACGAGGTTGACTTCGATAAGGCTCTAGAAGAAGTTAAAAAATTAATCTAATTACAAACAAGGCTCGAGCTTAGGCTCGAGTTTTTTTGTTAATAGGTAAATAAATGTTATAATCAAAGAAAAAAGGAGAAATTATGCCAGTAATAGGAAGCGGAATTATCGGAGATTCCAATACATTTAACCTCAAACAAATTGATCTTAGTAAGGTTAGAAGAGAAGTCTTGGACTTTCTTGTTGGCGGTGAGGATATGGTTCAAGCTTTTGAAACTATAAGAGATCAGGTTATTTTTACTACAAAAAGAATTATTGTGGTAAATGTTCAAGGAATAACAGGAAAGAAAAGATCCTACATTTCCTACCCTTATTCTAAAGTTCAATATTTTGGAATAGAAACAGCAGGAGTGCTTGATATAGATAGCGAACTTATACTCGCCTTTACCGATGGAAGTAAACTAAGCTTCGATTTTAGGTCTAATGTCGATATAATTAAGATTTCCAAATGTATAGCTCAATTCGTCCTATAATTTATTGACTTTTGGAAATTAAAATATAAAGTATATTCATCTAGTTTTAAAAACGAGGTGAATATGAAATTTATTAAAAAATATTGGAAAAGAATTATTATCGCTTGCCTATTTCTTATAATAGGAACGACTTATTTTGTGGGTTCTTATTTTGTAAACTACGCCCTTGTAGCAAATGCTGGCGGAAAGAATAGGCCCAAGAAGAAAAACCCTACAGTTTATGAAGATATAAAGGAAAAGCGAAAGAAAGAATTGGAAAATAAGAGGGATGAGTGGCTAGTAGATGTAAGAGAGCTAACTCGCGATATAAAGGTAAAGACTAAGGATGACTTGACCCTCTACGGACACATCTTTAAGCAAGCCCAAAAGACGGATAAGTGGATTATAGTTGTTCATGGCTACCAATCCAGCGAAAAGAAGGCCCAAATCCTTGCTGCAAATTTTTACGAGTTAGGCTACAATGTCCTAACCTATAGCTTGCGAGGTCATAAGCCTAGCCAAGGAAAATATATAGGCATGGGTGGTAGGGATAGTGAAGACTTGATGAATTTTGTATCTTACATTATAAAGGAAAATCCAAAAGCTCAAATTAGCCTCCATGGTACTTCCATGGGAGCAGCCACAGTCCTAAATGCTTCAGGCTTTGATTTACCAAAGAATATTACATCAATTATTGACGATTGCGGTTATAGCTCTGTGTGGGAGATATTCTCCAAGGAATTAAAGCTAAGATTTAAACTTCCAAGCTTTCCAGTCTTAAATATGGCAAACACCATGGCAAAAATTAAGGCTGGTATCGACCTAAAAAAGATTAGGCCCATAGACCAAGTAGCCAAAGCCAAAGTCCCTATAATGTTTATCCATACTACTGGCGATGACTTCATCCCAAAAGAGATGACCGATGAAATGTTTGCTATAAAAAAGGGAGTTAAGGAGAAATTAATCATCCAAGGCTTTCGTCATGCTGATTCAGTCTATGCTGACAAGGACTATTTCAAAAAAATAGATGAATTTATTAAGAAAAATTCTACTGATATTAGTAAATAACTTAAAAATATGAAAATGAACTGATCTTATTTGTTAGTTTTTGGGCTAACTTTTAAGGTCAGTTCATTTTTAATTAATGGCTTATTGATTAAGGGCAATCCTTTATTAAAATATTAACTTGTAAGAGTCTTTTCTTATTTTTTCGTAATAAATAGAAGAAATTACTAGATTTGAAAACCAGCCGATTGGTACTGCATACCAGACCATGGAAATACCTATCTTATGGGCAAGGGTCATCGAAAGAAATACTCTTAGGGATAGGTTAACTATATTAGCTAGGGTAAAAACTCTCACATCTCCCACTCCCCTTAGAACGCCGTCAACACAATGCTTGCCTCCTACTAGGATAAAGAAAAAAGCTATAAATTTAAGATAGGAGTCGGCAGTTCTTATGGCAAGCTCAGATGAGTTCTCATTCATAAAGAAGGCTGTTATAGCTGAGTAATTTGTCCTAAGGATTATAAAGACTAAAAGGCAATAGCCTACAAGCAGTATTAGGGATGCCCTAAGCCCTTTTACTATCCTATCTAGCTTTCTTGCTCCAACATTTTGTGAACTATAAGAAGAAATTGCATTACCGAGGCTTGTTATCGGTACAATAATCAGACTTTCTACCCTAATGGCTGCCGAAAATCCAGCAAGACTTTCTACGCCGAAAGAATTTACAACTGCTTGGACGAGAAGCTGGCCTATAGTTACAGTTGATTGTTGCAAGATTGATGGAAGGGCTAGCCTTCTTATAAGTCTAAGCTCCTTAAAGTCAAAGAGCTTATCAGGATTGACATCAAATTTTCTCAAATGTCTAATAAATACTAGAAAAGATAATATTGCTGAAAGCCCTTGGGCAAGGAGGGTCGCATAGGCTGCTCCCTTTATGCCATAAGCTAAGTCCCTAACCAGGTAAACATCCAAAATCACATTCAATACTGAAGAAAAAATCAAAAAGTATAGGGGGATTCTGGATTCTCCAAGGGCCTGATAGAGGGCTGAGATAATATTGTACATAAACAAAAAAGCTAGGCCATAAAAATAAATGTCTAAATAAACAACTGACATATCCAAAATATCAGCTGGAGTATTTAGCATAGCCATTAATTTCCTAGAAAATAGAAGTCCAAAGGCTGAAAGGCCTATGGCTATAATAAGGAAGGCAAGCATGGATGTAAAAATGGCACTCTTCATCCTTTTATAATCTCTTGACCCAAAATATCTAGCTATAAGAACCGAAGCTCCTGCCCCACCACCTACAGCTATACAAATAAAAATTGTAGTAAGTGCAAAGCTTGCTCCAATGGAAGCAAGAGCAGCTTCGCCCACATATTTGCCAACTACAGCAGAATCTACTAAAGTATAAATTTGTTGGAAGAAGGATCCTATAATCATAGGAAGGGAAAATTTGATAATGGCCTTGCTTGGCTTATCATCAGTTAGGTAATGATTCATAATAACTCCTAAAAAATTTGTGATTTATGCTAATATATGATAATACATAGAAAAGTCAATATAAATCAAGGAATTAAATTATCTCTTTTAATCTCATAGTATATCAAAGACTCCTATAAGTTTTACAATTGAAAAAAGCCCCAGAGGAGCTTTCTTCAATAACGATATTTCATTCGGATTAAAATTAATTCGGTAAGTTTACTAATTCTATTTGCTTTTTAAGTTAATCAATATCTACCAATTTTCCTGTTTCAAAGCTTTCCTTGCATTTGTAGGCTATATGAGATACTGCTGTGCCATCATAGACAGTTATTTATGGCTTTCTATTTTCTTTTACGCAGGCTACAAATTCTTTTAGTTCATCTTTGAAACTTTCTGAGAATCTTTCTATAAAGTCTTGGCTAATTCCTTTTCTTAAGCCATTTTTATCATGATTTCTCCTTATAGCTGGTCGAGCATTATTCTTTCGACATTCATAGTTAGATAATCTGTTTCAGATATTAGTTCTACTTTTGTGTCGGTTGAATCTACCCTTCTTAGGTATTCCTTGATATGATTTTCCAAAATATGAGCGTTAGGGGCTACAAGTATGTGGGTATATTTTTCCTTGTTAAGCCTATCGACAAAGTCATTCAAGCTTGTTAGTTCAACATAAGCGCATGACTTTGAGATATCTATAAAGTGTTGAAATTTTTCTTTAAATAGTTCTGCGGATATTCCTGTTTCTGCTATTATTAGAATTTTCTTTTTTACACTCATTAGTCAATCATCCTTACTTTGACTGCTTGTCCAGAATCTAGAGATTCTTTGGCAGCTATAGCAATTCTTTGAGCCATGATTGCATCTTCAATTGTTACTGATGTTTCTCTATCATTGAATACTGCATCAGCAAAGTCATTTATTTCTGCATTGTAAGCTCCTGTATATCTTTGTAGGAAGAAGAATTCAGGATTTGGTGCATGATAGCCGTCCTTGTCAGCAAAAATTACATTAGCTTCTAGGTCATTTTCAACCATAGCAGTTCCCTTTGAACCAAAAGCTTCTACTCTTTGATCGTAACCGTAGGCAGCTCTTCTTGAATTTAGGATTACACCTATTGAATCATCTTCAAATCTTAGATTGATAATTGCTGTATCTACGTCTATTCCTTCAATTTCTTTGTTGCATTTAACTGTTGCTTGGGTATAAACTTCTACAACTTCTTTGCCTGTCAAGAATCTTGCCATATCGAAATCATGAATTGTCATGTCCATGAAAAGTCCACCTGAAGATTTAACATATGATAATGGTGGAGCTTCAGGGTCTCTTGAGTCTACTCTTACTAATTCAAGTTCTCCTACTTTTCCATCATCAATTAATTTTTTGGCATAAGCGAAGTTTCTATCATATCTTCTATTAACACCGATTTGGAATTTTACTCCTGCTTCTTTTACTGCCTTGTAAGCTCTCATTGATTCTTCATCTGATAGAGAAACTGGTTTTTCGCAGAAGATGTGTTTGCCTTTTTCAGCTGATTTTACTATATAGTCAACGTGAGTGTCTGTTGGTGTACAGATTAATACAGCTTCAATTTCTTCATCATTAAAGATAACTTCAGGGTCTGTTTCTAATTTGATACCGATTTTTTCTTCAAAGTCTTTTAACTTATCTGCGAATGGATCAACAATCCTTTTAATTTTGATGTTTGGATTGTTTACCAAGTTCATTGCATGGATTTGACCGATTCTTCCTGCTCCAAAAATACCTACATTTAATTTTTTCATAATTTTTCTCCTCTTTCTATTTATTTATTATACACTTGCTATTCCCATAGGTGAGAAGAACAAGTATGTTCCAACAACAACTAAAGTTATTATAATTGAGCAAATTGTAACCTTTGACCAAGGTTCTACTTCTACCTCCTGGGCAATCGAATAATCGCTCAAGTTAAAACCTTTTCCTTTAAAAGTTAATTTACTAACTACAATCATTACTAGGAAATCTATAAAGAATAGACCACTTAATACATATAAGAAATGTACATCTCTTAATACAATTTTTGATAGGGCATAAACAACAACATGGAATATCATTGTAGTTTTTGCTCCTATTGCAGTAGCTTCTTTATAATAAAAGGCACATAGAATCATTATTAATAGTGGCATGTTGTATAGGCCGTTAAATTCTTGTACGAAAGCGTATAGGCCTGAGCCTGCTTTTGAAATAAAAGGTGCAACTATTATAGAAATTATACCCAAGCTTACATTTGTTATTTTACCAATCCTTGCCATCTGTTTATCAGTGGCTTGTTTATTAATAATTGGTTTATAGAAGTCTAGGGCAAAAAGTGTTGATGTTGATGATAGACTTCCTGCAAATGATGATAGGATAGCACCAAATATAACTGCTCCAAATAAGCCCATAGCCCATTGTGGTAGGACATCTACTACTAATTGTGGATATGCACCATCTTGTAAGCTTAAGAATTGATCACCAAACATATTTCTTGCTACTACTCCAGGAAATACTAGGAATAAGGCTCCAAATATTTTGAAGGTTCCAACTATTAAAGCTCCCTTTTGTGCTTCTTTCAAATTTCTAGCTGCAAAAGCTTTTTGAACTATCATTTGATTTGTACACCAGAAGAAAAGATTGTTAAAGAACATTCCAGTAAACAAGGTTGGCCAAGGAACAATTTTTGAATCAACCGCTCCTATTGAGTTTAACAATTCTGGTGTGTTTTGAGTTACATGTTCAATTCCTGATAGGAAGGAACCACCACCTAACAATTTCAATCCCAAAAATGGTATGGCAAGTCCACCTATGATTAAACCAAATTGGTAAATAGTATCTGAGTAAGCTGATAGGGTCATTCCTCCCAAGAATAGGTACAAGACACCAACTACTCCTATAAAGATTACCATTAGGGTAACTGCTGATAGCTGAGAAATACCCAAAAGTTGGTCAACCCTAAATAATTTATTAAATACCAAGGCTCCAGAATACAATACAACCGGCATGAATGATACCATGTAGGTGATTATAAAGAGGATTGATACTATTCTTTTTGTTGCAGTATCATATCTAATCTCTATAAAATCGGAAATTGTATTTATACCATACCTAAAATATTTAGGAAGAAAAACTGCTGCAAGAAGAGCTATAGCAACAGCACTTGTTACTTCCCAAGCCATTACCTGCATTCCAGCAACATAGGACTGACCATTCTGTCCTACTATTTGTTCTGTTGAAAGGTTAGTCATTATTATTGTTCCAGCAACTACTGGGGCAGCTAATGATTTACCTCCAAGGAAATATCCTTCAGATGATGATGTATCTACTTGGCCCATAGTCTTCTTATAGGCGATAAAGCCTATAAGACAAACTATGATGGCGAAGCTCGCTATTACAAAAAACATAAGTCCACCATTATTTCTTAGCTATAAGTTTATTGGTTATTAACATATCCATAAAGTTTTTAGCTTTTTTATGATATAAGAATGGATTTGCTAGGGCTGGATCTTGTTCTGCTTCTACTACGATCCAACCTTCATAGCCATCTTCAAGAATCATATCTATGATAGTTTCAAAATCTATGCATCCATCTGAAGGTACTGTGAAAGTTCCTTGGAATACAGATTTTAGGAATGACCATTCTTCTTCTTTTGATTGTTTTTGTTTTTCAGCTCTTATATCTTTGAAGTGGATGTGTTTAATTCTTTTTGAGAATTTTTTGTAAAAGGCAATTGGGTCTTCCCCTGAAAATACTAGGTGGCCTGTATCATAGAGTAAGAATACTTTTTCAGGATCGGTCATTTCCATTAATTTTTCAACTTCTGCTGTTGTTTGAACACCTGTTCCCATATGGTGATGGTAAACTATCTTCATGCCTTTTTCTAGAGCAAGTTCACCTAGTTTGTTTAAGCCACAAGCTAGTCTATCCCATTCTTCATCAGTGAATGTAGGTTTTTTGCTAAATACTGGTGTATCCATTTGACCTTGGATTGAATGACCTTGTTCAGCTACAACGATAACTTTTGCTCCCATGGCATGGAGGAAGTCTCTGTGTTCAATAAAGGCTTTCTTAGTTTCTTCATATGGTTTTGTTGTTAAGAATGCAGAAAACCATGCACTTGCTACTTCTAGATTTCTTGGTTCTAGGTAGGATTTAAGAACTTCTGGGTCTCTTGGGTATTTGTTTCCAACTTCTGTTCCTTGATAGCCAGCAAGAGCCATCTCTGAGATACATTGTTCAAATGTATTTTCTTTCCCAAGTTCTGGTAGGTCGTCGTTAGTCCATGCAATTGGTGCGCAAGCAAATTTGATAGTCATAATATTTCTCCTCTTCTTTTAATATTTTCTAGCTTCGTTTCTTCCTTCAACAACTTCTTGGTAAACTTTTTCTTGTTCCTCGTTTTTACCAACTTCAGCTACACCTACATTCCACCAAGATTCATAACCATCAATCATAGTTTTTGGTATAACTTTCAAATCTATTAATACAGGTTCTTCTACATCTTTAGAGTCAGCTAAGGCTTTCTTAAATTCATCCAAGGTCTTTACTGTATAACCTTTAAAACCATAAGCTTCTCCAACCTTGGTGTAGTCCGCTGTTAATAGGCCACCGTCAGGTCTTTGACCATTCCTTTTTCTAAACTCTGTCGCTAAACTTCCTACAGCATGATTCATTTGTAGGTTGTTTATACATCCAAAACCACTATTGTCGAAAACTAAAATATATACTTTTTTGCCTTCTTGAATAATTGTGGAAAGTTCACTATTTAGCATTTGGAAACTAGCATCACCAACTACAGCATAGACATCACTAGCTTCATCAGCCATCTTTACTCCAAGGGCGGCAGCTACTTCATAGCCCATACATGAATAACCATATTCTGCGTGGTAAGCGTCCTTTTTGTCAGTCCTCCAAAGTCTTTGTAAGTCACTTGGCAAGCTTCCTCCAGCCGTGATAACGATTCCTTTATCCTTGATAAAATCGTTAAGGGCTAGTATGGCAGATGTTTGTGTTATCTTTCCCCCAGTTTTTTCTATAAATTCATTTACAGTTCTAGGATCTTGTGGTTTTATGATTGTTTCAAAATTTTCGCCATAAGTATAATTTTTGAGTCTAAGAACTTCCTTATCCCACTTTTCTTTAGCTTCCTTTATCTCGTCTTTATAAGAAGATTTATAGGAAAGCTTGTCTAATTGCTCATCCAAAGCGTTGATTGCAAGTTTTGCATCTGCTACTATCTGATGGGCATCCATCTTGTAGGCGTCAAATCTATCGACATTTATTGTTATAAATTTTGCATCCTTATTTTTGAATAATCTCTTAGATGATGTTGTAAAGTCTGTAAGTCTTGATCCAATCGCTATTATTAAGTCTGCTTTTTTAGCTAGGATATTTGCGGCATAGGTTCCTGTAACTCCTATTCCCCCTAGGCACATCTTAGATGATGATTTGATAGCAGATTTTCCAGATTGAGTTTCTCCGAAAGGTATCTCGTATTTGTTTAAAAATTCATCTATCCTCTCGCCAGCTTCTGAATATTTAACTCCTCCGCCTATAATAGCTAGTGGATACTTAGCCTTTTTAATAAGCTCTGCTGCTTCTTCTATGTCCTCTTGTATTGGAATCCTTCTTTGAATTTTATGTATTCTTTTTTCAAAAAAATACTCAGGATAATCGTAAGCTTCACCCTCAACATCTTGAGGCATAGCTATTACACAAGCACCAGTATCTGCAGGGTCGGTTAACACTCTCATAGCATTGATTAGCGCTGTCATAACTTGCTCTGGACGATTTATCCTATCCCAGTATTTGCTTACTGGTTTGAAGGCATCATTAGTAGTTATTGTTAAATCATATGCTTGTTGAACTTGTTGCAAAACAGGATCTGGTTGTCTAGATGCAAATGTGTCTGATGGAAACAATAAAAGTGGAATATTGTTTACAGTTGCTGTTGCAGCAGCAGTTACCATATTTGCACTACCTGGTCCTATGGATGCACTACAAGCTATGATTTTTCTTCTGTTGTTTTGTTTAGCAAAGGCTGTAGCTACATGGCACATTCCTTGCTCGCTTCTTCCCTGATAAACGTTTAAGTTATGATCATCTTGGTCTAGGGCTTGACCCAAACCAACTGCCATTCCATGACCAAATATTGTAAATATACCGTCTACGAATTTGCTAACTTCTCCATCGTATTTGATATATTGATTATCAAGAAATTTAACTATTGCTTGAGCCATAGTAAGTTTCATTATAAATCACCTCTTGCTACAAATTCTCCATGTTCCTCTTTGGCTTCTTTGATAAATTCTTCAAGCTCTTTAGTATTTGGCAAATCTGATGATGAGTTTGATCTAATCATCATAGAAGCTTCTGCTGAAGCATATTCTAGGCATTCAATCATGTCATGGTCTGTAAATAAAGCATAAAGGAAGGCTGATGCATAGCCATCTCCACCACCAAAACCTTTTCTCGCCTTTACTGGGAATGGCTTGATTGAATAAGATTCTCCATTTTTCACATAGGCATTTGAACCTTTTTTGCCATGTTTTATTACCAAAATTTCTGCTGATTGGTCAAACCAAAGTTTTGCACTTTCTTCATCTTCTAGGGCCTTATCGACTATAAGTCTTTCAGTTAAGTCAAATTCTTCCCTAGAACCCATTATTATATCTGCTTGTTTTGCTACAATTGAATAATAGATAGAAATCTCATCTTCATTTTTCCAATTGTAATTTCTGTAGTCTACATCGAATATTACCTTACAGCCAGCTTTTTTAGCTAGTAAAATCGATTTCAATACTGCTTCTCTTGAAGGACTTTCTGCAAGGGCTGTGCCTGATACCAAGATTGCCTTTGCCTTTTTGATGTAGTCATAATCAATATCATCTACAGAAAGTGCCAAGTCTGCTATCATGTTCCTATACATCAATATAGAAGACTCATTTTCAGACTTCATTTCAGTAAAGGTTAGGCCTATTTTTTCACCATTTTGGGCTCTAACTATATGACTTGTATCTATATTTTCTTCGTTGTTCAAATGATCTAGGACAAAATCTCCTAGTTGATCATCAGAAATTTTTGCAATCATTCCTACTTTTAGGCCATGTCTATTAACACCTATTGCAGTATTTACTGTCGATCCGCCAATATATCTTTCAAATTTTACAACTTGACTTAGTGGCTTGAACCCTTCCTCTGGGGAAGGATTAAAGTCAACAGCCACTCTTCCAATAAGAATAAGATCAAGTTGCCTATCTTCTGGAAAATTAATGTATTTCATTATTTGTCAAACTCTCCTGTCTTTAGTTGGCTAGTAACAACCTTTCTTCTTGTATAGAATAAGATAGAGTCTTTACCATTGCAGTGAAGGTCGCCATAGAAAGAGTGTTTCCAACCTGAAAATGCGAAGAAGGCTACTGGAGCTGGAACTCCTAAGTTTACTCCCAACATGCCAGCGTCGATATTTTCTCTGAAATATCTTATAGCTGCTGCATTATTTGTGAATATACAAGATCCATTAGCAAATTCATTTTGGTGAGCAATCTCAATAGCTTCCTTTAGGCTCTTAACTCTTATTATAGAAACAAATGGAGCAAATATTTCTTCAGCCCAAATTTTCATTCCTACCTTACAATTATCAAAGATAGTTGGTCCAACGAAGAAGCCTTTTTCTGGAATATTTTTTCTACCATCTAAGATAAGGCTAGCTCCTTCTTCGATTCCTTTTTCTATATATCTGAAGGTTCTTTCTTGATTTTCTTTTCTTATAACAGGTCCTAGGAAGACATCATCATCCTTAGATGCATCTCCAACTTTTAATTCTTTAGCTGCTTTTGTAAACTTTTCTACAAATTCGTCTGCAATTTCTTCTTCTACTAGGATAACAGAGCCTGCCATACATCTTTCACCTGCAGAACCAAAAGCTCCACCGATAGCCTTAGTTACAGTATCTTCTATGTCAGCATCTTTAAGTATTATTGTATGGTTTTTAGCACCAGCTAGGGCTTGAACTCTCTTATCGTGTTGGCATCCTTTTCTATAAACTAACTCGCCTATGTTTTTACTTCCTACAAAGGAGATTCCTGCAACTTGTGGATTTTCTAAAAATTCATTAACAACTTCAACTCCACCATTTACGACATTCAAAACACCCTTTGGAAGACCAGCCTCTTCACAAAGTTCTGTAACTCTTTGCATTAAGATTGGTGTTTTCTCGCTAGGCTTCATAACAACAGTATTACCACAAGCTATAGCCATAGGGAACATCCAGAAAGGTACCATCATAGGGAAGTTAAATGGAGCAATCCCTGCGATAACTCCTATTGGATACTTATAATTGTGAACTTCTACATCTGTAGCTATGGTTGAAAGATTATCACCCATCAAAAGATTTGCTATACTTGCTGCATGTTCAACATTTTCAATTCCTCTTCCAACTTCTCCCTTAGCTTCTTTGAAATTTTTACCATTTTCTAAAGTAATAAGTCTTGCTAGCTCATCAGTATGTTCAACTAAGATTTGTTGTAATTTGAATAATATTTTTTGTCTTGATAGAACTGAAGTTTTGCCCCAAGTTTTAAAAGTCTCTGCTGCATTTTCTATAGCTTCTTTTGTTTCCTCTCTTGTTGATAGAGGGCATTTTGCAATAACTTCTCCATCACCTGGGTTATAAACATCTTCAAATTCTTTTGCCTTAGATTCAATCCATTGTCCATCTACATAGTTTTTGATAAGTCTCATTATTCTACATCCTTTCTATCTATAATCCATTCATGATCTTTTTCATTATGGAATTTCCACTCTTTATTTGGTCCCGCCATTACATTTAGATAATAGGAATTGTATCCATAAGGAACAGCAACTGGGTGATATCCTCTTGGAACCATAACAGCGTCCTTATTATAAAGACTCATAGTTTCATCTAACACCCTATCGTCTGTATAAACTCTTTGGAAAACAAATCCTTGTTCCTTATCCATCTCATGATAATAAATCTCTTCGAGGAAGGTCTCTGTTTCACTAGCTGTATCATGTTTGTGTGGTGGATAAGATGACCAATTAGCCTCATCTGTATATACTTCAACCACTATAAGCTTGTCAGAAATAGTTGATGAATCAGGAAGAATATTATTGACTAATCTCTTATTCATTCCCTTTCCTCTCTTTTCAACACTATTATCTTCTGCTTTAATTAACTTTGATTCTAAAACTTTATCTGAAATAGCATAGGAGATAACAACCCTAGCATTAGAATCAGAACTTATCTCAAAAGAATCCTTGTTTGTTATATAAACTGAATCAGTTGGATTCTTGTCAAAATTCTTCTCTCTTCTTCCAATATTCTTGTATTCGTTTTCCCCTACTTTAACATTAGCCTTTCCACATAAAACTGTAACGCAGGCTTCTTGTCCATCTAAGCTTTCCTTATATAATGATTTGTCATTTAACTCCAAGGCTCTTAATCCTATGTAGTTCAGAATTGACTTTTTTGCTTCAATATTTTGTAATAGTACATAATTGCCTAAATCTATATTTAGACATTCTTTTTTTAAACTTGCCAAAAAAACACTCCTTTCGAACAAAACTATCATTTATTTGATTAACTTTATCATTTACACCTAAATTATATGATTGTTTTGATAATATGTCAAGAGAGAAAAACGTTTTATTTGATATATTTGCTCATAAAAGTTATAATGTTATCAACAGAATGATTTAATACGGAGATTAATAATGAATAATGACAGAATTTCAAACATGGGAAAATACATAATAAATCAAGGAGAGGTCACTACAGAAGAGCTCTCCCAAAAATTTAACGTTTCTATAGTTACCATTCGAAGGGATTTGAAAAAGTTAGAAGAAGATAATATTATTACAAAAATATATGGTGGTGCAAAGGCAAGGTCAGATAAGTTAAAATCTTTTGAACAAAGAGAAAACTTAAAGAAAGATGAGAAGGCTCATATTATAAGTATAGCTAAGAATTTTATTACTAGTGGCGATAGGATTTTTATAGATTCTGGTACGACAACTGAAAATTTAATAAACGATTTAGACAATAATATTCATTTGACAATTTTTACTAACAACTTATCTATTATAAAAAAAGCTGCTAGTATGGAGAATGTAAATTTGTTCGTTGTTGGTAATTATTACAACCACACTAGTAATTCCTTCACATATTGGGGAAGCTCTCCTACCATCAAAGATTTTAATATAGACAAGGCCTTTATGTGTACTTCTGGTCTTACCATCAAGGATGGTCTTACTAACAAAAATCCTATTGAGCAAAGAATAAAAAGCACAATATGCTCTATTGTCGATCATATCTACTTACTAGTTGATGATTCAAAGATTGGGATAAGCTCTTTGATGACCTATGCTAAGCTAGAAGATATTGATACGATGATTACTAACAAAAGGCCTCCTGCCGAATACCTAGACTTTCTAAGAGATAAGGATGTAAAACTTGAATACTAATCAAAACTACCAGCTTAGCTGGTAGTTTGCACAGCGCCTATAAGGCGCGAATACCGGCACGCCCCTATTGGGGCTGTCGAGTATTCCTTCATATACATCACTTTCCCAACTACTACTTAAGCAGTTTTTTATTTGTTTTTATTTGACTTCCTCTCCAGTAAACGGGTCATAGTATTCCTTTATACTTATTTGGTCAGTGTAATAGTCTTCTTTTAATTGATTTTGTATATATTCTTTTATTTTCTTTTCATTTTTTCCCACTGTATCTACATAATATCCCCTACACCAAAATGTCGGTTTCAATATTTATATTTTAAGTTCGCGTGTCTATCGAATATTATCAGCGAACTTTTTCCTTTTAAATACCCCATTATTTGTGATATTGAATATTTTGGTGGTATTTCTACCAGCATGTGTACATGATCTGGACATAGCTCTGTTTCTATTATATTTATTCCTTTTCTTGAACATAATTCTCTAAGTATGCTCCCTATGTCTTTTCTTAGTTGTATGTATATTACTTGTCTTCTATATTTTGGTGCAAAAACTATACGATATTTGCATCTCCAGCTTGTATGCGATAAAGTATTTTTATCCATGCTTACCTCCTTATTTAATTGTGCATGTGACTGTCACAATTAAATAAGGAGGTTTTCTTGGTGCTTGAAGCTAACGATTAGTCCCTCTAACTGCATAGCAGGTGGTTTTTTGTTTCGCTCTCTTTCGTTCGCTCAACTCACTAAAGTGAACAATGAAATAAAGTGATGAGAAACTTTAAATATCTCATCACTTTATTTTCCTTTATACTTTTAATTTTTGCATGAAGCAATAATATCATTTAATATTTTTTCACCATTAATCATCCCATAGTCAGCCATATTTATAACATCAACAAAGGTGTTTTGTTCTTTATATATATTTTTGAGTTCATTTAGCTTAAACCTAACTTGTGGTCCTAACATTATGGCATCTATATGCTCTTTTCCATTAATTTCTTCTAAGCTAGATACTGGAACTGCCTTAATCTTTGCATTTATTCCCTTTTCATCAGCTGCTTTTTTCATATTCTCAACTACTAAACTTGTACTCATCCCTGCTGAACAGCACAATACTATATTGATTTCATCACTCATTTTTCTCTCCTTTTATAAGCTTGAATGGGTTTTTTTCGGATATCATGTCCATAATCACTTGCTCATCAAAATTTAACCTACCGACTAAATTTCTTTCTCCAGTATTTTTGATTTTCTTTTTTACAATTTCGACTTCTCCCCTATAGTGAGAAAGATTGTTATTTACTATTAGGATATCTCCTTTTTCAAAGTATTCTTTCTTGCAGTTCCTATAGGGAATATCTTTGTCCTTTCCATAAGATCTTGTGACACTACTTCTGATGAAATATTCAGATGAATCAATCCTATCGGAGTGAGTAAAATTGTACATAATTTCTTTTTCAACTTTAATTATATCATAATTTTCATCCACTTCTAAGCTTGGTATCGATAAGTCAATTTTACCAAGCTTTTCAAGTTCTTCTTCTGAGGCATAAGCATTTCCAATTATGATATCGTTAATTTTCCTGTTTGCAATCATATACCTCAATTGATATCCTATGTCTTTTCCCCTATGTTCTTCTAGTGTGCATAATCCCTTATATACTGGCCAAGGCCCAAATGTGTTTTCATTATTGCTTGATATAAATCCATGAACTGGTAGTGCTTGCTTATAATATTTATCTGTAAAATAGTCAAATCTTCTTTTGCTTAAACCTGTATATTCTTGTGGATAAAAATTATGGCATGTTGACATATTTGTCCTATTTGCTCCATTCTTTATCAACAAGTCAAGTGATATATCAGAGCTTGCATTAAATTCAATCAATATAGAGTATGGATTATTGGTAAGAATTATGTTTTCATAATCAGACATTGCCCAATCAAGCCTTATTATATCAACTCCCATTCTGGCAAAGACTGAAATATCACTAGCTGTCGCTCCAAAAAATTCAAATACTTCTCTATTGGTATCTACAGAAACCTTGAATCCTAGCTCATGAGCTTTTAAGATAAATGATTTAAAATTTTTTATTGTATTATCCTTTGTATCTTTTACAGATAAGAGACAAGTAAATATTCTTGAAAACCCATTCCTAGATGCTAATTTAATATATTCATAATCTTTTTCCTCAGTTGAATGTTCGGGATAAATAGATATTCCTAGTTTTCGCATTATTTTTCCTTATTTTCCTTAATTAAATTTTCTTCTTGTAAAATATTATTTTTATCCACAGCTACAACAAAAGGATAATAGATTATGCACCCAAGCACAATTAAAAAGACTTGCAATACAGCACCTTGCCAGTTACTTGATAAGAAACCTGATATAACGGGAGGAGTAGTCCATGGCATTATAATTCCATTTGTTATTGGAACTAAGCCAATACTCATCGTTATATATGTTATTATTATATTTATCATAGGTACAAATATGAAAGGGATTAACAATAATGGATTTAAAACTATTGGCAAGCCATATATAACTGGCTCGTTTATCCCAAATACAGCTGGGAGTATAGATAAACTTGATAATTGTTTTAATCTTTTAGATTTTGATATTAATACAGCTACTATCAATAATGATAGTGTTGAACCTGCCCCACCGAATGTTGCAAATAAATTCTGAAATTGTACATTGATTATGTTTTCTGGTAACAATCCTGCATTTACTTTTGCTAAGTTTTCTGCTGATAGTGCATATAGTACTGGCATAAATACAGAATCTGTAATATTTGTTCCATGTATTCCTAGAAACCACAATACATGGGCGAATAAATAAACCAAAATAATTGCTGGTAACGAGCCACCAACGTGTTGCAACGGCAATTGTAAAACACTATACACAAATGAAAAGGCATTTTCCCAAGGTGTTAATGAAAATATGAACTTAATTATTACAAAAGTAGCCATCACAAAGGTCGCTGGAAATAATGAGGCAAATGATTCGCCTACTGTAGGAGGAACCCCCGCTGGCATTTTGATTACTAGACCCCTATCAACCACCATTTTATAAATTCTTACTGCCACAAAAGCTGTTATGATGCCTATAAATACTCCTTTTGCTCCAAGCCAATCAAGGGATAAACCGCTTACTTTCAAAGCTTCTTTTCCATCCTCTGGGGTGAAGTCAAATTCAAATGGCATAAGTATAAACCATGCTACTAGGGAAACTACTCCACTAAATAATGCATTTACCTTTATCCTACTTCCATAAGCATTTCCAATTCCTATTACTACAAAAATCGACATTATTGTAAAAGAAGCATTAGTAGCTGCTGAAAAATATGAGGCTATCGTGTTTCCATTAACTTCAGTATTTCTTAATAGATCAATCCATGCTTGAATTGGAAAATTTGATATTAGCATGAACATTGAGCCTATAATTAGTAAAGGCATAGCTAAGGCAAATCCGTCTCTTATTGATGATAAGTGTACATTTCCACTAATTTTTGCAGCCATTGGCATAAGTTTTGCTTCTAATATGTCCATAAAATTTCTTTTTTTCATATACAGTCACCTCTTGTTTTCTAAATTTTCAATCCTTTCGTAACATTTCATAAGTTCACTTGCTAGTATATATATAGTTTCACATGCCATCATTTGATCTTCTGCGTGCATTAGTAATACATTTTGTAAGGAATCTTCTATTTCATATTGTTCACCAAACATCTTATGATGAATTTTATGACATTCATTATAGGCTGTTTGTCCTTCTTTTATAAGTTTATTTGCACTATTCTTATTGCCTAATCTTCTTTCTGCCATTGCCTCGATATAATATGACTTGGCAATACCAGCATAAGTTATTAACTGCATACACACATTTTCTAAAGTCGAATTTTCCATCTCAATCACCTCCCAACTTCATAAATTTCCTAAATTCTTCAAAATCTTTGATTTCAATTAATTGCTTAATTAGTTGCTCATTCCTTATAATTTTTGTAAAGATTGCTATTACCTTTTCAAAATCTCTATCTATTCCCTGAGGTGGCGAGATATAGAATACTATTCTTACATTCTTATGCAAATCATCCCAAAATATATCTTCACTCGATATAATTGTAAATATCTTTCCCTTAGTTTCTATTGGATGCACAGGATGTGGTATCGAAATAATATCCCCAAAAACTACACTTCCAAATTTTTCCCTCAGGTCTGTTTCCTGCTTATACATTTTCTGTATTTTCCCTTCATAGGACAATGATTTATATATCAAGCTTAATGCATCATTCCTAGAAATTTGTCTGCTATTTATATAAAAATTCTCTTGTGAAAAATACTTATCAAATAAATTATTTTTCACGTAACCCTCTGAAAAAAAGGATTTACTGTGTGATTTTTCATATCTTATCTCTTTAATTTTTCTATCTATTAAATTTAAATCATCTTCATCCAAGAACACACTTACTTTTACATAAGGAACTGGTATAAGCAGACCTTCTAAATCAATAGTGGAAATTATAAGGTCAATATCTATTAGGTTTTCTGAACTTAATTCATAGTACCCCAAAACGCCAACTATCCTAAAAGTTCTACTGTATTCATAGGAAATCCTTGTTTTAAGCATAAGACCTGTACTAAAACCTGAAGCACAAACAACAAGAATTTTAAGTTTATTATTGACTTTGTTTCTCTCTATAGCAGAAATTATATAAATCACCAAATAAGACCATTCATCATCAGTCAAATCTCTCCAACCTAAGAATTTATCGAAACTTTCTTTTACCAGATCCAAATACACTTTATACTTCGAAACAATCTTATCCGTCAATGGGTTGGAAACTAAAAATCCTGATTCCACTCTTTTTTCTAAAGAAGCTAAGTGTTCTAAAAAGCTATTTAGAAATACATCATCTTCCAATAAGTCAACCTTTAATTTTTTTGATATATGCTTTATTAATCCTATATATCTCATATCATCATTTGACTCAACGCTTAATATTGACGATTTTGTTTTTGATAGCAATTGTATAAAGATATAGTTTTTTTCCTTTACAGGTAAATCAATTCCAAAAGTTTTTGATATCCTTTCACATATATCTAGTGAAAAGTTATAAATATTTTTATTATCAATATATGTTAACTCAAAACAATCATTTATTATGCAATTTCTCTTTATTCGCTCTATAAGCAAAGCAAAATGCACAACCAAATTTTCTATAGTATAATCATTTACAGATATTTTATGATTTCTAACTTCATCTAGTAAAATCAAAAGAAGTTGTCTTATAATATCCTTATCAAAAATATCCACTTCATCCATATTACTTAAAAAAGAATTAGAAAATCTTCCAGAAAAAAAATAATCTAAGATAAAATGTCTCTTATCTATCTCCTCTCCTCTTATAGAAAGAGAATCATCTTTGTTTTTTTCTAAATATAGTTTATAATCCCTAAGCTTTCTATTCAAATTATAGATATCTCTTTGTAAAGTTGAGTCACTAACAAACAGCATTTTGGATGTTTTTCTAAAGTTTACACTACAATTTTCTAGCAGTAAAATTTCTAGAATATATTTTTCTCTTCCATCTTTGTCACATATCTGACTTCTCCCCTTTTTCAACTTGTATATCAAATCAATATATTCATTATAGTTATTAATAATCAAACGATATCCTTTTCCTCTAACAGAATCTATCTCAAATATTTTTTTAGATATCTTATTGCATATATCATTTATAGAATTTCTTATAGTTTTTTCCGAAAATCCAACATTAAAACCAATCGTATTGCTTGAAACATATTTACTTTGATTTTTATATAAAAATTTAACTATCTTAATTTCTCTATCAGAAAGCATGAATCACCTCTCTACAAATATACTTGCAAACTCATGTTAGCACATTCTATCTTTTACCGTTAGGATAACGGTAAAAGATGGTAAAAATAGCCCTATCTTAATGCTAATGTAACTCCATAAATCTGGACCTAAAACCAGAGTTAGAACTCAACTAGCTCTGGTATTTTTTTGTCCTGGGGCTGTTGCAAAACTATGAATAATCATCGTACCATCGTTATAAGGTTCTCTTAGGAAATTTTCAGTGGTGCCTGCCGGCTGATGGAGGCAAAATTTCCGTGGAGATTCTTCTAACGATAATGGTACGATTTATTCATTCTGCAACAGCCCCATTTTTATGCTGCATTCTTCTTTCTGTATTCTATTGGTGATAAGTATCCTAATTTTTCTTTTATTCTTTCCTCATTGTAATATTTTATGAAATCTTTTATTGTTTGTTTTAAGTGTTCATATGAATAGAATTTGTGTCCGTAATATATTTCTTGTTTTAGTATTCCAGAGAAGTTTTCCATTGGTGAGTTGTCTAAGCAGTTACCTTTTCTGGACATAGATTGGCTGATTTCATTTGTCTCTAACCTTGATGTGTATTGTTTTGTTTG
Organism: Anaerococcus tetradius ATCC 35098; assembly: GCF_000159095.1. Taxonomy (GTDB): domain Bacteria; phylum Bacillota; class Clostridia; order Tissierellales; family Peptoniphilaceae; genus Anaerococcus; species Anaerococcus tetradius. Next base: position 200,867 of record NZ_GG666297.1, on the reverse strand, counting down.
ATATGCCCAACCCTGATCTGAGTGGAATATTCTTTTTTCTTTGCTTTTATTAGTTATTTCTATGGCTTTGCCCATGGCTTTTAGGATTGGTTCTATTGCTGCCTGTTTTGATATTTCATAGCTTAGTATTTCACTGTTGTACATATCTAGGTATGGGTTTAGATAAAGTTTCTTTATTTGATAGGTTCCTGTTTTATCTTTTTCAAAGTACTTAAATTCTGTTGTATCTGTTGTTATTTGCGTGTATGGTTTTTCTACTTTAAAGTTTCTTTTTATTTTATTATCAGCTATTTTTCCAACAGTTCCCTTGTAGGATGAGTTTTTCTTGTTTTTCTTGAAAAGTTCTTTACTTGTATTTTTAATTTTTGAACTAATCTTTGTACTTTCTTTTTGTTTATTATTAGTCCTGATTTTTTAACATTGCTGTTATTCTTCTATAGCCATAGTTTGGATTGTCTTTTCTTATATTAAGTATTTTCTTTTCTGTTTCTATATCTTTATTTGGTTTATTTAATCGTTTTGCCAATACATGTATGTTGATTTGCCAATATTAAAGTATTTTAACAAGTCTTTTAGTTTGTATTTATCTCTCAAGACTTCAATTGTTTCAGCAATTGTCTTATTTCTGTATATGTCATTCGAGACAATTCTATCTTTTTTTATTGCATCATTTTCTAGTTGGAGCTAATAGTTTTTTTCTTCTAATTTCTTTATTTTTTCTTTTAATTGTGCTTGTGTTAATGATTTATTTTCTAAATTAGTTATGTTTGTTGATGATTTTATTTTAGTGTCTTTTGATCTCTTTGGGGATTTTGGCATTTTTGAAGGTCTTCCTATCTTTTTAGATTTCAGTCATTCTATGCCTTTTTCTCTATATTCATTGACCCATCGGGTGATTATTGATGGATTATTGATTTTAAGATTGTTTGCTAGGCTTGATAGGACATTTCTCCTGTTTAGCACAAGTTTACTACATTTAACTTAAATTCCAAAGTGTATTGTGTATTTTCTCTTTTTACTTTTAGTCCTTCATAGCCTTGTGATTTTTATGCATTTACCCATCTTTTTACTATTTCCTGAACTACTTTCATTTTAAATTCTGTACTATATTTTTCCATTAAAAAACTGA
>NZ_GG666297.1:143852-198497 GCF_000159095.1 Anaerococcus tetradius ATCC 35098 | reverse complement strand
AACTGACCTCCTTTAGTTAGTTTTTTGGTCTAACTTTTGGGGGTCAGTTCATTCACTTTCCTAGTCTTTTTTATATCTTGGGATTTTTGCAACAGCCACTTTTTTTATATAATCTATATTATATATTATTGCATTACATATTTGTTTGTTCTATATAATATGATAAAATATAATCATCTAGTTTTCAAAACTAGATTGGAGGTTATATGAAAAAAGGAAAAAATATTTTAAAATTTATATTAATTATCCCTGTAATTCTAATACTAGCTATAGTATTAGTATGGAGAAATGAAATTTTTACTATTATGAGCATTAAAGAAATTATGCCAGAAGATAAAAATCACTCAGATGGTAAAGTATTGACAATTGATGCCAAAGGCGACTATTATCTTGACGACCTACTTAAACAAGGTGGAGTTAAATCGGATAAAGAATTAATCAATTTTTTAACCCGAAAAATCACTAAGGGTCTTTTTAAACTGTCAATTGAAGAATCAAATATTGGTTGTTCTTCTTATACAGCAAGTCTTGCTGATGGTGATAATATATTTGCTAGAAATTATGATATGAAAACAACGCACATAGCACTTGTACATACTAAACCATCAAAAGGTAGGTATGAATCAATTTCCACTGTAGATTTATCATTTTTGGGTGTCAAAGCTGAAGATAATCCAAATACATTAAAGAGTAAATTTAATATGCTAGCTGCAGCCTACACTCCACTAGATGGAATTAATGAGAAAGGCTTATCTGTAGGAATCTATATGTCTTACCAAGGACCTTCAAAAGAAGATTATCCAACTGACCAGAATACAGACAAAGATGATATAACATCTACAATTCTTCTAAGACTTATGCTTGATAAGGCTAAAACTGTAGAAGAAGCAATCGAAATTGCAAAGTCTTATGATATGCACGATTCTGCAGGTTCCTCTTTCCATTATATGGTTGCGGATGCAAGTGGAAATAGTGCAATTTTAGAATACATTGGCAAGTCTGATAAAACAGATACTGATGGTTCAAAAAGAGAATTAAACGTTATATATAACGATAAAAATAAGAACAAAAAAGGACAGGTAGTTACTAATTTCATTGTATCAAAAAACTACTATGATAATGATGATACAAAATTTGGACTTGATAGGTATGAACTCATAAATAAAGAACTTACAAATAAAAATTTTATTTTAGATGATGAAAATCACGCCATGGATATATTAGCAAAAGTTGGAAGAAGAAATTGGGATAATAAAGATAAAAATACAATCACTACCCATTCAGTTATTTATAACATGAACAAGTTAGAATCATATCTTGTTGCCAATGAGCACTTTGGTGATAAAAATTATGTATATAGATTTAAATTCAAATAAAAAGATGTGCAAATTGTCCTAAACACTAAATAAGGTGGCCCCATAAAGTTGACCTAATATCAGAGTTAGAACTAAACTAGCTCTGATATTAAGACTGTGGACCATTTTTCGGTTGACATTTACAAACCCATCTTGTTATCATTGATAGATTGTTTATCTTTAATTCATTTGCTAGGCCTTGATCGGACATTTCTCTTGTTAAATTCAAATTTACAACATTTAACTTAGATTCCAAAGTGTATTGTGTATTTTCTCTCTTTACTTTAAGTCATTCATAGCCTTGTCATTTGTATGCATTTAACTGTCTTTTTAATATTTCATGGTGAGAAATATTATACTTTTATGCTAAATTATTAAAGCTTATATTTCCTTTCAAATATTCGTTTACAATTCTCATTTTAAATTCGGTGCTATATTTTGCCATTAAAAAACTGACCTCCTTTAGTTAGTTTTCAATGTCTAACTTTTGGTGGCCAGTTCACTTGGGACTTTTGCAACTGTCCCTTTTTATTTGTCCTTATACTAGTGCTTTTTATTTGACTAATAGCTCGTATAAGTGCTCGTAGAATGGTTTAGATTTCATGATTTCTGCAAGGCTATAGGCAACTAGGCTTACTATGGATATTCCTAGTAGGTAATTGAAGGCTCCTCCTGTCATTTCTAGGACTAAAATTATTGCTGTTATAGGCGTTCTTACTATGGCAGAGAAATGACCACACATACCAAGAATACTAAAAATTAGTATATAGGATGGATCTAGTAAGCCGAGACAGACTAGGCTTGTCGCAAAGATATTTCCTACTAGAGATCCAATTACCAACAAGGGAACAAGACTTCCTCCAGGAACTCCAAGACCAAAGGCTAGGGCAAGGAGAAGGATTTTTGCAAAATAGAAAAATATCAGACAAGCTAGGCTAGGATTTCCTGATATAGGAAGGAAAATAAAATGCTCGCTTGATGAGAATAATTCTATGTCAATCATGAGGACTATGGCTGTAATTACGAAAGGAAGCATATATTTTATGTAGGGATTGATTTTTATTTTTGCGAAAAATCCCTTCGAACCTATTATACATGAATTGAAAAATACTCCCGATAAGCCAGCTACAAGGCCCAATAGGATTAGTAAGGCAATCATTGATAGGCTCATGACATCAAAGGCAGGTATGTCCTTTAAGGCTGGATTGTTTCCAAAACAAAGATCTGCTGTAATTACTGCTGTAAAGATAGTTATTCCTGTTGATAGAAAGACCTTCCTGTCCGTTTTTTTGAAAATTTCTTCTATGGTAAATAAAACTCCAGAGATGGGAGCATTAAAGGCTACTGCAATTCCTGCTCCAGCAGCTGATCCTATGAAATATTTTTTGTTTTCCCTAGATTTAGTCCTTCTATGAACTATATCGCCCACAAGTCCACCTATTTGAACTGAAGGACCTTCTCTACCGAGTGTAAGACCTATTCCTATGGTAAGGACGCTTGATAGAAATTTCCTGATTAAAGTTTTTTCTGAATCTACATCAAACTTGTCATCAAGCATACCATAGATTATCGGTATACCAGATCCTTTGATATTTGGGTCTTTCTTGGCTAGATAATAAATAAGGCTTCCTACAAGTATAAATAAAACAATAATAAAGATTTTGTAGCTAAAATTTCCCCTGGCTAGGGAAAACAAGAGAAGCATCTTATCTGATAGAAGATGGATGGATTTTTTGAATAAGCCAATCACAAGACCTACCAATATTCCCTGCAAGATAAGAGCAAGTATGCTTGTAAAATCCCCAGTCTTATAAAAATATCTGCGTTTAGATTTATCTGTCATATTTCCTCCTTAGCTTAAATTATATCAGAACTTTCTCTTTCAGTTAAGCAAATATTAAGTTGAATATAAGATTAAGTTCAAATATATGTTACTATGATAGCAAGAAGAAAGAAAGAAAGGACTTTATATGAAATATTTCTTTTTAGATGTAGGCTAGCTAATCTGACCATGGCTTGTTTTTTTCTTATCTTCAAGTACAATTTTTATTTAACTGAAGCTTTTTCTAAAATGATTCATTTACCTAGTCATAAATTTATTTATCAAAAAGGTCGTCTGGGTTTTTTCCTTATTCCAAGTTTTTTAATTTATCCTCACTCTAATAATTTTTTCTATTAAGTCATTGTTCTTATCAAAATTTTATCAGCTTAAAGTTTTTTAAGACAAGTTATAAAAAATCAGGGACTAAATAATATTTTAGACAAGAAAAAGCCCGCATTATATGCGAGCCTTTGTTTTTAGTTTTCCATAGCTTCTTCATTTTCAGCTTCTAGGGCTTCCATGTTCATAGCTATTTGTGCATCTTCTGCTTCTTTGGTTTCATAGTCTATTTCTACATCGTTGTAGGCTTTTAGACCTGTACCGGCAGGGATTAGCTTACCTATGATGATATTTTCTTTTAGTCCCTTGAGGTCGTCTATCTTACCCTTGATTGAAGCATCAGTTAGAACTCTTGTTGTTTCTTGGAAGGATGCAGCTGATAACCAGCTTTCTGTGGCAAGAGATGCCTTGGTGATACCGAGGAGCTCTTGGCTATAGGTGGCTGGATTCTTGCCTTCTTCTGTCATTTTTTCATTTTCTATGTCAACTTCACGTCTGTCTTGAAGGGAACCTGGTAGGAATCTTGTATCTCCTGCCTCATCTATTTTAACCTTCTTGAGCATTTGACGAGCTATGACTTCTATGTGTCTATCGTCTATTTCTACACCTTGAAGTCTATATACTTTTTGTACTTCTTTGGTGATGTAGTCTTGAACACCAACTTTTCCTAATACATTTAAGACATCGTGTGGGTCAAGGGAACCTTCTGTTAGCTGATCTCCCTTTCTTACAATATCTCCGTCTTTTACAAGTATTCTTGATCCGAATGGTATATTGTATTTCTTAGCGAATCCATCGTCTGATAGGATTTCTACGTCTGTCTTCTTTTCATTTTGGATAAGAGTTACGACACCTGAGTTTTCTGCGATGTAGGCAAGTCCTTTTGGTTTTCTTGCTTCGAATAACTCCTCAACCCTTGGAAGACCTTGGGTGATTCCAACGCCTGCTATACCACCGGAGTGGAAGGTTCTCATGGTTAGCTGAGTACCAGGTTCTCCGATTGATTGGGCTGCTATGATTCCTACAGCCTCACCAGCATTGACATGCTTTCCTGTTGCAAGGTTTCTACCATAGCAAGCTGCACATACACCATGTTTGGCCTTACATTCAAGTACAGAACGTAGTTTTACTTCTTTGATTCCTGCATCAATTATCTTATCAGCCATATCTTCGTCTATTAGCTCGTTTTTGTGAACTATGACTTCGCCATTTTCATCTTTGATTTCTTCGAAAGATGTTCTACCGATAATTCTTGTTTGTAGGTTTTCTATAAGCTCATTGCCGTCCTTAAACTCGTGGGCTATAACATAACCATCTGTATGACAATCATCTTCTGTAACTATTACGTCTTGAGAGATATCTACCATTCTTCTTGTTAGGTAACCTGAATCGGCAGTTCTTAGGGCGGTATCTGTTAGACCCTTACGAGAACCGTGGGTTGAAATAAAGTACTCTTGTACTGAAAGTCCTTCCCTAAAGTTAGCCTTGATTGGGATTTCTATGATTTTACCATCGGCCTGACTCATAAGTCCACGCATACCACCAAGCTGTCTGATTTGGTTTGTAGAACCACGGGCACCTGAATCAGCAAAGATTTTGATGTTGTTATCTGATTTAAGTTCTGTAAGAAGGGCATCAGTTACAAGGTTTGTAGTCTTACCCCAAATGTCTATAACTTTTTCATATCTTTCTTGATCTGTTATAAGACCTCTTCTATAGAGTTTATCATATCTGTCTACTTCAGCATCAGCCTTAGCAATGAGATCCCATTTTTCTTTAGGGATATTTACGTCTGACATGGATACAGTTAAACCTGATAGGGTTGAGTATTTGTAACCTGTTTGTTTGATGTAGTCTAATACTTCGGCAGTTTTTATATTGCCATGCTTTCTAAAGCATTTATCTACTATGTCCTTTAAGGTTCCTGAATCAACAATTGTGTCTATTTCTAGAGAGTATGGATCTTCTTTTCTATTTACATAACCTAAGTCTTGTGGAATACCTTGATTGTAAATAAATCTACCTACAGATGATGTTACAATCTTACCTGGATCTTCCTTAGTCTTCTTAACTCTTACCTTGACCTTGCTTTGGAATTCAACATAACCTGCTTCTAGGGCCTTCATCATCTCATCAATTGATTCGAAGGTCATATTCTCTCCCTTGGCACCATCTTTTATGGTTGTTAGATAATAAGCACCAAGTACCATATCCTGAGAAGGGGTTGTAATTGGCTTACCATCTTTTAGACCAAGGATGTTGTTGGTTGACATCATTAGTAGTCTTGCTTCGATTTGAGCCTCATTTGATAGTGGCAAGTGGATAGCCATTTGGTCACCATCGAAGTCCGCATTGAAGGCGTTACAAGCTAGCGGATGTAGCTTAATTGCCTTACCTGCTACAAGCTTTGGTTCGAAGGCTTGGATACCTAGTCTGTGAAGAGTAGGGGCACGGTTTAGTAAAACTGGGTGATCTTTGATTACTTCTTCAAGGATTTCGTAAACTCTTGGGTCTTTTTTCTCTACCATTTTCTTTGCAGACTTGAGATTGTGGGCCATACCACAATCAACAACCTTGTTCATAATAAATGGTTTGAAAAGCTCAAGGGCCATTTCTTGAGGAAGACCGCATTGGTTGAATTTAAGGTCAGGTCCTACTACGATTACTGAACGACCTGAATAGTCAACTCTCTTACCAAGAAGGTTTTGTCTGAATCTTCCGCTTTTACCCTTTAATAGGTCAGATAGGGACTTCATGTTTCTATTTGATGCACCAGTTACAGCACGTCCACGTCTTCCGTTATCTATTAGGGCATCGACAGCTTCTTGGAGCATTCTTTTCTCATTACGAACTATAATTTCTGGTGCTCCAATATCAAGAAGTCTTTTTAGTCTGTTATTTCTGTTTATTACTCTTCTATATAAATCGTTAAGGTCACTGGTTGCAAATCTTCCACCTTCAAGTTGAACCATAGGTCTTAGTTCTGGTGGCATTACTGGAAGGACATCTAGAATCATCCATTCTGGTTTATTGCCACTTGTTAGAAAGGCATCAACTACTTCTAGTCTTCTAGAAACTCTTACCTTCTTTTGTCCAGTTGACTCATCAAGCTCTTTTAGGAGAAGTTCGTATTCTCTTTTTAGGTCAATATTAGAGAGGAGTTCTTTTACAGCTTCTGCTCCCATAGCTGCCTTAAATTCTGTATCATCTGGATAAGCTTCTATTACGTCTTGATATTCATTTTCAGATATCTCTTGCTTTTCCATAAGGTCTGTTGAACCTGGGTTGATTACGACATATGAAGCAAAGTATAAAATCTTTTCTAGGACTCTTGGACTCATGTCAAGGAGAAGTCCCATCTTTGATGGAATTCCCTTGAAGTACCAAATGTGGCTTACAGGAGCTGCTAGCTCAATGTGACCCATTCTCTCACGACGTACTTTGGATTTAGTTACTTCTACCCCACACTTTTCACAAACTACACCCTTGTAGCGGATTCTCTTGTACTTCCCACAAGAGCACTCGTAGTCCTTGGTTGGTCCAAATATTTTTTCACAGAAAAGTCCGTCCTTCTCTGGTTTTAGGGTTCTATAGTTGATAGTCTCAGGCTTTTTTACTTCGCCATGAGACCATGATCTGATTTTTTCAGGGGATGCGATTTTCATCCTCATCCCATCAAATTGGTTTAATTCGCTCATTTATACCCCTATTCTTCTATCATTTCGCTAGCTTCGTCTGTATCTTCTTCTGAAGAAGCTTTCTCAGCGTTTGAATTATCCTTATTTAAAGCTCTAGTTAGGCTTTTGATTTTTGATGCGTCGATTTTATCAACTTGAGAGAATCTATCTTGCTCGTCTATATTTTCCTTTAGCTCGATTACCTCACCTTCACTATCCAATAGCTCAACATCTAGGGCTAGGGATTGAAGTTCTTTTACAAGAACCTTGAAGGATTCAGGTGTACCTGGTTCAGGAATATTTTCACCCTTTACAATTGATTCGTAAGTCTTAACTCTTCCTGTAACATCGTCAGATTTTACAGTTAGAATTTCTTGGAGGGTATGGCTTGCACCGTAGGCTTCTAGGGCCCAAACTTCCATCTCTCCGAATCTTTGACCACCGAATTGTGCCTTACCACCAAGAGGTTGTTGGGTTACTAGTGAGTAAGGTCCGATAGATCTTGCGTGGATCTTCTCTTCAACCATGTGGTGGAGTTTTAGCATGTACATTACTCCGACGGTTACTGGATTTTCGAAAGGAAGTCCAGTTCTACCATCACGAAGGGTAATCTTACCTGTCTTATTGACGTAAGGAGCAACCTTCTTAGCTTCTTCTAGAACTTCTTCGATTTCTGTATCGAGAGCTCCGTCGAATACTGGAGTTGCAATCTTCCAACCCATTGTCCTTGCTGCAAGACCCATGTGAACTTCAAGAACTTGTCCAAGGTTCATACGGCTTGGGATACCAAGTGGGTTTAGGCAGATTTGAAGTGGAGTTCCATCTGGTAAAAATGGCATATCTTCTCTAGGAAGGATTCTTGAAACGACACCCTTGTTACCGTGACGACCACACATCTTATCTCCTACCATAATCTTTCTTTTGGCAGCGACATAGACTCTTATTACTTTATTTACACCTGGAGCGAGTTCATCTCCATCTTTTTTGTTATATTCTTTAACATCTACTACGATTCCGCTTTCTCCATGAGGAACCTTGAGTGATGTATCTCTTACTTCACGAGCTTTTTCACCAAAGATTGCCCTTAGAAGTCTTTCTTCTGGTGATAATTCTGTTTCACCCTTAGGGGAAACTTTTCCTACTAGGATATCTCCACTCTTAACTTCAGCACCGATTCTTATGATTCCATTTTCGTCAAGGTCTTTTTTCATATCCTCTCCGACATTTGGAATATCCTTAGTGATTTCTTCTGCACCTAGCTTTGTTTCTCTAGCTTCGCACTCATGCTCTTCTATGTGAACTGATGTTAGGACATCATCCATAACAAGCTCCTCGTTAAGGAGCATAGCATCCTCGAAGTTGTAACCTTCCCAAGTTGTAAAGGCTATAAGGATGTTCTTACCTAGGGCAAGCTCACCATTTTCTGTTGATGGACCATCTGCAAGGATTTCATTAGCCTCAACCCTATCTCCTTTTTTTACAATTGGTCTTTGGTTGATGGTTGTTCCTTGGTTGGCTCTTTCAAATTTCAATAATTCATAATCTTCAATTTTGCCATCAGAATCTCTTTTTACCTTGATGTGCTCATCGCCTACATAGACTACTTCACCCTTTGACTTAGAAAGTACACATACACCAGAATCTTTTGCAGCCCTATGCTCTATACCTGTCGCTACAATTGGTGCTTCAGATTTGATAAGAGGAACTGCTTGCCTTTGCATGTTGGCACCCATGAGGGCACGAGTAGAGTCGTCGTTTTCAAGGAAAGGTATTAGACTTGCTCCTACTGATACAATCTGTTGAGGAGATACGTCCATGTATTGGATTTTCTCTCTTGGATATATATCATTTTCTCCCTTAATACCACGTCCTGATACTCTAGCATTTACGAATCTATTGTCGCTATCAAGAGGTTCGTTGGCTTGGGCTATGATGAAGTCATCTTCGATATCTGCTGTTAGATAGTCGATTTCGTCAGTTACATATCCACCTTCCTTAACTAATCTGTAAGGTGTTTCTATAAATCCATACTTATTAACTCTAGCATAGGTTGTAAGAGATGTGATAAGACCGATGTTTGGTCCTTCTGGAGTCTCTATCGGACAAATTCTTCCGTAGTGGGAATCGTGAACGTCACGAACCTCAACTCCCGCCCTATCTCTTGACAAACCACCTGGTCCTAGGGCTGATAGTCTTCTCTTGTGAGTCAACTCACTCATAGGGTTAGTTTGGTCCATGAATTGGGATAATTGGGATGAACCAAAGAATTCTTTGATTACTGCTGTTACAGGCTTGATATTGATTAGGCCTTGAGGGGTTGCAAGATCTGGGTCTTGGGTTGTCATTCTTTCACGAACAACTCTTTCCATCCTAGCAAGTCCTACCCTAAATTGATTTTGTAATAGCTCTCCTACTCCCCTAACACGTCTATTGCCTAAGTGGTCGATATCATCTACATGGCCTATTCCCTCAAAGAGGTTGAATTGGTAATTTACAATAGCAAGTATATCTGACTTAGTAATGTGTTTTGGGCAAAGTTCCTTTTTCCTTCTTTCCATAAGAGTCTTAATCTCATCAATGCTCGCAGCCTCTTCAATTATCTCTTTCATAACTGGGAAGTAAACTTTTTCGCTAAAGTCATCAACATTAATATCAAGATCTTTTAGCTCATCAAAAGCGTTAATGTCGACAAAGTTATTGCCAACAACTCTTAAAATCTTATCTTCTTCAGAATAATCATCTTTCTTTATAACATCAACTGTTACTATGCCTGCATTTTCTATAGCGTTAGCAATCTCTTCTGTAATTAATTCTCCAGCAGATACAAAAAGCTCTCCTGTTTCAGCATCAATCACATCGTCTTTTGCTCTAAGACCAGCTATCCTGTTAGCTAGGGCAAGTTTTAGATTGTATTTATATCTTCCTACCTTAGCAAGGTCATACCTTCTATCGTCGAATAAGAGATTGTTGATTAAGTTTGTTGCAGACTCAACGCTTGCAGGATCTCCTGGCTTTAGTTTTCTGTAAATTTCAATTAAAGCTTCTTCGGCTGTCTCTGAATTTTCCTTCTCTAGGGTATTTCTCAAATGCTCGGTATCTCCGATAGCATTTATAATTTCTTCATCACTTTCAAACAAAAGTGCACGAACAAGGGTAGTAGCTGGAAGTTTTCTAGTCCTATCAAGTCTAACATTGACAGTGTGGCTTGCGTCAGTATCAAACTCAATCCATGCACCACGGTTAGGGATGACAGTAGAAGAGTACATCTTATCTCCGCTCTTGTCAGTTTCTTCAGCATAATACACACCTGGAGATCTAACTAACTGGCTTACTATAACTCTTTCAGCACCGTTAATTACAAAAGTAGCAGAATCTGTCATCATTGGGAAGTCTCCCATGAATACTTCTTGTTCCTTAACTTCTTCTGTCTCCTTATTTATAAGTCTTGCCTTAACCTTAAGATCTCTAGCATAAGTTGCATCCTTATATTTTGATTCTTTAACAGAATATTTTGTTTCATCGTCGAATTCATAGCCAATAAATTCAAGAATAAGGTTGCCATTGTAGTCTTCGATTGGTGAAATATCTTCTAATATTTCTCCAAGACCTTCTTTTAGGAACCATTCATATGAATCTTTTTGGACTTTTAGTAAATTTGGTAAATCTAATACTTGAGGAAACTTGGAAAAACTTTTTCTCTTAGTTCTTCCAAACATTTGTTCATGGAATTGGGCCATTAATCATTACTCCTTGTCTGTTTCGTAAGCTTTTCTCTGTCTAGAAAGCCCCTAGAAATAACTTCATAAAAAATAAAAAAATCTCGATTTATAGATTTCTAGCAATTGTTAATTATACCATATTATAATCAACTCTTCAAGTCCTTAGTCGAGATTTTCCTTTCTTCTTCTCAATTTTTTCTTTATTATATATTATTAGACTATGTAATTAGTCTTTATGTGGTGGTTTTTAATCTGTGCGTCGCCATCAGCATAACCTACAATAAGTCCGCTTATCGGATAAAAACCAGTATCAAGGTCAAGGTCTTTGATATAGGAGGCTTCTTTACCCAAGGCGTTTACTGAGCCTCTAATGTAGCAAGAAGCTAGACCCATTTCGGTGGCCTTTAGGCAAATATGCTCTATCACACAGCCCGCATCTTCATAAGCTGCACTAGTATCCTTGCTTGATGAAAATATTATAAACAAAGGCGCCTCGTAGAGGGGATTCTTGTCCTTATGAGTTTTTTCTTGATACTCTTTTACGAATCTTTCCATTAGAGATTTATCTTTAATAACGCTTAGCCTACACTCTCCATAAGCTCCGTTAGCAATCGGCGCCTTGTAGGCAGCATCCAAGAGCTTTTCGATTTCTTCATCAGTTGGCATATCTTTTTTATATGATCTTGCCGAATATCTTTTGTCCAAGACTTCATCAAATAGCATAAGAACCTCCTTGACTTAAACAAATCTTTGGGCTTATTATACTTCAATAAAAGATATAAACAAATCGATAATTTATGCTATAATAATATAAATGGAGGCAATATGAAAACAACTACAAGACTACTAACTTTTATAGGTGGACTATTTAGGTCTGTCATTACAATTTTATTTTTATTCGCAACTATTTTTGCAGGCTTTGTAGATAAGAAACTTTTGGCAGGCTTTTTGGATATAGTAGGCTTTTCGCCAATATCCCTAGGTTTTGTTAAGCCAATTGCAATAATTATCCTAATCTGTGGCTTTTTCTTAAATTTTAAAGTTACAAGAAATATTTTTCAATCTGGAAAAACTGGAGAGAAGTTCTTGTCCAATATTTTCTTTGCATGTTTCTTTATAATAATAGATTTGCTTATTCTTCTATTCATAAGGGAAAGATTAATCTATATCCCCCTTGTTCTAAACGCCCTAATAATTTTAGCATCAATTATGGGTATCTATAATAAATCTAGGGGAGCCTATCACAGTGGAAATTCTGATGAAGAAATGAAAAAGATTCAAGATGCTAATAAGGAAAAAATAAAAGAGAAAAAAATAGATATAAATAAAGCTCCTAAGCTAAGAAAAATAGAAGCTACTAGCAAAAGAAATACCCTTGCAAATAGTGAAGATGAGCCAAAGCTTTACTCCCTAAATTTTGCAAGTGAGAAAAAAGAAGAGGCTAAGCTCGACAATGCAAAAGAAGATTCTAATCCTAGTAAAGAAGAAAAGAGCACTTTAACTATAAACAAGCTAGAAGAAAAATCTTCAAACGAAAATATTATAGAAGAAGAAAAAAAGGATGAGTAATTTCATTCTTTTTCTTTGAAATTTCCTACTAATGGGTATATAGCAAGTAAGAAGAAATGAGGGGAAATATGGACAACAATTATTTAAAACTATTAAAAGACATCTATCCAAGCAAATCAGCTATCAAAGATGAGTTGATTTCTCTTAACTCGAAGCTCTATCTTCCTAAGGGGACTGAGTATTTTTTCTCTGATATCCATGGAGAAAGCCAAGCCTTCCTCCACCTCCTAAGGTCTGCTTCAGGAAATATTAGAGATAAAATCAAAAAGTTCTATGGGGATACCTTAATCCAAGAGGACCAAGACCAACTAGCGGAGCTTATCTATGATCCAAGCTATGTTATCAAAGAGTTTTCCGAAAACGATTTATTAACTGAGGACTTTCTAACAATCACCATTCACAGGCTAATCAATCTCTTTAGATTTGTATCTACCAAATATCCTAAAGCCTATGTAAAAAGCAAGTTTACCGGCTCCTACACCAATATTATTGACGAGCTTTTATATACCAACGATTCAGAGTTCAACAAAAAGGAATACTATGAATCTCTTATTGCAAATATTGTAAAATACAATTCTGCCAAGGAGTTTATAATCTCTCTAGCAAAACTCATCCAAAGAGTCTCAGTTGATAAGCTTCACATAGTTGGAGATATTTACGATAGGGGCCCTTCCCCACACATAATTATGGACGAGTTACTTGGCTTTCCTAATGTAGATATCCAATGGGGCAATCACGACATAGCCTGGATGGGGGCAGCTAGTGGCAATGAGGCTTTGATAGCTGCTTGTGTTGCGAATGCCATCTCTTATAATAATTTCGACATGCTAGAAGATGGCTATGGGATAAATCTTAGACCCCTTTATGAATTTGCCATCCACACCTACAAGAATGATCCTTGTAAGCTTTTCATGCCAAAAATTTTTGACAGAAATATTTATGACAATGTCAGTGGCGAAGTTGCTGCTAAAATGTATAAGGCAATTTCTATCATAAGATTTAAACTTGACGGCGCCCTCATAAATAGAAATCCTGAATTTAATGTAGATGATAGAAACTTCCTCAAATTTGTCGATTTTGAGAAGATGACCTACAAAAATGTCCCAATGAAGGATACAAATTTCCCAACTATAGATCCAAAGAACCCACTAAAGCTTAGCGATTCAGAAAAGTTTATAATAGATATCCTAAAGAGCGATTTTACCAAGGGCAACAGACTTAACCGCCATATGAGATTCTTATACAAGAATGGATCTATGTACAAAACAGAAAATGGATCTCTCCTCTTTCATGGTTGCATACCTCTTACAGAAGATGGCAAATTCAAGGAAGTAAAGATTAAGGGCAAGACATATACTGGCAGAAAATTAATGGATGCCTTCGATAAAATAGCAAGAGACGCCTACTTTACCGACTCTCTCTTTGCCAAGGATGTGATGTGGTATCTGATAAATGGTAAATATTCACCAATTTTCGGCAAGAGTCAATACTCATATTTTGAAAATATCTTTGTAGATGACAAGGACTTAAAAAAAGAAGTCTTTAACCCTTATTACAAGCTTTGTGATAAGGAAGAGATTGTAGATATGATCCTAGACGAATTCGAAATCAAAAACGAAAGAAGAAGGATAATTAATGGCCACGTTCCAGTAAAGGCAAACAAGGGTGATAACCCAATCAAGGCTAATGGTAAGCTCTATGTGATTGATGGCGGAATCTCCAAACCTTATCAGGCAAAAACAGGAATCGCTGGTTATACTCTCATGTTTAACTCCCACCATGTAGCCCTCGCCGAGCATAAGTCTTACGAATCAATAACAGATAAGGTATCAAGCTACACACCAAATATCAAAGAAGTAGAAATCCTCTTGCCAAGGATGCTAAAGAAAGATACGGACGAAGGCAGAGATATTAGAGAAAAAATTAAAGTTCTAGAAAAACTTCTAGAAATGTACGATAGCACTAACTAAACTAAAAAAGGGGCTGTTGCAGAATGAATAAATCGTACCATTATCGTTAGAAGAACCTCCACGGAAAGTCTCACCTTGCCGACGGGCTAAATGCCTCCATCAGCCGGCAGGCACTAATATGCCCACCGGCAAGGAGAGGTAAAATTTCCTAAGAGAACCTTCTAACGATGGTACGATGATTATTCATAGTTTTGCAACAAACCCTTTTTTGTTTTGCACTCTTTCGTTCGCTCAACTTACTAAATTTAACAGAAAGAAATTTCAAAACTCATTAAAAACCTTAGATTAAGGATTTGGAGATGCCTTTGCATATTTAGCTAATGATACAATTCATAGTAGACTTAGGTCAACTAACTGCTTAGAAAGACTAAATGAAGAAGTTAGAAGACGTGAAAAAGTAATTAGAATATTTCCTAACGAAGATTCAGATATTCGCTTAATAGGTGCAATCCTCATTGATATCAATCAGGATTGGATAACATCTTCTAAATTGTATATTAGAATTAAATAGCAAATATTGTACTAGTAAATTTACACAATATTATGGACTTGACTTATCACTAGCTAACAAAACCTAAAATCAAATACAAACAACCACTTGCAACCATGACCTTAATAGGGTCATAGTTTTTTTTATTCATGATTATAAACGCTCCTATAAATAAGCCTAGCATTTTAAAGTCAAGGTTTGCTATTGATATGAAGTTTACATCAAATAGGGCAGTTTTGAGTATATCAAGGCCAGCTATTAGGATCATCACAACAATGGCAGGTCTTAAAAATTTTAGGACTTCTGTCATCAAATCCAAGTCCTTGTACTTTTTATAAAAATATGAAAGGGCGCCAACTATTATGGCTGATGGCAAAATACAACCAATTGTTGCAGCAAGACTTCCCGGAAAACCTGCAACTCTTTGGCCTACAAAGGTCGCTGAATTTAGGGCGATTGGACCTGGGGTCATCTGGCTAATGGTAATTAGGTCGTTAAATTCACTTACACCCAACCACCCATTTTGAGTAACTACTTCCTGTTGGATGAGGGGAAGGGCTGCATAGCCTCCTCCAAAGGAGAAGAGTCCGATTTTTAAAAAACTTATAAATAATTTAACTAACATGTCCCCTCCTTTTTGTAAGGGCATTTAAAAGGCCAAGTAAAATTAGACCAGCAATTATATAAACTATATTTACCTTCAAAAAATATCCCAAGATGAAGGCAAGTACCATAATTACTGGCACAAATTTTGACTTACTCTTAAGAAGATCCTTGCCCATATCATAGGAAACCTTAAAAATCAGGGCAGCAATAGCCCCCTGCATTCCCTTTAAAAATCTCGCTATATAATAATTTGCGATAAAGGCTTGGTAAAACATTGAAATTATCGAAATAATTACCAATGGTGGGATGGCCGTACCCAAAATTGCCACAAGCATTCCAAGAAGTCCCCCAGTTTCATAGCCAACAACTATTGACGCGTTTATAGCAACTGCTCCCGGAGCTGACTGGGCAATAGCAGTCATATCAAGCATCTGGTCCTTGTCTATCCACTTTAATTTATCTACAAATGTATCTTTCATCAAGGTCAATATCACGTAGCCTCCACCAAAGGTAAAGGCTGATAGGTATAGGGTTGATTTAAAAATTCGCCATAATTTATTTTTCTTTTCCATAGATTTTCTACACTCTATCCCCCAAAATTTTAACATTTATACTTAATATGTAAGCTTAATCATCTAATTTGTATACAGTAAAATTTTAATCAATCTTTATAGAAAATTGTGCTTTAAATTCTTCCTTAACATTTAAAATATATGGATCATTTTTTTCTTTTGTAAATGAATTTCCATTAAAAGTTGGTTCTATACATATATAATTCTCTATAAAATCAGACCATATTGTGAAAACATTAAAATTATCTGTTAATATTTTCACTTCAATTTCACCTGTTCTAAAATTTATCTCATTACTTTTTACAAATATTGTTTTTCTTAAATCATCATGATTTAAATCCACTCCATCAATAAAGAAATTATTATCATAATAAAAATATGGATGGAAGCCAGGTGCCACCAAGAAATTATTATTTGATGTATTTTTTAAAGTCAGTTTTACATCAAACTTATTCTTATCCAGTGAATATTCTATCAATGAGTTCATCCCTTCATATCCAAAATGTCCATCCAAAGCCAATATAATTCTATTTTGATCTTCTTCAATGATTTCCCAAACTAAATCTCTTCCATAACCGTGAACCATCAATTTATTTATCTCACTGACTCCAAATTGTGGCAAACATGGATGCATCCCACCCCTTGGTTTCTGGATTCCATCAATATCAACTGTAAATCTAGGGTAAAAGATATTTTTTTCGCCAAAACAAAACTCATCAATAAAAGCTCCATTTATATTTATCACAACTTTAAGAATATCATTTCTAATAATTTTTTTCATAAAAATATAAAACCTCTCTATCCAAAAATACAAAACAATAAAATATTTACCTAAAGTAAATAACTCATTGTATATTACAAAATATTATTTAAATTAATTCGCTTTTACTTTTCTTTCCTTCAGAATAATATCTTTTAATTCAATGAGTTTTCCATAATTCCTTTTAAAAAAGTAATAATAACTTTCACAATAGATATTCAGATTTTCATTGTTTCTATACCTTCTACATCCATTCCTACATATTAATAAATATTCACATGACTTACATTGTTCTGGAATATTTATAGAACTAATTATAAATTCTTTAGATTTTTTGGAAAGAATAATATCCTCTAAAGCATTATTATTAATATTTCCTAAACGCCAAGCATCTAAAATATAAAAATCGCAAGGATAAATTGAACCATCTGCCTCCATTACAAGGGTTATATCGCACTTACCTTGAGCATCGCAAGATTCTGGAGTTATGCCCATTAATATCATGATCAGATTTTCAAAATATCTAATTGAATAATAATTTTTATTTTTAATATCCTCATACCATAAATTAAACAGTTCATCTAGAAACTGGCCAAAATGTTTTGTATCCATATATTGGTATTGACCCACTTTTTTTATAGGTTCAATTGATGGAGTAAATTGCATGTAATAAAAGTCACTATCTTTATAAAACTTATATATCTCACTAACACTATCTACAATTTCGTTTGTTACAACGGTTAAAATATTAAATTGCACCTTATTTTTCTTAAGTAAATCAATTGCATCTAAGACCTTTTCAAATGTTCCACTCTTATTTTTATCCATCCTATATTTATCATGGGTATTTTTTATTCCATCAAGTGAAACTCCAACTAGGTAGTTTGAACTATAAAAATATTCAGCCCATTCTTGGTTAAGTAAAATACCGTTAGTTTGTATAGAGTAATTTACTTTTATTTTATTTTTATTGTATTTTTTGACTATTTTTTCAAATACCTTATAGAATTCTATCCCAATCAACATTGGTTCACCACCTTGAAAAAGAAATGAAACACTTTCTGTCACAAGGTTAAAAATTTTCATAAGGAAGATATCTATAGTTGAAATTGATATAAATCCATAATCAAACACTTCTCTATTTGCTGATTCATCATAATAAAAACAATACTCACACTTAATATTACAGTTTGAAGATGCCGGTTTTATTAGTACACTTATATTTTTCATTTTTAAATCTAACATTTTGCCACCTTCTATCATAATATCCCTCGAAAAAATTTCCGAGGGATATTATTTTTTTATTAAAGTTCTAAGATAATTCTATATAGCCAGTTTTCTAAAGGATCAGAGATTCTAAGCATTTCATCGTGCATTTCTTCTAAAAGCTCTCTTTTTATGTCTTTATATTCATCATTATAGAACAAATTATTTAACTCATCCGGATCATTCTTTACATCATATAACTCGCATAAATCAGATGCATTAAATACTAATTTATAATCTTTCCTATGCCACATTCTTTGCTCAAAATATACAAAATGGCCTGCTAATTGAGATAAAACACCTTTTCTATCATTATTTGCCTTATCCCTTATGATTGGTAAAATTGATTCACATTCAAATTCTTCAGGAATTTTCTTACCTGATATATCATATGCTGTCGCAGTTAAATCATGTAAATATACTAAATTATCATTAACTGCAGACTTATTTTTAGAATTAACATCTTTAACTATCATAGGAATCTTATATGTTGTGTCAAACATAAATTCACCCTTTTCAATCATCCTATGAGCTCCCATGGCATCACCATGATCTGCAGTTATTACTAAAAATGTATTGTCATATAAATTATTTTCTTTTAAATAATCTATGAAATCTCCAATGGCGTCATCAATTAGTGTAATATAACCCCAATATTTTGATATAACTTCTTTCCATCTAGCCTCGCTTGCTTCCCACATTCCCCACATCTTTGAAATTGATTTATAGTGACCAGGTTTGCCAACTAAAGGTTTGAAGAAACTATCATCCAATATAATATCATCAGGATTATACATTGAATAGTATGGTTCAGGAACAATACATGGTGTATGTGGACCCCAAAAATTTATCCATCCAAAAAATGGTTTAGATAATTCTGTAGATTCTTTTACATATTTTTTCGCTTCATCAATTATGAAGTAAGGTATTGTTTCATTTTTAGTTCCAGATAATAATCCACACAACTCCTGTACTCTCAAATGAGGATTATCTCCAAAGTAAGCTTTTGAAACCTCAGGAATTTCATAGTCATTTTCAATTAACCATTCCTTATACCTATTGCTAACTCGAGTTGGTGGCTGATCAAAAACTAAATTTTTATATACGCCACTTCCCGGATATCCATAACCATCGAAATTATGTCCTTTTATATCATAATCTTTTGGGATTGATTTTGTTCCCACATGCCATTTGCCTGTAATAAACTTATAATGTTCATCTAATAGATTCATTATATTTGGTTTATCTTTATCTATCTCTCCAGAACCACCTTTTTCCCCGTTTCTGATAATACCATGAGTTGATGGCATAAGACCTGTAAATAAAGATGTCCTTGCCGGTCCACAAACAGAGGCTGGTGTATATGCGTTAGTAAATTTTATACCTTCGCTTGCCACTTTATCAATATTTGGAGTTTTAACTATATCATGTCCGTATGTTCCCAACATATCCAGACGTATTTGATCCAATAAAATATATACTATATTATTCATGAATAGCAGTCCTTTTTGTTTTACTTATAAAAAATATAATTATCGCTATTTCTATAACTATATATCCAATCAATACATTTAATGGTTTTCCAGCTTCTGATGCTAATCCAATTGGAGATAGTAATGCATATAGTGCAATTAAACTTAACACAACTGTTGAAATTAATAAATTGATATACTTCCATTCGCACAAATCTACTCCAGATTTATTATCAGTTGAGGCTTCGTAAGGGGTATCTTTTCCCCAAATTTTACCTAAAAGTAGCATAGATATGACATCAAATACAAATAGTCCGCCCATTACGTGTTGGAAGTTCAAACTAACTTTAAATACCCACACTAAACTAAAATATAGTAATATGTGTAAGCCTACAGTTATGTTAGCGGCTTTTGATGATACTGTTTTGTTGAATATTCCGACTACAAATAAAGCAACTATTGGAATATTGAAGAATCCAGCAAATCTTTTTGTAAATAAGAATACACCATCTGATCCATACATCAATAAAGGAGCTATAAACATTGTAATAATTGCCATTATTGCTGATACTTTTTTAGCTAGTTTTATTAAATCTTTATCCTCTCTTTTCTTCTTACTTACCATTGGTAATAAGTCGTTGCAAAATATAGTAGCTGCCGAATTCAGAAATGAATTAAATGTTGATAAAACAGCACCAAATAAACCGGCTACAAAAAATCCTTGTAAATATTTTGGCATGACTTCATTTACTAATGTTGGGTAAGATAAGTCCATATTTTTAATGCCATCTCCAAAAATATGAAATGCTATTAATCCTGGTAAATTCAATATTAATGGTAGTAACAACAAGAAGAATGCTGCTATAACTATTCCCTTTTGACCTGAAGCTAAATCTTTGGCTCCCATAGTTCTCTGAACTATAGCTTGGTTAGTTGTCCAGTAAAATAAATTAACTATAAATATACCTGTGAATATTGCTGTCCATGGCACTGCGTCAGTTGCACTTCCTATAGCATTAAACTTTTCAATATGTGATGATGTTATAACATCTATACCTTGAAGTAAATTACCACTTCCTAAGTATTTTAATCCAAAGTAAGGTACTAATAAGGCACCAATTACTAATATTACAGCATTTACAGTATCAGATACGGCAACTGCTTTTAGTCCACCAAATATTGCATATATAGCACCAACTAAACCTATAGCCCATACAGTTATCCACATTGCTTGAGCATAATCTAATCCAAATTGTTCCAAATTAAATATTTGATTGAAAGCTATCGCACCTGTATATAATGCTACTGGTATTGAAATGAATATATAGAAAAATAAAAATAAAGTTGACATTACAAGTCTAGTAGATCTTGCGTACCTATTTTCAAAAAATTCTGGGATAGTTGTATATCCTTCCCTAAGATATTTAGGTAGTAAAACCTTTGCTAATATACATAAAGGAATTACAGACTGTACTGTCCAAGCAATAATTGAAAAATTGCCTACATATGTATTTGCATTGACTCCTATCATCTGTTCTGTTGATAAAGAGGTTAATACCATTGAGCAAGCTATTACAAATGCACCTAAACCCCTTCCCGCTAAAAAATAACCCTTTGATGTTGATAGATCGTCATCTTTGGTTCTAATCCAAGAAATTAACGATACCAACCCCGTAACAACCAAAAATACTATAACTGTTTGTAACATAATATCCTCCTTATATAGTTATTTAGTATTTTAAACAGTAACTTTGTTGCAAGAAAACTTATACTACAATTTTAAAGTTTTAGAAAAAATTTCAAAAACTTTAAAAACGATTTCCTATACACAAGTGGTAACTACCATTTATTTAATTATAGAAAATAATGTCATCATTGTCAAATATTTTTTGAAATCTTTAACAAAATATTTATTTATCGTCTCGTTTTCCTAGAAATTACCCACACTAAAACCAGGATTGCTCCTGGTCTTTTTTTACATTTTAACTACTTCTGGATATTCCTTACCAAAGGTTTCTACGCTTGCTTGTTTGATTCTTACGTCTTCTTTTGGTCTATCTTGTCTGTCAGTTTTGCTTGCTGCTATCTTATCTACCACGTCCATGCCTTCGATTACCTTACCAAAGCCTGCATATTGTCCGTCTAGGTGTGGGCTATCTTGGTGCATGATGAAAAATTGGCTGCCTGCTGAATCTGGCATGAAGCTCCTTGCCATGGATAGGACTCCTCTTTCGTGTTTTAAATCATTTTTAAAACCATTCATGTTAAATTCACCCTTTATTGCATAGCCTGGGCCTCCCATACCTGTGCCTTGTGGGTCACCACCTTGGATCATAAAGTTTTTTATAACCCTATGGAAAATTAGGCCATCGTAAAAGCCCTTTTTAATTAGGGAAATAAAGTTATTTACAGTGTTTGGTGCTATATCTGGATAGAGTTCTGCCTTTATTATATCGCCATTTTCCATTTCTATTGTTACTATTGGATTTTTGCTTTCCATATTTTCTCCTTAGTTTTTAAATGAGTGAACAGGGGCTGGTATATGGCCACCTCTTTTTATCATTTTTTCTGAATTTGAATTTCCTATATCAATTATTGGTGCATAGCCCAAAAGACCACCGAATTGTGCGTAATCTCCAACTTTCTTGCCAACAACTGGAATAACTCTAACAGCAGTTGTCTTTGCATTGATCATACCAATAGCTGCCTCATCAGCAATTATTGCAGAGATAGTAGCCGCTGTTGTATCTCCTGGTATAGCTATCATATCAAGTCCGACTGAACATACACAAGTCATAGCTTCTAGTGTATCAAAGCTTAGATAGCCCCCATCTGCTGCCTTAATCATACCCTCATCTTCACTAACTGGAATGAAAGCTCCGGAAAGACCACCTACTGAGGCACTAGCCATAAGTCCTCCCTTTTTAACCGCATCATTGAGAAGAGCAAGGGCTGCTACCGTTCCATGGCCACCTACATTATCAATACCTATCTCTTCTAGGATTCTTCCAACAGAATCTCCTATGGCAGGTGTTGGTGCAAGGGATAAATCGAGAATACCAAACTCTTTGCCAAGTTTTTCGCAAACTTCCCTACCTACAAGTTCTCCCATCCTAGTAATTTTGAAGGCTGTCTTTTTGATTATCTCACAAATTTCATTAATTGGTAAATTATCCTTATTTGATATAGCAGACTTAACTACTCCAGGACCAGATACCCCAACATTAATTACAGTTTCAGCTTCACTTACCCCATGGAAGGCTCCAGCCATGAAGGGATTATCCTCAACAGCATTAGAAAAGATTACAAGCTTAGCACAACCTAGGCTATCACTTGAAGCTGTTCTTTGAGCTAAATCCTTAATAACTTCTCCGCACATAGCAACTGCATCCATATTAATACCTGCCTTGGTAGAGCCGACATTTACGCTAGAGCAAACCAAGTCTGTACTTGCTAGAGCTTTTGGGATAGACTTAATTAAAATCTCATCAGCCTTAGTCATACCCTTTTGAACAAGGGCAGAAAATCCTCCGATAAAGTCAACTCCTATATCCTTAGCCGCCCTATCTAGGCATTGGGCAAAGGGAGTATAATCGTCAAGATCGGTACTAGCTGCTATCAAAGAGATTGGTGTAACAGATATCCTGTTATTAATTATTGGCACCCCATAAATTTTTGAAACTTCCTTGGATACCTTAATAAAGTCCTTACTCTCTCTAATTAACTTGTTATAAATTTTTTCACAAGCGACTTTATAATCGCTATCTATACAATCAAGAAGGGAGATCCCCATGGTGAGGGTTCTAATATCGAGATTTTCCTCATCAAGCATCTTGATTGTTTCAATTATATTATTCCTATCCATACTTATATCCTGTGCATTGCATCAAAAAGCTTTTCGTTTTGAATTCTAATTTCTAGACCTGTTTGTTCGCTTAACTTATCAAAAGCCTTGCCTATCTCTGTAAAATCAGCATTAGCTTTGGATAAATCAATATTAAACATACCTGCAAATTGATCGACCATTATGGTTTGGCTTAAATCTAGGATGTTAATATTGTATTCGTAAAGTATTTTTGATACTTTATAGATTATTCCTGCTTGATCAAGTCCTATAACTGTTAATATGGCTTTCATTATTTCCTCCTGGATATTCTTATAATTATCATTTTACCCTTTTCTCAATTAGTGCAAAGAAAAATAATCCAGCAAATTAAAAAGTAGAAAGTCCTAAGGATAAACTTAGTAACTTTCTACTTTGATTTTCTATATATTATCTAATTAAGCAGATCTTCTAGGTATTTAGCCTAGGATAAGTCTTTTTCTAATTATCATAAGCTCCATAATAATTGTAAGCTTATTTTTAATACCAACCGTTATTAGCCCAGAATGCTTGAGCATTTTCCCATGAACCATATCTTCCATATACATATGAATCTGCAGCAGCTTCTTGTTCTGCTGGACTTGCTCCGTAGCTTACTAGAGCTGGATTAAGTTGATACCTTCCGTAGTAACCACCATTTGGATTATAAGCTGTGTATGATCCACCAGATTCTCTTTGAGCTATCCATTCTTTTGCCCAGTTTGAATCTCCTTGGTAAGAAGAATTGTCTTCTCCGCTGTAATCTTGAGAGCTATTGTTAGATCCATTGTCATAGTAAGTTACTTCTTCTGTATAAGTGTAGCTTGGTTCTTGGTAATTTTGTGAATTGTTATTTGATTTTTTAGCTACTTTTTTCTTTTCTTTAGCATTTTTGTTTCTTTCGTTGAAAGATTTAAGAAGATTATTGTATATGTATCCTTCTTCGCCATTATGTTTAACTTTTACAAAGCCATTGTCAGCTTCTTCTATAACTTCTACTATATCACCTTCGTTTAGAACTTTGATTACCTTTGATGATAATTTTGCAGCATCTCTAAAGTTTGCTGGAGCTATAACTTCTGTTTCAGCTGTTAGTTTGAACCAAGATGTTCCTACGAATGCTTCTTTTCCTTCAAAGTCAATTCTATACCAGCCATTTGACTTGCCTAGGACTTCGTATGACTTGTTTGAGTCTTTGATTTGTCCTATAACATTGTTCTTTTCTTCAGCTGAATTTCTTACGTTAACTACTTTTGCTTTATTTGTATCTAGGTTAATTCTATCTGCCTTTGCTTCTTTCGATCCTATCGAGAATACAGTCGGTAATACTAGGGCTGCTGCTAGGGCATATTTTGTTAATCTGTTCATTTTTTCCTCTTTCTATATATCAATGATTATTTTCAAAATTTTCTTGTAACAATAGTTACAAATTATTAACAGTTCTTATTTACATTTGTTATTGTACCTTTTAATTGTGTGAAAATTATGTAGATTTTAAATTTAGGCTATTTTGTCTTGTAGGTGTTGGTATATCGCACTTTGCCAAATTAAATTGCCTAGGTTTTTTTAGGAGTTAGCGTTTTTCTCCCTTATTTTTTTATTTACTTATTAAAATATTTCATATTTCCTCAAAAATAATTGTTACAAATGTAATATATTCCTGTTTCTATTCTGTAAGTCCTAGGCTAATTCTTTAATTATTAGCCCATTTTTTCTACAAGTAGTATAATCTTCATAGAATTTATATGAAAGAGAGCAAGT
Organism: Anaerococcus tetradius ATCC 35098; assembly: GCF_000159095.1. GTDB lineage: Bacteria > Bacillota > Clostridia > Tissierellales > Peptoniphilaceae > Anaerococcus > Anaerococcus tetradius. Next base: position 173,257 of record NZ_GG666297.1, on the reverse strand, counting down.
AATGATTAATGTCTATATTTTATGTGGAAGTCCTTCAAGTGAACATGATATTTCACTAAGAAGTGCCCTAAACATATCTAAGAATTTGAATGAAGAGAAATATAAAATTAAACTAGTTTATATTAATAAAGAAGGAGCTTATTCAGATAGCTTCGATAAGATAGATACAAGTGATGAATTCGACCTAGTTAGGGATATTAAGGTAAATAAAGCTAAGTCAATAGCAAATTTCCTCGATAGCCTTAGCAAGGAAGATTTGAGTGAAACCATAATTATTCCCGCAGTTCACGGAACCTATGGAGAAGATGGAACTATTCAAGGTCTTCTTGATGTAGCTGGTCTTAAATATATTGGTAATGGTCTTCTTTCATCCGCTATTTGCATGGATAAGGTTACAAGTAATGATATTTTTGAGAAGAATAATTTACGTCAAGCAAAATACCTCTATACTAATAGGGAAGGCTTTGGTGAAAGTTTCGCTCAGAAGTGCATTGATGAGATTGGCCTTCCTCTTATAGTTAAGCCTTCAGCTAATGGTTCATCTGTTGGTGTTAGTAAGGTTACTAGCAAAGAAGAACTCCTCGAGGCTGGATATTTGGCCCTTAAATATGACAAAAAGGTCTTAGTAGAAGAGCTTATTGTCGGTCAAGAAATCGAATTTGCTGTAGTTGGCCATATGAATCCTGATGTTTCAAGACCGGGTGCTTATATATCCGATCATACTTTCCTAGATTATGATGCCAAATACTTTTCAAAGACTACCAAGGAATCTCTTCCTTATGACCTAGACGATGACAAGCTAAAAGAGGCCCAAGATTTTGTAAGAAAGGCTTATGAAGTCTGTGGTTGCGAAGGCTTTGCCAGGGTCGATATTTTCTATGGAGAAGATGGTAATTTTTATGTAAATGAAATAAATACCTTCCCAGGCTTTACTCCTAGTTCTTTCTTTGCGAGACTTTGCGAGTTGATGTATAAGAAAAACTTCTCAGAAGTTTTGGATATCTTGATTGATGATGGCTTAGAAAGGTGGTCTAAATGATAGAAAGAAGTCTTGGTGAAATTTCTCGAATGTTAAAGGCTGAGCTTTGTGATAAGGCCTATGACTCCCACATGATAAAGGGCGTTTCAACTGATTCTAGGACCATCCAAGAAGGAAATCTCTATATCCCCCTAGTTGGTGAAGTTTTTGATGGCAGACTTTTTATTAAGGAGTGCGAAGATAAAAAGGCAGCTGCCTTCCTTATAGATAAGGATTACAAGATTAAAAATAACATTTCCATCCCTTATATAAGAGTTGATGATACCCTAAAGGCCCTCCAAGCTTTAGCAAAGGCCTATAGAAATGAGCTTTCTTCAACTAAAATCATAGGCATTACTGGTTCTAATGGAAAGACTACTACTAAGGACCTCCTCTACGAAGTCCTCAAGAAAAAATTCAATGTTCAAAAAACCATCGGCAATCTCAACAACGAGATAGGAGTTCCAAAAACCATCCTAAGTCTTCGTGAAGATTGCGAAGTTGCTATTGTAGAAATGGGAACTGATAGTTTCGGTGACATCTCCCTAACTACAAGTATAGTTAAGCCAGATATAGCTCTTATCACTAATATCGGGGATAGTCACTTGGAGAAGTTAAAGACTAAGGAAGGAATCCTAAAGGCTAAGATGGAAATAGTTGAGGGCTTAAATCCAGAAGGATATTTTATCTATAATGGTGATGACCCAACTATCAAAAAAGATATTTCCTTATATACTATAAAGCAAAAAAAGATTAGTTTTGGGGAAAATGATGACAATGACTTTGTAGTAAAGGATGTAGGAGAAAAGCTTGCTAAGGTTAGCTTTAGCCATGACGGTGACGTTTACGAAATTCCCCTCTTGGGCAGCCACAATGTCTATAATGGTGGTGCCTGCCTCTTGATTTCTAGCCTTTTAGGCCTTAGTAAGGAGCAAATCAAAGAAGGGCTTTTGGAAGTAACTCCCGCTAATAACAGATCTAGAATTATAGAATTTGATGGCTTCGATGTCTTGGACGATTGCTATAAATCTAATCCCCAATCCCTAAGAAGTGGTCTTAATACTACAAAAATGTTGGGAGGCTACGATAATAAAATCCTAGTCCTTGGTGATATGCTTGAGTTGGGAGAAAGTGAAAAAGATCTCCACTATCAAGTTGGAAAAGAAATTGATCCTAAAGATGTTCATTACTGTTTGTTTTTTGGCGAACTCTCCTATTATATGTACCAAGGGGCCTTGGAGAATTTCCCAAAAAATAGACTCTTTCATTTCACCAGCAAGAATGATTTAATTGATAAGTTAAAATCCTTAATAACTAGATCAAGCCTATTGTTTGTAAAGGGTAGCCATGGCATGCACATGGAAGAAATTATAGAAAGTATAAGTAAGCTAAAATTGTAATAGAAAAGAATAATAATAGTAAGGAGTAATAATGATTTATACCGTAACACTTAACCCATCCATCGACCTTTTCGTGGAGCTTAAGCATCTCAATCTCGGCCAGGAAAATGACATACTTTCAGAAAGATCTGTTCCTGGTGGTAAGGCACTTAATGTATCAAGGATTCTTTCTTCCTTGAGGATTCCAACCATAGCTACAGGCTTTGTAGGAGGCTTTCAAGGTGAGTTTATCACTGATTGGTTGACCCGCGAAAATATAAGAACTAATTTCGTAAAGATGGCTAACCACAACAGAACTAATATCAAACTTTTCGAAAACAACGAAGAAACCATGATTAACTTCCCAGGACCAACTATCAAGTCTAACGAAGTTGACGAGCTAGTTTATTTCCTATCAAGGGCTAGAGAGGGAGATACTATTATCTTTGGTGGTTCAGTTCCACCAATGGAAGATGGCCTAGATAATGATATCTATACAAGACTTGTTTCTGTAGCTACTGCCAACGGAGCAGACTTTATTGCGGATGTTCCTGCTAGATATCTACTTGATATTGTCAAGGAAAAACCTCTCTTGGTTAAGCCAAATGGCGAGGATATAGAAGAAATTTTCAATGTGAGAATAGAAGATAAGATGGACTATATCCCTTATGGAAAAAAACTTATAAATATGGGAGCAAAGTATGTAATAATCTCCTATGGAGCAAATGGTTCAATGTTTTTTGTCGGTGATGACGTATATGAGTCAACCCCAATTGATGATGGACAAAAAATCATCAACACAGTCGCTTGTAGGGATGCTATGATTGCTGGATTTTTGGGAACAATAGTTCGTGACGGTGATCCAATCGAATCTTACAGGGTTTCTGTCGCAAGTGCTGCAGCAACTGCAAGAGTTCTTGACCTTCCTAGTAGGGAAGAAATAATAAGAAGTCTTGATTTCGTAAATGTCGATAAAATCAACTAATTTACACAACAAAAAGCACCTCGTCCTGTCTTTTCTAGACAGAGCCTGGTGCTTTACTTATGTCCATTTTTCTATATTTTCTATAAGTTCTTCTATGTTTTCAACCTTATAATTAGAAACCTTCAAGACTTCTTCTTCGCTTACATAATTTAGGGTGAAGGACAGCCTGCTTGCTTCTAGGAAGGAAATGTCGTTTAGGTCATCTCCTATGGAGTAAATTTCCTTATCGTAGCCATAGAAGTCCTTGATAAATTCAATGCCTGTTTTCTTAGATACTTGCTTGTTTATAACATCAATTACACCAATCGACTTGTGAAAGGAAAAATCTTCATCGAATGGATTGTCCAAATTTTTATCGCTATAAATAGCAAGGGCTAGAATTTCTTCTCGATCTATGATTTCATCAAGCCTATCTAGTCTCCTGGACTTATCGGTAAAGATTTTGATAGGAAAATATGGCTTATAAAAATTTATTAGCCTAGCTACTTTAGTCTTATCTAGGGTAAATTTTACCAATTCAGTCATAGCTTTTTCATTTCTTATCAGGATATGAGAGCCATTATTGGCTATAACAAAGTCAGGACTAAGCTTTCCCTCGATTAGTTTATTTAAAGAATGAAAGCTCCTGCCAGTAACTATACCAAAGAGATTGCCCCTATCCTGGAAGGACTTAATAGACCTAAGGTCCCCTTCCCTAAGCTTGTTTCTTATAAGAAGGGTTCCATCAAAGTCCGAGGCTATTATTTTCATAAATCATCCCTTATTTCGATTTTCTCAAAACTTATATGATTTCTATTAAGAAGTTCTACTGCATAATCGTCCATCCTGTAGGCTTCATTGTAATAAATCTTCTTTATTCCTGCCTGGATAAGGGATTTGGTGCAATTTAGGCATGGAAAATGAGTTACATAACAAATAGTATTCTTAGTTGCTATGCCCTCCTTGGCACAGTATAAAATAGCATTCATCTCAGCGTGAATTGTTGCTATACAATGGCCATCACGCATGGTATGACCTACTTCGTCACAATGAGGGTTACCCTTTATCGATCCATTGTATCCTGTGGAAACTATCCTATTTTCTTCATTTACCAAAACGCAACCCACATAGGCCCTGTCGCAAGTTCCACGTCTTGCGACAGTCTTTGCGAGTTTCATAAAATATTCTTGCCAACTTAATCTATCTTTAGCCATACTTACTCCTTAAAATTTTAGTCTTATCTTAAATAGCATATCAAAGAATTTATAACTTATCAATAAGGCGAGTATAAATATTATTACTATAACAGGACTAATCTTTTGAACAAATACGCTTGCTAGTATGCTGGTCATAAGATTAGCAAGGGTTAGGCTTGCCATTAGCTTACAAAATACTCCTAGCTTTTTATTTGCTATCATATAACCGCTTCTTTCGCTACTTTGATTCTTGCTAAGATATAGGGCAAGGATGAATATTACAAGTGCCACGATGAGAAAGGCAAGAATTGTAATAAGACTATCTACTCTCATATAGCTAAGAGACATGAGGGTTTTAAAGAAAGGGTTAAGTCTTCCTTCAAAACTTCTTATTAGATCTTCAACCCTCCCAGCAAAGTCAGAGGAAAAAGCATTCAAGGTCATGTTTAAATTAACCCTATAAAGTTCGAAGCCTGCGAATGTCATTATATAAAGACCCAAATGGCCTAGGAAATTTCCCCCTATAAAACCTAGGGAAGTAGAAATTATACTTGCTCCCAAGAAAATAAGGATATTTCTTAAAATTTGCCCAGCTATTAAAGAAAAACTTACCACTTTTCCAAAGGCTGAAGCCTTCAAGATAAAGGCGAGTACTAGGGTATTTATAGCAAAAATCACCATTCCAAAGAGAAAAACTATCCCTATTTTCATTATTAGTTCATCTTTCTTTTTCCATGGCATAAGTCTTGTAAAATCATAAATTGCCAAAGATTGCTCAAGACTTGTAATGCTTAGAGCAAAAAGGCCTATAAAGATTACTATAGGAAAGACTAGGGCCTCGTAGTAGCCTGACCCATTAAACTTTCCATCATCAAACTTCTCAAGAAAACTCCTGATATTATTATAAATATAATGAGCATCATAGCCACCATTCTTGCTAAGCCTTTCGAAGTAATCATCTTGGGCTTTTCCATCGACATCCAAACTAAAGACATCGTCATCATCGCAAAGCTTATACTTTCCCTTTAGCTTCAAGGCCTCAATTTTTATCTTATCTATGCTTTCTTCATTAATTTCAATATCTTCATTGTGTTTACCACCATACAAGTTTTCTCTCATATCTAAAACACAGTTGGTAAATCTCTCATAATCATTCTTTATATTATTCTGAACTAAAATTCCAACAGCCATAGTGCAAAAAATTGTTACTAGGAGTATCCAAACGGAAAATCTCTTCCAAGTAAATTTAAGTAAATCATTGAACTTACGCATTTTCTTCACCTCCCGCTTCAAGGTAAAAATAATCTTCAATCTTCGGACTTAGCAAATCGTACTGGGCTATGTCATCCCTAGCCAGCATTTTTTCTAGCCTATAATCATCATTAACTAGAAAAGTTGCTACCCTTCCTAGGCTTGAAACGAGGATTAGGGATTCTTTTAGGTCTTTGGCGATTTCTTCCTTAAAGACTATCTGAACCTTCTTTAGCTTATTGATTTTCTTATCACTTGTATCAATCAACTTACCATCAACTGTAAGATAGTAAATATAATCACTTAAACCTGAAAGTTGGTCTAGCTCATGGCTTGAGGCAAAAACTGATCGACCTTCGTCTTTTGCATCCAAAAGATAGGACATAATAAGCTTTTTGTTAAGAACATCCATCCCATCTAATATCTCATCAACCAAGAGAATTTTAGCCTTAGTAGCAAGGATTGTAATAAGACCTGTAATATTTTTTTGCCCCTTGGATAGGCTCCTTAAGTTGAGATTTGGGTTGATTTTTAGTTTGTTAAGCTCAGTAAAGAAAAATCCACTATCGAAATTCTTATAAATCACTGAATAAAAATCTCCTATATCTTTAATCTTGTAATAATTAAAGTAATCAAATCTATCAGGCAAAAAGGCGATATTTGCAATTAAGTCTGGTTTATCCCTAAGTTTTTTATCATCTAAGAAAAATCCACCCCCATCACAATCATATATTCCACACAAGCACTTGAGTAGAGTCGTCTTACCAGAACCATTACGGCCGACAAGGCCTATTATCATCCCCTCTTCAAGGCCGAAGGAAATATTATCGAGAACTTTCTTCTCCCCAAAAGATTTGCTAATATTATTTGCTCTAATCTTCATATAAATTCCTTTCTGTCTTATCAAAAATTCCAATAATCTCATCCTTGCTAAAGCCTAAGAAAATCGCCTCCTTAAAATCATCCACGAGAACTCTTTCAAACTCATCCTTGGATGAGGAAAGCTTCTTCGAATCAATTTTAATGAAAGTCCCTATGCCAGGCCTAGTTTCGATTAAGCCAAGTCTATCAAGTTCCTTAAAGGCCTTAGATACTGTAGTCTGATTAATAGATAGGCTTTTGGATAATTCCCTTACTGAAGGAAACTTATCTCCATCCTTAAAATAGCCCGCAGCTATAAATGACTTGGTTTCATCGACTATCTGCATGTACAAGGGGATTTCAGAAGAAAAACTAATATTAAACATGAATCCTCCTTTATGGTGTTTGGTCATATACCATACGCTACTTAATTAAATTATATCAGCTACTAAAATTTTTGCAAGAGCTTATGAAAATTTCCAACAAAAAACTTCCCGAAGTATTAACCACGAGAAGTTAAGTTTTAAGCCTACATCAACACTGCAAAAGGCTTGGCGATTTTGGCGAATAATTTTGATACTATTTTAATATTTTCTACATCTTCCATATTTATTTCAGTCCCAATATCGAAAAATATGTCGAAGTCATTTTTTATTTCAACTAGGCTATTTGATTTGTACATATATAGGCCACACTCGAAGTTTTGGTAGAGGGCCCTATAATCAAGATTGACCGTACCGACAAAGGCTACCTTATCATCAGCAAGCCAAGTTTTTGAGTGAACAAAGCCTGGAGTATATTCAAAAATCCTCACTCCAGCTTCTATTAGTTCCTTGTAATGGTCTTTGGCAAGGGCAAAAGCAATTTTCTTATCTGGTATATGAGGTAGGCAAATCCTAAAGTCTATACCTGACTTAGCCGCAAGCTTGATGGAATTTCTTATCTCTTCATCAATTATTAGATAGGGACTCATCAAGTAGACATAATTTTTGGCCTTGTTTATGGTATCAAGAAGGACATTTTTGGAGATTGTTTCGTTATCCAAAGGATTGTCGGAAAATGGAATGTAGAAGCCTGAGGCTTCTTTGTTTGGATACATCTTTAGGTAGGGACTGTAGTCTTCTGACTTACTAGCCAAGGATGACCACATATTTAAAAACATTATACTAAAGCTTTTTACAGCAGAGCCTTCAATTCTTACCCCGCTATCCTTCCAATGGCCAAATCTTTCAAAGACATTGATGTATTCATCCGAAAGATTTATTCCTCCAGTATAGCCAACCTTGCCATCAATAACCATGACCTTCCTGTGATCCCTATTGTTCTGATAGGTTGATACTATAGGATACATCTTGGAAAAGACCCTACATTCTATGCCAAGACTTGCCATCTCTAGGGGAAAGTTCGACTTTAATCTAGTGATTAGATTTGACCCATCAATTAATAGCCTAACTTCTACACCTTCCTTAGCCTTTTTTACTAGCTCTTCAAGGAGGCTTCCCCACATATAACCATAATCTACTATGAAAAATTCCAAGAATATAAACTTTTGGGCCTTCTTAACATCTTCAAGCATGGCCTCGAACATATCATCTCCAACCTTATAGTAAGTGGATGATGTATTCCTATAAGTCGGAAAACCACCAACATCATCTAGGTACTTGGCTATGGGATAAATTCTCTTCTCCCTATCCTCGATTCTCTCGTAGAGGTCCTTATCCTTATCGAAATATTTTCTAGATTCTTCATCAAGATTTAATACCTTCCTCTGTTCAGTCTTATAACCTAAAGAGTAATGGCTCATAATGAAGGCAATTATACCAAAAGTTGGAAAGATTGCTATTAACAAAAACCAAGAAAGCTTGTTAGCGTTGGATACATTTCTCATATTAAGTATTACAAGCATTATGAGAAGCTTGGATAGGCTATCTCCTCCCAAAAGATAGCTGATACCAATATTAGCATTGTAATAAAAATATATCATAAAAAGGATTTGTAAAATAACAAGAAGGACAAAAAGTCCGGCACGAGAAAATATTAGATTACCCAAACTGCTCCTTGTCTTTTTCACATATTTATTTTCATTTATTTTGTTGATAATATTTTTATTGAACTTATACATACCTTCATTATATCATTAAGGCTAAAATCTTTACAATATTTTCAAAAAGTTGGTGTTGACATAAGCTAGATAATTCATAAGATATAAGGTGAGGTGAAAAATATGAAAAATATACTTATTATAAATGATTTTGTTTCCTTAGGCAAAATCGCCGGTAAAATGATGGAAAATATCCTGTCTTATAAGGGACATAATACCTTTTTCTTGCCAACAGCCCTTATAGCAAATAATTTTTCCTACGGAAAAAACGCAATACTAGATTGTACTACATACCTAGAAGATTCTTTGAAGAATTGGGATGACTTAGCTTTTAAATTCGACCTAATCTCAATCGGCTACATCCACAATACTAAGCAAAGGGATATAATCTACGATTACATCAAGAATCTTTCCTATGAAACAACTATTCTCTTCGACCCAATAATGGGCGATGATGGTAGCCTATACCCAAGCATTGACGAAACTATCCTAAACAATTACAAATCCTTACTTGAAATAGCAGATATTATCACCCCAAACTCTACCGAGGCCAAATTCCTTGACCTAGACTACGAAAAGTTAAAAAAATCTGGCAAGAAATTCATCATTACCTCAGTAAAAGAAAATGACGAATATTTTGTCAAAGGTTACGATACTTATGACTACAAAGTAGCCTTCAAGAAGCTTCCAAACAGACTTACAGGAACTGGAGATCTTTTTGACGGCCTATTTATAGCCTATTATTTGGAGGGATTTTCTATAGAAGAAGCTACTAGAAAAACTGTAACAAGCATCTCTAAAATCTACAAAAAAGTAATAGAAGAAAGTAAAGAAGACAATATCAACATAGAAAAATACCTAGATTTAATAGATTAGAAAGAAGGAGACTTGGAACGTAAAGCTTATTGGAAAAAATCTATAGGGATTGCCTGGCCAGCCCTCTTAGAATTTTTCTTTATTTCAATCGCAGATATAATTGATACCTTCATGGTATCGGGCATGGGGCCTAGTGCAGTCGCTGCAGTCGGTCTTACTACCCAACCTAAATTTATAGCCCTAACCATATTCTTTTCGATAAATGCTGCCGTTTCTGCCCTAGTAGCTAGAAGGCAGGGAGAAGGAAATAGGAATGAAGCAAACAGAACACTTATTACTGCCATCTACATCGTAATTTCCTTTGTTATTCTCGTTGATCTAGTTATGATTCCATTTCTAGACCCAATCCTAAAATTCGCAGGCTCAAATAGCGAAACCCATGACCTATCTATCCAATACTTTCAAATAATCATGGGTGGAATAATCTTTAATGCCATAGCCATGGTAATAAACGCTGGCCACAGGGGTTGCGGTAACACCAGGATAGCCTTCATATCAAACCTTATAAGCTCCCTTGTCAATATGACCTTCAACTACCTACTTATCTATGGAAACTTCGGATTTCCTGCTTTGGGCATAAGGGGAGCAGCCATAGCTACAGTTCTAGGAACCTTTGTGGCAAGTCTTATGTGTATAATTTCCCTAACAAGGAAAGCTTCCTACCTAAACTTTGCCCACTTTCTTAAAGTTAAATTCGCCTACAGCAAAAATATAGGCAAATCCATAGCTAATTTAGGCTTTAATATTTTTGTAGAAAATGTTTCAGCTAGGATTGGTTTCCTAATAACTGCCATAACCGCAGCAAGCCTCGGCACAGAAATATTTGCTGCCCACAATGTAGGAATGAATCTCCTATCCCTAAACTTCTCCCTAGGTAACGGTATGCAAGTTGCAGCAATAGCCCTTTCTGGAAATGCCCTCGGTGCAGAAGATAAAGAAGCTGCCAAGACCTATGGCAAGGTCTGCCAGGAAATAGGCTTCGCCCTATCCGTCATAGTATCAATAATCTTGATATTATTTGGAAGGAATATATTCGGCCTCTTCTTTACAGACAAAAAAATCATCGAATACGGAGTAATAATAACGAGATTTCTAACCCTCATAGTCCTCCTACAAATATCTCAAACCATCTATGGAGGCTGTCTAAGAGCTGCAGGAGATGTAAAATACACCCTCCTCGTAGCCCTAGTATCAGTAACCTTCATAAGAAGTGCTGTAACCCTACTAGCAGTCCATATCTTAGGTCTTGGAATAGTAGGAATATGGCTAGGCATACTTTCTGATCAAACATCAAGATTTGTAAGCCTAAGATACAGATTCTACCAAGGAGACTGGGTTGACAAAAAAATATAAACAAGCCACCTTACGATGGCTTGTTTTTTTAAAAAAAATATGCTAAAATAAAATCGACTTGGGGAATTAGCTCAGCTGGGAGAGCGCTTGACTGGCAGTCAAGAGGCCAGGGGTTCAAGTCCCCTATTCTCCACCAAGTAATAATTATACAAACATATAAACGCATATTGCGACATATCAACGCATAAGAAAAATATATATTCAGTTTATGGCATATAAAAGCATATAAAAACATATAAAAACATATGCTTGTAGTTAAAATGTAGTTAGTAGCAAATCGGTATAATAGAAGTTATAGAGACCATTTAACGGTCTCTTTTTTATTTATATCCTAATATTCATCCATACTATTAAACTAGAATCTAAAAAGGACCTGCCAAAAGGCAGGTCAAATTTAGATCTTAATTTTAGGCAATTCTTATCCAAGGACTAGTGTCTCCTGAAAGCCTCCTATATGCAACATATCTTCTAACTCCGCTCCATGAGATATAAGATATCCACCTGTAGCCGTCTCCCTCATAAACTGAGTCATAGTAGATTTTTTCTCCTTTTCCGTATTGAGCCACTACTGGAGCCTTTGTACTAGGAGCTGACCTTACATTGCATATCGCTTCAGTTACTCCGTACCAAGACTCATTCTTTATCAATCCAGAAGGCTTGCTTTTGAGACTTATTTTTTGACTTACTTGTTTATCATCTCCCACAAATCTTAAAACTGATGTCCAAGGATAATTGTAGTACCAGCTAGTGCATATCTCCCTGCCTGTCTGATCGCCTGTGTTTGCTCCTACTATATCTCCATATTCATCTATTTTAGCTCCAACAGTCTTACCATCACCAATATATATTTCAGTATGATGGTAGGAATTTAGGAGGATATCTCCTCTTTGTAGTCCTGATCCATTGCTTAAATTGACACTGTTAGTTACATCTTTAAATCCACATTTAATAAATGGAGTGTACATATTGCCTGTGTAGGTCGCTCCCTTAGTCTTTACTGGGATACCCGCCCACTCACAAACAGAAATAACTAAGGACGAACAGTCAAAGTCTGACCATGTGTTAGGTCTTCCCCATCTAGAGTATTGACTATATCCGTGCCTGTTATCGTTAGCTATATTTATTGCACTTTGTGTATATGTTTCTACTTTCCCCATTATTTACTCTCCTTTTGTCTTTTTACTTCATCTTCTAAGGCTTGGTTAATGTAGTCATTTAAATCTCCATAAGCTTTGCCTAAAATTTCTTTAGATTCATTATCCAAGATCTTTTCAATGGACGCTTTCGTATCATTCCATGCTTCTTCTTGGGAATTTCTATCAAATTTCCCATTTTCCTTTAGCTCCTTTACATAAGTTTGGTTAGTAGCTCCAACACATTTGCTTATTATATCCAATAACCTAGCTACTGCATCTCTAACCTTATAGTTTTCTATTGAGTTTATCTTTTCTTTGCTCAAATTACCTATATAAACAAATAGGTTCGCTAACACTAGTATTCCTACACTTGTTAATACTTTTACTAAAATATCATTCATATTTATCTCCTTGTGATTTTAAAAGGACTAGATTTTCTCTAGTCCCCTAACGTTTTAAACTTCTTACTTCTTCCTTGATTTCTTCTGCCATTGCTTTAGTTGCCAATTCTTGTGTTGTAGAACGTAATAAGTCAATCTTATCATCTATCTTATCAACTCTCGCATTTAGGTCATCAAAACTTTGTCTTGTATCGCAAGAATGTTTACTCAAACTTGTTTCGTGCAATTCCAACCTTGACGTGTTTTTTGCAATTATTTCCGTTAGTTTATCGTTTATCTCATTACTTCTTTCAAACTGCTTGTCTTGATTTTTTTGCCAAGTTCTTTTGTCTGAAATGTAGAAATATAAAAATAAACCTGCTATTACTATTAATATTCCATACTCGCTAATTGCTTTTGCTAATCCAAACACAATTTTCCCACTTCCTTTCTACTATATAAAAAAGAGAGTTTTCACTCCCTTTCTTATTGTGTTACTTCTTCCCAACCATCAGCGTATTGGTCTGGACTAAAGGTATTTGAGTCTATCTTAGATTGATATACTTTTCCATTAAATAAAACTTTATCTCCCTTATTATAAGCGTCATGAGCCCCTGTAGGTTGTTTAAATTCTGCTACTACTTCTGTTACTTCTCCAGCTCCATTTGTGATTTTCACGTTAAGAAACTCCGTATATAAGTTAGGTGTTGATGATGGTATCCATGTAGTTTGGCTTCTATGCTCTTGTTTAACTTCATACACCTTTCCATCAAAGGTGAATTTATCTTTTTCTTTATACTCTTTACCAATTTTGTATTCTTCATACCTAGATAAGATTTCTTCTTTTTGGTCTTTCGACAAGTCTTTAGCAAGTGTGATGGTCTTTAGTATAGACTTGATTGATTGCTCTTGCTCTTCTTGTCTTTTTGCTAAATCTTCTAAAGCCTTTGATGGGCTAAATTCTCTTGCAAGCTTGCTAATCGCTCTTTGCTCTAAGATATCATCTTCGACGTTTGTCAAATCTCCGCTGAAAGATACGACAAAATCTCTGTAAGGCTCTTGTAGAGTCAACCTTACCTTAGTTTCATCTGTTCCTGTGTAGTATGCTTTTTGTATTCTGTACATATGTGTACCTCCTTAAAATTTTTTATAAAAAAGAGAGAGCGTGTCCTCTCTTTCTTAGCTTTTGTATTGTTATCCGACTTTTGTATTTAAGATATTATCTTATACCCTGTAACAATCTTATCATTTACCCTAATAAGCTTAAACAATTTTTCATTGTTTTCAATATACAAATTACCATAATTATCCATTCTAAGCGTAATCTTATAAGTTGTATTTATAATATTTTTAAGATTACATACCATTTGCTCCTCTCCCTTGGAGTATTTATAAAGTTCAGTTTCTCTCAGAAAATAAATATCACCTTCCTTATCCCAGCAATAATATTTCGTATTATTAATTTCCCATTCCTTGTTGTTATTAGTGTCATACTTTATTAATGATTTGCTTACTATCAAATATAAATTATCTTTATCATCTAACTTATAATTTCTTAAATGTTTAACACTATAATCGTGTAAGAGTTTCCCATCTCCATCATACTTAATTAAGTTATATTTATCTTTACTCACATAAATATTACCTTGCTTATCACACATATAATTAATAGCACCACTAACTTCCCATGACTTAGAATTATCAACATTATACACAAGTATCTTAGTGGGAAATCTCACAATTAGCTTACCCTTACAATTAATACTAAATTTAGCAGCTATATCATCCTCACTTGCTAATAAGATATTTCCATCATCATCAACTTTAACAACTTGGCACTTTTTATTATTTTTAGCAACAAAATAAAGATAATCTTACTTATCCACACTTAAACTTGAATGACAATTAAACTCCTTAGCCCATAACTTAACCCCATCCTTACTATATTTTGTAACCAAGCCATCTTTGTTCATACCATACACATTCATCTTACCATCAACAACAAAGCTACTGACATCTGAGATACTCCACATCTCAACACCATCCTTATTATATTTTGTAACTATCATAGGATTATCAAGCGTATATAAATTACCCTCAGTATCCGAGTACATATAATTAGCATTTGGTGTACGTTCACGTGGTAATATATTCACAGGCTCATTATTTTTATCATATTTTCGTAACCCTTCAAGTTTGGAACAGATAAAAATATTATTTTCCTTATCAAGAAAATAACATTTTAACTCATTAACTTTTATAACGACATCACCATTTTTATCATATTTAAGTAAAGTCTTATTATTATCATTACCAATAAGAATAACATACAAATTACCTTCACCATCAAAAAAATATTTATTATATTCAATTTTAGAATCAAATTTATACTTATAATTATCTTTAGTGATAGGCTCTATCTTTTCAGGCTCAATTACATCCCCAAGACCGTAACCTCCAGAAGCTCTAATCTCCTTAATCTTATTTGCTAAGTCGCCGAAAGACTCGTCTTTACTAGCTTGAACATTCTTGTCGACAAGAGCCTTAGCAATCAAATCCTTTCCCTTATCGACAGACTGAAAAAGCACCTTGCCCTGTTCAGCAGACAAAGCCTTATCCACTCCACCAGTAGTCAAATCATTTACCAATTCAGTCTTGAAGATTTTCTTTTCCTCTTCGCTCAAAGAATTAATATCAAACTTACCAGCTTCTCCAGCTTCACCGTTTTTTATAAAGATAGACTTTTCTCCAGTTTTATCTGTAAAAGTTACTCTGTTCCCGTTGTTTTCTTCAATAATTTTTACAGTTGGTGATATACCATCATCACCCTTAACACCATTAGTACCTGGTTCTCCCTTTTCTCCTTTAAGCTCTTTCTTTTGCTCTTCAGTAAGGTCGTCATATTTTAGTGGGTCGCCTTTCGGTCCAGGTTCGCCCCTGTCTCCTTTAAATTCTTTTCTTTTCTCCTCGATTATATATAAAGCTTCTTTTTTCTTTGCTTCAATCTCAGCTACTGCACTTTCTTTATTTGTACCGATAAGCTTTATATACTCTTGTCCGTCTCTTTCTATAGCTTGGATAGTGCTTTCGCTTTTCCCATCTATCTTTTCAAGCTGACCTTTAAGCCTTTTTTCAGACTCTTCTTCAACTTTCTTTCTTATACCGGCTAATGTTTCTCTTGTGCTTTCTGCACTTTCTTTATTTAATAATTCCTTATATCCTTGGGTAACTCTAATAATTAGGTCTCTATCGCTTGGAAAGACATATCCCCCTACACTTATATCAAGGAGGTAGTCATCTACCGCAAGATTACCCGGCATAGAAAAAG
This sequence comes from Anaerococcus tetradius ATCC 35098, assembly GCF_000159095.1. Lineage (GTDB taxonomy): Bacteria > Bacillota > Clostridia > Tissierellales > Peptoniphilaceae > Anaerococcus > Anaerococcus tetradius. The sequence continues at coordinate 157,414 of NZ_GG666297.1, read as the reverse complement.
AGACTTCCGCACCTTTTACATTAGTGGTTGTCTCCCAAAATCTCCCTTGATTTGTATATAAGGCTACCTGTGCTGCCTGCCCATCAAGCTTTACCTCCCTGCCCTTGGCGTCTTGGAGGATAAAAGATAAGACTGACGACCTATCCGCCTGCTTGATTACAGTACCGCCCTGTACTTGCCTTAGATTAGTAGTATCCATCTAATCACCTTCTTTCTTGCTTTCTTTAAGTTCAGCAAATTCTTTTTTTAGTTTCTCATTTTCTTTTTGTAGACTTTGATTTTCTAAAATTAGTTTTGCATTATCGTAATCGCACTGAGCTAATCTATCAATATATATTTGTATTAATGGATCCATTCTTCCTCCTATTTAACATCTACCTCATACCTTCTCGAACCTTTCATTATCCATACACTCCCATCCCTATCTACAAAAAGTCCGTTTCCATCATAATTTTCAAGGGCTATTCCATTTGTATATTCTCTCAGTCGCATGTGGTCAAAGTGTATAATATCTTGAAATTTGCACTCACCCTTAAATCTTACTCCCTCATTAAAGCAAACTGGATGACTTTGGCCTCCATTACCAGTATAGTTCCACCTGTCAAAGGTTACATAAGGATACCATGAACTGCCATCATTATATGATATCGTAGTCCTTCCTGTCTTAAAATGCCCTATGTTAAACTTATAATTATAATCACTGCTATAATTCTTGACTACATTAATCTCTCCGAAAGTTTTATTTTCCCAACGATTATCACTCCAGCGAACCCTATTATATGACATCTCTACTCCAATATTACCAGACCCGTCATAAGTGGCAAAATCCCCCCTAACACTAACATTCCCTGTGAGGTCAATCTTACTTGCTTTAATTTTGATTTGTTCAGGCGATTGATTAATTTCTGATATAATATCACCTCTGGATACTTTTGACGAAATTCTATCCGCTTGAATACTAATTTTACTTTCCAGTCCCCTTACCTTATTACTAACACTCGCTGATATTTCATTAGCTTTAACTTTAAGCTCAGATCTAACTTCTTCAATCCCTTGATCATTAGGTGTATATATATCGTTCCAAGTTAAGTTAGGATGCCAACCCTTGACTACAGCGAGTTTTCCTTGAGGTATAACAATACTTCTATCCTTATCCGTTCCCGCTTGACTATCTTTAAAGCTTATCCTAAATATATTCGGTATTTCATTCAATTTATCATCCTTAATAACTAGTTTATAAACTCTATCTTTTTTATTAAAATAAGGATAATTCGTTATATTATCACCCTCTTTATTTCTAATCTGAAATTGTGGATATTGTAAAGTATCTTTCATTTCACTAGGTTCACAAATAACCGTATATTCTTTTATTCCCGCTTCCATTTCTACTAAATCGAAATTAAACGCTGTCCATGTGTTAGCTTTTTTATTCGAGGTAAATCTTATATCTCCATTGCTTTCTATATAATATGTCCCACCTTGAGCTACTCCTTTATCATTCTTATCAGGATACCAATATATTCCGTGACCACTAGCCCATTTCCAAGCATATTTTATTAAGTTTTTATACACTCCACTTTGCTTACTACTACTTACCTGTAAGCTTATCTCATCTTTTAACTGAGTAAATCTAGACTCATACTTACTCATATCATCCTTAAAGGACTTAACAGTAGCTTCTATCTTCTCGTTAGTTTGATTAATTGTTGTGTAGTTTTGAGTGATATAACTTTTAAGGTTATTATCTCCAAGACGGATTTTTTCTTCAGTTTCTACCTGAATTTTTACGACTTCACTAGATATTTTCTCGTCAGTTTGACTTATACTTGAATAGTTATTATTCAAATATGTTCTAAGGGATGTGTCTTTTTCATTTATATAATCTTTATTGGCTCTGATTTTCTCTTCTACTGTTTTATTTATTGAGTCTACGCTTGTCTGGATTTTACCATCTGTAATCTTTAGATTAGTCTTAAGATCTAATATATCTTTGCTTACAAGCTTGTTCCTTTCATCTTGCTGGTCTAATCTGTTATCCAAATCTCCTACATTATTTGAGACTTCTGATATACTTCCCTCAAGAGATGTCTTCGCTTCTTGTAGGTCTTTCTTGGCACTTTCAATTTCTTCTTTCCTAGCTGCTATCTCTTTGTCGGTCATACCTTGTTTGTTCTTAAGGTCTTGGATAGTGCGGTTGTTTTCTAGGTCTATATCCACATTCCTTAGGTGTAAGGTCGACCCGTCCCAATACAAGTTGTAATCTGTAGGATTATTTCCGATAATAAAGGTTCCATCTTCCAAGTTCCAGCGGACCTTTCCGCCTCTTAGAATGCCTGCTCTAATTTCATCAGCATTTACTGAATCTCCATTAAGTGCAACTCTAAAATTCCACGATCCATCATCTTTTTTGGAATTAGCTATCATTAGCTTTCCAGCACCCAAATATATGACCTTATCTGGATTCTGGTCTATGGGTTTATTGAAGCTATAAAGACCTGCTGGTAACTTATATTTATTATCTGGTTTTAGATCATATTGGTAGCCATCTTCATTATAGTAAGTAGACTCAATCATAGTAAATATAGAATCCATAAAGCTTATATCATTAATCTCATCTGCCTTACTATTAATTTGACTATCTTTGAGCCTATCACTCATTGATTTAACAATCTTATCGCCAAATTCAAAATCTAATATTTTTTTACTCAGAAAATCTTTCTTGAGCTTATAGATCCTTGTTTTAAATCTAATATCCATTGGGCCGATAATAGTTACTATCTCACCAATACCTATTCTCTCATATGCATGACCTTTGGCTCTGAGTTGTACCCTTGGCCTACTATGTTCAATCGCATATTTGAAAGTCGCTATCGCTAATTCTCTTTTATCTTCTATATCGTCAAAGTCAACAGTACAAATTCTTGGGCTACCATCAGGATAACCATAGATTCTTGTTGCTTCTTTAATTTCAATCATGTCAGAACCGATTGGTGAATGAACTGTTATACCGTCGATAGTATCCTTATAATTTATACTATCAAATTTGATTTTTCTCCCATATCCACCTGTGGCCTTCCCACTTTCGTCTGTTTTCATCTCTCCCTTGCCCCTACCTATAAAGGCGGTGAAAAGTTCATCTGAAGATGTTTCGGCAACAACTTGAACCAAATTATCCTTATATGAAAAGACCTTACCCAAGTCTTCACCTAATTTAGAATAGATGTGTATTTCTTTAGCAACAATCTTTCCATCTGAAAACTTTATGACAGGAATAAAGTCAACCCCAAATTTTTGAGCAATTTTATAAAGAGCTGACAATGAAGATTGATAGTAGAAATTAGCACTTCCTCTAACATTACAATGAGAAATACATTCCCATCCTGTCCCCACTAATATTGATGTACATACAGACCCAACCAATTTATCATTGGGCCTAATATCTCTTACAACTTTACCTTTAAGGTCATCATACATTATATGCACCCCTTTAAAGGTAATAGTATTTTCTTTCTTTATAGCATTCTTTATGCTATATAACCAAAACTTATCTTCATCTTTTACTCCATAAAAAAAAGCATCTTCTAAATCTGAAGAATACTTTACCTGACAGGTCCCACTTATTAGTCCATTAAGTTCTTGCTCTTGATAATTGGCTAATATTTTTTTATCTGGAATTGTTTTATATAAGTTTTGTGATTTATCAAAAATAAATATTCCGCTCATAACAACTTGTACCTATACTTTATTTTTATATCATCTGATACATTAGCTAAGACTTTATCTTCTGAATAAAGTTCAAATTCAAAATAGTCACTCGAAACATAATCAAGATATCTTAATACATTTTGTGAATTAATCCAAATATTCTGACCATCATAGCTAATTCTATCTCCTGAATTTACGCTCTTGTTTACGATTATTTTTTCCCCTGAATTTGGATTGTATATTCTAATCTTATCACTTGATTCATTAGCCTTAAATACAATCGACTCGATTTTGACAGGGTAATAGTCATATCTAAGGTTATTAATCCTATTATTAACTTCTATTACATCTGAATACAAGAATGGATCTGAGCAATGAATCGTAAAATACCCTATAGCAGAATTCGAATCATAATCAGGATCATCAAATCCAGAAAGTCTTCCAAATCTTATCCCTAGTTCATCTTTGAATGAAAACTCTACATCATCCTTACTCTGCAAGGCCATTGTAATAATTTTCATTTTCTCTAACCATTCCTCGTTATTCTTGGCATATAGGTAAAACTGTACCTTTATATCCCTACTTGGATAAGAAGAATTTTTTAGAACATCGCCATCTATTCCGTTGATACTTACATATTCGTTTTTAGGGGTAAATAGGCCCCTACCTTCTACATTAGTAATCATGAAGTCATCTACAATTTTATCCATCAATTTACCATTATAGGTAAGGGCACATCTACTTAACTTTTCAATTATCATAACTAAAATCTCTCCTTTAGAGCGATATTTTTATCCTGAATCCTAGTAATATCTTCTACAAATCCTTCTAATATCCTATCTCCAAAATTAAGAATTAACTCGACCGGCTTTGGACTCTCTTCATTTGTATTCCATTCTGCAAGATCAAGAGAATCAACCTTATATCTCAATGAATTATTAGCATTATTAATATCGCTATCAATATCCATTCCTGCTCTCAAATCAGCAGTTCCAAAACAATTTTCTAGTTCTGGAGCCATAGATTTTACTGTACCTTTCACTAAATCAAAATTATCTTCCAATCCTTTATTAAGTCCGCTCATTATGGCTAAACCTGCAGGTATTAAAAGCTTCTTATCATATGATATAGGTCCCTTATGCTCAGCTATCCATGAACCTATTCCTCCGACAAAACTTTTTACAGCTCCCCAGGCTGCTCTCAAACCATTTAGAAAACCATTCATAATCGCACGACCAGCTCCTGATAAATTAATTTGATGTAAACGATTAAACGAACTAAAAATGTTACTAATAAAGCCCCCAATACTTTTAACAGCACCTGCTATTACAGAAATTATAGCAGACCAAGAATTTGATAAAGCATTCGATAAAGCTTTACCTGCTGAAGATAAATTCTTGAAAAAATTAACAATCCCATTAATAGCTCCTACTATCAAATTCTTAGCATTAGAAATAACAAGCTTTATTCCATCCCAAATAGTACTCATTGCTCCTTTCAAAGCCTCGCCAGAATTAGTCATGGACTTAAAGAAAGACTTGATTCCATCAATTAGTCCTGATATTGTCGCTTTGGCAGAGCTAATAGCTCCAGTTATTAAGCTCCATGCATTGGAAAGTGCATTCTTTAAAGAACTACCTGATGAAGACAAAGCAGAAAATATAGACTTGATACCTTCAATAGCACCTGTAATAAAAGATTTAGCAGCACTAATTGCTCCCTTAATATTTTCCCATACACTTATCATTATGTCCTTTAAACTTGTACCAGCGGTTGAGAAATTACCAAATAGGCCAATTATCACTCCAACCCACTCGGCTATTTTAGTAAAAACAGGACTTAATGCTATAAATGCTTGAACTAGCAAATCAACCACTGGCTTTAAGAAATCTATAGCTAACTTGACCATATCAAAAGTAGATGCTATCCCTATAAGTATTCCTTTAAAAACTCCTCCTAGAAAAGCCCCAAGAATATCAAAAGCAGGCTTTAAAGCTTGGCTCAAAGTCGCTATCAAAGGTTGGGCAGCATTCCATAAATTTACAAAGGAATTAATAACTATATCAATGGCAGGCTTTACTATATTCATCATAGTTTCAAATCCACTTTTAATAGCTGGAATCAATGCATCAATTAGTACCGATATACCAGAAAAATTTAACCTACTAAGCCCTGAAGCTATACTCTCTATTACTGGGAAGATAGCTTGAGCAATACTATTAAAAAGGTCAGGTAATTTATTAAAAGCCTGCATTAGTGAATCAAAAACTGGTGCTAGGTTCGTTTTAATCGAATCAAAAACCGTAAGTATAGGTGAAGTATCACTAAGACCAATACCCAATGCTTCCAATAATTTCTTACCATATTTTATAAAATCAGGAGCTAAGCTATTAAAAGCTTCTCCTATCATGCTAGGTAATGAAGATAAAACAGTAACAACCATTGGAATCAGATTACCAATCAAAAAAGTCTTGGTAGTCTCAATTAAATGTTGTGTACTAGGTCCAATTGCTTCTCCCAATGCTAGGTTTCCTAACAAATCTAAAGCTGCAGCCTTCATAGCATAAAATGAACCTGATACAGTCTCTGAAGCTTCTTTGGCCGTAGTGCCAGTAATATCTAGGTTTGTTTGTATAGCATGTATAGCTTCATATACATCTGATAAATTATTTATGTCATATTTAACTCCTGTTAGCTTTTGAGCATCAGCCAAAAGCCTTTCCATCTCACTTTTCGTACCACCATACATAGTACATATTCATTATGATTCGTTAGTTCATAACCGTTATTAACTGCTGTATGTCACCATACAGATTAGACTATATCTTATGCATTTGCATCCTAGCGCTTCCATTCACCTGAATGTACTCTACTCCATTAAAAAAGCACCTATTTGGATGCTTAATCTGTTTCGATAGTCGTTACATTTTATTATGTTTGATTCTATTGCCATTTAAATATTCTATTAAAAACCCTCTTGTAATTCCACGTCTACCTATATTTCTATCTTCTAACCTCAAAGATATATTAGATAAAGAGCAATTAAAATAGTCAGCACATTCAGAAATACTATTAAAGTATAATTTATTAATTATATTTCCCCATCCTATATGACCACCTCCACGCTTCTTTCTAAATTCCTCAAATTGTGTTACCAGGATTTTTTCACTCCTAACACCATTTGTCTTAAAACGTGAATTTTGTTCAGAATAAGTAGCCCATCTAAGATTTTTTAAATCATTATTTTCTCTGTTTCCATCTGCGTGATCTACAGTAGGCTTATTTTCTGGATTTGGTATAAATGTTTCTGCAAGTAATCTATGAATAGTAACTTTGTTAGATTTATTATCTTCCCATAAATCAACCGTAAAGTACCCATTATTTTTATTTTTATATGACTTTTTTAAATGTCCAGTATTATCATTTCTTACCTGACCTAATTCATTAATAGAATAATTTTTAAATCTTGACAATTTTACCCAAATCATTTTATTACCTCCACATGGTTATATAAGCACTATATACTAACCACGTACTAGGTTCAATAATAAAACACGGTATTGTCTATTAATATTTTATTAGAGTTCTACCGTTTTCACTAGGTTTATACTCGGCTATGGATTTTCTACCGAGTTTTAAGTTATCTAACATTGTGTAATTGGATTTACTAAAGCCCTGATATGCATTTTGTATATCCTGCATATTAGTGCCCATCTTGTTGGCATTATCACTCATATCAACCATTGCCATATTAGAAATCTCTGCAGCTTTTGATGTATCTCCTCCCAAGGACTTAATCAAAGCAGCTGAAAAGCTAGTAACTTGGCTCATATACTCATTAGCACTAACTCCACTAGTCCTATAGGCTTCACTTGCATAAGCCCTTATTTTAGAAGCTGAATTTTTAAACAAGGTCTCAATACCGCCTATGCTTTGTTCAAGGGCGGCCCCTTGTTTAACAGAACTAGCTATAGCTTTACCTATACCTGCAGCAGAAATTACTTTAACTGCCATACCTACTAATTTAGATCCTAAACTAGATCCTGCACTTTCTCCAGCAGAACCCATCCCTGGCATTATAACAGAGCGGATTTTATTAGCTATTCCTTCTGCAGAAGGAACAATCTGCACGTAAGCTTTTCCTAAATCAGCCATACTTACCCTCCCTTCTTAATAGCTTCAATGGCTTTCTTTCTCTCATTTTCAAAATCCTTACCAGAAGAAAACTTGATGCAATTATTTTGTTTAGAATTATCTGAATACATATGTTTGAGGACTGGCTTTGGCTTATTCTTGTTTTTCTGGCCATCTTTACTCTTAGACCAAACCAACCAGTTATTAGCATCTAAAATGCCTGCAAGTAACATAGTCTCATCAGAAAAATTCTGTCCGCTTATTTTCATCTTAACTCTGGAATTATTTCTAAGACCTTTGCAAAAAACAGCCACCTTATACAAAGGCAGCTGCTTATAATCATAGATTCCATAAGTTTCTGCTAAATCACAAATCAATGAATCTTCATCAAATTTTATAACTCTAGCAAGGATACTTAGTTTTTTAATTCTTTAGTATGTGTAAATATATCTTCTATTTCTTTCATCACATCTTTAGAATCAACATGACCATCTTTTTCTAAATGGGCTAAAAGTTTATCCTTTTGTTCTTTTCCTAATAAAGTTTCAACCAATTTAGGTGCTCTATATGGCTTTTCGTCAATATCTGAAATTAACTCAAAAAATCTATAATCATTTAAAATCTTTTCATCAATTTCATAGGTAAATCCACTTTTTGTCTTTCCCTTAATCATGCTTTTCTCCTGATGAAATAATATATTCATAATGAGTATTTCCATCTGTGTCCGGATTAGCTTTTAAAGTAGTTTCATAACCAACTGCATCTTCATCTGTGTAGGCAATCTCTCCCACTTCCGATACAGAAGCATTAGGTATAACTATCCTTTTCAAAATTCCATTCTTTAACATCATATCAATTACAATGCTATGGGCTTCCAATGGCTTGGAGTTTGCTTTTATCTTAATTCCAGTCTTTAGATCACCTTCTACATTGCTAGCTCCATATACTTCCTTCAACACATCAAGATTAGTATTTTCTATAAGTGTATAGGTAAAAGAATCGCTCCTACCTGTATATAGAGTTAATACTGTATCTCCTCCCCAAGCCTTTAAATCGTCAGTCTCTCTTTCATCAGCATTTGTTAGACCATCTTCTGATATATATCCTAAATTCTTAAATGCAGGATCTAACTGACTCATTGCATCAGTAGGTAGTTGTGTTCCCAATGGAGCCGATTTAATTCCGCCCCCAATCTTAGGCTTAGCCCAAGAAACTAAATTACTATTAGACATATAACCTCCTAAAAATAAATTTCATATATAGCTTGATATCTATACTTCTTTGTAGAATCATCAGTAAAATTATAATCTGAAACTAGTTTTACTGAACCTATTTCTTCTAGTGCTGATAGCTCACTAACAGCACTTTTCAATTCTTCATTAAGCTTAGCAGCATCTAATAGGCTAGATCCATAACTTTGAAAAGCTAAGCTAACCCTATTAATAAGATTTGTCTTAGAAGAGCCAACTCTTTCAAATCTAACAAATCTACTTTCCTTAAATCCATCTTCTAAGCTTAAAACTACAGGGCAATCCAATCTCTTCTCTAAATAATTAAGAATAATAATTTCAATCATCACAAACTCTTGACTAAAGTATTATTCTTTAGATTTTTATAGTAAGCCTTAGGACTATCAGCTTTAACCATAGCATTAGCCCTGGTCTTTCCAACTATCACATCCATTTTAAAGCCGTCTCCAGCCCTATTTAGAACCTTTTTTGCTTCATCTTTTAGAACATCTTGCATTTTGTTACCCTTGAGTAGTTCGGAAACTCCTTTCCTATTTAATTTAAACTTAACTTTACTCATATGCTTCAACCCATACTTTCTTATTCCATGATAAGGGAATCAAGTGATCAATACCTTCAAGTTCCTTTCCAAAAACCCTAAACTTTTGACCAAAGAACTTCACCTCTTGGCCTTCCCATATATTATCATCACCCTTTGGTATGGCCAAAACATAAATCGCTTTTTTTCCATACAAATTCATTGAATCAACAATATCATCAGATGATGCTGGAGCTACGAGTACATTATTAACTACTTTTTCAATATCCTCATAAATAGGAGCATGAAAGGCATCTGTACCTACTTTTTTCTTATTAATAAGAACAATATCAATCCCTCGTATTCTCGCCATAGATATCAATCACTCCATATCTTTGTCTTCTCAGACCAAGCCTAGCAAGCTCAGATTTCTTAATAAAAAGACCTCCTCCAGGAACTAGAAAAGTACCAGACCAGGTATAACCTAAAGCCGATTCACTTGTTTGGGTCATTGGCTCTGAATCAGTAGATGTCATAAGAGTTCTTGCTACAACATCAACAATTACAGACTTTAACACAGACTTATAAGCTTCACTATCCTCGCTAAGAACATCTATGTCCTTACCTACCCTATCAGCTTCAATCCTTAGTGTGTTTTCTATAACAGGTATTAAATTCTTTACCCTATCAACTTCCTCTGCATTTAAAGGTCTCCATAAACTAATAACATCATCCACGCTTACATAAGTTGTCATTTACTGCTCCATTAATAAAGCATATAGTTCATCCTTGGTCGATTTTTTATCATATTCAATACCAAGGGCTACAAGCTCATTTTCTATATCAGCCTTAGTAAACTTCTCATTGGACGAACTTTGATTCGTTACTTCAAGCTCGCTATCTTCTTTCTTAGTTTCTACTACTGATTTTTCTGCTTCATTGTCCTTATCTTCATAATTTATCCAGTTTGCACCAGAAATGAGAAAAGGACTATCAATGATAGCCCTAGTCTTTGTATTATAATATTTAGTCATTTCTAAGCACCTTTGATAATTGCAAAGTGCTCTGGACTTAGGATTCCCCAACCTATATAGGTTTCAGCTCTTAAGTAAACTTGGTTATATCCCTTTAGGTCCTTACCAGAATTATCAGGATCACCATACTTAATTACTTCAAGAGGTATTTGTTTTGCATAGCCCCACTTAAACATACTAGCAAAATCACCAATATAAGCCTTAGTAGTTCCTCCATTAGCTACAGTCCTATTTACATCGAGATTAACTCCATTAAGATTACCAGGATTGCCTCCCCATCTTAGTTCTGGATATAGTCTTGCACCCTTTCCTTCTCCATCAACAGTCTCTTTTGCAAGAGCAGCCCTAAAAGTAGTATCTATAGCTAGACCAGTTACATCACCTTCAGCACCTTCTACAAGGTCAACTGCACTCTCGATTGCTAGGTCTGGTTTGCTACCGTCAAAAGTCACAGTTTGTGTAACCTTCTTGTCAAAGCAATTATTGCCTATGATATCTGATGCAGCATTTTTTCTAGGGTTAAATCCATGAAAAGCCATAATATCTATGCCCTTAGCAAGCTTCTTTGAATATCCATCATTGAAGGCTTTTAATATATTTATTTGTTCCTCTTCAGAGGCATAAATAAATTCATCCGATACCCTTGCACCATATTCAACCTTGATTGGTACTACCTTAATAACATCTAAACTAATACCACCTTCAGTTTTTTGGCCATTTTCTGCAACTATATCAATTTCATTATCCATAGAAAAAACAAATTCCTTAAGACCATTAAAAGGTATAGGCTTTTGAGTTGATAACTTAGCCAAAGATGACCTACCTTGTACCTTTGAAATTAAATCACTTACTAAAACTTCTGGAAATAATGTTCCTTTACTTAAAACTGCCATATTTTATTCTCCTTCTGTATTTAAATTATTTAATAGATCCTTTAATGCACCATCCATATCATCTGGATTTTTATCCTCATAGTTTCTTAATGGTGGCACATGATCTTTTTTTCCGACAAACTCTGCCAATCTCTTAGCATCCTCTGCCATACTCTCCTCATCATCACCAATAATCCTATCAGCTAAGCTATAAGGAATATCATTTTTTATGGCTACCTTACGTCTAAGTTCAGCCTTTTTATAAGATTCTATCTCACCTTCTAGGGTTGAAATAGTAACATCTTTTTCCTTTACTCCCTCTAACTGCTTTTGATAATTGGTGTTTTCATCTTTTAGGCCAGCATTCTCAGATTTTAGACTATCAATTAGGCCCTGCATTTCTTCCTTTGCTTTTTTCTCTGCTCTCTCTAGCCTGTCTTTGAGTATCCTGTCTAATTCTTCTTGACTTTCAATTACTTTAAAATCGCTCATTTTCTCCTCCCATTTGCCCGTGTCCGGTAATTTTTATATTAAAAAAGCAAGTGTCAACTAATAGTTTACACCCACTTTAATAACTGATTCTTTGTTGATTTTTCTCTTTTATTTCTATACATGACCAGTGTGCCAAAAGACATGAATCCATCAAGATGATATCCATATCTTCAAACTGACTCCTGTATCCAAAACCACCTGCAGAGCCTATATTTCGCTTTTCACAGTTAGTAACAACTTGACTTAGTGATGGTTGGTCTAAGTGGCAAATGCTCTTATCATAAATAGCCTGCTCCCATAAGGAGTTAGCCTTTATAATCTCTTTAACAGTTGGTAAAGTCACCTGTCTAATACCTGCCCTTTTTAACTGCTCTTCTAATATATCCTGCCTGCTAGCACCATCAATAACTACACTGATAGGTTTAGTTTTCTTCAAAAAATCAACAATCCAATCATTGCCATTCCTTATTGACTGACAATCAATAGATTCTATAAATATCCTATTGGATAGGGTCTTAACAGCTATGGATAAAGCTACATTCCTGCCATCATTGCCATACTTTATACCAACATGGAGCTTTCCAACCAAGCTAGGCAACCTTGTAAGTTTAAGTCTATCCCAATCCAGCTTTGAAATAACTGATTTTTGATTATACTTAACCCAATAGCCAAGCCTTTGAATATTAAAATCTGTCTCATCAGGTCCAATCTCTTCCTCGACAGCTCTTTCCCTTAACTTATATCCCATAGATGGATTAGTCTTGTACCAAGCATCAATATCATAAGGATTAGTCATCTCACTTACAGACCATTCTGCCCAGCCATTGTGGTTTTTCCCACCACTAAGGATAAGATCCCTATACTTGCTAAAAACAGTACCGCCAGATACCAGTGTAGGTGGAGTACCACACATAAGAATCATAGGATTATCAGAGTCTGTAACAGTATATTTTAAGGCTGATTCTTGACCTTCGGTGTATTCCTGGGCCTCATCTATAACAAGCAAATCAAAGCCTTCACCAAGACCTCCTGTCTCTGTTCTGGTCCTAAATTGGATAACACCGCCAGTTTTTATTAACTCAATCATTTCTTGTCCCTTGGCTTTTATTGATTTGAAATCAACCTTATCAACCAAGCCCATCTTCTCTAAATACTTTTTAAGTTTCTTAAAAGATGAGTGTGACGTAGAAATTCTATGAGCGGTATGGATGATATTTTTACCATCCATTAAAAACCAAAGCTCGGCCATGTAGACTATCTCGGTCTTACCATTCCTACGTGGTACTGCGTAACCAAATTTAGAGTGAGTCCATAAACCATCATCATTAACTGCAAAAATATCTTTAATAAGCTTTTCTTGCCATGGATAAGGACTTAAACCAGTCTTCTTATAGATATCTATAGCTTCTTGGCCAAGACTCTTTTCATAATCAAGTATCACCGACTGGCTGGGAGTCTGACAACCATATCGAACCATCATGACTCCTTCCAATAAAAAATAGCAGTTTTACGACTTACTCAGGTCGATAAATTTCTACTAAAAAAGCACATCTAAAAT
>NZ_GG666297.1:121760-143172 GCF_000159095.1 Anaerococcus tetradius ATCC 35098 | reverse complement strand
TTTCCTCAGTGTATTTACTACTTTATCATCTGGTATTGGGTTGTAACCGAGTTCTAAGGCCTTAGCTCTAGCAATATTACTTAATTTATTATCAACAATTTTATTTGCCAAATCAATCCTATCACTTTTTTTAGGATCATGCCACTCTTTTGACCAGACATTCTGTCTTCTATTTTTGTCTGGAACATAGTCCACAGTACACCTGCAATACCTATGTCTTCTAAAAACATCATTGCCAGTGTCTTTTACCGATTCATAATCATAGACACCCGCCTTATCCTTGCACCATTCGCAACATCCACCTAATTCTTTTCTAACTATCTTAGGTTTAAAGCCTAATTTGTAGTGGAAGTCAGCATTTTTCTTTATAGTGCTATCTACAATCGACATGGCGAAATTTATCATAGGTTCATCTAGCAGCCATTTACCATCATTATATGAATCATAGCCGCTTACTTTTTCTACTATCTTATCAATCCTATCTTGGTTTATATCAGCCTTTAAAGCAGCAATTGATATACCAGCTTCTTGGTTTAATAAAGCCTGTACATCTCTTGAATAATCTCCTACCATGTCATAAGTCATACGCATATTAGGGTCTATTATTCTCTTAGCAATGTTATAGTACATCTTCCCATCTGGTAGGTCTTCGGTCTTTATTTTATCTTTAAAAGTATCAGCAAGTATTTGTCCAAGTTCCTCAGCAAATTCATTAGCATCCTTATAGCTTGCTTTCTTATTTTTTAAAGCAAGTAATTTTTTTTGAAGTATCCTTGATTCTTTACTCTTACTAAAAAATGCTTTTTTGATTTCATCTAAAAGTTCTGGGACTATATCTTTTATCTTATCATTCATCCTTGACCTCTACCCTTGGGGCTTCCTTGCTTGCATCAAAACCAGTAAGGTCTGAAAGGTTGTCTTTCCCCAAGAAACCAGGTATTGCCTGATTGATTTTAATAGAGGCATCTCCTATTCCAGATAAGGCTGCCACATCAGGTTCAAAGACAGGATACCAGCTTAGTTTTGTCTTATAGAACTGATTTCTCCTATAAGGGAAAGAATCCTCAAGGCACCTTGCCACATATCCCACATTTAGAAAACCTGTTCCAAAGCACCTCTGTGCTTTTCTTGCAGTGATTCTCAAGGTCTCATGACTAGCCTTAATAGCTTCAGCTGATGATGGATTGTCAGTTACAAATCCCAAGTCATCTAAGGTAAGGCCTGTCTCACCTGCAAAGCCAGATGCGAGAGTTCTTAATTGCTCTGTAAATGGTGACATAGACTGTTGTTGGAATTGTCCAAGCTTAGGAATACCTCCCTCATCATCCTTAGTAATCTCTAATATACTTGCTATAGTTGCCTTAAGATTATCCATAGGCTCCTTATCTTGGCTGGTTCCTACAATATATTTTTGAGGAAAAGAATAAAACTCCGCCGAAATATCAGCCCTTTCCAAAGTTCTCTTTGCGTGGGCTTGGTAATACATAGCCGCCCTTGATATCCTAGACCTGCCAAAAGGTCTAACTGCATCAGGTCTGTAAATAATAGGTACTAGCAAAGCCCTTCCTGTTGGATTATCAATCCTGTATGAAAACTTACCATCCATATAGTAATCAGTAAAATGTGGACTAAAATACGCTTCCGACTTTGCCTTATTATAGTCGTCTCGATCTAAAACTGCATATCCTTCAGTCAATAGTCCAGTAATAGGATCTATAATACCAGTAGCATTGCTAGCTTCGATTACTTGAAGCCTAGCTTCCCCTGTTTCAGCCTTACTTATATATACAAAACAACAAGAACCAATCAAAGCTGACAAAATCGCAGAATCAAAAAAAATATCTGGATTATTCAAATTAAATATTTCTCCAATGCCGAAATCATCATCAACAAACCCCTTAAAAACAAGCCTATCAGCGAGGGTATCAACCGACTTAGTACACCAGCCAATAACCGCCCTATACATAGACCTAATCTCTTGAGGAATTACAATTCCCACATCTCTATCCTGCTTTTTTTCATCATAATGATCATATCTTAAATTAACTCTTAAAGCGTACTTATCAAGCTTTCTACGCAAATAATCTAGTCCATACTCCATAATATCCTATAAAACCCTCTCCTTTTTCAAAAAAACAAAACATCTCACGAAAAAAAATGTACAGTAGACGGCGGAACTCCGTTCGCACCCATAGGGAGGGAGGTATGCCCCCACCTACTATTTTTTATACTTAGTCCAGTCTGTAGACCAAGGCAAGTTTCTATTGCCTATAACCTTAGGCTCCGTGTTTTCTTTATTTTTAAATAACTTATCTGACTTTGCTCTATTACAAGCCCAATGAGCTAGCTGTAAGTTCTCTATATCTGATGGATGACCACCTTTACTAACTGGTACAATATGGTCAATACATGCAGACATTGGGTCTGGAGACTTCAAAGTTAAATCAACTGGTCTACCACATATACCACAAGTATTCTGTGTCTTTAATATTATCTTTTTATTACGCTCAAACTGTGCCCTATGAGGTCCAGTCCTATCGGGTCTTTGCATACTATCACCTCTTTAAATTCTTGACCAAGGCCACCAATCAATTAATGGCCACAATTGTAAAGTTAGTTACTAATATAATAAGGAGTGGTAGCCTTGGTCAAACACTCAAATCAAAAAAAGAGACTGCAAAGCAATCCCCTTTAAGAATCATATTTACTTGTAATATTCTCTAGACCATCTTATTATATATAATACCACACTTTATAATTAAAATAGTCCACTATTTTTCCGATAATATCAAAGCTAAGAATCTCCAAATAATCTTCGCGAAATATGTTCAAGCCCAGCTCTAGCAATATTATACAACTGGCTCTTTTCATAATGGTACTTATCTTTAAGTTTCTTTACCTTGTCCCAACTTTGCTTTTTCCCATAAATAGATAAAGTAATATCAATTTCTTCTTCAGATAATCCTATAAGACCATAATCAACACTATCAACAATATCCTTATTCTTTTCAATATTCTTCTCAAGCATCTCTATCTTAGCATTTAAATTAATAATCTTATCCTCTTGACTAGAACCACTACCAAAACAAGGCTTAAGGCCATAACTGGCAATCATCTTGCTTTCCTTCTTAGACTTTAACTCCTCAACTTGACTTGTGGCATGGTCAATAAAATCCTTGGCATATACATACTTCTTAAGCTTTTCCTTAACCAAATTCATATAAAAATCTTGCATGCTTAATAAAATCTCCTAGAATTCAATTCCTTAATAATAGCCCTAAGAATCCTAAGCCTAGGAACTTGACAAGGACTATCAACCTCATCATTGCAAATCCTCTCCTCCCAAAGCTCCTTCTGCTCCTTAAGCTCCTTCACTGACATAGACTTAAGCCTAACGATCACATCATCTACCACTAGAGCCAAATCCACTACTTCCTCTCTCTGTATCATTGCTAATCTCCTCCACCTTTTCTAAAGAAACCTTCTTCTCATCAAAGAAAACCAACTGGCCAATCCTATCTCCTTCATGAACCTTGTAAGGCTTATCTCCTAAATTAGTGAGATTCACTCCAATCTCTCCCCTGTATGAACTATCTACTAGCCCCAAATGACAAAGAATACCCTTACTAGATAAACCGCTCCTAGGCACAACCAAAGCTCCAGTTCCTTCGTCAAATTCAATATGCAAACCAGTAGGAAAAGTAACAGTCTGACCTTTATTTAAAAACCTATCCTTAGTAGACCTAATATCCCAACCCTGATCTCCATCCTTCTTAACTAACTCATATGGTGCCTTATATCTCATACCTTATCCTCCCTAACAATCTCCTTCTCTGTTGCCTATTCATCCTCAATATCCTTAATCCCAATAAACTCGTAGCCGTACATCTCTAGAATAACATCACCTAGACACTTCCTATAACAAAGCACATTAAAATACTCGTCTCTCAAATCGCAAGTCATCTCATCCAAAAACAAATCCCTAACATAATCAATATGATAAAAATTATTATCATCCCTAGCCTTATCCTTCATACCATACATATAAACTCTCATATACTACTCCTTATTGGTCAACTTGTCATACCTTGCTGAAATCTCCTCAAACTCTTCTTGCACTCTGTTTCTTTCCACGGAAAGCTTTATTCTTTCAGCTCCTTCTGCATTTTCAATATTTCTTTTCAAATCCTCAATATAAGATGATAGTAATTTTTTTGCATAGTAGTATGCAATTCTATCTAATTCAAACTTCTTCATTCTTCCACCACCTCTGCCTTAAAGTCATGAATTTTAGTATAATCTTCAAACTCTAATACATCTCTGATTTCTTTCTCCAATCTCTTTATATAATCTCTGTCAACTTCATCTCTTTTATCCCTATATGCTTTTATCTCCTCTTCAGATAATTCCCAATCCTTTATTTGCTTTTCAATGTCTTCAATAATGTAAAATTCTACTTTAGTCTTCATACTTACACCTCTAGCTTCCTAAACCTGTACCTACTATCCAAAAACAAAATCCCATGCCTAAAAGGCACCTCATACTCTCTCAAATCATCAGCCGAAACACTCTTCTTGCCCCATATAGCTTCCATATCTGACCAAACCTTCCATGGCACATAAAAATACCTATCTCTAATGCCACAACAAACACCGACCAGACCTCCAAGCTCAAGCTTCCTATCAAGCACCTCTGCCTGTCTCTTAGTAATAACCGACTGTAGGATTCTATCCTTGCTCGTATACTTACACTCAAAACATATGGATCTCCCACCTCTGATTGTTCCCTCAAAATCTGGATTAGCCTTCCTGGTAAACCTTCCCTCAAATCTCCCATCCTTCAAAAGTCTAACCACACGAAAAGGCTCATCAACCTTGCTAATATCAGCAATCCCCTTTTCCCTATAAAAATCACAGCCCATGGCCACGAACTTCTCAAAATTCTTACCAAAACCATTAGACTGCCTGTTCCTATACCTCTGAGCTTGCTTAGCTTTATTAAGCTCGTAAGTACTAATCATAATCATCTCCAAACATAGACAATTGATCCTCATCAATCCTTTTAAGTCTCAAAGCATTATCGTCAATATCAACCATATAATTATCAGTAGGCACACTTGCATCATTAGAAAAAGACTGCTTTAAACTTGACTTAATAGCATACTTAATAATAGGTCTCTTATACCTCCTAATCTCAAAATCATCTCCTGCCTTTGGAATATTAACCTCTTCAACCTCATAAGAAAAATTAATCCTGATATTCACCTCTCCCGAAGCAAAATCACCCTTGGCAACCTTAACCATAACAGTGTTCATATGACTATCACTAGCCAAAATCAAATCCTCAAACAAATCTGCATTTGTCAAACTTAACCTTTCCATACTTCCTCCCATATTTTTGTATATTTATAATATCATTTTTCCCTAATTTTAACCCTGTGGATAAGTCTATCTAGCCTACAACTTTTCAATACTTTTGCCCTTGTGGATAACTGACTTTTCCACAAAAATTAATTTTGAATAAAATTAGCAGAAATTTGACCTTATTTTACTATTGTGGATAAGTCTATCTAGCCTACAACTTTTCAACATTTTCCGCTTGTGGATAACTACTTATACATATTTATAATTATTCTTTAATCTTTAGATTGTGGATAAGTCAAATAAAATCGACCATTTCAACAATCATAGCCTTAACTTTCTTCTAAGCTTTAAATATATTGACCAACCTGTGAAATCATTATAAACTGCCTCTATCCCATTATCCTTATCTGCAACAGTATAACCTGGATATATCTTCTCCCACCTATCAATCACATATGGATCTAGGGCATATTGTAAAAGTTTCTTGTTAGAATACTTATAGTCATTGGTCCTCTCATAAGGTCTCTCTAAATTTTGACTACAAGACCATCTCCTTTTATAAGTAGTGTGCCTTGCTAGATAATTGGCCAAGCCTAAAATCCCTGTATTAACATCTTCTTGGATTCTCTTAGAATTTGCATAGCCGATAGAATCTCCTACCTTCTCTCCCTTATTCTTCTTTCTCCTCCATAGGCTTTCTAATGTATCCCTATCAAGCCCACAAGAAATCAAAAAATGATGGTGGTATCTCACAGGCTCATCATCTCCCTTTTTCTCTCTCATAGAAGTAATCACTATATACCTAAGCTCTTCCTCAATACCTAAAGCCTTCATCTTATCCCTTATCCTTCGTATGTAGTTTCTTACCTCCCTTTGTGAATCATCATAACTCTTAGGTAGGTATATATCCTTGTAGGTAGTAGTTAGAAAAATATCCCCTTCTCCAAAATTAGTCTCAGCCAACTGGATAAACTTTCTCCTGGCATTCTTGCTATTCATATTTTCTTGCTTAGGCAGAGAAACCTTCTTTTTCTTGCTCCTCTTACCTTTCCTATACTCAAGCTGGTCTTCTGTAAGAGAATATAGATCTACCTCCATATAATTCTCTCCACAAACAATCTTCTTTTCCCTAACAAACCTTCTCATAACACACCCTTTTTTTATACCGTCCAAAAGATAATACCTATTACAAGCCCGATAAGGGAGCGTGTAACTCCCTTTGATTTTAGGCTTATTTTGTTGCAATTAACCTATTTGTGTGTATAATATAAATGTAACACACTGAGAATGAGTGCTCTAACAGCTCATTCTCTTTTTTCATTCCTCTTCTTGATCGCCAACAAAACTTTCATCATCAAACTCTTCCATCCTTCTATCAAAATCAGCATTTTCCTTTTCTATAGTTTCATAATCTAACTCCGGAAAACCTGCTTCCTCATCCTTCTTGTTCTTCTCTATCATCTCAATAACTTTCTTATCATCAACCTTATCTGCCAAAGCCCTAATCTCTTCATCTAACTTAATAGCTTCTCTCATAAGCTTGTTATATCCATCCTTAGCCTTATCAACATTCTCATAAATAAAACATGACTTAATACTCTGTAGAACTTCAATAAGCTCATTAACCCTTAACAAAGCCTTACTAGAATCAATACTTAATATCTCTTCTTCGCAAGTTTCAATATCATCAAGGCTAACAATACTTACACAATTCCTAGATTCGTCCAATACCTCTACAGTAGCATACAAAGAATCATGGTCCCTTCTCCAAATAAGACCTGTGATCTTTCTCTTAACCTGGTCCTTATAATAAACAGGGCTCTCTGACTTCAAAAGCTCCATAGCTTCCTTATAACTAATCATCTATCAAACACTCCAAACAAACATATAATAAAAAGTGCTAGCTTTCCGAAAACTCTTTGAACATCAGTCCTTCCAGTCATTGACAAAACAAGCATCAAAAATGCCATTGAAGACCAAAAAATCTGTTCCTTCCTTTTTGCCTTCTCATCCAAAAGCACATATCTTGGAATACCTAAATCCTTAAACAACCTATACTTCTCACTTCTTTTCATATTCTCAATCATAACTAAATCTCCTTTACACTAATACAATCTAAATATTTGCTTAACTCTCTACTATTTCGTAACTCACTTAACTTCAAACACCCAACATAATAGCGGTGCTTCCTCGAACTAACAAACAAATAAAACTCGCCATCACCACCATCTTCCAAATCCAAATCCTCATCAAACTCCCTAATAAACTCTTTAACTGGGCCTAACTTCATAATCTCCTCCTTTAACTTCTCAAATTGTCCAAATAAGCCCTAACATCATCACCAGCATAAAGCTTGGACTTCTCAGAAAGCTGAATTGTCTTCAAACCATTCTGTTCCCACTTGATAAACTGTCTCTTATCCTTAAAACCAAAATAAGAACACATATCATCCGGAGTCATATACTCCTTAATAACAGTCAATCTATCACTAGAACCAGCCATTAAGCTATCATCTATCACCTTCTGCATCTCATTAATAGCCTTTTCCATACACAACCTCCTTCAAAATCATTGACTAGATTTCTCTCTGTCTATCCCAGTTTCTACAAATATCTCCAACTGATTAATCTCTTCTATAAGCCTTTCAGAGTCTTTAAGGATACTTTTCATACTCTCATAATTATAACCAAGCATATAAATCTTCCTATTAAGCTCATCCAAACCATTGACCTTCATCTTAATTTTTAAATACTTTAAATTTTCCATAATATCTCCTAATATTTAGCCTTCATAAAGTTCCCACCAATTAATATCAAAATATTCACCTAGTATTTTAGCCTTATCAACCGGCAATACTCTAATTCCTCTCTCATAATTACCTATAGCTCTATCATTAACCCCTATAATTTTGCCCATCTCTTTCTGACTTAATTTATGCTTATTTCTCAATTCTTTTAGTTTTTCCATACTATATATAGTGCCTCCTCTTTTTATAACCACAACATGTGGTATAATATTTAAAATATAGAAAGGAGGTATAACATGGATAAAAAAACTAATGACTTATTCTCAACGACAAATATACAAACACAAATATTTGAAGTAATCAAAGTTGCTATTGAAAATGAATACATCCATAAAGGATCTAGCCCAACTGAAACAGCTCAAAATATATCAGAATTTGCTAGAACCTTAAAAAGAGAATTAACAAATCCTACAGACATTCAGGATTAGTTATAACTACAGAAGAAAGAGTACAAGTAACGTTGTGCTCTTTTTCTAACTCTTCAATAAGCTCTAATTCCTTAATCAATATCTCTACACTAGGCACTGTTAATGTATCTATATAAATTTTCTTAATCTCCATAATCTCCTCCTTTCTTATTACTTATTAGTGTTTTTTATTTAATAACATTTAGCATTTTTAAAATAACATCTCCTCTATAATCGTGTATAGTGAAAATAAAAAGGAGACATTTACTAATGAAACAACCAAACTTATCGCTAGATGATTACCAGATTAAAATAATCAATCATGGCCTAGCACTACTACCTGACTTACAAGATGCACTACCAGATACACCCAATAATAGAAAACTATTCTCTAAATCTCATCTAGTGCCTGACTTGATACATCAACTTGGAACTCATAAGGCTAATAATCTTACTAAAGACCAAACCGAATTGATTGCACTATCAATATTAGGTCTCCACCTAATAGCTACAGGCAAAATCTTTATCGACCAAGAATCAAAAGACTTTGCTACAGCTAACTTCTTCAAAATAAATCATCTTCACCAATTCTTTTTGAACCTCTAACTCAAAAGTCGGTTCATAATTACCACTAAAAGGCATCTTCAATAAACGCAAGATGTCTTTTAATGTGTCAATAGGCTTTGCCTTCTTATCCTTATAACTAATTCTCATAAAGACATCTTTTTCCTTAAACTTTTTATTAGCTAATTTTATAAAGCTATCTCTGGCATCTTTTTTATCTCCCATAATCTCCTCCTTCCTTATTCCTTAACAAATAACATTAATTTATAATCTCCTCCACAATCTCGTATAATAGAACCAAGAAAGGAGGTACAAATGTTAGAAATTATTCAATCAACAACCGCTATCATAGCCATAATAATCGCAATATGCACACTAAGACAAAGTGCAAAACAAATTGAGCAAAGTACCAGACCATATATAAGCATATATGCACGTAATATAAATATGGGAACTCCATATAAAATCTTAGTAATAAAAAATAACGGAAACAGTTCAGCTAAGATTAATTACCTAAAATCTGATTACAATCTAGAAGAGCTTTCATACGTGCCAGGTATGAAGCCATTTTCTAGAATATCCGAAAGTTCATTTGCACCCAACCAAAGTCAAAAATGTTACATCTTGCCACCAAAATCAAAAGATATAACTATAAACTTTGAAATCTCTTACAAATCAACATCAAATAAAACATATACTGAGCATACAAGTATAAGATTAGATGCTGAAAAAGAAAACACATATACACGTTATAACAGTAAAAACAACGATATGAAATATCTAATCTGTTCCATCCAACAATTAGCTGAAGATAACCTATAACTCGGAAAAAGGTCTATACTCTAGCCTATTAAGAACTTCCTCAAGACAATACTTATAGCTCTTTAAAAAGCGTTTGTTTTCTGGAAGTTCTTTCAATACTTTAAAAATATTATTAATACATTCTTCATAGTCTTTTTCTTCTAATCTTTTATAATCACCAGCATAAATTAAATCTCCCATAATCTCCTCCTCTCTATATTCATCAGTTATAATTCCAATCTCCCAATTAACATGTATAATCAAATTAAAAAGGAGAAAACCATGCAACTTACAAAAATGCACTTAACATTCAAATCTAATCAACATGAAGTTCCAGTACCTCTAATCTGCCCTTACTGTGGTAAAGCTGTGGAACTATCTGAGAAATCTTCAACATCTATATTCTATAATGATAAAAAAGAATTGTTCTTAAAAACTCTTTACCTTAAATGCTGTAATAAGAACCTTGCAGCCCTATACACTTACGAAAGTGACGGATATCATTTTAAAATTGATTTAATATTTACTTATCCATCAACCTCTGATGTCCACCTACCAGAATCCCTCCAAGAAATTTCTCCTGACTTCGTAAAACTATATAAAGACTCAACCTTTGCCTACGAAAACAATTTAAACTCTTTAGCAGCCATGGGCTTTAGAAAATCTCTTGAAGTCCTAATAAAAGACTATGCAATCAACGTTCTAAAAAAGCCTAAAGAAGAAGTAATCAAGAAAAAGCTCATAAATGCAATAAGTGACTACATGCCAATGCAAGAACTCATAAAAACAGCAGATGTTGTAAGAATTCTAGGCAACGACCACACCCACTACTATCAAAAATATAGTCAGTATGATATAGAAGTACTCATCAAATACCTGGACATCTTCATACAACTTATAGAAACTAAGTATCTGATAGATCACCCACCTGTCTCTCGTTAAACTCAGTCTCTATGCTCATGGAGTTAATCTCTTCAATAAGAGTCTTAGCCTCCGTGAGCTTTTTATTAATCTCATTAAGCTTATCCAAATACTCCTCCACCCCATAAACTTTTAAGCAATATTCATCATTCTTAAAAACTGCCATAACCTCCTCCTTCCTTATTCCTTCACAAACTACATTAATTTATAATCCCCTCCACAATCTCGTATAATAAAACCAAGAAAGGAGGTGGAAATATGTCTGAAAACAACCATGATAATACAACCGAATATCTAACAAGGCTTATGTTAGAATCTAAAAACTTATCAAATGAAACTCCAGAATCATTAGTAAAACTTTATAAAGAGACTTACAGCCAAATCAAAAAATCTCTAAAATCTTATAATGATGTCAACAAAGATAATCAAAAAATAAGATACTAACAATTCCAATCAATGATAATTTTCTTAGGCTTGCAATGAATGTTGTAAGCCTTAGAAAGAATCCTAAACGCCCTAAGAGTTTCGCTAAACTCTTGCATATTTCCAACAACAACCTTATCTATCATCAAATCTTGCCCATATGATTCATCTGAAAAATCTATTCCCTTAAAAATCTCATCTTGAAAGTCGCCTAAATCCATCCTATTTTCTGGGATAAGCTTTTTCTGTAAATTAATTAATACTTGCTTAGCCTCCTCAACTTTAAGTCGATTTAAGCTTACAATAGCTAATTCTAAAATCTCTGCTATTTTTTCACTGTCATAAATTTCTTTATTCTCTCCCATAATCTCCTCCTTCCTTATTGCTTGACAAATAACATTAATTTATAATCTCCTCCACAATCTCGTATAATAAAACCAAGAAAGGAGGTATATATATCAGATGATAAATTACAGGAACTTGCAACATACCTTACAAAGTTATTAATAGAATCCAAAGACCTTACAGAACAAACTCCAGATTCTATAGTGAAACTATATAAAGAAACATATAAACAAGTTCTCAAATCAATCAATAACTACAACAAAAACCAGAAAACTAATTAATATTTAAAGTTATAGGAGTGCAGCTAATCTTGTACTCCTTTTCCAATTCATAAATTTTGCAAAATACATCGTCTAAGAAAGATAGACCGTCATAATCACATGCCATAACGCTAATATCAACTCTAACCAACCTTTCATCTGTATAGTCCATATTTTTGCAATCATTATTCTTAATCTCCATAATCTCCTCCTTCCTTATTGCTTAACAAATCACATTAATTTATAACCTCCTCCACAATCTCGTATAATAAAAACAAGAAAGGAGGTACCATGCTCACATACCAAACATATAAATTATTAAAATCTCTTCGAAAATTCAAAATACCTTACATCTATGAATCTCTTGATGATAATCTAAAATGTAGGATTATCGAAAAAGAAGAACTCCACCTAAAAAATAATGACCTTGTTTTTAGTTATAACAAAGATAACTTTCTAATTGCTAGGGTAGATGAAATCAAATACCTAGAATCAGAATCCTATATAACTATCAACAAAAGAAATATAGAATTTACACATAAGGGATACAGACATTTTCAAATATCCCTAATAGATCTCGGTAAGTTCCTTGGTAGATCTGTTATAACTCCAGTAGCTGTATCTTTTATAACTGCCTTACTAACAGTCCTATTTTTTAAGTAGATAAATAGTTGTAATAACAGAAGTAATCGTGGAAACAACAATAGACACAATATAATCAAATCTCTCCCTCTCCCAGGTATTTTCATTCTTCCTATACCAATCACTAACTCCATAACATTCCTTAAAGGGCTTGTACTCACTCCACTTGCCCTCTTTTTTTATATATCGCATGATGAATATTAGTAATAAAAGCAAAACTCCTAAGATAATAAAAATCATCCCATAATCTCCTCCTTCCTTATTACTTGACAAATAACATTAATTTATAATCTCCTCCACAATCTCGTATAATAAAAACAAGAAAGGAGGGTCCTAAATGGTTAAAAAAATTAATTTAGATGTCGATCCTATTTTTAAAAGATCAGTAATGAAACTAACAAACACATATAATCCCAAGTTCTCTTTTGGTAATAAAGAATTTGAAAATGAAAAAGAATTATTATCAGAGCTATCCAGGAATATATGCGAAGACTTTTCCGAACAGTTGTATCCCATACTGCTTGAAAACTTAATTAACGATTTTTACCTACATTACGAAGATAACCAATAAAAATCTTATTACCGAGCCTAAGCCTAGTAAGCAAAGGCTCTCTTTTATTGATTCCTTTGTTAGAGCTTCTTTTTTTTTCTTTCTCTCCCATAATCTCCTCCTTCCTTATTACTTGACAAACGACATTAATTTATAATCTCCTCCACCCCATAAACTTTTAAGCAGTATTCATTATTTTTAAAAACAGCCATAATCTCCTCCTTTCTTAATTGTTTTAGTACTAATCTCCTAATTAACTTGTATAGTAAAATTAAAAAGGAGAAAATAATGAAAAACAAACCTATAATTAATTTCGACACAGAACAAATGACAATCATCAAATATGGCCTAACATTAATTCCAAAAATCCAGCAATCAATTCCAGAAATAAAATATAGCAAAAACGCTAAATTAAATATTAAGTTATCAAAGTCAACGCTTAAAAAATTTGAATCAGGTAACATTGAAAACTTAACACCAGAACAATTTAGAATGGTTTTGTTATCTATAAACGGCCTATATCTAATTCTTATAAAAGACGTATTTATAGATAAAGAATCAACATCTTTCGCTGAAAATAACTCAGAAAATATAAGATTACTTCAAGCATTGTTTGACACTTATAACCCTAATGTTATCTAAACTATTCCTTCTTTGGAGTAGTTTTTTCTTTCTCTTTATTAATCTCTTTGTATGAAATTTTTATAAAGACATCTTCATCAGTGAATTTCTTATCAGCCAACTCAATAAATTTATTTATGAAAGTTTTATGTCCTTCCATAAACTCTCCTTTCTTTCTCTATAATAAATATATACAACATATAGTGGTTGATAGTTTTTGTGGTACTATATGTATTGCTTTGTATAGTCAAGATGGTAAAATTATTCCAGTAGAGTATGTCCCCCAAATAGTAACTTTTAATATTAATATTAATATTCGGAGGTGAATGTTGAAGAGAGTAAAAACAACAAGTCAATCAAAAACTGGAAGAAATACCCATTTTAAAGATACAAAATCTGGCAGATATATGACAAGACTAGATTTTGTAAAAGCAATCAAATCAGGCAATTACAGTAACTACCACGTACGAATGATAAACGGAGTCGCCACTCCAGTATCAAACCCAGATAAATCTAAAAACAATAATTTAGATTAGTCAAATGGGATGTACTCTACTTTAAAATTCTTATCTGAAATCTCATTACAAGAATTTATTGAAACAATCAAATTACCATCCTTATCACTAACTTGAATCTCTTTAAAAGATTTATCACCCATAATAATAGGTAAGGGTTCTAAAACATCCTCTAAATTTACTTCATAATCATTTAAAAGATTCGTTAATTTTCCCCTAGTCTTAATTCCACAAGAAATTTCCCTCTTTATCATTCCATCAAAATGTGATCTAGAAACACCAAGCTTTCTACAAAAATCAGAAATAGAATTAAAATTTGTATTGATAAAATCTTCCATAATTTCCTTATCTAAAAATCTTTTACAACCCATAATCTCCTCCTTTAGTTTATACGGTTTTCCGTATTTAATTTGCAAAAAAATAAATCATCAATCATATCTGGTTTGACGGAAAAGCCTATTATAGACTTTTCCATCTCATCTTGCTTAAATGGTAATCTATTATTCAATCTCTCATTTAAGCTTGTAGTAGATATACCAATATACTTAGCATAATCAGACAAATTCCCGAAATTTTCTTTAATCATTCCCTTTAGTTTGGAATAATCATACTTGTAATTAACAGATGTCAAAAATTCCTCCTCTCATAGAAAACCCTAAATAAACAGATTAATAATATTAATAACTAAAGTAGCAATATTAATAATCAATAACATCCTAATCATCTTTATTGTCTTATCATCATTCATCTTGTATAATAGTAAATGAGTAGTTAAGGGGGCAACCCCCTACTACTTCAAAAGCTTATTGATTAGTTCGATTATAGCAGCTATTAGATTGATTAATGCTATAATTAATGTTATTTCTAAACTCTTATCAGTAAGCTTTTTTTGTTTTGATTTTTTTCTATTCTCAAAACTTTTTTTGTTCATTTACTATATCCCCCTTTCTTATATTTATATTATAATACGGTTTTCCGTATTAGTCAATAGTTATCTTAATATTTTTTAAAGTTTTCTTGATTTTTAATTAAGAAAACTGTATTATACTCTTATAAGGAGGGGTTATGGAAAACATAAAAGTATCAAGTTTTAAAAATAGATTAAAAGATCTCTTACAAGAAAAAAATATGACTCAAAAAGAACTATCTAATCTAACAGGAATAACTCCATCATCTATCAGCGATTGGCTTAGGGGAAAATATGAAGCCAAACAAGATAAGATAGATATAATCGCAACAGCTTTAAATGTAAGCCAAGCTTATTTAATGGGCTACGATGTTCCAAAAGTCAATCATATTAAAATGTTTGCTAAGGAATCAAACTCAAACAGAAACTTAACAAATAACCAAGAAAACATAATAAGTTTATTCACTCTACTAAATGAAGAAGGTCAGAAAAAAGCATTAGCCTACACCCAAGACCTGGTCGACAGTGGAAAATATTCAATAGACCAAAATCTAAGTAGAGCTACTCAGGCAGAAATAGACCAGGAAGTAGAAGCCTATAGAAAAGAACTAGAACTACAAGCAAGAACCGCAAAATCATCTCAATCAGAAGCTACAAAAGAACCAAAAAATAAACAGGCATAGGATACAATGACTAACAAAATGATAAAACTATTTGAAAACAAAAAAATAAGAACCTACTGGTATGAAGAAAAAGAAGAATGGTACTTCTCCATTATAGACGTAGTAGAAGTACTTACTGAAAGTAAAAACCCAAGAAGGTATTGGAGTGACTTAAAAAGAAAAATTTCAGAAGAAAGTGGGAATGAAGTGTACGAAAAAATCGTACAGTTGAAAATGTTAGCTACAGATGGCAAGATGAGAACAACAGATGCGGCAGACATGGAAGGTATCTTCAGAATAATCCAATCAATTCCATCACCTAAAGCAGAACCATTTAAATTATGGCTAGCCAAAGTAGGAAAAGAAAGAATTGATGAAACAATAGACCCAGAACTAACGCTCCAAAGAGCAAAAGAAACCTACCTAAAAAAAGGCTATGATGAAAAATGGATACAACAAAGACTAATCTCTATAAAAGCCAGAAATGAACTAACAGACCAATGGAAATTACATGGAGTCAAAGAGGGCAAGGAATATGCCATCCTAACTGATGCCCTAACCATAGAGTGGTCAGGTCTATCTACTAAAGACTATAAAAAATTAAAAAACTTAAAAAAAGAAAATCTAAGGGACAATATGTCAACTCTGGAACTGACCCTAAACCAATTAGCAGAAGCCACAACAACAGAACTAACCAAAACTCACAATCCCCAAGGATTTAAAGAAAATGAAGCAATAACCAAACAAGGTGGCAAAATAGCAGGAGATGCCAGAAAAGCCATAGAAAAACAAACAGGTAAACCTGTAACAACAAGCGAAAATGCTCTTAACTTCATAAATCAAGAAAAAAATAAAGAAATAAAAGGATAAAAATCATAAATAAAATTGACATATAAAAAAGAGACTCCCCTCGTTCCCCAACGCTGGAATCTCTTAGAAACTTAGCAGACGGTATCACTCCGCCTGCTTCTATTGTACCACAAAAGATAGAAGGTAAAAAATGAAAATATCATCATACAAAAAGGACGGAAAAACTTATTACAAATTCCAAATCAGACTAGGAAAAAAAGTCACAACAAGATCTGGATTTAAGTCAAGTAATGCAGCCATATATAAGTATACCCAAATGATGAAAGACTATGAAGATGAAGTCCAAGGCAACATCTTATATCAAAAAGCATACGAAAAGTGGCTCAGACTCTATGAAACCACCGTAGAAGAATCAACCCTATCAACAACAGTAGGGTATTTTAAAAATCATATACTACCCCACTTTGGACAAACAAAAATTCAAGACATCACAATCAATAAGTGTGAGGACTTTGCCCTAGCCTACAAAGACTACTCAAAAGGAAAATCAATGTACTACTATGCAAAAAGCGTCATGGAATACGCAAAAAAGCACTACAATCTAAAGGAAAATCCTTTTGAAAAAGCAAGCCTCCCACGATTTTACGAGCATGAAGAAGAATGTAAATTCTTAGAGCCAAAAGAAGTCAGCCAACTAATAAATTATTTTGAACACAATATATTTCGGAAAACTCTCTTCCGAGTCCTATGCTATGTAGGCCTAAGACGAGGAGAAGCCCTTGCCCTCACATGGGAAGATATAGACTTCAAAACAAAAACCTTGACAGTAAATAAAGCTATAGGAATAAATAAACAAAACCAAGTATATCTGAAAGGACCAAAAAATAAGGCATCCTATAGAACTCTAGACCTAGACTCAAAAACTTTATTGTCACTAAAAGAGTTAAAATTAAGTTCCAAATCAGACCTAGTATTTCCAAGCCCAATAGGAGGCTACCTCAGACTATCAACCCCAAACGAAAAACTCCAAGAAACCCTTGAAAAACTAGGAATAAAAAAAATCACCCTCCACGACCTTAGACATACCCACGCAAGTTTGCTCTTCGCAAGTGGAAGAAGTGTAAAATATGTACAAGCAAGACTAGGCCACTCCCGAGCCGAAACTACCATGAACATCTATGTCCACGTCACCCAAAAAGAACAAGACCAAGCCATAGAAGACTTCGAAAAATACATGGAAAAAAATAGCTAAAAATTAACTGCTCAAATAAAACGTAGTTTATTTGTAGTTATCACCCATTAAAACATTGAAAAATAGCTCTATGGTGTAGTCCCCTATTCTCCACCATGTAATATTTATACATTACTAAAAAGGGATATATTAGAATATAGATAATAATTATTCCATACTTTCGGTATAAAAGAATAAAAATGCCTATAAAAAGGCTATCTTGTAGCTAAAATGTAGCAAGTAAATGATATTATACTAGAAGTTATAGAGACCAATTGATGGTCTCTTTTTTATTTTTATCCCTAATATTCAGCTTTTTATTTCTGTTAAACTAGAATCCAAAAACCTCCATTTATAGTCCGTATGACTCATTTCTCCATGCTTCTTTTACGTCTAGCAAGTAAAAGACAATAAAAAATCGCACGATTAACGCACGATTAAATTATTCATATTTACTTGTTTTGTGTGATCTTTTACACGATTAACTCACGATTATTTTTAATATGGTATAATAAATTTGCCCCTTGTAGAAAGGAGGTGTTGCCATGGGCAAAATATTAGCTTGGATAGTAATACCCACACTATCAATACTAGTATTACCTTTACTAAAAGATATTCTTTTTGAATTATGGAAAGAAAATCATAGTAAAGACAAATCAAAAGAGCAGGAATAACCCCTCCTGCTCTTTTTGTTGCCAATAAGGCATATTAGCTTTTTACTAGTATCACAAAGTAATTGGGCTTTGTGGCTTTTTGATGATTAAGAGGTTGCTTCTCTTACTGATATTATATACTCTTATAATAATTAATCAAGCTTGCTAAAACGCCAAATCCAAATCACTTATCTTTAGTTATTGTAAATTATTAATACCACTTTTTCTTATAGACCAATATTCATTATCTCAATATAAATCTGGAATCATCTTTTCTATCATATGTCCTCCTGTTGAGTTTTTAACAAAAACGGGTAAGTTAATACTAAGTAGCAGGTCGTCCTCCTCCCCAAAAAAAATGTCCTTGCGAGTAATTGTTAGGAACTGAGGGGGTGGGCCTACTTTTTCTATTTTATTCATTTATCTATATCTCTTAAAATTATATGTCTTTCTTTTTTACTCATACAAAGGCCTTATTTTGGAATATATTTCAGGCTTAGGCATACCCTTTTCTTCAGCCATTTTACAATATAACTCGAATTCTTTATCTGTTTTTCTCGCATTAGGTATATGCCTAAAATAACTAAAGATCTCACTCTTTTCTTCTTTTGTGATTTCTTCCCCATTATAGGCACTTTTTATAACATCTTTTATTCTTCTTCTCATAAAATCTTCTCCAAGACTATCTTTCCATTATCATTATAACCCTAGTCAGGATTTTTATTAATATATTCATCATACATACCCTTATAATAAGTATCGGTCAAGCCCTTTTCAAGAAAAGTTCCGACCTCGGCCTCTTCCTCTTGGGCTAATATTGCCGAATGAGCCATAATTTCAGCCTGTAAAGCCTAAGGCCTATTTATCCTAGACCTCATATCCAAAGTATTTATCTCTAAAACAAAAAAGAGGAGTTACAGCTTTTTTTCTATACTCCAATGAGAGCAAAATATTTTAACTTTGTTTCGCAAAGTTTGAAAACTTTGCGGCTCTATAGGATTTGGCTTCTCTACTAGAAGTAAATACTAATTTCCCTAATTTTTCAAGTTGAATCACTTATCTCACACCATCTTATATTGGGGTATATTTATACAAAAGGAGGATCTTATTGATATGGAAGATATCGTAAAAATTGATGATGATTTAAAAAGAAATGAAGAACTATATAAGCTTATTGATGAAGAAAGTCGTCTTAAATCAAGAACTGGAATAGTTGAGAAAATCACCACCCAAAAGGAAATAGACAAATTAATTAATACAAATTCTAAGGTTCTTGACATCGGAGCTGGTACTGGAGTTTATACAATCCACCTTGCACCTAAGGTTAAAGAAGTTACTGCCTTTGAGCCTTCTAGTTCAAATTTTAAAACCTTGGAGGCAAAGGCAAAGGAATTTTCAAATATAAAAGCCTATAATAAGTCATCTTTCGACCTAGAAGATTTGGAAGAAAATTATTTTGACCTAGTCCTAATTTTTGGACCAATGTATCACTTATCTAATGAAAAAGACAGAAAAGACGTACTTAGACAAGCTAAAAGAGTATGCAAAGATGGTGGCTACATATTAATTGCCTATATAAACCACGATATGGTATTAATTAGCGAATCTATTAATTATAATACAAATATTTTTTCAAGCCCCGCCTATATAAGCGAAAAACAAAGATTAATAGATAGACCTTTTGTATTTTTCAAAGTCAATGAAGCTAGAAAAATGATTGAAGATAATTATATTGAAATAGAAGAGATAATAGCAAGCGATGGCTTTGCAGAAGTATTAAGTAATAAACTTGAAGAAATGACTGAAGAATCGTTTGAAAATTACCTAGACTGGCACTTAAACCACTGTAAAGACCCAGAAACGCTCGGGGCAACGAACCACCTGCTCTTTGTATGCAAGAATAAAAAATGAAAAACATCATCCTATACACCCCAAAAGAAAACGAATTAGACTTTGCAAAAAATATCCTAGTTGACCCTGCCACCATGGCCTACAATAAGGGTTATGATTTACCTATTTTAGGCTATGATAAAGAAACAGGCACTATCACCCATGACGATGGCTATTGGAAAAAATGGTATGACCTTTATTTTTCAAATCCTGGTAAGTATTTTTATGCCTATATTTACGACCAGGATTCAAAGGCCTTTGTAGGTGATGTAAATTTCCACCCTTCAAGGCTTAATTCCTTTACAAGGGATATCGGAATTGTAACTAAAGACGAATTTAGGGGCCAAGGCTATGGCATGGTAGGTCTTAGGCTTCTAATTAAGAAGGCTTTTTCCTTTGATTCTATAAGAGCTCTCCACAATAATTTTGAAAAAGAACGTGGTCTTGCTCTTAAAATCCACGAGGATTTAGCTTTTAAAATCGTTCACGAAACCGATGGAATAATTGACTTAGTGCTTAAAAGATAATTTAAAATATTAAAAGACTTAAAAAATGTACCAAGTTTTATCAAAGGACTAAACTTGGTACATTTTATTTGTAACAAAAATATTATTCTAAAACTTTCACTTGGTGCATTCTCGGAGCATCCATTGGTAGGCTGACATCAGATTGCCAATGACCATCACTAGGACCGAAACTTATTGTAATTTTCTTTCCCTCATAGGACATCATATCTTCAGGCAAACTTATAAGATTATCACTTCTTGTAGAATCTCCTCCACCTACACCTGATTGCAAAGTAAAATCCATAGGCTTTTCTAAGATAAGAACTACATATTTTTCTCCCATATCTTGCAAGGCTTCTGGGTTAAAATTCTGATAAAGCCATATCCTTAGTTAATAATCCTTTAAAAGTCCTTGCTATTTTCATTTCTGCCAAATTATTAAATTATTACTTGTTTATAGGTTTAGGTCCATATTCATCAAAGGCTTTTTTTGTTAATAGATTCTTTATTAAAGCACATATTGAATAATTATATT
>NZ_GG666297.1:24354-120945 GCF_000159095.1 Anaerococcus tetradius ATCC 35098 | reverse complement strand
ATTAAAAATAAAACAAGACTCGTAGCAAAAATTTTGCTTCCGAGTCTTGTTTTTAATCAGCTGATAGTTTTACAGTTGATGTTAGGATATCTGAGTATGTGTAAGATACTGTTCTTTCCACATCAAAATCATTGTTTACTTTTACTGTAAATACACTAGGAAAGGCATCTACTATGACTCCCGTCTTAGTTTTTGTTCTTTTCCTTCCCATATCTGCTTTGAGAATAACTTCCTTACCCACATTACTTATTACTTCATTTCTAATGTCTTGAACTGATTTATGTGCCATTTAATCATCCTCTCATTCGTTATGTTTACTATTATACTATGAATTACAAGTAATGTCAAATTAATTAATTATACGCTTGTATTAGGGCTTGTCAAATATTTTTGTAAAAAGATTTATAGGCCCTGTAAGTCTCATAAACATCGGCTTTGCTTACGAGCTCTAGGGGTGCGTGCATGGATATTACTGGCGTTCCACAATCGACTACTTGCATGCCATATTCAGCAAGAATGTAGGCAATTGTTCCTCCACCACCTTGGTCAACTTTGCCTAGTTCTCCAGTTTGCCAAATTGTTTGGCCTTTTTCGAAAGCAAGTCTTACTTCTTGGAGGTATTCTGCGTCAGCATCGTTAGATCCTCCCTTGCCTCTTGAGCCTGTGTATTTGGTAAGGGCAACACCATAACCAAGTTTTGCGGTATTATTTTCTTCTGTAGCTTCTAGGAAGTTTGGATCTTCTGCAAGGGTTACATCTGCTGATAATACTTTAGAGTTTTTCATAGCCCTCTTAAAGCTTACAAGGCTTAGGTCATTTCTAAGGTTCATTAATTCTACTACAGTGTTTTCAAAAAATTGTGAGCTCATGCCTGTTGCTCCGACAGAGCCTATTTCTTCCTTATCGACAAAGAGTCCTACTAGGGTCTTTGATGGATTTTCACATTCTAGTATTGCCCTGAGTGAAGTGTAGGCACAGACCTTATCATCATGACCATGGGCCATAATCATTGATGAGTCGAGGCCAACTACTCTTGCCTTGTTTGCAGGAACTACTTCAAATTCTGCTGTTAGGAAGTCTTCTTCTGAAATATTATATTTTTCTTCTAAGATTTTTAGGATATTTTTCTTTACTGGATTGTCTTTTTCATCTGCTAGAGGAATTGATCCAACCATGATGTTTAGTTGTTCGCCTTCTATTACGTTGCTGGCCTTTTTTTCGTTTAGGTCTTTTGATAGATGGATTAATAGCTCAGAGATGAAAAATACTGGTTCATCTTCTTTTTCACCAATTGATACGTCAATTTTTTTGCCTTCTTTGTCAAAGACAACTCCATTGAGGGCTAGGGGAATATTTACCCAATGGTATTTTTTAATTCCTCCATAGTAGTGGGTCTTTAGATAGGATATGCCCCTTGATTCGTATAAAGGAACAGGTTTTAGGTCAAGTCTTGGGCTATCTAAGTGACTTCCTATTATGCTCATTCCTTCTTCAAAGTCCTTTTCTCCAATTACAAAAAGGGCAACTGCCTTTTGCCTATTTTTGGCATAGACCTTATCTCCAGCCTTTAGGGATTTTTCCTTTATAAGTTCGTCTATATTTCTAAATCCCTTGGCTTCTGCTCTTCTTACAATTTCTTTTACTGCAAGTCTTTCTGTCTTTGACTTATCCATAAAAGCCATATAGTCTTTGGCTACTTCTTCTAGTTCATCTTTCTTAGCTTGGTCTATGTTTAGCCAAACATTTTTTCTAGCATATTCCATCTTAGCTCCTAAATTAATTTCCATATATTTTTTGTATAAGAAACAGGGTCTTCTATTTCGAGGCCTTCCATAAGTCTTGCTTGGTCTAGTAAAAGTCCAATTATCATCTTTGCCTTATCTTTATCCTTATCCAAATTTTCTATAAGTAACTTATAGGCCCTAGTTTTCTTGTTTATCTCAAGAACCTTATCTGCCTTGATACCCATAGCTTGAGGTTGATTTTTGAGAGTTTTCTCCATTTCTATAGAAACTTCTCCCCTTTGCTTGATCATTGATGGTATGTCTCCCATCTTATCAGTAAATCTAACATCGACTACATCATCTGGGGTGTTTTCTTTGGCAAAGTCTACTAATTTCTTATCACTTTCATCCTCATCAGCATTTTCATTTTCTTCTACTTGATTAATGGACTTGAAAGGAAGGTCCTTATAATCTTTTAGCATCTTTATTAAAAACTCATCAAGCTTTTCGTCTAGGAGGAGGACATCTCTGTCTTCATCTATTTGGCTTAGGACTGGTGAATTTTTGATTCTTTCAAGGCTGTCGCCAACTGCATAGAGTATATCCTCATCTGTTGATTTCATAGCTTCTTTGTATTCAGCAAGACTTATTAGCTTATCTTCTTTTCTTGAATAAAAGAGCAAGAGATCTTCCAATTCTTCCTTGTTAGCAGCAAAGGATTCATAAATTGATACCTTTAGGCTATTGCCAAATTCCTTAAAGAAGGATTCATATTTTTCTCTATCATTTTTAAGTAAATCAGCTAGAGCTTGTTTGATTTTCTTGTTGATTTGTTTAGCGATAACTCGTACTTGCCTATCTTGTTGGAGGGTCTCTCTTGAAATATTTAGGCTGATATCATCACTGTCTACAACACCCTTAACGAAAGAGAAGGCATCATCAAGTAGGTCTTCTGACCTGTCCATTATTTTAACCCCATGGGAGTAAAGCTCAAGGCCTTTTTTGTAATCCTTAGAATAAAAATCAAAAGGAGCCTTCTTTGGTATATAGAGTAGGGCCTTAAAACTTACGAGTCCTTCTACTGAAAAGTGTATCCAAGAAATTGGCTCATCAAAGCCGTAGTGGCTTTCCCTGTAGAAATTGATGTAGTCCTTATCTTCAAGCTCCGACTTATTCTTCTTCCAAATTGGCTTATTTGAGTTTAGGATGTCATAATCCTTATAGTCCTCATACTTTGGATCCTCATCGGTTGAATCTTCTGCCTTTCTTGTCTTAGTCACAAGCATCTTGATTGGGTATCTGATGTAGTTAGAATATTTTTCTACTAGATTTTTAAGCCTATATTGGTCTAAAAATTCGTCATAATCAAAATCTTCTGAGCTTTCCTTAAAATATAGCTTGATATCAGTTCCATGACCTTCTTTGCTGGCTTCTTCTATCTCATAGGAGTCAGCATTTTCTGAAGTCCACAAGTAAGCCTTATCATCTGCAAATTTCTTGGTCAAAACCTCTATCTTACTTGCTACCATGAAGGCTGAATAAAAACCTACACCGAATTGACCGATAAGATCTTTGACATCAGCATCTTCCACAGACTTCTTAAAAATCTCAGTTCCTGACTTAGCTATAGTACCCAAATTTTCGATTAGGTCTTTTTCATTCATTCCTATACCAGTATCTCTTACAATAAGGCTTCTCTCTTCCGTATTTGGGATAAGCTCTATATAATAATCAGACTTATCTGTAGAATTATCACTCTTTAAGTCTTGATAATATAACTTGTCTAGTGCATCTGAAGCATTGGAAATCAACTCTCTTAGGAAAATTTCCTTGTTTGTGTAAATGGAATTAATCATAAGATCCATGACTTTCTTAGCTTCCGCTTTAAATTCTTGTTTCATATTTCCTCCTTAGCACTCTTAATCTCTGACTGCTAATACTATACTAGCCACCTTTAGCTTTTCAATATCAAGTAAGGTAGATGAAATTAGCTAAAAACATTGCATAAGTCGCAAATATTATAAAAATATGCCAGATTGCATGATTATATTTAAGATTTTTCTTTGAATAGAAGAAAGCTCCTACACTATAAAGGATTCCCCCAGAAAATAGATAGATAAGATAAGAAGGCCCAAGTTTCTTAAAGATATCGTAGATCAAAAACAAGGATATCCAACCCATAATTATGTAAATTATCATAGACGCCTTACTTATTTTTTCTTCTTTTCCAATGGCAAAGGCAATAATATTCATTATGATCCCAGCTATGGCAAGAATCCAAACCAAAATGAAAATCACAACTCCAAACAAGGAATTAACTGCCAAAAGAATTATCGGTGTATAGGAACCAGCTATGGTTAAATAG
Source organism: Anaerococcus tetradius ATCC 35098 (assembly GCF_000159095.1). Lineage (GTDB taxonomy): Bacteria > Bacillota > Clostridia > Tissierellales > Peptoniphilaceae > Anaerococcus > Anaerococcus tetradius. The sequence continues at coordinate 116,856 of NZ_GG666297.1, read as the reverse complement.
ATTACCCCATGGTCAATAGCCCTAAAAATCAGACGTGCCGTTGGATTAGTCATCGAATGATAAAGACTTGATGCCAAAAACATGATCGCTATTGCAGAAAAATATACCGACCATGCCAAAACCATCATACTTTCCCCTTCTCTTGCTTTAGAAACAATTATTGGTATAAAGAGCAAAAGGCTCAGGATAAATCCAATACCATGGCTTATTATATTTATTCTTTCTTCTGTTTTTGAATAATTAACTGTTCTCACTATTATTTTCCTCATTTGCCATAAGCTTAGTCTTTTCAAAAATTTTGTGCTGAATTTTTTTTCTCTCATCTATCAAGATATCCTTTTGTATCCTTATGTTCTTCCTAGTATTTATCGTAAATACCACCAAGGTAAGGGCGAATAAAACCATAAATATCCCTATTCTTTGGCTATCTGTAAGAGAAAATTTAAAACTAAGAGCAAAAACAAGCAAAGATATAAATAAGGGAATCGCAAAGATTTTCCAAAAAGGGATAGACTTATTAATTCCTTCTATCTCCTTATTTATTTTTAGCAATTTATTTCTATCTTCCATTATTTCATCTAATATTTTTTCTTGATTTTTCATATATCCTCCTGTATATATTATATAATAAAACAATCCCTAGTAAACTGCTTTGAATACATAAATTTTTATAGTAAAATAATACTAACAAGGAGGTCTATCTATGGCTTTAGAAGAAAACAAAACAACAGACACAACTGCTAAGAAGAAAATTACTCGTGATATGATTATAGGCGAGATAATCCAAATAAAACCAGAAGCTATCAACACACTCTTGATGGCAGGTATGGGTTGTATAGCTTGTCCATCTTCCCTATACGAAAGCTTAGAGGAAGCTTGTATGGTGCATGGAATGGACTGCGACTACCTACTAGCAGAACTCAATAAATAAAATTTCCATCGGCTAAGGCTGATGGTTTTTTTATTTATCAGACAAAAGCCATTATTTACATAGCCGATTTTTTTCAAAAAAAGTATCAACCCTCATTCCTTTATCAGGATTTAGGTTGATACTAACAATTAATAATTTACTTTTCCATAAGGATAAAGTTGGCTCTTTCTATTAATTTTCTTGCCTTTACTAGGTAAGCTCTCAATTTCTCTGCTGAATTTTTAACTATATTTGGATATTCATTTAAAAGTTTTTCAATAGCTTTACTATTGACACTTAGCTCATCCCTTGCTATAGCAAGTTTTCCTAGACTTACTTTTCTTTCGTCTGCTTGCTTGCTCTTGATATTTTCAATTATCTTAGATGTGATTTTTACAAATTCTTCACTAGAAAGATTTCTTCCTTCTAGGCTATAGTATTTGCCATTTATCATAAAGTTAGCTCTTAGATAGCTTCTTTTATCTTTAGAAAGAACAACTTCTACACCCTTAATATTTGTTGTAAATAAATCTTTGAATAGATTCTCTATATACTTATCATCTTTAAAAATTGAAAGTCTTAGGTCTTTATTAGAATTTAGCTTATTTTTAAAGATAGCTTCTATGAAAGATAGCTCGTGATTATCAGCTTTTACTAAGAGTTTTCCTATGCTTTCTCTGTTGTAATATTCGAGTCCGTCAAAGATTTTTTCGATAGATTTGTCATCTTTTCTTTCATAGCTTATAACTTTTTCGTAGAATTTACCTTCCTCTTTTCTAATGTCATTAAAGAGATAATCATTTTTTATTTCAAAGAGGGCATCTTCTAGCTCTTCATACTTTTTATCACTCGTTTTTTCTTTTGACTCTTTTAGAATAATACTAGAAAAATCCCTTTCATTTTTCTTAAATTCATCTAATTTTGCCTTGGCTTTATTATAGGATTCTAAGTCTTTTTCATAGACTTTTTTAGCCTCTTCTAAATTAGCTTTCAATTCTTCACCCTTAGCCACAAGTTTTTCAAGCCTTTTTTGGTCATCCTTTACTTCTTCTTCTAGATTTTGCTTTTTCTTATAAAGCTTACTTAATTCCAAGTTATCCTTAAAGCTTTTCTCATCAGCAAGGTCGATTTTTTTCAAGCTTTCAAGCTTAGCCTTAGCTTCACTTATTTCTTTAACAAGGGCTTTTTCTTCTTTATCTATAAGTTTCTTTGCCTCTAATAAATTTTTATTGCTATTTTCTAAGTCAGCAATTGTTTGACCTTTCTCCTCGATTTCTTTTTCAAAATTTGTTGTTTTCTCTTTAGTTACTTTAAGTTTTGCCAATGATTCTTCCTTGGCCTTCTTTTCTTCAATTTTCTTTGACAAATCTTCTTTAGTTTTTTCTAAATCACTAGCAAGGGCAGTCTTCTCATCTTCTAGAGCTTTCTTATCATCTTCAATTTGCTTGATATTTTCTTCTAAGCCTTTCTTTTGATCCTTAGCCTTATTCAAGCTTTCGTTTTTTTCTTTAATAGAAGCTTCTAAAGATTTAATTTCTTCATTAAGCCTTACTCTTTTTTCATCTTCAGTCCTTAACTTTGTTTTTTTATCTTCAAGGTCTTTTTCTAAAGAACTTTTGCTTTCTTTAAGATCAGCTAGACTTTTATTTTTCTCTTCTAGTGTTCTTTCATTTTCTTTAATAGCCTTTTCAATTTCTTCTGGTTTGCTATTATAGTCGCTATTTGAACTTCTGATATTTTTAATTTCTTTTTCTAAGCCTTTTATAGCCTCGCTTAGTTCTTCGATCTTTTTAGTATTTTTTTCTTTTTTTAGCTTATCTTCTTTAATTTTATCTTTATTTTGACCTATAGCCTGATTAAGTGTTGATAAAGCATTTTCTTTATCCTTAATATAATCTTCTTTAGCCTTGAGTTCTTTTTCCTTACTAGCTAAACTATCCTTACGGGTTTCCAAATCAGTTTTAAAAGTTAGAATTTCCTTTTCTAGATTTTCAATAGCTTTTTTGTCTTCATCTTTAATACCTACATTGCCTTCAATCTTATCTTGAAGATCCTTACAATAAGCGTTAAATTTATTCCTATATTCTTCTACCGAATAAATCTTAGAATGTCTTTCTTGATCAGTTCTCGCATTTAGGACTAGGGAGTGTACTTGGGCTGGAGTAGATGTTCTATCCTTGAATAGATCTGATGGTCTTATAGCATAACCTGCAACTGTTGAGTCCTTGTGAGTAAAGTCTTTTGGCCACATCAAGTCATCAACTAAGTTTGTGTAGTGACCCAATTGAAATTCAGTAAAGCCATATTTTTTTAACTCTTCTTTCAAGCCTAAATTTTCATCTAATGCTTTTTCCATTTCGGATCTGGACTTGTATCCCTTTTCTCTAAGCTTATCAAATAATTCTTTTTCACTATACCAGCCCTCTAAAGCCTTTCTTGCTGTGTTATTTGTTGCCCAAGATAAGTTTTCAAAAGGTGGATTATATTGGCTAGCATGACCCATATAACCTTGAGAATAGTTGGCATTAGCTTGAGCTACAGCCATTTCAAAATCTGAAATACCTACTATAGAAAGTTTTCTTCTATCAATGCCACCTTTTTCCTGTCTTATCCTATTTACTTCATCAATAGCATCTATTGATTCTTTCATTCTTTCAAGGCTTCTAGAATCATCAGCAGTCATTTCTTTATTAGCTTCTAGATATAAAGCAGAATTTTTCCCAGTGCCATGGAATTTATCATGAGGAACTTCTTTTGTAAATACGTCAAGAGCATCCTGAGATCCATTTGCTTCAAAAAATCCTACTGAACCCTTATCCCATTGTTTTTGGGCTTCTGCCTTTATTTTCTCAACATCATTTTTAGCCTTTAACTTAGATAATTCATCTTCTTTTTCCTTAAGGCTAGACTCTTTAGTAGAAACATCTTCCCTTATCTTGCTAATTTCTGTATCTTTTTGACTTTTTTCTGCCTTTAGTCCGTCAAGCTCTCTTTGTTTTTTAGCTTTCTCTTCTTCTTGTACTTCTACTTTTTCATTAAGCCCAGCAATCTCTCCATCGATAGCCTTGTTTGTTTCTTCTATTTTAGCCTTTTCTTGATTTTTCGATTTTTTTTCGCCTTCAAGAGTCTTAATCTTATCAGAGTCCTTATTGGTTTTATCTAGTTTATTTAAGTCATCTTTTTGCTTATTAATTTCTTCTTCTAATTGGACTTTTTCATCATTAAGTTTTTTTATCTCTTCTTCTTTAAGCTTTAGCTCTTTTTCCAGACCTTCTATTTCTTCACTTAGCTTTTTATAGGCATCGCTTTCAGGATCAAGTCCTTTTAGAGCTTCTTTTTTTTCTTGCAAAAGTTGCTTATTGTCTGCTAATTCTTTATCCAAGCCTTTTATTTCAGCTTCTTTCTCATTTAGCTTATCTCTTTCTTTTTTTCTTGCACTTTCTTTTTCATCTATGGCCTTTTCTTTAGCTTCTAATAAAGTTTCCTTCTCATCAAGATTCTTTTTAGCTTGAGCTTCTTTCTCTTTTGCTGAATTTACTTCACTTTCAGCCTTATTGAACTCTTCAAGATAAGTAGGATTATTAGCCTTTTCATCTGCTAAATTTTTCTCAGCATTTTCTTTTTGAGTCTTTGTTGTTTCGATTTTTTCATTATTTTGGGCTATTTCTACATCTTTTGCTTGAAAGTCTTTTTCAAGCTTTTCTTTTTTTCCTTCACCAAGCTTTATTTTTTCTTCTTCTTCATCTTTTTGTTTTCTTAAGCTATCTTTCATTTGCTCATTAGAAGTTTCAATTTTGTTATTTTTATCTTTTATTTCATCTTCTAGCTTCTCAATAGCCTTATCATTATTTTGCTGATCTTCCTTGCTGTATTGGTAATTTTTTTCACTAGTTTCTAGTTTAGATTTGACTTTTTCATAGTCTGCCTTAGCCTCGGCTTCAGTCATATTTCCTTTTTGAGACTGTTCTTTTTCATTTGAAACATTTTCGTCCTGGGCATAAATATCTATTGGATTTAAGGCAAGTAGGCTAGTAGAAAGAGCCATTATCAAAGCCATTTTCCCTATGTTTTTTCTCTTCATCTTTACTCCTTTTTATACTTTAATATATTAGTAAGCTTTATCCAAATATATTATATTAAACTTCTGATAACAAAGCAATAAGATTAATTTTCTTTGAGCTTTAATTTGTCATAAGAAAACCCCTAAATCCAAATTCTTGATTTAGGGGCTCATGTTAAATTCTTTGCAGTTTTCTACTTTTATGCGATTTTACCCTTTTTTCTAAGCCTATAAGTATTTATAACAGCTGCTGTTGCATCTCCTGTTATATTTAGGGTTGTTCTTCCCATATCAAATATCCTGTCTATTCCGGCTACTAGGGCTATTCCTTCAACTGGAAGTCCTACTGATTGTAGAACCATGGCAAGCATTATCATACCACTTCCTGGGACTCCTGCTGTTCCTATTGAAGCAAGAGTTGCTGTTAAGACTATGGTTAGCATTTGACCAAGACTTAGGTCGATTCCGTAGCAAGATGCTATAAAGATAGCGCAGACACCTTGATAGATTGCAGTACCATCCATATTGATCGTCGCTCCTAGGGGAAGGACAAAGCTTGTTACATCATAATCTGCTCCTAGTTCCTTGCAACATTTGATATTAATTGGCAAGGTTCCTACTGATGAAGCTGATGAGAAGGCGAACATTATAGCTGGCGACATTTTTTTGAAAAATTCTAGGGGACTAATCTTAGCTAAAAGCTTTACAGTTGTTGAATAAACAACTAGGGCGTGGATTAGGTAGGCAAGATAAGCTACAAGAAGGACTGAGGCTAGAGAGCCTATGATTTTTGGTCCATTTGATGCTATAACAGGAACTAAGAGACAGAAGACTCCTAGGGGAGATAGCTCGATTATTAATTCCATAGCCTTCATAAATATTGCATTAAGAACTTCTATTGCATCAATTGCCTTATCCTGTTTAATCTTATCTATTAATAAAATAGAAATTCCTACTACAAGGGAGGCTACAATAATTTGGAGCATATTGGCCTCAACCATTGGGGCTAGGAAGTTCTTAGGGAAAATATTTACTAGGGTATCCATGAAAGATACCTTAGCTTGGACTTCAAACTTCAAGTTTGTTGTTGCAATTATTGGAAATATATTTTTAAATATTCTAGCAGAGCCTAGACCAATAATTAAAGCACAAGCAGTGGTTAGGAAATAATAAATAATGGTAAATATTCCAACTTCACCGACTTTTCTAATGTCTTTCATGGAGACTATTCCTCCTATAATTGAGAAAAATACTATAGGTGTTACTATGAATTTGATTAGATTAAGAAATATATCTCCAAATGGCTTTATGTATGAATTTAGAAAGCCAGAGTGATTTTGCATTAATAAGCCGATAACGATAGCTAAAACAAGTGCTATCAAAATATTTCGAGTTAACGACGATTTTTTTACTACTTTATTTTCTTCCATAAATTCTCCTTATCTTTTATACTATAACACAAAGAAAAACTTCTTTGCAATTAAAAGCTAAATTATTTTCTAATACTATATCTCTACTATCCTATAATCACAATTTAAGTCAAAGAGAAGTTTTATGAAGTTTTTCTTATATTTTACAAATTTTTCTTTTTGGATTAAGTCCATCACTTCCTCATAACTTGCCCATCTAGCAGCTTCCACTTCCTCTTTTTGAAGCTTGAGCTTTCTAGGGTCGACATCCTCTCTAATTAGGTAGAAATCATCAAAGCCATGTTGAAAATTGGCTGTAAGAATTGGTCTTTTCTTTGAAAAATCTAAATTGATACCCAGCTCTTCTCCTAATTCTCTTTCTATTGCCTCTTTACTAGATTCTCCAGCCTTCGCAGCCCCTCCACAAGTTATATCCCAAAGTCCTCCCATGGATTTGCTTTTTTGCCTTTGTTGGATAAGTAGCCTCCCACTATCGTCAAATATACACAAGTGAACAATTAGCCTATAAGTGCCTTCTGGCATGACATCTCCTCTTATGTAAGTCTTTCCAGTCCTTATCCTATTTTCATCATACAAATCTAATTCTTCCATTATTGCCCCCAAAAAAGGCCCTTGTAAAATATTACAAAAGCCTTCTATCTTATTTATCTGCTATAACTGCTGCTGTAATTCTTGGAATTACTTGTTTCTTCCTACTTAAAACCCCCGGTGCGTTGATAGTGCCCTTTTCTGTTAGCTCTCCAAATTCCTCTTTTATGGATTCAAAATGATCACCTACTACCAAGAGTTCACTTCTTTCATTGAAGATATCTGTTAGGACTAGAACAAAGGTTGATTCGTTCTTTGCCTTAATTTTTTTATCCATCAAATCTTTTAGGTCTTCCATTATTGGAATAAGCTCTTCTGGATTCATAGTCATTACTTGACCTACCCTAAAGTCCTCTCCTGCTATATTAAAGGTTTTTACATCGCCTTCAACCAAATCTCCTGCAGATTTCCCCTTTAGAGATGTAGCAGCCCTAAACATCTTATCAGCAAAGGCTTCTGGGTTTAAGTCAGCAATCTTACTCATCCTATCGAGGATTCTCCTATCTGTTTCGGTTGTAGTTGGAGATCTAAACAAAAGAGTGTCGGATATCATAGCTGCACAAAGAATACCTGCTATTTGCTTGCTTGGTCTAATACCACTTTCTAGATACATCTCAGAAATAATTGTTGCAGTAGAACCTACTGGCTCTGCCCTAAAAAACACAGGGCCTGTTGTAAGGATATTAGCGACCCTATGATGGTCTATGATTTCTTGAATTTCTGCTTCTTCTATATCATCAATTGATTGATTTCTCTCGTTGTGATCGACTAGGATAAGTTTTTTCTTGGCAGAAGAAATCAAATGATACCTTGAAACAGAGCCGACTATCCTTTCTGATGAATCAACAACTGGATAGGACCTAAATCTAGACTTGGCCATGGCATCCCTTACTGTATCCAAATTATCTTCAGTAGTAAAATAAATCAAATTTTCCTTAGTCATAACATGGCTAACAGGAATTGTCATAGGAAGTAGCCTTGCTGTCATAAAGGAATTGTATTCGGTTGAAAGAACTGTAACCTTGTTTTTCTTGGCAAGTTCAATCATATCTTCTGTCATAAAAGCCCCATGGGTAAGGATTAAGAGCCCAATTTTTTTATTTAGGAGATATTCATAATAGTCATCCCTATTTCCTGAAATAACTATATCACCTTCCACAAAAATATCCTCTAGGTTAGCCCCTTTGTCATCATTCATAGCAAAGACTGTCATCTTACCATCATAGGCACGAGGATCATCTGGTAGATAGATTATCCTTGCAGCTAAAACGTCAATGATATTATCAATTGGAGTCTTGCTACGGCCTAGGATTTTATCATCCCACACATCCATATAGGCACGGGTGATATTCGATAAGGAAGCTATGCCAACGATTTTGCCATCAGCATCTACAACCGATAAGGAATTGGCATCACCCTTTTGGAAGATATCCCAAGCAGACCTTATGGCTATAGAAGGATCAATTATATTTCCTGTATCTATGTCCAAATCCTTAACCTGCAATTTGATTGATTCTTTAAGCCTTGGAGGCTCAAGCCCAAAATAATCGAGGACAAACTTACTTTCTGGGTTAAGCTTGCCCAGCCTAATCGGAATAGCTTTTACTTCGCCTAGCCTATTTTTCAAATCAGCGTAGGCAATGGCACTCATTATGGAGTCCGTATCTGGATTCTTGTGTCCTGTGATGTAAACTACTTCTTTCATCTTTACTCCTTATAGAAAATTCACTTTAAGCATTTCAATCTTGTACCTGTCCACCTGCAAAACCATGATGTTTATATTTCCTACCCTTACACTATCGCCTTGCTTAGGGATTCTCGAAAGCTTATCTATTACAAAGCCCCCTATCGAATCGTTTTTTATTTCCTCAAGGTCAGTGTCAAAATAATCATTGAAGTCATTCAAATGAATAGAAGGATTTACTAGATATTCCTTATCATTAATCTTATAAATCGTTTCATAGGCTGAATCATACTCATCGTCAATTTCTCCAACCAGCTCTTCTACTATATCTTCGATAGTTACAAGACCACTTGTTCCTCCATACTCATCAATAACTATAGCAAGGGATAGATTTTCCCCTCTCATGGTCGTAAAAAGATCAAAAATGTGCATATTATCATAGACATAAAAGGCAGGTCTAATAACATCTGCTATATTAAGATCCTTGTCTTGGGCCAAATGGCTAACAAGATCTTTCATATGTAAGATACCCAAAATATTGTCTATATTTTTGCCATAAACTGGAATTCTCGAATGATTTGAAATTTTAAGGAAATTCTTTAACTCTTCTAGTGGCATATCTACAGATATAGCCTCCATATTGGTTCTAGCTGTCATAATGTCTGATACATCAGAATTACCAAATTCGAAAACGTTATTAATCATCTCACTTTCTTCGTTATTGATTACTCCTTGTTCCTCGGAAACATCGACTATAGTCTTTAGGTCTTCCTCAGTAACCCTATCACTTCCGACATTTTCTGTAACGAAGATTCTGCTTATGAAATTTGTAATAAGACCGAGCACAAAAGATAGGGGTGTTAGGATGATATTAAAAAACCTAATTGCCTTTGCAACCTTTATGGCGAGCTTTTCGGAATTAGCTGCAGCTATATTCTTGGGTGTTACTTCTCCAAAAATCAGAACAACTATGGTTAAAACAATAGGTGATATTACCGCCCCCTTTGCCCCAAACACATCAGTAAAAAACACTGTCGCAATAGTTGTCGTTACTATATTTACAATATTATTTCCTATAAGGATTGTAGTAAGGACCTTGCTGATGTTGGTGATTAATTTTTTTAGTATACTGGAGTTTTTCACCCCATTTTTTTCCATTTGTCTAACTTTAAATGTATTAATGCTAGTTAGAGCTGTTTCTGATGATGAAAAGAAGGCAGAAAAAATAATGCCCAAGATTATCAAAATCAGCTGTATTATATTTTTAGTCGTCAAAACTTCCTCCTATGACTATTATAATGTAGATTTTAATAAATTAAAAGAGAAGATGTATCTTTTATAAAATTGGGGTATATATTTAAATGAGAAAAGTAATAAAGGAGGAAAAAAATGACAGGAAGTTCTTTTTTCGAAAAAGCTTTTAAATTACAAAAGCACAAGACAGACACCAAAACAGAGATTATGGCTGGTATTACTACTTTCATGACCATGTCATATATCCTAGCAGTTAATCCTCAAATTCTTTCAGAAGCTGGTATGGATTACGGTGCAGTATTTACCGGAACAATCATAGCAAGTGTTATAGCCATGTTAATGATGGCCTTTTATGCTAATCTTCCATTCGCTCTTTCAGCAGGTATGGGACTTAACGCATTTTTTACATACACAGTTGTTATGCAAATGGGTAAGCCTTGGCAATATGCTCTAACAGCAGTATTTTTTGAAGGTATTATCTTTATGTTGTTGTCACTAGTAGGTGTTAGAGAAGCAATTTTTAACTCTATTCCTATCAATCTAAAAAAAGCAGTTTCAGTTGGTATTGGTTTATTTATAGCAGAAATAGGTTTAATTAATGCAGGTGTTATCAAATTAGGACAAATTTCCCTATCCCTAGGTGAATTGACTAGTGCTAATTGCTTTATATTTTTCTTTGCTCTTATCATAATGGTAATTCTTACAGCAAGAAAGATTAAGGGAGCCTTACTTTGGGGCATACTCATCTCTACTATCCTATCTCTAATTTTGGGAGTTACACACTTTCCTGATTCTCACATAGTTTCCTTGCCACCATCAATTAAGCCAGTATTTTTCAAACTAGACTTTTCAAATATATTCTCTTTTGAAATGTTCTCAGTCCTCTTCTCCTTCTTGTTCGTAGATATCTTCGATACTCTAGGAACCCTTACAGGAGTTGCAACTAAGGCTAAGATGCTTGATGAAAATGGAAATCTTCCAGAAATCAAAAAAGCCCTCCTAGCTGATGCCGTTGGCACAACTTGTGGAGCTGTCCTTGGAACAAGTACAGTAACAACCTTTGTAGAATCATCATCAGGAGTTGCTGAAGGTGGTAGAACAGGTCTTACAGCTCTTGCTACAGCAGGATGCTTTGTAATTTCAGCCTTCTTCTTCCCAATCTTTTCAATAATTCCATCAGCTGCTACAGCAGCAGCCCTAGTTACAGTTGGATTATTTATGATTACTACAGTTGCGGAAATAGACTTTTCTGATATTTCAGAAGCCTTCCCAGCTTTTATGACCATCTTAATGATGCCACTAACTTATTCAATAGCAGAAGGTATTTCCTTCGGTATGATTTCTTATGCAGTAATCAAGTTATTTACAGGCAAGGGCAAGGAGGTATCTCCTCTAATTTACGTCCTAGCTGTAATATTTATCCTAAGATATTTAGGACCACTTTTCTAAAAAAACTTGACAAAAGATAAAAAAGGATTTATATTTATACTATAGTAAAAATAATCGTAGATAGAAGTAGTAAGAAGATTAACTATCCTACAGAAAGGAAATGGTTGATGAAAATTTCTGGATGTTAACTTGTGAATGGATCTATCAGATCAAAGGTGAATTCTAGTAGCCGGCGGGTATTCCCACCTTATAGGGATAGGATATGTATGTATCTAAAGATGTCTTTTAGACAAAAGGGATGGCACCGTGGGCTTTGGCTCGCTCCTATATGGAGCGGGCTTTTTTGTTTTTAAAAATAAGGAGGAAATTATGAAAACTAGAAACTTAACCCTATCAGCAATCTTTATGGCACTTGGACTTGTAATGCACTTTATGGTACCACCAATTTTTGGCGGCATTAAACCAGACTTTCTCTTATCAATGATGTTTATATCACTTATAATATCAGAAGATATCAAAGAAGCTATCTTGGTCGGCCTATGTGGAGGCGTTATGAGTGCCCTTACAACTAACTTTCCTGGAGGACAAATTCCAAATCTTGTGGAAAAGATGATAGTATCCCTTGTAGTTTTTTATATTCTAAAAAGAACTGGCAGGAACTTAACAAAGTTACAAACTGTATTTATCTTTGCCCTAGGAACTTTGATTAGTGGAGTTACTTTCTTGACCATAGCTCTTGGCATAACTAAACAATTAAATCTCTTCATTCCATCTATGCCAGTAGTCTTAGTAGCTATGGTTGTAAATTCAATATTCGGTCTAATCCTAATGAATGCTTATAGTAAAATCCAAAAGATGATTTGAAGAGAATAAGAGGTCCTAAGAAAAAAAATCTTACGACCTCTTTTGTATTGAATAAAACACAAAGGGGCTGTTGCAGAATGAATAAATCGTCCCAATATCATTAGAATAACCTCCACGGAAAGTCTCACCTTGCCGACGGGCTAATAGCCTCCATCAGCCGGCAGGCACTAATATGCCCACCGGCAAGGAGAGGTAAAATTTCCTAAGAGAACCTTCTAATGATGGGACGATGATTATTCATAATTTTGCAACAGCCCCTCTTATAATTTATCTTCAACTGATTTAATTTTTTGCTCCATGCTTGCTTTCTTATCTCTCCTATCATCCATCTTGATAACAGAATAGACCCTATCTGCCCCCTTGGCAAAGACAGATTCTTGCATTTTTCTTATAACTTCTAGGGCCCTATCAGCATCAGCTTCTATAACTGTTCCCATTGGGTTTAATTTATACTTTACTCCTTCTGCCATAAGGATTTTCTCAGCTTCTGCTACATACTTGCTAACTGATGTTTCCTTTGTGCCTATTGGTATTAGGCAAACTTCTACTACTGCCATTTAGTCCTCCTCGTAAAATCTTTTATATATTTCATAAGCATCCTTGTGATCATTTATTCCACCAAGCTCTCTTATGGAGTGCATGGCAAGGATTGGCTCGCCAACATCTATACTTTTAATTCCTATAGTTGAAGAAGCGATTGGTCCTATAGTTGAACCTCCCTGCTTATCATTTCTATTGTGGAAAGTTTGGATATTTAGTCCCAAATCTCTTCCTATTTTAAGGATTCTCGCCTTAGTTTCTACGCTTGAAGTATAGGCTCCATTGGCTGCAAGCTTAATAACAAGACCCCCATTCATCCTAACCTCATTAGTTGGATCAGAAAAGCCTTTAAAGTTTGGATGGATTGCATGGGCTTGGTCAGCGCTTATTAGATAAGAATTTTCTATTGCTATATAGTAATCTTCCTCAGAAAGGCCTATCGCAAGGATTAATCTCTTTAAGCAATCCTTTAAGAAAGGAGAAAAGGCTCCCGTCCTTGACCTTGAACCGATTTCTTCATTATCATTTAAAATCAAACAATTAGCCTTTTTGCTTTGGGCATCAACAAAGGCTCTTAAAGAAGCGTGAACGGATCCTAGATTGTCAATCCTTCCTATTTGGTACATATCGTTGATTATTGCTCCCTTTTGCCTATCATAAAGAGCAAGGTCGTAGTCGATTATATCAGCTGCCTTAACCCCAATCTCTTCTGCAAGAAGCTTTTGTATAAAGCCATCTGCCTCAGCCCTATCCTTTATAGTTTTTACTAGAGGATAGAGGTTTTCTTGGGGATTTATAACAAAATCCTTATTGACAGCCCTATTCATATGAATTGCTGCATTTGGTATAGTCAGTAAATCCCTATCAATATTAACAAGGGCCTCTTCAATACTTCCTTCCCTTTCAAAAAGAACTTTACCAGCAAGGGAAAGGGTTCTATCAAGCCAAGTAGAATAAATCATTCCTCCATAGACTTCTACATTTAGCTTTAGATAACCTGCATCTGTCATCTCTGCCTTTGACTTTAATTTGAAACAAGGGGATTCTGTATGAGAACCTATTATATCAAAGCCCCTTGTCAAATCTTCTCCCAAGTCCACAGCAAAAAGAGCAGTCCCATCACGAACTACAAAATATTTGCCCTTAGCTTTTATATCCCACTTTTCATTTTCTTTAAGCTCTACAAAGCCCCTTTTCCTTAAAATATCTGTCGCATTTTTTACAGCAAAATAAGAAACAGGACTTGCATCAATAAAATTTATTAAATCTTTACAAAATTCTAAATTATTCATAGTATTATCATACCCAAAAATATTTATACTTCATTATAGGAAAATTTCAGTTTACTAATATTTTCCTAGGAAATCCCCTACAACTTTCCTAAAGCCTTTTGGGTCTTCTTCAGAAAATTTAGTGTGGGCGAAGTTCTCTCCTGTGTAAATTTCTCTCTTATCAGATTTTATGCTTTTATAAATATCTTCTCCCATATGAACTGGAGTTATATTATCAGCCTTTGAGTTTATTATGAGAGTTGGACAATCTACTTCTTTTGCCCACTTCGTGGCATCTATATCTTTTAGAGTAAAGCCTAATTTCATCTTAAGAAAGATATTTCCGCAAAATTTCATAAAATCAACTGGAATTTTCTTATCCTTTTCTATCTTTAAAAAGTTTTCATCGGCAATCTCATTGCTATCAGCTACTGGACAATCTAAGATTAGATAGTCAATGTCTGAATCATCTCTTCCACAAGCGATAAGGGAAGTTGACCCACCGTAAGATTCACCGTACAAAATAAGCTTTCTGGCATTTTCCTTTGCTTTGGCAAAATTAATAACATCAAGAGTGTCAAAGGACTCCAAAATCCCAAAGGTATTATATTTAGCCTCATTATCCCCTGAGTTTCTCTGATCGTAGATTAAAAGAGAAAAGCCTAAATCATAAAAAATCTGCCCTTGCCTATAAAGGGAATATTTGCTCCCACCCAAACCATGGACCATTACGCAAGTCCCCTTAGATTTTGGATTATTTACAAAAATAGCAGGGATATCATGCTCGTCTTTGCTCGATTTTATCTTGATTTCTTCTATATCCTTATCTTTGGCAAACTCATCATACTTATCCTTATAGAGGCTGATATTTTTTATAGTATCCTCCCTACTAATAAGATTAGTAAGGCCATTAAAGGTCGCACTGCCAATAAAGATCCCCATGGCTAAGGCTAAAATAATAAAAAGAGCTAATACTGCTCCAACAACAAGCTTAATTTTCTTCTTCATGATCTCCTCCTTTACTTTATTATAAAATATTTGATAATTTTTGACAATATTGAGGAAAACATTTTACATCCGCTTTACAAAGTAACAAAAAAAGATCTCTCCTAAGAGAGATGCTTTTCTTATATTAGGCCTTTTTCTTAATTACTCCGTAGATTAGTCCACCTACAATTGAGCCTACTAGGACTGCTCCTATAAATAGGGCTGCTTGGCTTAGGCTTGACATAGCTGCTAGGACGAAGATTCCTCCGTGTGGAGCTGGTGCTGATACATTGAAAGCTCCAACTATTGCTCCTGCTATAGCTGATCCTATAACACTTGCTGGTATAACCTTGGTAGGTTCTGCTGCTGCAAAAGGAATGGCTCCTTCTGTTATAAAGCTTAATCCCAAAATGTAGTTAGTAATTGTTGTCTTTCTTTCTTTTTCTGTAAATTTATCCTTAAAGAAAGTTGTAGCGATTGCTATGGCGATTGGTGGAACCATTCCTCCAACCATTACTGCTGCCATAAAGGTTCCAATTCCTGTATCTGTGAAGGCACCTATGGCGAAGGCGTAGGCTGCCTTGTTGATAGGCCCCCCCATATCTACTGCCATCATTCCTGCAAGAATTGCTCCAAGCACTAGCATGTTTGCACCAGATAGGCTTGTTAGCCAGTTGTTGATGAAGCTGTTTATGCCTGTAAAGATTGGATCTATTACAAAGAACATTATAGCCCCTACTATTAATAGACCAAAGACTGGATAGATTAGCATTGGCTTTAGACCTTCAATTGATTTTGGAAGGTTTCTTGTAGCCTTTTTCATGTAATTTACAACATAGCCTGCTATAAAACCACCGATTAGACCACCAATAAAGCCTGCTCCCCTGCTTGCCATAAGACCTGCAACCATACCTGGCATGAGGGCTGGTCTATCTCCTATTGACATGGCGATGAAACCTGCAAGGATTGGGATTAGGAAGGTGAAAGAATCTCCACCAAGACCATTCAGGAAGCTGAAGGCAAGGGACTTATCTCCAGCAAATCTTTCTACTAGGAAAGATATTGCCATTAGGATTCCACCACCGATTACAAATGGAAGCATGTGGCTAATACCATTCATCAAATCTCCGTAGATTTTTTGCCAGAAGGATTGACCCCCACTCGCTTGTTCTTTGACTGTGCCTTTTTCTCCATCTCCATGGAAAATATTAGCCTCGCCCCTGATGGCTTTTGCTACTAATTCGTCTGCCTTTCTGATTCCATCAGATACTGGTCTTTGGATGACTTTCTTGCCATCAAATCTGTTGGTTTCAACTTTTTTGTCAGCTGCAATTATTATTACATCTGCTTCTTCGATTTCTTTGTCTGTAAGTCTATTTTTGATACCATCAGAGCCATTTGTCTCTACCTTGATGCTTGCTCCAGCCTTAGCTGCTGCTTTTTCGAGGGCTTCTTGGGCCATGTAAGTGTGGGCTATGCCGTTTGGACAAGCTGTAACTGCAAGAAGCTTTAGCTTCTTATCACTTGCCTTATCTGCTGGTGCTTTTTCTTCAAGAACTTCTTTCTTTTTTTCTGAGTATTTTTCGATTACTCCATAAACATCATCAGCACTTTCACACTTCTTTAGGTCATTTATAAAGCCATCTTTCATGAGCATCTTGGAAAGCTCTGCTAGGGTTTCTACATGGAGGTTGTTTGCTCCAGCTGGTGCTCCTATGGCAAAAAATATTTCTGTTGGCTCGCCGTCTAGGGCTTGATAGTCAAGGCCTCCAACTTTTCTTGCAAAAAGAACTGCTGGCTCTTTGACCGTTTCATTTTTGGTGTGAGGGATAGCAACTGATTCGCCTAGGGCAGTTGATCCTTCTTCTTCCCTTTTTATAAGACCATTTTTGAAATCTTCCCTACTATTTACATAGCCTTTTTCATAAAACTTATCAGCAATCTCTTCTATAGCACTTTTCTTATCATTAGCACTTAGATTAAAGATCATCAGGTCGGCTTTTAATAAATCTCTAATTTCCAATTTCACTTACCTCCACTTTTTTTAGAATTTCATAAATTTTTTCCTTGCTTCCTATATCTGGACTAAAGGCAGTTGCTGTACCACAAGCGACAGCCAGCTTATAGGCATCCTTTTTAGTTAATCCTTCCCTTATACCATGGACAAAACCTCCAACCATGGAATCTCCTGCCCCTACGGAATTGACAAGCTTACCATCAATCGCCTTAGCACGATAAACACAATCCTTATCCACAAAGATAGAACCTTCTTTGCCAAGGGATACTATCACATTTTCAGCTCCAAGCCCTACTAATTTCTTAGCATAAGTTACCATTTCATCGAAGCTGTCTATATCTCTTTCAAAAATATTTCCTAATTCTTCCTTGTTAGGCTTAATTAAGATTGGCTTATATCCTAGATAAGAAAGAACTTCCTTGTTCGCTATATCAATAGTAAAATCGCACTTAGCCTTCTTTATTACTTGCTTATAAAAGTCCTTGTCAAGGCTTTTTGGAAGTGAACCAGATATAACAAGAAGGTCGTCCTTGCCTATTTCTTTAATCTTTTCGAAAAATCTCTCAATCTCTTCCCCATCAATATGTGGACCTTCTGCGTTAATTTCAGTTTCCTTATCATATTTAAGCTTGGCGTTAATCCTTGAATCTCCCTTGATTTTAGTAAATTCTTCCCTAATTCCAAGCTCTCTTAGCTTATCTTTGATAAATTCACCAGTAAAACCACCCACAAAGCCTATATTAATCGGATCATTTCCCAAATTCCTTAGAATTTTAGAAACCATGATTCCCTTGCCACCAGCGTATTTTTCTGTAGAAATTGCCCTAATTGTCGCACCATCTACGAAAGAATCAAATCTCATAATATAATCAATGGATGGATTGGTCGTCAATGTATAAATCATTCATCCTCCCCTATCAAAATCGCTTCATCACTCCTACAAATCTTTGCATGATAAAAATTATGGGCCTTGGACCTATCCGCCAAGACAAAAGCCTTATCAGAAAGCTCAATAACCTTTCTTTTAATCAAGGCCTCATTAATATCAGCCGTATAGAAATAATCATCATCATATCCATTAGCCCCAACAAAGGCTAAATCAAAGCTAAAATTTTCTAGCTCATTCATAGCTACAAGTCCAGTAGTTGCCATAGTCTTTGCCTTGAGCTTGCCACCAAGAATTATAGTATCAAGCCCCTTAGCCACTAACTTATTAATATGCATAAGACCATTAGTAACTATCCTTATCTGTCTTGCTTCGATAAAATCAATAAGCTCGCTTGTGGTAGAACCTGCATCTATGTAAACTAAAGACTTATCCTTAATAAAACTTGCTGCCTTTTTTCCTATAAGCTTCTTTTCTCTAAGCTTCGTTTTCTCATTATCGTAAAAACTTCTCTCATCAGCCCTAATATCTAGGATAGCTCCTCCATGTACCCTTTTAATTTTTCCAGCATCCTCTAGCAGATCCAGATCACGCCTTAGGGTCGAATCACTAGTCTTTAACAAATCCTTCAAATACTTATTAGATACTTTCTTCTCTCTAAGAAGGGCATCCATAATAAGGTCTAATCTCTTTTCAACTATCATAAGTATATTATATCGTCATTATCTACCATTTTCAACCAAAAACGTTCATAACCCTTCTTGATTTGACTAATCCTGCAAATAAACTATAATTATTAAAAGCGGACAATTTCTACATAAGGAGTTAATATGAAAGAACTAGAAGAAAAAATATTAGAAGAAGGTATTGTAATAGGACCTAATATCCTAAAAGTTGATTCCTTCCTCAACCAACAAATTGATTGTAATCTCATCCAAGCAATGGGCAAGGCCTTTGCTGAGCACTTCAAAGATAAAAAAATAGATAAGGTTCTAACAGTTGAGTCATCTGGAATAGCCCCAGCCCTAGCAACAGCTATTGAACTTGGTGTAAAGTGTGTATTTGCTAGAAAGCAACAATCCCTAACCACAGGCGATAATGTCTACCACTCAAGCGTATATTCTTTTACCAAACAAGTTACAAATGAGCTAATAGTTTCAAAAAACTTCCTTAAAGAAGACGAAAACGTCCTAATGATAGACGACTTTTTGGCAAATGGTCAAGCAGCCAAAGGCATGGTTGCCCTAGTAAGACAAGCAGGCGCCAACCCAGTAGGCTTTGGTATAGTTATAGAAAAATCCTTCTCTGAAGGTCGTGATGTAATAGAAAATGAAATGGGACTAGAAATCTACTCCCTAGCAAGAATTGCCAAGCTTGAAGAAGGTAAGATTACATTTGTTCAAGATTAATGATAAATGAAGATGTTTTTTATAAGGAGCACATAGCTCCTTTTTTGATGATGTTATATCTCACTTGAAAAGTTTTTATATGCATATCACTAACTGTTAATTATTCAACTAAAACATCAAAAAAAGTCGGATTTCTCCGACTTCCTTTGAAATATGATAATCAAATATCATACTTTATGATTTTTTTCTTTTTTCTTGCTTACAAATAACATAGATGCTGTACCCATTAATGTTACTAGGACTTCTTTTAATGGATATACACCAGTCTTGACATTTTCATTTTTTGATTGTTTTTTAGCGTGTGATAGCTGAATCTTGTTTGATAGTTCATCACGCTCAGAACCCTTACTAGTTTTCGATTTATTTGAATCTGTACTAGAATTTTGAGTAGCTTGATGTTGTTGTATTTCTTGCTTTTCATTATTTGATGATATCTTTATTTTTGTACCTTGGTCTACTCCAACACTTGGTTGTGTATTTGTACCTTGGTCTACTCCAACACTTGGTTGTGTATTTGTGCCTTGGTCTACTCCGACACTTGGTTGTGTATTTGTGCCTTGGTCTACTCCAACACTTGGTTCTGTATTTGTGCCTTGGTCTACAACTTTATTTTTTACAGTAACAACTAAACATACTTCTTGGGTGTCACCATCATTATAGGTAATTTTTATTTTCCCTAAATAATTTCCTGCCTTTTTAGTATCAATTTTTTCCTCAGTTATATCTTTAACTTCTTTAATATCAAAAATATTATCCTTATTATTTACAATATTATCTGTTAAATCTAAAGAGTCACCTACTGTTACTTCCTCATTTTTAACCTCAATAAGTTTAATATTTTGAGTATTTACCTTGACATACCATTGGATTTTATTTTTTGGGTAAGATACTCCCTCTTCCTTATTTTTAGCTTTGACATATTCAGAACCAAACAAATCACCATATTCATTTTCGATTATTTCTATTTTGCTTTCATCTTTCTTGCTTGTAAACCTATATTTTTGACTTTCACCTACCCTATGAGCTCCAATTGATTTTAGGTAAGATTCACTTAAAGTATACCCATTTCCCCCTCTGCTATCACTAAGCTTTAAATCAAATATATTTGTTTGTGGTTTAACGATTATAACCTGTCCGCTCGTTTCCTTTTTGCAGGTCTTATCTTTTAACACACTTAAATCTTTGATATAATTTCCATTTAATGTAATGAATTGCTTAACAGGGGTATCTTTAATTGGGCTTATATCGTATATCTTATTTGATTTTAAATTTAGATAATCAAGATTCTTAAGATCTTTGATTGGAGTCAAGTCAGAAATTTCATTTGAGTCAGCTGTCAAGTTTTTAAGTTCGCTAAGATTTTTTACAGAACTTAAATCACTAACCTTATTATCTCTAAACTTTAATTCTTTTAATTTTTTGAGTCCTTCAACTGGGCTAAGATCTTTCACATCGTTATTATTAAACATTAGCTTTTCTAAATTAGTGAAACTTTCTATTCCCTTAATTGAAGTTATGCTCTTATTCTTTCTTACAAACTTTCTTTTCTCTTTATCGAAAGGAGCTTCATTGGAAACACTCAACTGACTAGCAAGGAGAGCCTCCCTTTTAGTTATGAAATTCTGATTTTCTGGCATCTTGTATGATTTGTCAGTCAATACCAACGAATATTTATTTTGATCAAATCTTCCACTACCTTGCTTGTACAAATTAATAATCGTTTTCTCTAATAATTCATCTTCAAATGTAATATGCTCATCTAATGTAGCACTACTATCACTAGATTCTTTTCCCTGGTCCCTAGTAGAAGTTGGGCTTGTTGCATCTGAACTATTTTGTGGACTTTCCGTTGTTGTATTTGAGTCGCTTTCACCTATAGGGTTTTTGGTATCTGTGATTTTATTTGCTTCACCATGTTCTTCGCCTGCTTGTGCATAAGAAACATTATTAATTGATAATGTACCTAAACTAATAGAAGCTAGAAGCATAATTTTAATCAACCTATTATTCATAATATCCTACCTTTCTTTCATACTTAATAACTTTATTATACTGATTTCTATTTATAACCTCAATAAATACATATATAAAACTTATATGTAAAAAAGTTTATTTAGTCTATAACTAATCTTTGAAACTATATAAAATTTAGCAATTTTCCTATATAATACTTATATCTATAAATGCTAATGATTACTTAAAATGATTATAAACTATATTGTTGATAGATTTTGCCTAGTGCTTACGAATATATAGGTGAAGGAGGATGGAATGGATGAGAGAAGAATAATTGATGGAATAAAAATCAAAGATGAGAAATGTCTTATCGAATTTATTGATGTCTATGGCAAAATTATGAAGGCGAGTATCGTTAAGACAATTGGCTCTAGGAATGAGCTTGTTGAGGAAGTCCTAAATGATAGCCTCCTTGCTATTTGGGATAACATTGATTCTTTTGATACAACTAGGTCATCTTTTAAAAACCGGTGTGCAGGAATTGCTAAATACAAGGCAATTGATTGTATCAGAAAGGAAAATCGCCACAAGACCCTTGATCTTGACGGACTCAGTAAGCCAATATCCTACGAGGATGACTTTGACCTTGATGAAGCAGAAGAAATCTTAGAACTTTTATCTGATGAAGATAGGGATATTTTTGTAAAGCTTTTTTTGGAAGGTTACAAATATGAGGACATAGAAAAGGAAACTAAGCTTTCCAAAGACAAACTCTACAACAAGGTCTCACGAACAAAGAAGAACTTACGTCTTAAACTAGGAGGAACTTATGAATAATATTTATGATAAGATTAACGATATGGATTTTGCTACAGGAGAAATTGACCTAAGCGATTTAGAAAAAGCAAGACTTATGAAAGTTGCCAAGGCCTATAGCAAGAAATCTTACAAAAAGAAAATAATCGCCATAGCTTGCGCCCTAATACTCGTTGCAGGCTTTGGTATAAGCCCTGCCAGGGCTGAGCTTGTAAAAGTTGCAACAGATGTCAAAGTTAGCATGATGGAGGCTTTTGGAGCAAGCCCTGAATCCTACAAGTATGTAACTAGCCTTAACCAACCAATAAGCCTAGGAGATGATGATTTTGTAATAGGCAATCTCGCCTTTGATAACAAGTTTCTTTTTATAAATACCCTAAGAAAGGCAGATGGTCAAGATACTAAGCTTAATTCAATCCTATACAAGCTTGTTGTTAATGGAAAAACTTATAAGCTAAGGGGAGCATCAGGCTCGAAAGTTCTCCTCAAGGATGGAAAGACTACTAGCGAAAATCTTATGTTAAACTTTGACGAGGAATTTCCAAGCCTAGAAAATGCCGATGTCGACCTCTACTATATGAATGGTAATGCTACAAAAGTTGTCTCCCTCAAGGCAGATGTAAATACTGTAAATAATGATAACAAGATATTAGCAGAAAATATGCCCCTATATAATCAAGCAAGACTAAGCCTTATGAAAATAAATCCTATAAGCCTAACTTGCCTTATCGAAAATCTCGATGATGGATACGTCTACGACTTGGAAGGACTTGATGAGGACGGCAGGAAAGTTTCCCTTGATGAAAGGCTTATGGAAGATGGCAAGGCAAGCTTCGTCTACAATGCTAGTTTTTCAGACCTTAGCCTTGATGAAATAAGAGATGGCAGAGAAATAAAATTTAGCCTAAAAGCAAGCAAAAGAAACAAAGAATCTGGCAAAGAAACTGATGGCAACTACCAAACTATATCAGAATTTACTTGCTCTTGTAACTAGGATTTCCAATCCTAGAATAAAAAAATCGTCAGACCCTAAGCGGTATGACGATTTTTATTTTATCTTTCTATTGAAG
Organism: Anaerococcus tetradius ATCC 35098; assembly: GCF_000159095.1. Lineage (GTDB taxonomy): Bacteria > Bacillota > Clostridia > Tissierellales > Peptoniphilaceae > Anaerococcus > Anaerococcus tetradius. Next base: position 93,725 of record NZ_GG666297.1, on the reverse strand, counting down.
TTTTTCTCTGATAGAGGAAAATTCCTAGGCTCATCACCAAGGCACCGATTATTGAAAGGAAAATTATTCCCCTTCCTCCGGTTCCTGGATAAGTGAACCTGTGGTTTTTGATTGTGATTTCTACAAGATCATCACTTGTAAGTTTGCTAGTTGCCATATGCTTTTGGCTTAAAACATCGACCTTAGCCTTACCATTTTCTTCCTTCAAATCCAAAAGGATTGGCTCTTTTAGTTTCAAACAACCTTTTGGAGCAGTTTCTTCTACTAGGATATACTTACCTAGTTGGTCTATATCCAAGTCCCTACTTTCAAATATAACTTCTCCATCTATAAGGTCAAAATTCTTCTTGATTTCTTTAACATAACTCTTATTGAGTAGGGTTATTTCACTTACCTTGTATTCTCCCTTATTCTCAGAGTATATTCTGTCATCTAAGACCTTATAAAGACTGAATTTCGCTCCAGAAACTTTCTTGTTGCCATCATCATTCTTTATAATTTTAACCCTTGGCTTCTTGATATTATCAATCTTTGCTGGAACAACAGTAGCATTTTTCCTAAAGTTTTTGATTTCCTCTACTTTATAGCCTGTTGCAGATATATCTCTTATTTTTAACCAGCGTCTTTCGCCTCTGCTTAAGTTTCTAATCCTTATATATCTAGCATAGGTATTAAGATTTTCGCTTATATCATAAACCTCACCACGCTTATCATCACTAGGCTTGTTTGTTCCATTTGGATTCTTATACTTTCTAAATCTCCTATAGTTGACACCATCAAGTGAATACTCGATTACAAATTCATCATAGGCATCATTTCCACTATTAGACCCTTTAGCTGGACCTTGGTTAAAGTCAAAGGAATCTATCCTATAAAGTCCCTTTAGGTCAATTCCAACAAATTCGTCCTTTTCTACATGATCACCAACTGATTGTCTCCATAACTTAACCTCTCCGACACTGTTCTTGTCGTTATCAAACATTCTATCCTTATCAGCATCAGCAATATAATTACTGTACCTGTCTGAATAGATTAAGTTATCTTTAGTCAAAGGAATTTCGCCAACTTTTTCCTTGCCCTTAATGGTAAATAAGCTTGTATCTCCATACTCATTCACAAAGGCCTTTAAGATTTTATCTTCTTTCATGTAACCATCTGGAAGTCTAGTTTCTTCTAGGGTGTAAGTGCCTGGACTTAGGAAGTCAAAGACGTACCTATTTGTTGTTTCATCGTATCCATCACGAGGAATAAACTTATCGTCATCATCCTTAGTCAACCTGAAATCTGCTCCCTTTATGAGGGCTTTATCTTTCTTGTCGACCTTCTCAAAGGCAAATTCTCCCAAATCATCCCAGTAGTTTTTGACTTTCAAAGTTATGGTTGGATTATCTTCAAAAAGTTTTGAATAGTCTATTTCGATTTTGTCATCAAATTTCTTGTTAGCATCTTCTGCTTGCAAGTTATAGACATCATTGGTTAAAGACTCGCTAACTAATTTCCATCCAAGACTAAGCTTTGTCCCATTAACTCCCTTTATCTTTACCAAGTCAAGAATTATTGGCTTCATTATTTGGTAACCATCAGGGTTGGCAGTTTCAGAAAGGAGATAACGACCAAGCTCTGTTATAGGTCCATCATCAAATTCTTCCCTACCATTTACTAAAGTAAAATCTTTCACTTTTCTAAAAGTACCATAGTTTAAGTTTTCCGCACTTGTAATATCATCTGGTATCTTGTATAAGGCAAATTTCGCAGTGAAGTCCTTATTGACCTTGTTAGTATCAATTAATTCATTAGTCTTAGCGTCGATTTTTTCAAGAACGAGCCTTGGGTTTTGGAGGTTTCCAATATCAAAAGTATTGTTAGATATATCCTCTTGGTCTTTTTGGCTTAGCTCTTTTACTAGGTCAGCCTCATAACCGTATGCCTCAAACTCGCTTACACTAAACCAACGACCACCAGCTTGTGTATTGCTCCTATATCTGATTTCTTTTGCATATAAGTCTACATTTTCCTCAATCCTTTTGCCACTCTTGTAATTTTTATATTTTACAAAAGTTTTGCCATCAAGAGAATATTCCAAATCTGCATCATCAAATATATCATTCCCGGCATTTGCTCTTGCATTATTTAGGAGTAACTTAATTTTGCTTATATGATGGACTTTATCAAATGAAAGCTTTATAAAATCATCTTTCCTAACAGTAGAGTTAGAAAGTTCGAATACAGTTTCATTATTTTCTATGCTATCAGTAGCATTACTTGGATTTTTAGGACTTGCATTCATCTTATATTCAAATTTAGGCTTTTGGATTTTACTATTTTTACTATCCTTACTAGCTTTAAATATCCTAACTGTCCCTTCATCATCAATCCTAATCTTGTAAAGCTTGTCAGTTTTTACAAAGCCTGTCGGAGCTTGAGTTTCTTCTAGTGTGTAATCGCCCTTCTTCAAATCTGTAAATTCAAAATTTTCGCTTACATTTTTAGTTGAAGTCTTTGTGAATGAGCTATCTCCGTCTTTTGTAAGTTTGAAAGTAGCAGTCTTAGCTCCACCAATGTTTGCCATAGGTGCTGATAAGGACTCAGCCTTTTTCTTGAAGGCGAATTTTGATTTTATTTCCTCATTTTTTACCTTAAATATGGCTTCTAGACCATTACTTGTATCTAAATTCAAACTAGCTATATTATTACTTGACTTTATTTCAAACCAAGAAATTTTCTTATTACCACCATCAACTTGGTCTTCCTTGACATTTAGGAGGATTGGCTTGTCAAGTTTCCTATATCCTCTTGGTGGAACTTTCTCAACTAGGATATATTTTCCTAGTTTTTCTATTTGTAGTTGATTTCCTTCAATCTCTGTGCCATCTGCCTTCTTTAGCTTGGTTTGTCCATTTTCTATAGAAATCTTGTGGACTAACTCTCCAGAATTATCATCAAGCTTATTAACATCATTGTTTGTATCATCAACTTTTCTAAGCTCAAATTCTGCATTAGCAGAGCTTATTTCATTTCCACCATCATCTTGTTTAATTATCTTAATCTTAGGATTTTCCAAGTTTCCTATAGCAAAAACATCTGTCTCAGCAATATTATCTTGATTTTCGTTTTGCATATCTTTTACAGGCTCAACCCTATAGCCTTGGGCTTCAAAGCTTGCTACCCTTAGCCAACGACTTCCAGATTCAACATTGCTCCTTATGCGTACATATTTTGCTACAAAAGGATTAGAAAGATTAATGGTCTTTATTGCTTTATCGTTTACGAAAGTATTATTGTAGGAAGCAGCCTTATAGAAGTTTCTTCCATCAAGAGAATACTCGATGTCAAAGTCATCAAATATATCCCTGCCTGTGTTTTGATTAACAGTATTTTGCAAGAATTTTAGGCTTGTTACATAGTTTGGACCATCAAAGGCTAATTGGAGGTAATCACCCTTCTTTAATTTTGAATTAGCTAAGTGGAAGGTCGCTTCATTGTTGTCATTATCGTCACTTGCATTTCCTATATTATCTATTTGGATGCTTCCAAAGTTATGGCTTAGACTCGCATTAATCTTTGCTGGAGTTTTGTTAGTAGCATCCTTATATACAACCAAGTTTCCATAATCGTCAATCTTGACTTTATATTTGTCATTAGTTTTCATAAAGCCTGCTGGAGCTAGAGTTTCTTCTAGGGTGTAGTCTCCTGCTTCAAGGTTCGCAAACTCAAAAATTGTCGAAACATTTTGTTTCTTAATAACTGGATTAAAGCCTGAGAGTAAGCCATCCTTGGTCAACTTAAATTCAGCCTGAAGATTTACATTAGGAATATCTTGCATTGGCTTGTTAGTAGCACTTTGGATTTTCTTCTTGAAGGCAAATTTAGACTGGATTTTCTTGTTTTTAACACTAAATTTAATCAGCCTACCATTTTCTTCAAGACCTATGGTCAAATTGCTATCACTCGCAACATTTTTAAACCAAAGTACCTTCTTCTTACCACCACTTATCGCTACTTGGTCTTGGTAGGCCTCTAAGAGTATTGGCTTAGCAAGTTTCTTGTAGAATTTTGGAGAAGTTTTCTCTACAAGAATATACTTACCTAGCTTGTCTAGGCTCAATTGATTGTCAGAAACTTCCTTTCCTTTGCTATCAATTAGCTTGCTTGTGCCATCTTTTACTAGAATCTTATAGACTAAGTCCCCAGAGCCTTCTGTGAGATTATTAACATTTGTACTAGCATCATCGACTTTTCTTAGTTCAAACTCTGCATTAGCCTTTCCTATATCTCTTCCATTTTCATCAGTCTTTATTAGCTTGATTTTTGGAATCTCTAAGTTTCCAATTTCAAAAATATAGTTATCTTTACTTGCTAAATCTTTTTGATTTTCAAGGGATATTTCCTTCTTCAAACTTACAGGATAACCCTCAACCATAAATTCATTTAGCCTCAACCAACGACCACCAGACTCGACCTTATTCCTAATCCTCACCACTTTTGCACAGAAAGGAGTATTTTCATCAATCCTCCTAATCGAATTATCAAAAGTACCCTTGTTTGGATTGGTGTTGGCGTAATTTTTAAGCTTGTGGAAGGTAGTCCCATCAAGGGAATACTCTAGGTCAACATCATCAAAGGCATCGTTGTTTCCACTAGTTGCTTTTATATTTTGTAGGAGTTTTACCTTGCTAATGTAATGGATGCTTCCTAGGTCTAATTGGATATAATCTCCCTTGTTGATTTTCGAATCTTTTAAATTAAAGACAGCTTCATTTCCTTCATTCCCATCAGTGGCAAAGGAAATATTGCTAATAGAATTAGTCTTTAGATTGTGGGAGAATCTTGCACTCACTTTCTTAGGAACTTCATCAGCTGTTGGCTCGAAAATCCTAACATCTCCAAGCTCATCAACGCTTATCTTATATTTCTTAGCTGTCTTTAGGTAACCCCTCGGAGCTTGAATTTCCTCAAGAGTATAAATCCCCTTTTTGAGATCTTCAAAAATAAACTTCTCAGATGCTTTCTTAGTTTGCTCGATGGCCCTAAAGGAAGTATCCCCATCCTTGGTCAACTTAAACTTAGCTTCCAAGTTCCTATCATAAAGCTCAGCCATAGGATTTGTAGTAGAATCCGCCTTCTTGTAGAAGGCAAACTTACCTTTTGGCTCCTGCCTGTTGTCGATTCTTACGAGGTTACCATTATCTTTAAACCATGGTTCATAGTCCATTTCGAATTGAGTAATAAAATATTTTCTAAGTAAGCCTTCCTTACTATAAATACTAAAATCAATACTACCCTTATCATCAACATATATCCTGTATGTTTCTCCTGTCTTTATATATTCTTCTGGAAACTTAGTTTCTTCTAATACATAATATCCAGGCCTTAGATTATCGAATACAACATCCTGATTTGTCTTCCATGTTTTATCCACTCTTCCATTTGTAGCAAAAGTTTTGTCAATATCCGATTCATCATAGTCGCTTCTTGCAGCGATTTCTCTATTAGTCTTTGTGAGTCTAAAGCTAACATCCTTTGATTCTGTAAAATCAGCCCCAATTGGATTTCTATTTTTATTAGCTGTCTCCTTTACTTTTTTAAGTGCGAACTTAGACCTTATAATCTTATCCTTGGCAGTAAATTTCATTATTTCGCTATGATTGTCTAGAGTTAATTCGCTATTGCCAGAAATGATATTGTATGTTAATTGTCCTTGAACTTCTTTTAACTCTAACAGTACAGGCTTTATAATATCATAACCCTTAGGTGCATCATATTCTGCAAATATATATTTACCAGGATTTTTGAATTTGATATTTGTTCTTTCTAAGCTACCGTCTACCACATCAAATAATTGATAATTGTCTAGATTGTTTTTTACCTTACTATGTTTTGGCAAATAATATATCTTGCCATTAAGCTTGATGGAATCATCACCCTTGTCATCTGTATTTTCATGCCAGATACAATTTCTAGCATTTCTATCGCCATTAGTTTTTAAGGCTTGCTCGAAATTTTCTTTACTTACACCCTTATCAACAGGTATAATACAGAATTTTGCCCTTCCCTTGAGAGCTTTTCCATCTTCAGCTATTTTTCTTATAGATATACCAGATTGTTTTTCATTTGAAACTTGAATATTATTAGTAGCTTGATTGTTGATTTTTATATTCAAGTCATTATCTACTACAACCTTTATCTCTGTCTTTGATTTTTTGTAAGCTCTTGGAGCTTTACTCTCAACTACTCTATATGTGCCTGGACTGATATCTTCAAATGTAACTATTCCCAAGCTGTCACTATATTGTCTAGTGATTTCTTCCTTACCCTTGTATAGGGTAAACTCAGCCCCTGCCAGAGCTTTTTTTGTAACTTTATCTACCTTTTCGATGGTAAATTTTGTAGCTTTTTTCTCATTAACAACTTCAATCAAGGAATCTGTTAGAGGCTTGCCATTAACTTTGCTAACACGATTATTTTCAATCTCAAATGATGATAAAATTTTATTATCGATATTGCCGTAGATTTCTTTAAATAATTCATAGCCTTCTCCGAAGGTGCTATCAAATCCTTCTACAAGCCAATACTTGCCATCCTTTAGGGAGTAGAACTCAAACTCTGAGGTATTTTCATTCATCTTGGCATTTACTTCATCAAAATCATTATCGTTACTACTAACTTCTCTTTTTAAGACAGGCGTTATTTTTGTACCGTCTTTTGTCGTTAACATACCAAAGTTAGGATCCCAATTTTGCTTTGTCCTATATACTGTAAATTTTACATTGTCAGAGATTGAAGCCATTAGACCCTTAAATTTTGTATCTAAATTTTCTCCAGGATAGGTGTAGATTTCACCATTGGTATTTTTTCTTTAATGATATTATATAAATCATCACGAAGTCGTCTACCAAATTGGTTAGTTTTAACAAATCTTACAATGTTTTTCTTTGGCGGTTCTATTTTGTTGTTGTAAGCGTGAATTTCAAAACCATTTGCAGTTTTCTTAGTATCTTGGTCTGCACTATTATTGTTAGGATCGAAGCCCCTTATTTTGCTTATACTTGTACCTTCGTTACTTACATCTATAACGAAGCTTGCCATTTTTTTATAGCCTTTTGGCACTTGGACTTCCTCAAGCTTGTACTGACCAGGAGATAGGTCATCAAATACAAACTCAGACATATTCTGTCCTCTACCGATGCTTACATCATAACTTGATTGTTTGTTGCTATTATCTGAATCATTCATACTAGCTACAGCATCTTTTATCTTTGTAAGTCTAAAAGCTGCTCCCTTTAGTGGAAGTTTAGTACTTTTGTCTATTTTCTTCACTATAAATTTAGGAATTTTTTCATTTACTATATCTACAGGTTTTTCGTAGGATACTGGAATTTCTTTTCCATTGGGTAGCTCTTTTATTGTTATATCAACCTTAAACTCTGCACCAGCCTGTTGACTATGGACCTTAGTCTTAATTTCGTACTTTTTAAAGTTTTTCTTGTATCCTTTTGGAGATTTCTTTTCACTAAGAATATAAGTTTTGCCTGGAATTAGACTTTCAAAGCTAATATACCCATGTTCATCCGTCTTTCTAATAGCTGCATAATTGCCTGTATCAGGACCTCCCCTTAGTAAAAACTCTGCCTTGGATTCTATAATAGGTATCTTATTCTTATCAACCTTTCTAATTCTAAATCTTCCCTTGCTCTCATCATATTCTGACCCAGTAGCAGCAGCCTTTGTTTCACAATAATTACTTACATATTGAATATTTCTTTTAATTTGTTTTGTTTTTACCCTATTGTAATAATAGTACTTATTATTATGAAGATAAGGCCTTACATTAGCACTTCCCCTTAAATCTTTCTTTTTTGCTTTTAACCTAACAAGTATAGCCTTGCGCTTGAGGTTTTTGAAATCGAATCTTATTCTAAACTTTTCAGTTATCCTGCCCCCATTTAAAGTTATTGCTTTATCATCGGAGCCTTCGTAGGGATGGCCTGATATTTCTACACTTGGACTATCCTCAGCATTATCTGAGTTAGGATAAATCTGAACAAGACCTTCCCTAGCAACAGAATTTGAGGCAGTTGGATTACCGTAGTAGACTTGTATATCCTTTTCTATAGCCCAGTCGTTGTTTCCATGAAAAAGTTCGATGGTTTCATTTAGATAATCTTCAAACCAATTTACACCAACAGCTTGTGATGCGTTAAATACTATCTCATAGGTTAGGGATTGTTCCGCATGGTCATCTTCTACAACATACTTATTTAGAAGATCTGTTTGCTTTTTTATAGTATCATCAGTGTAATTAACAGTAGCATTTTGATTTATTTTAGTTGAGCACTTTAAATCTTCACCAACATATTCAGACTTAAATTCCAAATTTTCAGTGACCAATTTATTATTTGGATTATCCTTGTCATAGAATTCTGATTGAACTGGAATTACACCATAAAGATATTTCTCTGCCTCTTCAGGACTAACATTTTTTCCATCAACCTTTATTAGATTATTCCCTTTTTGTCCTACACCTATATAAAAATTCCCAGTATAGTCAACATTCTTATTAGCATTACTATTTAATTTAAAGGTTAATTCATCTACATCAGTAAGGTAGAGCTCTCCTATATCAAGACCGTGTGAGTCATAAATCTTAGTCCATGCTTTAGTTTCAGACACTTCCTTTTCTATTTTTAATTCTTTCGGTATTTTTAATCTAAAATAATCTCCTTGGCTGGCTCCAGAAGGTATTCTAAATTTACCACTAATTCCACCACCATATCCAAACCAGTTACTGTTTTTTGCATTGCTATACCAATAGGAGTGTATATAAACAGGATCTATTTCATAAATACCATATCTTATAACCTTGCATTGAGCATCATCGCTATCATCATCTTCTTCTTTTTTTGCTGCTTGCCTTTTAGCATTAGCAAAGTTATAGATAAGATTTTCCCTATCAACCGAATAGTATGAAAGCTTATAATCTTTTTGCGGTATTTCTAATACTTCATATTCTTGTCTTTTATATTTTTTTATTCTATCATTTGTTTGCTTAAATTTTTGTTTAACAAAAGGTCCCCTAGTCGTACTAGGATGTCCATCTATTGTTTTTCCCGTATATGATTTTCCTATAGATACCTTTTGGCCATTGATAGTAAATTCTGCATCTTGGGCCACATTGTTAAGCCATATTTTATTAATTGTAAGACCACCATAAAATGATTCTAGACTCGCATTATTATCTGTCCCAAGGCTATGATTTTGGGTTTTTCCATTATTATTGACACTTGTTTCAAGTATAGCTTCTACTATTGTAGATGGTTCTATATCTTTGATAGTTATTTTAGAAGCATCTATTTCTTCTTCTTTTATCTTTTCATATCCATTTTCGCCTGGCATATAATAAAATAATTTTACCCTACCAGGATTTTGACTAGAATCAGCTGTCATATCCAATTCGAGATCAGTCTTATCCAAAGTCTTATTCATAAAAGTTGATGTCCATCTTATTTTGGAATCACTTATATATGAACCTTGTGTTATAATCCCATTTGAATCAAGCTCAGTAAAGTTCGGCATATCTTCCTTTAGTTCTGCCAAGCTAATGTTTTCATCATCTCCATAATTATCTTCTGCTTTTACAGTAAGACTAAGCATAGATGGAGCTTTAATTACTGAGTCTTTGTCAAATTGATAAGAGCCTTCTCCACCATCTTTGGGAACATATTCGCCCTTATACATATTTGCAGTTAGCTGAGTATTGACATATAGGGTATAATTTTCTCTTAATTCAGTTATTGGGGTTTCAATTGTAAATTCATAAGTTCCATCTGGAAAGTCAGATGGCTTAGCAAATTGGCTTTTACAAGTATTTATCTTATCATCGGTAAAATTAGAACTGTTGATATTTATTATTCCATTAGGCCCTTTTATTTCTTTGATAAGAGGAGTCCCTAGTCCTGATGTCTTGGTTGTCGTGAAGAAATGTTCTATCTTGTCTTTAGCATCAGAAAAATCAGTTAAGCCCTCAAATGTTACATCGTATTTCCATATAATTTTCTTCTGCCCATTTTCTTCCTTTATATTGATATTATATAGCTGGGCGTTTTCCTTATAATCTCTAAGTGGAATACTGGCATGATATTCTTTTTTTATTTTCGGTAACAAATCCCATATATGTTTAATTATATCTCCGCCAGCATCGCTGGTCTGGTAGGTGAATAAATATGCGAAACTTAGGATAAATACTAGCATGAGTATAAGTTTCTTATAATTTTTAAGAAGTTTTTGCGATCGATTTTTCATAAGACCTCCTTAAATTTACAGTGTTGGTAAATTTGCAAACTACTTTATATTTAAAATTTTTTATATAATTTTTTATCAATCTTTATTGCTATACTAATTATATTCGAGCACTAAAAAACCGACTTGCTAAGTTTTAGAATAAATTTTCCACTTTAGCTTATATGAGTCGGTTATATAAATCATTTAGTTTAGGAGTGCTTTGCAAGGCAAAGCCAAATAAACTTTTAAATATTAAATATGTAATTTTATACCTCCTTTAGGGGGACTTGTCAATATAAATAATACGCTTTTTATCTTTATGATTTGTAAATGGCGAAGATTTTTTCCGATTTTTGGCAAAAAAAAGTGATGCTTTGATTATGCATCTACTTTTTTTGCTATTAGTAAAGGAAGTAATTATTAAGTCCGCCTTATTGGATGGATTCTCTCATCCAAAATTCTTGGCTTAGGCTTAATTTTTTCATTTACTTATTTATTTTCTTTATTTTAAGCCTTGACTATCACATCAACTTGTTCTTCTAGGACGTCCTTGTTGTGTTTGGTCTCGGATGAGTAGGCGAATATCAGACCTTCATCCTCAATTTCTAGTTTTTTCATAATCGCCTTGATGTTTTTTTGTATCTGACTTTTTTTGATTTTATCAAATTTGGTAGCTATGACAAAACCTGTAAAGCCACTTTCTCTTATCCATTTATACATTTGACAGTCGAGGGTAGTTGGCTCGTGTCTTATGTCTACTATGAGAAAGACTTCCCTAAGGCTTTCTCTTTGATGGAGATATTCATTTATTAGCTTATCCCACTTATCTTTTTCTGCCTTGCTTACTTTGGCGTAACCGTAGCCCGGTAGGTCTACTAGGCGGAATTTGTCATTTATCCTATAGAAGTTAATTGTCCTAGTCTTGCCTGGTTTGGATGAAGTCTTGGCTAATTTCTTCCTTCCTAAAAAGGAATTGATAAAGGAAGACTTACCTACATTGCTTCTTCCTACTAGGGCGATTTCTGGGAGGTCTTCCCCCGGCCATTGTTTCTTAAAGCCTGCTACTTGTTCTAATTCTATTGATGTAAATTTCATATCAAGGCCTTATCTATTACTTCTGCTACGTTGGAAACTGTTATGAAGTTAATCTTATCCCTTATTTCTTTTGGTATATCTTCGGTATCTCTTTGGTTTTCCTTAGGAATGATTACATTTTTTATACCATAAGAATAAGCTGCTAGGGCTTTTTCTTTTAGGCCTCCTATCGGAAGGACGTTTCCTCTGATTGTAACTTCTCCTGTCATGGCTATATCACTTCTAACTTTTTTTCCTGTAAGGGCTGATACCATAGCAGTCGTCATAGTTATACCAGCAGATGGGCCATCTTTTGGTGTCGCTCCTTCAGGGAAGTGGACGTGGATGTCCTTATTTTCATGAAATTTCCCACGGATGCCGAGCTTACTTGCGTTTGACCTGATATAAGCCATGGCAACTTGGCCAGATTCTTTCATGACATCTCCCAGAGATCCTGTCATTTCGACATTGCCCTTACCATCCATTACATTTGCTTCAACTGATAGCATGCATCCTCCAACAGAAGTCCAAGCTAGTCCATTTACAAGGCCGACTTGATTTTCTTTTTCGATTGCATCATCGAAGAATCTCTCCCTACCGAGATACTTGCTGTAGTTGGTCATGCTTACACGAACCTTATCCTTGCCTGTTAGGATTTCTTTGACTGCACGTCTACAAATCTTGGCAATTAGTCTTTCAAGCTCCCTTACTCCAGCTTCTCTGGTGTAGGATTTGATGATTTTTTCTATTACAGCATCTGAGATTTGAATTTCTTCGGAATTTAGTCCGTTATTTGCCATTTCTTTTTTTATTAGATATTTCTTGGCTATGGATTCTTTCTCACCCATGGTGTAGCCTGATAGTTCTATTACTTCAAGTCTATCGTAGAGGGCATCTGGAATTTCATTTGCATCATTAGCGGTTGTAATGAAAAATACATCTGATAGGTCAAAAGGTATGTCCAAATACCTATCTATAAATTTGTCATTTTGTTCAGGGTCTAGGACTTCAAGGAGGGCACTTGATGGATCACCCCTAAAGTCAGATCCTAATTTGTCTATCTCATCTAACAAGAAGACTGGGTTTTTGACATTAATTCTATCTATATTAGCAAGAACCCTTCCTGCCATAGCTCCCACATAGGTTCTCCTATGACCCCTGATTTCGGATTCATCAGTTACGCCTCCTAGACGCATGGAGACAAATTCCCTATCGAGAGCACGGGCTATGGACTTGGCTATGGAAGTTTTACCAACTCCCGGAGGGCCAACTAGGCAGATTACTGAGCCTTTGGAATTTTTGTTTTTTTGTCTAACTGCAATAGATTCGACTATTCTCTCTTTGACATCTCTAAGACCATAGTGGTCTTCGTCTAGGATTTTCTCAGCCCTTTTTATGTCGATTACATCCTTGGTTTTCTTATTCCATGGTAGGGAAACGACAAAGTCTAGATAGGCAGATAGAACACCGTAGTCAGGACTCATCTCTGGAAGAGAGTCGATTCTTTCTATGTCTTTTTCTAGAGATTTCTTGCTTTCCTTATCTAGTTTGATATTTTTTATTTTTTTCCTATAATAGTCGGCTTCGGACTTGGCTTCCCCGCTATTTTCGTTGATTTCCTTTTTTAGGACTTCCATCTTTTCTCTAAGATAATAGTCTTTTTGGCTCTTGTTGATTGAATCTTGAACCTTTTTTTCTATATCTTGGGAGAGTCTTTTAAGACTTATTTCCTTTCTCAATATCTCATGGAGAACTAACATCCTCTTTTCTGTATCGAGAGTTGAAAGGATTTGGTAGTATTCTTTAGGAGCAAGTTCTAGATGAAAGCTTATAACATCAACTAGCCTGTGAAAGTTGTCGATTTCTATTAGGCTATAGGCTATTTCATCTAGGCCAGTATTTTCTAGGTTGATATATTCCTTAAAGTCATCTATAAGGATTTTCTTTAGGGAAAGTAGATTCATATCCTCTTTTTCTAAGTCTTCTAGGTACTTGTATTCTTCAATTTCTCCCTTGAGAAAGCCTTCTGAAACCTCAACATCCTTTAGTCTACCAACTCCTATAGGGTTTACAAAAATCCTACTTACTCCATTAGGAAGGTCGAAGGTTTCTTTGATAGTAGCTATTATCCCATACTCATACAAGTCTTCAATTTTTGGATTATCCTCGAATACGTCCTTTTGGTTAACCAAAAATAGACTTGTATTTCTAAGCCTTGCATCTTCGACAGCCTTTACCGATATACTTCTTTTGCAATCGAAACTAAGGAAGGTAGTTGGCATTGGCCAGTAGCCCCTCAAGGGAATTAGTGGATATTTATTTTCACTTATTTCATAAACATCTGTCATGTTTTACCTCGCTATAAAAGGGGTGAGTTCAATCACCCATCCCCTTTATCTTTTCTTATAAACTAATTTTTCCTTGTCATCTACAGATTCTTTTGTGACAATTACTTCTTCCAAATCATCAATTGATGGTATTTCAAACATAAGATCTAGGAGGAGATTTTCCATAATAGTTCTAAGTCCCCTAGCTCCAGTTTTTTGATCAAAGGCCTTCTTTGCAATTTGATAGAGGGCATCATCTTCAAATGTAAGCTTTACTCCATCAAGCTCGAAGAGCTTTTGATATTGTTTTACAAAGGAGTTCTTTGGCTCTTTTAGGATTTGTACTAGAGAATCAATCTCTAGGGCATCAAGGCTGACAATAATAGGAACCCTACCAATAAATTCTGGTATTAGACCATATTTAAGGAGGTCTTCTGTATTAACTTCCTTTAAGCTTGCCTTGGCATTTTTGCTAACACTTGCCCCAAAACCAATTGTCTTTTCTGACAATCTTCTGTTGATTATATCTTCAATTCCATCAAAGGCCCCACCTAAGATAAAGAGGATATTTGTTGTATCTACTTGGATATACTCTTGGCTAGGATGTTTTCTGCCACCTTGTGGAGGAACATTGGCTTCAGTACCTTCTATTAGCTTTAGGAGGGCTTGTTGGACTCCTTCACCCGATACATCACGAGTTATAGAAGGATTCTCACTCTTTCTTGTAATCTTATCTATCTCATCTACATAGATTATACCACGTTCAGCAAGCTCTATGTCATAGTCTGCTGCTTGAACAAGCTTTAAGATGATATTTTCAACATCTTCACCCACATATCCTGCCTCAGTTAGGCTTGTAGCATCTGCTATTGCGAATGGAACATTAAGCTTACGAGCAAGGGTTTGAGCTAGTAGGGTTTTACCTGAACCAGTTGGGCCTAGCATAAGGATATTCGATTTTTGAAGCTCTATTTCTGAGTCTTCTTCATTACTATTAATTCTTTTGTAGTGGTTATATACTGCAACAGAGAGGGTCTTTTTGGCATCGTCTTGACCTATAACATAGGAGTCGAGAAATTCCTTAATCTCTTTTGGTGTTGATAGTTCAACATCTCCACTAAAAGAGCCTTGGGAATCTGTTTCTTGGGAGATGATCTCCTTACACAAGTCGACACACTCATTGCATATATAAGCATTAGGACCAGCTATTATTCTTTTTACTTGTGAGCTATCCTTACCACAAAAAGAACATCTTACATCTTTTTGTTCGTAATCAGACATTTAACCCTACTTACTTTCAATTACTTTATCGATAAGACCGTATTTTAACGCTTCTTCGGCAGTCATTGCGAAATCCCTATCGGTGTCTTTTTCTATCTTCTTTAGGCTTTGACCAGTATTGTCGGATAGAATTTTGTTGAGTTTTTCTTTTATCTTAATTATTTGTTCAGCTTGTATAACAATGTCGCTTGCTTGACCTTGGGCCCCACCAGAAGGTTGGTGAATCATAATATTTGAGCTAGGTAGGGAATATCTCTTGCCCTTTGCTCCTGATGATAAAAGGACTGCTGCCATTGATGCAGCTTGACCAATACAGATAGTTGATACATCTGGTTTTATATAGTTCATAGTGTCATATATGGCAAGACCACTTGTTACAACTCCACCTGGAGAGTTTATATAAAATTGGATATCCTTATCTGGATCTTCGCTTTCGAGAAAGAGTAGTTGAGCTATTATTATATCGCTTATTTCATCACGAACTTCTCCAGATAGGAAGATTATCCTATCCTTTAGAAGTCTTGAATATATATCATAGGCTCTCTCGCCCCTATTGGTTTGTTCTACAACTGTTGGTACTAAATAATTTTTAGCAATCATTATTTCTCCTTATCTAATATGGAGCTTATTTGTCTTCGCCTTCCTCATGATCGTGGTCGTGATCGTGGTCATCGCCAACTGCCTTGTGGTACTCTTCGTGAGGAAGTGCTTCTGCCTTAGATGCTAGAAGTTCAACAGCTTTTCTTCTCTTGATATTTTCTTCTAGAGTCTTGTCAGATACGTTTTTAGCAAAGAGTTCTTTGAATTTCTCTTTATCTTCTACTCCATAGTTTTCTGCTGCTTCGTTGATTTCAGCTTCTTTTTCTTCATCTGTAACTTCTATGTTCTCTTTAAGAGCAACTTCATCAATTACTAGATTTGCCTTAACTCTAGCTTCTGCTTGAGCCCTGTATTGTTCACGGATTTGGTTGATATCCATTTTTGTCATTTCAACATATTGAGCAAGGCTTATACCCATTTGTTGAAGTCTTTGGTCAAGGTTTTGTAGTTCGAAGTCAATTTCAGAGTTTACTAGACCATTTGGTGCGCTAACTTCTGATTTTTTAACTAGGGCTTCAACAGCTTGATTTTGGATGATGCTTTTAGCTCTTTCTTCTTTTTCCTTTACAAGTTTTTCCTTTAGGCTATTTTTCAATTCTTCAAGTGTATCGAATTCTGAAATGTCTTTTGCAAATTCATCATCTAGTTTTGGAAGTTCTTTTCTTGTGATAGAATTAATTTCAACTTCGAATTTCGCATCTTTTCCTTGGAATTCTTTGGCTTGGTAATCTTCTGGGAAAGTTACATTGACATCAAACTTATCTCCAGCAAGGTGTCCTACAACTTGGTCTTCGAAGCCCTTGATAAAGGTATTTGATCCAAGAACTAGGTCGTAATTTTCAGCCTTTCCACCTTCAAATCTTTCTCCCTCTAGGAAGCCGTCAAAGTCGATATTTACTGTATCTCCCATTTCAGCCTTACCATCTTCTACTGGGATTAGTCTGGCATTTTCTTCTTGTTGTTTTTTAAGTTCAGCTTCTATATCTTCGTCAGTTACTTCTACTGGAACTTCTTCAACTATAAGTTTTGAATAATCTCCAAGAACTGGGTGTGGTTTAGTTTCAACTTCTACCTTGAAAGTAATGTCCTTACCAACTTCGATATCGTCTAGGTCTACTGATGGTTGGTCGATTACTTCTAGAGCAAGTTCTTCTACTGCTTTTTCGTATGGTTCTGGGAATACAAGCTTGATTGCTTCATCATAGAAGATTTCTGGACCATACATTTTTTCTAGAACTTTTCTAGAAACGTGGCCTGGTCTAAAGCCATCTACCCTATATCTAGATTTGTTTCTCTTATATACAGTATCTGTCGCCTTCTTAAATTCGTCATATGGCACATCAAATTCAAATTTTGCTATATTATTTTCGTGTGATTTTAATTCTGTCATTTTTTCCTCCTGGTGTTCTTACTCATTGAAATAATATACTACTTATATGTCAAGCTATCAAGATTTTTACCCATTCTAGTTAAAAATTCCACGATGGCTGACTTTTCATTTTTTAATTTTTCTTCTAATATTTCTTCTTCAATCTTTGAAAGAAGCTCTCCTATAATTTTGCCTTGAGGATAGCCCAAAGCTAGAAGATCAGAGCCGTTAATAGCTAAATCTGACCTTTTTTTTGGCAAGTCATCAGCTAAAACTTCACAGAGAAGCTCTTCTCCTAGGTCGATATTACTTGTATCTGGATGATTTGTCGCTCTAATATCTGCCCTTTGTAAGTCAAAAAGCCTCCTAAGATTTACTTCTCCCATCCTTCTAAGTAACTTCCTTATAGATTTTTTGCTATAGGAATTTGAGCAATCCATGTGGCGGGCTACAAGCATAGATGCATCTTCTATGAATTTATTGGAAAACTTTAAAGCCCTTAATCTCTTTTTTAGCATCTGATCTGAAAGCTTTTGATGGCCGAAAAACCTTCCCTCGCCTCTTTCATCAAGAAAGAAAGTGTCGATTTTGCCGACATCATGGTAGAGGGCAGCAAAGCGAGTTACTAAGTCCTTGCTGGTATTGGCTAGGACATGGAGACTGTGCTCATAAACATCATACTGATGGTAGCTTGAATGTTGGTCAAAGCCCTTAGTTTTGTAAAGCTCTGGAAGGATTTCTGAAAGAATACCAGCCACATCCAATAGCCTAATACCATAAGAAGGTCTATCAGAAATCAATATTTTGGAAAGCTCTTCTCCTATCCTCTCCTTAGATATAAGATTTATCTCACAGGCCTTAGCTCTAATAGCTTCCATTAAGGATTCTTCGATGGTAAAGCCAAGGCGACTAGCAAATCTTACTGCTCTCATAGACCTAAGGAGGTCTTCGTCAATTCTTTCTTTGGCATCTCCTACCGCCCTAATTATTTTCTTCTCTAAATCAAGCCTTCCACCAAAGGGATCTATAAGCTCTCCTCTATCAAAGGCCATGGCATTTATGGTAAAATCTCGTCTTTTTAAATCATCATATATATTATCAGCAAAGCTAATTTTTTCTGGATGCCTACGATCCCTATAGGCACTTTCAGCCCTAAAGGTCGTTACTTCAAATTCATAGCCAAAGTCTATAATCTTTATAGTTCCAAATTTTTTTCCTATGTCTATTAGCTTTGATGAGCTAAAGACTTTTTCTATTTCTTCAGGTCTTGCATTGCTTGTTATATCTACATCTGATATTTCCAAATCTAGGAGGCTATCCCTAACACAACCTCCTACTGGATAGGCCTCAAAGCCATTTTCCTTTAGCCTATTTATAATTTTCTCGTAGGGTATTTTTGTCTTTAGCCTTATCATTGTCTGTCTTTTTTGTTTACTTCAATCTTGTAGTTGACTGGATTAGAACCGTCATAAAGGGTTACTCCTTCGGCTAAATTTAGCCTTACTTCCCCTGTTTTGTTTGACTTTAGATTTGATACATTGACAGGGAAGGTTGTAACTTCATCAATCTCTTTAAGAACTTGTCCATTGCCCTTTAGAACGCAATCAGATGGAGAAACCATAGCATTTTTAATCTCGTAGCCATCAGCAACTTCTCCATAAGTATTTAGTCTAATTTTTACAGACTTTGTTTCTGCTACTGTAAAGGATACATTGATATCATCAGCTGATTTATCAACATTATTAACTTCCTTACCCGCCTTATCCAAGACGTGGATGGCTAGATTGTGCATCTTTCCGTCAAGATAGTTGGCATCATCAATTATAGCATCTACCCTATCTATTTTATTAATCTCAGAGGCAGGTCCTCTTACCTTTATTTCCTTTAAGGATTGTTCGTTGACTTCTACAGACTTCCCATCTTTTAGACTATCTTTTATGACTAGGTTAACTGGAATTGTTTTTTCTACTATCTTTTGGACATTTATATTTATATCATTTGGATCTATTAGAGAAATATTTACCCCACTTGGAGCATCTACCTTTACATCAACTGATTGAATCCCTTCTTTGACATTTAGGACATCTATGCTCGCTTGGATATCATGTTGCTTTATTCCTATAATCTTGCTTCTAGAACCTTCAACTCTGATATTGACATTTCCGACTTCATCAAGACCTATTATAGTATAGCCCTTGGCTTCAAGCTCATCCTTATGTTCTACTAGTATAGGTACATTTCTGAAAGTCCTGCTAACAGAAGGATTGGTAGATGTGATAACAAAAGCCCACATTACAATAGCTAGAAGGACTGATAGGATGATAAGTTGAGTATCATTTTTCTTTTTCATTAGCCTCTCCCTTCTTTTGCTTGATGGCACTAGCAATTGTTTCATTATTTACTAGGTCATTTTTTAGTCTGATTCTTAGAGACTCTTCATCAAAATATCTGTTGATTTTTCCATTCTCTGCAACAGAAATATTTCCAGTTTCTTCTGAAACGATAACAACTAGGCAATCGCTTTTTTCAGAAATTCCAATAGCTGCCCTATGTCTTGTACCAAGCTCCTTGGAGATTGTGTTAGAAGATGACAAAGGCAAGTAACAGGCTGCTGCCGCAATGGTATTTTTCCTAATAATTACTGCCCCATCGTGAAGGGGGGTGTTTGGGATAAAAATATTAATCAATAGCTCGCTTGAAATATCAGCATCAAGCTTAGTTCCACTTTCTATAATATCAGCAAGTCCTACCTCACGCTCGAGGACAACTAGGGCGCCTATTTTTTGCCTAGAAAGAGAACTCATAGCTGAAACCAACTCATTTATACTTCTCTCATCTCTTTGAATTTTATCATTTGAAAAAAGACTCCTGCCCCTACCAAGCCTTTCTAGAGCACTTCTAAGCTCAGGTTGAAAGACAACTATGATAAAGACGAGGGCTACAGTCAAGAACTGATTCATTACCCAGGAAACTGTATTCAAATTTAATAAGTCAGCAATAGAAGCAAAGATAAGTACAAAAATAAGTCCTTTTAGAACTTGCTCAGCCCTAGTATTTCTTAAAAGTGAAAAAAGTTTATAAATAACATAGGCTATAATTGCGATATCAATAATATCTGTAACTCGAATTAACATCAAAGATGTAATAATATTTTCCAAAAAATTCATACTTCCTCCTTTTATTAATGTACTGTTTTGGAAGTTTTTTTGTAGGAAGAAGGAGGATTTTTATACTTTTTATCCCATCAAGTTCTAATCTAATAAAGCTTAACTAACTAAGATTAACTCAATAAAATTGCCTACATAACTTATGATTATTAAAAAAGAGTAAGATTTAATGTAAATCCCACTCTTTTAATTAAGATTATCTTTTGGCTTTAACATAGCCAGCTTTTTCTGCTTCTTCTTCTGAATCGAACCACTCGACATTATCAACAGATATCTTATTGTAACCCTTCTGCCCCCTAACATGGTACTTGCCAGATTTCTTGTTAGCTTTTATTGGCCCGTCGGTCGTATCTGCTAGATAAGTTCTATTGCCCCTAGTTATTTTCTTAGCAGTCTGAAGCCATTTGCCTTTTTTCTTTCCAGTCCCTAATTTATCGCTTCCAGTTAATTTTTTCTCTTCAAAAGCCTTTCTTAGCCCTTCATTCCACAAACCCCTAGATTCATCTCTCGCTTCTTTTTCTATCTTATAAAAATATTCGCTATATTTAACATCTGGAGGAAAGGTTGAAGCCTTGGCGTAGCCTTCTTTTAGGAGGATGCCATTAAAGCTTTGATTTTTTATTTCCTCATAGCTTGGATTTTCTGGATCTTTTGGTAGCTTTAGCCATACATATCTTAAAAGTCTTTGGTATCTGTCAATCTCTGATACGTCCTTTTCTAGATAGACTTCTACATTGTCTAGATTTTCTTTAGTAAATCGAGATGCTTCTAAGCCAAAAAATTCCACGTCTTTGTAGGGGTGCTTGGTTTCAGGTGTATCAATTCCAATCATCCTAAGCTTATAAGTCTTTCCCTTCAAATCGACCACTAGGGTATCTCCATCAACTATTTTTACTACTTTCGCCTTTTGATAATGAAGATCTATCATAAAGGCATCTTCCTTTTCTTTCCTAGATTTATCATTAGCCTTTTTTGCTTGGCCAATTATATTTTCAATCTCCTTGGGGTCTTTTTTAGAATATATAGCCGAAGTATAAGCTATGAGGCTTTTTCCATCCAAAAATTTAAGCCCGCCAAGCTCTTCTATGGCCTTGGAGCGAAGCTTTGACAAAGCTTCTTCGTCTTCTTCGAGCTTTTTTTGATTATTATTAGTTTGCCCAAGCTTTTCCTTCTTGTTAATTTCTCTATGATCCTTAACAGAGCCTGCCTCGACAGACCCAAAGCTGTCTTTATCCCCATCTTTAATACCAGCTATAAGTAGCAAGGAAAAAAGTAGGCTCAGTAAAATTTTTTTATAACTCATATTTTAAAAATCCACAAACATTTATCAAAGCTTTTCTAATACTAGAAAAACTACAAGCAAAAATCCTTACATAGACTTATTTTACCCTCATAAAATATATTAGCTTAGATCAAGATAAATTTTAAAAACTTATTTAAAATCAAAAATAGCCCCTGGCTTAAAAATTAATCTAAGCCTTGGGCTATGATTATATTCTTAGGATAATTCATCTATCCAAGCATTACATCTAAAATCATCATCACTACAAAACCTGCGGAAAAACCAAGGGTTCCAACATTGGTGTGGGCTTTTCCTTCTCCTGTTGCTTCTGGTATAAGTTCTTCTACTACTACATAAAACATAGCTCCTGCTGCAAAGCTAAGGAGGTAGGGTAGAATTGGAATCATTACTCCTGATAGGATGATTGTAATTACCGCTGCTATAGGCTCTACTGCCCCTGAAAGGACACCATAAACAAAGGCCTTGTGCTTGTTAACTCCTACTGCCTTTAGGGGCATGGAAATTATAGCTCCTTCCGGGAAGTTTTGGATAGCAATGCCTAGGGCTAAGACCATAGCACCTGCCATAGTTACTGTGCCATGTCCATAAATCGCTCCTGCGAAGGATACTCCTACTGCCATTCCCTCTGGAATGTTATGTATCACAACTGCCAAGACCATCATGGTTGTTTTTCTTAGACTTTCGCTATTTAAACCTTCTGGTGAGTCTGAGTCTATATGTTGGTGAGGGATTACTGAGTCCAGGAATAGTAGGAAGATTATTCCAACTATGAAGCCAGTACTTGCTGGAAGCCAAGCCATCCTTTTCATCGCCTCTACCATATCCATGGCAGGTATTAGGAGTGACCAAACGCTTGCCGCAACCATTACTCCTGCTGCAAAACCCGACAGACCTTTTTGTACTTTTTCATTTAATTGATCACGCATTATATAGACACAAGCGGCGCCAGCGCTTGTGCCTATAAATGGTATCAATAATCCAAATATGCTTTCTGCATTCATATTTATCTGTTTTGATCGATTTTCCAAATGTCATTTGCATAGTCAAGGATAGTTCTATCTGATGAGAAGAATCCTGCGTTAGCAATGTTGATTAGACATTTTCTTGACCATTCCATCTTATTCTTGTATTCTCTATTTACTTTCTCGTGAGCCTTTGCATAAGCCTTGAAATCTTTTAGGAGGAAGTAAGTATCTCCTCTTTGACCTTCTTGTGGCTTGATTAGTTCGTTGTAGATATCTAGGAACATATATGATTCATTATCCTTAAATTCTCCACTTACTAGACTGTCTACTACGTCTTTGATGTCAGGGTCTTTTGAGTAGAATTCTACTGGATTATAGGTATCCATGATTTCGTTTAGCTCTTCTACTGTCGCACCAAACCTGTAGTTGTTTTCTTCTCCAGCATGCTCAAAGATTTCGATGTTTGCTCCATCAAGAGTACCTAGAGTTAGGGCACCATTTAACATGAACTTCATATTTCCTGTACCAGATGCTTCTTTTCCTGCTGTAGAAATTTGCTCAGAAATATCTGCTGCTGGGAAGAGTTTTTCTGCATAAGTTACCCTGTAGTTCTCTACAAAGATTACCTTTAGCTTTTTGTTTACGTCAGGATCAGCATTTACAACTCTTGCTACTTCATTGGCAAGTTTAATCATACCCTTGGCTCTAAAGTATCCTGGGGCAGCCTTACCACCAAAGATAAAGGTTGTTGGGGTAAATTCCATGTCTGGATTTTTCTTTAGTTTGTGGTAGAGGTAGATTATGTGAAGGATGTTAAGGTGTTGTCTCTTATATTCGTGGATTCTCTTGATTTGAATGTCGAATATTGATTTTGGATCAATCTTGATTCCTTCTTTTTCTAGGATATATCTAGCAAGTTCATTTTTCTTTGTTTGTTTGATATTCCACAATTCTTCTAGGACTTTTTCATCATCGGCGTATTTTTCAAGACCTTTAAGGAGGTCTAGTTGATATTTCCAATCTTCTGTACCAAGTTTTCCTGTGATGAAGCTTGATAGTTCTCTATTTGAGTAAACTAGCCATCTTCTTGGAGTGATACCGTTAGTTTTGTTGTTAAACATTTCAGGTCTTAGCTTATACCAGTGTTTAAAGGTATCGTCTTTTAGGATTTCTGTATGAAGGGCAGCTACACCATTTACTGAAAATCCTACATAAATTGCGAGGTTAGCCATGTGAATTTGTTCAAATCTATCAATTCTGTATGGGTCGATTTGGTCGTCTGAATATCCCTTAGCCTTAAATTCATCAACTAAGATATCGTTGATTTTTTCAATTATTTCAAGACATCTTGGATTTACTTCAAGCATGATGTCCTTATCCCATCTTTCAAGAGCTTCTTGAAGGACAGTGTGGTTGGTAAAGGCGAAGACTTTTCTTGTTATAGCTAGGGCATCTTCAAAGAAGATTCCATTTTCGTCAACTAGAACTCTGATTAGTTCAGGTATAGCTATAATTGGGTGGGTATCGTTAAGTTGGATAACATGATACTTGCTGAAATTTTCAAACTTGAGGTCTTCTGGATAGTCGTTTTTGTATTTTTCTACCATATCTTGGATAGATGCTGAGCAGAAGAAGTATTGTTGTTTAAGTCTTAGAACCTTACCAGCTCTTTGCATATCATTAGGATATAATACTCTTGTTATATCTTCTGCACGGTTTTTCTCACTTACCGCCTCGTCGTATTCGTAGTTGTTAAACTTAGCAAAGTCAAATTCTTCGAATGGCTCAGATTGCCATAGTCTTAGGGTATTTACTACACCATTTTCAAAACCAACTACTGGCATATCGAATGGAACAGCCTTAACTTGTTGGTCTCTAAATCTTACGATTTTAGCATCGGAGTCTACTCTGATTGACCAACCATCTCCATCCTTAATCCAGCTATCACCATGTTCAACTTGGAAGCCTTCTTCGATTTTTTGTTTGAAGATTCCTTCTCTGTATCTAACCCCATAACCTACTAGGTTAAGACCTTGGGTTGCAGCAGAGTCCATAAAGCAAGCCGCAAGTCTTCCAAGTCCACCATTACCTAGGGCTGCGTCA
Source organism: Anaerococcus tetradius ATCC 35098 (assembly GCF_000159095.1). Classification (GTDB taxonomy): domain Bacteria; phylum Bacillota; class Clostridia; order Tissierellales; family Peptoniphilaceae; genus Anaerococcus; species Anaerococcus tetradius. Next base: position 69,258 of record NZ_GG666297.1, on the reverse strand, counting down.
TCTTCGTAGTTTTCGATAGCTTCAAAGTCTATGCCTATTTCGCTAAGAAGTTCTTTTACTTCATCATAGATTCCTAGGTTGATTAGGTTGTTACCTAAAGACCTACCTATTAAGAATTCTGCTGAAAAATAGTAAGCCTTTCTTTGGTTTCTAGTTTTTCTCTTGCAATCTCTCCACTCTTCGTTGATTAGCTCCATGATAGAATCACATAAGGCATCGTATCTATCCTTATCAGATGTATCCTCAAAAGATTTGAGGGTAATTCTTTGCAAGTTTTCGATGTAGTTTTCAATAAACTTATTCTTTTTCAATTTGTCCATTATCATATCTCCCATAAATTTTTGACATTTCTTTTATTCTTTTCGCTAATTTTTCATCATAATCTTCATCAATGCTCCTCCACTTCCAGTTATTACCGAGAGTTGAAGGGCTATTAATCTTAGCATCATTACCATAACCCAAAAAGTCTTGTATTTCAAACATTGCTATATCAGAAACTGATGCCATAAGAGCTCTGTTTATCTTCCAAAGCTTATCATCACCATCTTCTAGGCCAAAATACTTATCAACTAACTTTGTCAAATCTTCATCAGCTACATCCAAAAATCCTTGAAGGGTATCGGAGTCGTGGGTTGAAGAATAGACAACTGAGTTTCTGACATAGTTGTGAGGTAGGTAATTGCTGTCGAAGTTTTCTCCAAAGGCAAATTGGATTACATTCATGCCAGGGAAGTTGTAGTGATTCTTTAAATCATCTACTTCTTTTGTGATATATCCAAGGTCTTCTGCTATAAACAAGGCATCTGGGAAGGTTTTGATTATCTTATCAAATAGCTCATAAGGCTTTCCTTTTTCCCACTTGCCATATCTAGCATTATCGTCAGTAGCTGGTATAGCATAGTAGGCTTCAAAACCTCTAAAGTGATCAAGCCTTAGAATATCATAAAGCCTTAGGCAAGCTCCTATCCTTTTTATCCAAAAATCATAATCGCTTGCTCCTACTTTTTCCCAGTCGTAAACAGGATTGCCCCAAAGTTGACCATCTTCCGAGTAAGCATCTGGTGGAGCACCTCCAACTATCAAAGGCTCTTTAGTATCTGGATCAAGTTTTAGAATGTTAGAGTTAACCCAAGCATCGCAAGAATCCATAGCTACATAGATAGGCAAATCTCCAATGATTTTAATTCTTTTCCTGTTAGCATATTCTTTAAGCTTCTTCCATTGTTTGAAAAATTCATATTGGATAAAAACATAAAAGCCTATCGTATCTTCGTTTTTCTTCTTAAATTCCGCTAAAGCCTTCTTGTCCCTATTTTTAAGTTCATCATCCCATTCTAGCCAACTTACATCAAATTTCTCTCTTTTGATAGCCATAAAGAGAGCATAATCTTCAATCCATTCACTTTCTTCTTTTCTGAATGCTGCAATTTCTGTAGCCTTTAGGTCTTTTGCCTTATCATAGGCCTTTTCCAAGATTCTGTAGCGTAGATTGTATTGGATGCCATAGTCTACATATCTTTTATTATCGCCAAAATTAAGATTTTCTAGCTCCTCTTTTTCCAAAAGACCATCTTCTATTAGCATATCCAAGTCGATAAAGTAAGGGTTGCCAGCAAAAGATGAGAATGATTGGTAGGGGCTATCACCATAGGAAGTTTGCCCTAGGGGTAAGATTTGCCAATACTTAATAGCTGAATCGGCTATAAAATCGACTGCTTGGTAGGCTTTTTTGCCGAAAGTTCCTATACCATAATTAGAAGGAATGGAGAAAATTGGTAGGATAACTCCATTTCCTCTGCTGAGTCTTGCTTGTTTTTGCATTATCTCTCCTTAAAATAAATTAAACCACTATAAGTTCTTGCTTGTTTTTGGAAGTCCTCTAGGAAAAATCTATAAATTCTTCCCCAACTGGATACAACTACTTCATGCTTATCGCCTAGCCTATTAAGCTCAGTGATACACACACCATGATGACGCATTACTTCTATATCTTTTGATAACCAGTTTATGATTATGGGCGGACTATCATTAGCTAGAGCTTCTTCTATGAAGTCGATCTTCCTAGCTAGGGGTCTTCTGTTTATCAAAGTTTCAGTCAAGGTCTTTGATGAAAGTTTAATAGCCATATCATCCCTGACCCTATTAAGTCTCCTATCTAGGGATTTTACTGTGGCTATCCCATTTACATGGGGTCTAAGCCTCCTATAAAAATAGTAATGATATTCGTTGTAAAGGTCTATGTCTAAGATTTTTTCCTTATGAAAGAGATAGAAGTAGACATTAGTCATTGCTGTAACTACACATGAACGATCCCTGTAAAACTTCCCAACCCCCTTTTTTTCTAGAGAGTTTTGAAAACCGCCATAATACATTGAGTTAGCGTCTACGACTGGCACAAATTTTCCAAATTCTGATCTAGTCAACTTCATGAGTATCTATATCCTCTATTGTATATTGCTTGTTCTTTTTTATTTCTATCATCTCATCAGAAATATTTTTCTCCTTTAGCTTATTGTCAATAAACTCATGAAAGAGTGTATAGATTACTGAAGCTACAGGAATACCTATAAGCATACCCCAAATGCCAAAAAGCGATCCACCAATTGTAATAGAGGCAAGCACCCAAACTGCTGGAAGTCCTATTTTTTCACCAGCTATGGCTGGATAGATTATATTTTCTTGGATTTGTTGGATAATTACATCATAAATTACGAATATTAAGGCCTTGATTGGACTTTCCAGAAATATAATAACAGCAGATAGACCTGCTCCTGTAATAGGACCAAAGATAGGGATTAGGTCGGATACCCCAACGAAAAGCGAAATAATTCCAGCATTAGGTATTTTCATTATAAACATTCCCAAGAAAGTTAGACCTGATAGGGTAACAACAGCTATCAACCTTGAGAAGATATAATCCTTGAAGGTGTTATAGGATAGAGAAAATACCTTATTTAGATAGTCTGCCTTCTTTTCACTTAGGATAGCATACATAATCCTTGTTCCATTTGTCTTTAACATATTCTTATAAACTAGGACAAAAATAGAAAAGACAATAATCGTAAAGATAGTAAAGATGGATGAGCCGACCGAGTTTAGAATACCTGTTGTAAAACTAAAAAGGTCAGTTTTCTTTCCGGAAATAAAGTTCATAACAGCATTTCTAACTTCATACCAGCCAAAGGAGTTGACATAGTCATAGAACTTATCTGCATAAGGTCTAGTTAAGCTGTGATTGTTTAAGGTATCGTAGGTTTCTCTAATAAATTCCGGCCATCTATTAAAAAACGAAAATATGACCGTTATGATTCTTGGTATAAGGATATTTAAAAACAAGATTAAAGCACAAATAATAAGTATACATGAAATACCCAAAGAAAATCCTGCGAATTTTTTCTTGTATTTTTCATTAGGAAAGTATTCTTCTAATTTCCTTTCAAAGAAATTCATAGGGATACTAACCACATAAGCAATCATCCCGCCTATAATAAAAGGCTCCATCACACCAACAACTTGAACCAATAACTTCTTGATAACAGGGAAATACCAAAAAGCAAAAAATAGGATAATTCCATAACATATTACTCTTAATAAATCCTCGGATTTCTTGTCAAGTTTTCCCATACTAACTCCTTCCTACTTTACAAGTATATTTTACCACATAAAAAAAGTTTTTCGTCAAATATAAAAAATTGCTCAAAAGAACATTTTATAATAAACTTAGAGGAGAGGTGAAAAATGAAAACTTGCTACATTATAGGAGGAGGAAGCTACGATGGCTTCTTCGATAAAAAAGAAAAAGGCGACTTGATAATAGCAGCAGACAGGGGATATAAACTAATAGAAAAAGAAAATATAGAAGTCGACTATATAATAGGAGATTTTGACTCATCAACTAAACCTGATCTTAGCAGGGTAATAAGCCTAAACCCCATCAAAGATTACACCGATACCGTAGCTGCAATAGAATTTGCAAGAAAAAAAGGCTATACAAATATAGTAATCTATGGTGGACTTGGTGGTAGGGAAAGCCATACCCTTGCCAATATTAGAAGTATGTATCATTACAAAAAAGAAGGCTTAACTATCAAATTAAAATCCCAAAAAAAAGAAGTCTTTATAGTCGACTCTAAATTTTCTTATGAATATAAAGACAAGGACTTCTACGTTTCAATCTTTTCCCTATGTGATAAGACGAGACTAAGTCTAAAAGGTCTATTCTACGAACTAGAAGATTATAAGCTAAAAATAGAAGACGCCCTTGGAGTATCCAACGAAACAAAGAAAGAAAACTTCCAAATCTCAGTAGAAGAAGGCGCTGTTGTAGTAATATTTGAAGATAAGTCTTGCTAGGTGGATTTCTTAGAAAAAAATAAAGCTGATGGGCTGGATAAATTATTCCACCATCAGCTTTTGCTTTTTATTTTATTTTTTCCTTATCCAAGCTATCTAGGTATTTTGTTAGTTTAGGGATTATTTCTTCTATGGTGCCTTCTTGGAAGGGGCTTGATAGGCCTACTTCTTTTAGGGCTTCTTTGCTTGGAAGGCTTGCGCTAATTTTACATAAGTTTATATATGATTCCCATGCCTTATCGTGATTTTCCATATCTTTTATAAAGTATTGGAAGGCGTTTATTTGGGCTATAGTGTAGTCGATGTAGTAGAAGGGATCTGTATAAACATGAAGTTGTCTTTGCCATCTGCCTCCATTTTCCAAGTATTCGTTTCCGTCATAGTCTAGGTGTGGGAGGTATTTTTTCTCTATTTGCCTGTATTTTGCTCTTCTTTCTTCAGAAGTTGCTGTTGGATTTTCGTAGACAAATTCTTGGAACTCATCTATGCTTGCCCCATAAGGAATGAATTTGATGGCAGCTGCTATGTGATCATAATAGTATTTTTCAGTATCTCTTCCGAAGAATTTTTCCATCCATGGATGGGTAAAAAATTCCATGCTCATAGAGTGTGTTTCGGCTATTTCCATGGCTAGGTCGTTGTTTTCTGCTGGATACATATTTCTGGTAAGATATCCTTGGAAGGCGTGGCCTGCTTCGTGAGTTAGGACATCGACATCGCCACTGGTTCCGTTAAAGTTTGAGAAGATGAAAGGCATCTTTGTTATAGGAAGGCTAGTCATGTAGCCACCTGGAGCCTTGCCATCTTTGGTGGTTAGATCCATCATTCCCATGTCTATCATGGCCGTAAAAAACTCTCCTGTTTCTTTGGATAGGTCCTTATACATTTCTAGAGCTTCTTTTACTAGAACTTTCTCATCTCCTACTGGTTTTGGATTACCAGAAAGAAAACTTAGGGGAAGGTCATAGTATTTCATATTCTCAATTCCTATCCTCTTTGCTTGGTCGGCATAGATTTTTTGGCTAAGTGGAACTATATATTTTGCTATTTGCTCCCTATATTTTTTAGCATCTTCCTTATCCCAGTCAAGTCTTCCCATCTGCTTGTAGGCTACAGCTGTGTAGGATTTGAAACCGAGTTTCTTGGCAATTCTTGTTCTAATCTTTACTAGTTGATCATAAATACTGTCAAGTTTTTCAATATTAGCAAAAAACCAAGCATTGAGGGCTTCGAAGGCTTCCTTCCTTGTAGCCCTGTCCTTATCTTGACTAATGGCTAAGAGACCAGAAATGTTTTTGACTTCTCCCCTAAAATTAATTTCTGCTCCACCTGTTAGCTTGTAGTATTCGTTTACTAGCTTTGATTCTTCTACCCTATCTTCCATGATAGCTGGATCGAAAATATCCCTTTGAAGCTCATCTCTCATTGTTATAGTCTTGCCAAATTTTTCTTCAAAACTTTTTCTATAAGCACTTTTTAGTCTAATTGAGCCAAGTCTATGTCTTAATTCGTCAAAGCGTGGCATATTTTCATGGAAACACTCAAGTTCTTTATCATAAAATTCGTCCTTGGTGTTAATTGAATTTCTAATAATTACGATATTATAAAGCTCTTCAACTAAAAGAAAACTATCGTTAATTTTCTTATGACTATCGAAGAAGTCTTCCTCGCTTCTTGCTGTCTCAAGCTCATCCAAATGTCCAGATATTTCCTTAATAAGACCATCAAAATCAGGTCTTTTATATACTATTTCATTAAATTTCATATAAGCTCCTTAAATTCTAATAAGTTTATTATACACCCTAAATTATATAAGATAAGTTAAGCCCAAGCATAAATCACTTGGGCTTATTAGTAGCTATCATACATCCATAAAACCATTTTTGTATCGTCCTAGGGCAATTATATAAAAGATTAGTGTTAGAATTACAAGTATAAGCATTGGGACTATTAGACTTATTAGTAGATTTCCTTTTGTTATATTCATCAGCAAAATGAAAACTCCAACAAGAATTATTACAAAGACCATGCTTATGATGTAATAGATTATTGCCCTTATTCCCCCTTGGGCGAGTTCTTTTGGATTTTTCCAGCTGGTGTTAATTCCTACAGTCGACATAAGAAGGCCTACTATATTAGATGCTAGGGCTGATAAGCTTAAACCTATCATTATCATAAGAATATTTACAAGTCCTAGTTTTAAGGTAATTCCTACTACTAGACTTATTATTAGATTGATAAGACTTGATACAAGCATGGCAGATATTAATCTTGCCCTAAGATGACTTTTGGCATCTATCGGTAGGCTTTGGATTAGATAAAATCCCTTGCCTTCTCTTGATAGGCAAGAGCTTGTAAGATTGCCATTTATCCAAATAATTAGTCCTATCGCTAGGGCTATGGCAAAGACATAAACACTCGCTTGAGGATTTATCTCAAGCTCTTTTCCAAAATCATTTATTATGGTATTTTTTTGTCCTATTGCCATCATGCTAAAGACTAGGGCCATAATCATAGGCGTATAGACAAACATGAGATTGCTTGTTAGGATCCTCAAATCCCTTTTGACTAGAGCCTTAACTTGGCTCGATTTTTTGATAGGAACTCTCTTTGATTTTTTTGTTTTCTTAATTTTCTTAGCCCCTTCACTTGTGATGGCCCTATCAAAAACTGCCTTATAGTAATTTTTATCGGCAAGCTTATAAGCTATAAAGAGTAAGCCTAGGGCAAGGCCAAGAAGACTCAGACTTGCTATAAGCCTTTGAAAAAGACTTCCTGTAAGAGATAGGCCGAATAGTTTGGCATTAAAGAAAATATTAGATACGCCAGAGTTTTTGCCGAAAGTATTTACTAGACCATTTGCTAATCTATCAAAATTATCATTAGATCCTCCCTTATTTTGTTGGAAGGAGAAATAATAAATAGTTCCAATTATCGCAAACATCACTAGATATCCTAGATTTTTGAATACTTTCTTGTATCTATTTACATTAGTAAATCTTTTTATGATAAGAAGGATAATGGCAAGTATGCTATAGGGAATTGCAATCATAGGAAAGAAATTAATGATTCCTAAAATCAGCGTTCCTACATCCATAGCTTTTTGTGAAAAATATAGGACTAGACCCAAGAGGAAAAATAGGAAAAAGTCGAAAAATGACAAGACTGCCCCGATTATCTTTCCTAAAAAGAGTTCTCCTTGGCCAATTGGCATAGGGACATAGTTTTCTATAGATTTCTCATTAAAGAAATCACCATACATTTTTATCCCATATATAAATATTACAATCGTATTTGTAAGCATACCAAAGATCGTAAAATACATATCTTCTTTACCAATCTCTATAAATATAGCTAGGGCTGCTCCCATTACTATATAATACATAAAGCCTAAGAAAAGAAATGACCAGAGGATGGATATGAGCCTTAGGAGGTAATTTTTGGGAAGACCTTGGGGCCTTTTAGATGGAAAATACGGAAAAAACTGTTCCTTGAAAGCGTATTTGATTATTGTTTTTATGTTATTCATCAGTAAGCTCCAAGAAGATTTCCTCAAGGCTTCCTGTTTTATTAGAAGTCTCTTTTATTTCATCAAAAGTTCCAACTGCTATAATTTTTCCCTTATTGATTATAGCAAGCCTATCGCAAAGCTCTTGGGCTATTTCCATGACGTGAGTTGAGAAGAAGACGATCTTGCCATCTGCTGCCCTTTGTCTTAGGATTTGTTTGAGATTGTAGGCGGACTTGGCATCAAGGCCTACCATAGGTTCATCTAGAATTATCACATTAGGGTCATTGATCAATGCACCAATTAGGGCAAGCCTTTGGGCCATACCATGAGAATAGTTTGAAATTTGCTCATCCATTGCATCTTTTAGGTCAAAATATCCTAGGTAGTAGTCAAGTCTTTTTCTCCTAGTATCCGTATCTATGCCATAGATATCTGCAATAAAATTTATGTATTCATAGCCAGAATAGTTTTCGAAAAGGTCAGGATTGTCTGGAACATAGGAAAACTCGCTCTTGTAGGCCTTATCGTCATCTTCAAGCCTTAAATCATTTATGCTAATTTCTCCAGATGATTTGGAATTTATGCCTACTATAGATTTGATTGTCGTTGACTTACCAGCCCCATTCGGTCCCAAAAATCCAAAAATTTCGCCATCGTTTACAGTAAAAGAAATATCATCAACAGCCTTCTTGCAATTTGAATAAATCTTTGTGAAATTTGTTACTTTAATCATATAAGCTCCCTTCTATATCTATATTAATCTAAAATAAATTTTTTAATAAAAAGGGACTGCTAGAAAATATTAGAATCTAAGCCATGGAGTTTATATTTTCTATCCAGTCCAATAATCTATAAGTCTTTGTTCTCTTTGATTTTTTTTATATCGTAGGCAATTTTCTTTCTTTCTACTACTAGCCTTCTTAAAATCTTTTCCATTGACCTTTGGGTCTTTCTTATGTCTTCTTCCTTTAATCTTAGCTTCATCCTAAAGCCTATATCAGAAAGCTTGCCTCCTACTGGATAATAGTCGCTTGTTAAACTAGGGAGATGGATACTTTTTGCAAGCTTTTCATCAAAAACCAAGAGTTTTTTTTGGAAGAACAAAAGCTCATCTTGAACCCTAGCTATATTTTTATTTACATTGTTATTTTTATTAGACCTAAGGACATTACCTAAGAAGTTTCCCCTTAGAAATCTGCTAGCAGTAAAATCTGCATTTTTGCCAACTTTTATGGCATGGACTTTAAGGCTTACTAATAAGGCCCTAGCTTCTTTAATAAAATTATCAACTTCTACTTGTTTTTTGTAAAGTTCATTTAGTTTGTCTTTGAAGTCTGTCATCTTTGCCTCCGTACAAGTTCTTAATTTATTTATACCCACAATAAGTAAAATATAAAGTTTGTCTTATTCCTTTCATATTAGTATATTTATAATGTATAAGTAAAGAGAGGTAAATATGGCAGAAATATTATATTATAATCCAATAGATATGGAAAAATACGATAGATTTAAGAAAATCGCTAATGAAAATGGCATTAGAATAATAGAAGTTGGAAAAGACCATCTTGATTACACAATCGGTCACCTTTTGGGCTTTGAAGGCTACGATAGCGAAAAACTTGAAGTAAGTGATGATGAAATACTGGACTTCGACTTCATCCTATTTAACGGTTTTGGAAACGAAGAACTTTTCAATCTCATAGATAATCTAAGAGAAAACCAAGCAAATGTTCAACACAAGGCCGGCATCACAGAAAATAACGTAAAGTGGACCCTTAGACAACTCCTTAAAGAAAATGACAAGGAAGCAAAGACCATGGGTTTAATCCACAAAATCAACCAATTAATAGAAAAAGCAGAAAAGCTCAAAGATAAATATGGAGAAGATGAAAAAATCAAAAATCTCATAGATGAAATAGCAGATTATTTTAACGATTCGTCAATTTTTGATATAGAAGTGGCCAAAAAATACTACCTAAGCCTCCTAGATGAAACTTTGAGAGTTGAAAACGAAAATATGTAAAAAAGCCCTAGTCGGGCTTTTTTTGTGGAAATTTTTAATAAATTTTATCTTTTAAGATTTTAAACTCTTTTAATTTATCAACATCATGAGAAGGATAGCATATGTTTATCACCACTTACTAGCCTTCCTACCTGTTTTTCTGTAAAGAGAGCGTAGTCACCGATTATGGAATGTTTTAGCGCTGATAGGGCTATGGCAAAGTCTAGGGCATCATGGATGTCGTAGCCATTGACATAGGCATGGATTAGCCCTGCTGCAAAGGCATCTCCTCCCCCTATCCTATCTACAATATCAAACTTATAGGTCTGACTTTTTAGGTATTCCCTGCCATTGTACATGCCAGCTGAAAGTGAATTTATAGATGCTGAAAAAGAGTTTCTGATTGATGATATTGTGTATTTAATATGATATTTGTCGTGAATTTCTTTAAGCATTTGGCTTAGACATTCATGGTTGAAGTCCCCCTTAAAACATTCATGTCTTGTAGGCAAAACTCCTATTAGGATGTCAACCATTGGTAGAACTTTATCATAAAATTCGCAAGCCTCATCTAGAGACCAAAGACTCGCCCTATAATTTAGGTCAAAGACAACCACTAGACCTCTTTTTTTTGCCTCTTTTATGGAATATTGGACAAGGTCCCTACCTTCTTTTGATATGGCTGCTGTTATGCCAGTTGTAAAATATAGACCTACATCCTTAAAAACTCCATCCCAGTCAAATTCTTCTATTTTTGCCTTTGCCATGGAGGAATTTTTCCTATCGTATATTACCTTTGGCGATCTAAGGCCGACTCCTTTTTCTGCATAATAAATCCCAAGCCTTTCTCCTCCCCTAACTATGTAATCGGTATCTATACCAAACCTACTTATATTGTTTAGGGCGGCTTGACCCATTTCGTTTTCTACAAGTTTTGTTAGGTATCTAACATCATCGCCAAGATTGGCGAGGGCTATGGCTACATTAGCCTCAGCCCCACCAAATATTACTTCAAATTTGTCAGTTTGGACAAATCTCTCAAAATCAAATGGTGAAAGTCTCAAAGTAAGCTCTCCCAAAGTTACAATTTTACGATTCATATTCTCTCCTTTAAAATTTCCCCAAACTCATTTTTCTTATATTAATCCAGCCTTTATTGGAAGGATTAGAGATGTCATTGGTAAATAGGTTACTAGTAAGAGTCCTATAAGTATTGCAAGATAGAACTTTAACATATATGGCATAACCTTAGATAGGCTAGTATCTCCTACCTTGATGGCTACGAATAGGGTGTTACCAACTGGTGGTGTAATGTTTCCTATACATAGGTTATAAACTATCATTAGACCGAATTGAACTGGATGCATACCAAATTGTGTAGCTATTGGCAAAAATAGTGGAGTAAAGATTAGGATAGCTGGTGTTACATCCATGAAGGTTCCTGATATTAGAAGGATTATATTCATAATTAGGAAAATCACATATTTATTATCAGATACCTTTAGGAGAGCTTCTCCTACCATTTGTGGGATTCCAGTAAAGGCCATTACCCAAGAAAGGATGTTTGATAGACCAATTAGGAAAACTACTATGGCACTCATCTTAGCTGATTCTACAACTATAGTCCATACCTTTTGTGGGTTTAAGTTTTTGTAGATAAAGCCAAGGATTAGGGAGTAAAGAACTGATATGGCAGATCCTTCTGTCGCTGTGAAGATTCCTGCAACGATTCCTCCTATTACTACTACTATTAAACCTAGGGATGGAAGAGCTCTTAGGGTCGCTTTTCCTAGAACTGCAAAGGAAAACTTTCCTTCGTTTGCCTTGTAGCCTTTTTTCTTTGCTATTGCTATTGCAACTATAATGCACGCTATTGACCAGATAAGTCCAGGTATGTAGCCTCCCAAAAATAGGGCTGCTACTGAGGTTCCGCCTGACACTAGAGAATAAGTGATTAGGGCATTTGATGGTGGTATTAATAGACCTGCTGGAGCAGATGCACCGTTAGTAGATGCAGATACTGCCTTGTCATAGCCTTGTTTTTCTTCTCCTGCTTTAACCATAGATCCTACTGCTGCTGCCGCTGCTGAAGCTGATCCTGATATAGCACCGAAAAGAGCGTTAGCTCCTACATTTGTTACGAGTAAAGCTCCTGGAAGCTTGCCTAGGATTGCCATTACAAAGTCGACTAGTCTTTTTGCTATACCGCCCTCATTCATGAGATTACCCGCCAGGATAAAGAAAGGTATGGCAGTTAGGGTAAAGGAGCTCATGCCGACAAAGCTTCTTTGGGCTGCTGTTAGGGTTGCTACATTTGCTGGTACTGTTGTTATGATTGTAATGATTGATGCTATACCGATGGAGAAGGCTATTGGCACTCCTGTAGCCAAGAGTATAACTAAAGATATTAATATTATGGCTAGGGCATTTGCACTCATAGATTTCCTCCTTCATATTTTGCTACTTCTTCTGTATCATTTGCCATGTTTGAAGCAATCTCTTCTGTTGATTTGGCCTTAACAAAAGTTACTTTGCCTTTTAGGATATCAGATATATTTAATAGGGTGTAGATTATGTTGATAAGTCCTGTAATTGGTAGAGGGATATAGAAATAACCTACAGCAATCTTTAGTGAAGATGTGGTTTGATTTAGGGCAAGCTTGGTGATAATTATTCCTCCTACAGTAAGAACTGCTAGGGAGAAGATAAGTATCATTAGCTCTGAGAAAATCGCAAGGACTTTTTGAATCTTTGGATTACTTCTTTCTGCTATAACAGGTATGTTCATATGTCCCTTTTCGCTAACTACAAGGCTTGCTCCAAAAAGAGTAGACCAAGCGAAAAGATAGGCAACTAGCTCTTCTGACCAAGTAGATGGGGTGTTTAGGATATATCTGGTGAATACTTGCCAAACTACTAGGATAAACATAACTAAAAGGCTAATACCTGTCAAAAACTTTAATATATTATCTAAAACTTTTCTCATATCAGCCCTCCTTAGCTGGGAATTCTTTGTTATATTTTTGGATAGCATCATAGTAAGGAGCTAGTTTTTTATTTTTCTCCAAGGCTTCCTTAGTTAGTGGAGCTACAGCATCTACGAATGGCTTTTGGTCTGGATAGATAAACTCTACTCCTAACTGTTCACTAGCCTTCTTTTTCGCATTTTCTACTGCTGTATTCCATTCTTTTCTTTGGACTTGATTTAAAATCTTAAAGCCCTCATCGAAGACCTTTCTGTCTTCTTTTGGTAAACTTTCTAGCCATTGGTAGTTAGCTATAACAATATCTGGAACCATTTGGTGCATATCATAAGAATAATACTTACAAACTTCACCATGGCCATTATCAGTTAAAGCCATCTCGTTATTTTCGGCTCCATCAATTATGCCTGATTGAAGGGCTGTATAAACCTCACCAAAGCCCATAGGAGAAGCAGAAGAACCTAACAAGTCCATCATTCTAACATTGGTAGGTGATTGTTGGACTCTAATCTTTAATCCCTTTAGGTCAGCTGGTGAATTGATTGGTTTATTCTTTGTATAAAAAGACCTAGATCCAGCATCAAGCCAGGCTACTCCCTCGAAGCCTCCTTCTCTAGTTGATTCAAAGATAGGACGAACGATTTCGGGATCGTCCATAACATGATGGTAGGCTTCACTTGATGCGAATAAGTATGGTAAGTTGAATATTTCCCATACATCATTGAAACTCTCAAGAATAGCATTGGATGCAACACATATATTGATTGCTCCGGTTTGAGTAAGTTGAACCATGTCTATTTGTGAACCCAAAAGCTCTGATGGATAGACTTGCACGTCATACTTATCTCCAAGTTTACTTTCTACATATTTCTCAAAAGCCAAAAGGCCCAAATGGGTTGGATGGTTTTGAGATTGGTTGTGGCCGACTCTTATTATAATCTTGTCTTGATCTTTTTTGCCAGATCCACAAGATGTTAAGATAAGAGCAACAATAACAGCCATCACTATTGTCTTAAATCTAATTTTCATAATCTCTCCTTTCATATCATATAGTCTCTTTTTCAACAAGTTCTGCTTTTATCATCAAGTCATTTTCACTTTCCTCTCCCTTCATAAGTTTAAAAAGATTGTCCAAAGCAAGTTCCACCTGCCTTCTAATCCTCTGATCAATCGTACTTATCCTTTGATTGGTATATTCAGTAGCGTCAATATTATCAAAACCTATAATAGCCAAATCTTCTGGAACCTTGTTTCCTGCATTTACATAATGCTTGTAGAAAACAACAGCTAGGCTATCAAGCTCAAATTGTATAGAATCAAAATCGTTCTCTTCAATAAAATCTATAAGAGGATTGATATCACAAACTTCTACACTTTTTATCTTATACTCAACAAAGTTTACCTCGTCATAATATTTGTATAAGGCTTCAATAAAACCAGCCTTCTTCGCAATGTAGGATCTAGTCTGAAAGCCCCTGTCTAAAGAAACATAAAGGGGCTTCTTGTAGCCTTTTTTCTTAAAAAGACTCACAGCCTGATCCATAGCATTAATCTCATCTATATATACATTTACAATCCTATCACTATTTATGGTAGGGCTTACATTTAACATTGCCATAGGAATATCTTTACTAACTTCTACTAGGCTCTTGTAGAACTCATCTTGCTCATAGGTTGAACCTACTCCAATAATAGCCTCTACTTGATTTTCTATAAGTAGGTCCAAATAGGATTTCTTCTTTCTAATATCATCGGTTGTAACACACAAGATTGTAGAAAATCCAGATGCTTCAAGTATTTTTTCTAACTCATAAGCTGACTGAGACTCGAAAAATTTCCTTATATCCGGAACCATAATCCCAATTAGCTGGCTGGATTTCTTGGCAAGAGATCTTGCAATCCTATTTGGCGTGTAGCCATTTTCCTTGATTACTTTTTCAATCCTATCCTTAGCCTTCTTGCTGACATTATTTTGTTTATTTATAACACGAGAAACCGTAGCCGTTGAATAACCAGAAGCCTTGGCGATATCATATATATCCATAAATCCTCCTTAACGGCCAGTTAATAAAACCCTTTCCTATATCTTATAGAAAAAATTTTCTTCTAAGTAATTTCCATCTTTTTCTAAAAATATATCTGTAAGTTTTTCTTGCAACCGCTTACATTTGTACTAATAAAATATCACATATTGCATGATTTGTCAACCATATTTTTCTTAAATTTAGAAATTCCTCCTAAGACCCAAGCCCTAGGAGGAGCTTATTATTTTCCAATTTTTTCTTCTCTTCCATAATAAAAGAGGTATTGTTGAGCATAGCCTGCCAAGTCTCCGAAGTATTTTCTTGCATAATCATCGACTAGTTTTTTTGGAACTTCTTTTTTTATGAATAGGGTTTCCATAACTCTTTTTATCCACACATCCACCGGGAAGGTTTCCCTCTTATGATAGGCAAAAAGCATGATACAATCGGCAACTTTAGGACCTATGCCTGGTAGGTCTATTAATTTCTTTTGAAGTTTATCACTGGCTAAGTTTTTATCATTAGAAAAATCCAAATGACCTTCATAAATCATCTTGCTTGCTTGAACTATTCTCTTATCCCTAAAGCCAACCCTAGCATATTCTCTTAGTTCGTCTGGATCGACATTCATAAGATCTTCTGGCCTTGGAAAAGAATAGTAGCTCCTATTATTGTAGTCGCCAATATATTTTCCATATCTTTCAGAAAGAATCCTAACCGCCTTTTTTATTCTTGGAATTTGATTGTTGGCAGAAATTATGAAGGATATGGTTGTTTCAAAAAGCTCTTGGTTGAGAATCCTTATTCCCCTACCATAGGCTGTAGCCTTTTGCATTATTGGATCAATGGCGACTTTCTCCTTGATTTTTTCATAGTCAGTCCCTAGGTCAAAGTAATCATAAAAGATATCATAAAAGTCACAAAGACTTACATTTCTAATAAGACTTAGGCCATCTTCTAGCTTTAAGACATTAATGATTTTTCCCATAAAGACTGCTGTGTAGGATCCGTCATCTTCTATGTGGAAGTTAAAGCATTGACCACATTCGAAAATGTGGGTTGGGTCAAAGGAGCTTTCCCTAAGGATAAGCCCTCTTTCGTCTTCTGTAATCTTTATTTCTCTTCTATTTTCTTCTTGGTATCTATCCACTATCTTATCCTAACTGCATGCACTGCTAACCTTTGATCGTAGTAGTCGTATTGGCAAGTTGATAGGGTTATGATTGAGTCATCTTCTGTGAAATCCCTAGTTTCAAGTTTTACTTCTGAGTTATCTTTCAATTTCTTAAAATATGGGACTTTGTCTGCATCATACATAAATTCCAAGGTCCTATAATCATAATCAGAAGGGATACCATAGGCAGAAAATATTTGATACTCTCTTAGGCCTTCTTCGGTTGTAACATACAAAGTCCTATGTTTTTCGGCGAATTCTTGCTTTCTGTACTGATCAAGAGGAGTAAACATTGACTCTAGCTCCAAATGGTGACCATAAATTACAGTGTTATCATCACTTAGGTCTGGCGAATTGTTTGTATCCATAAAGATAGATCCTGCTATGTCGTATTGCTTATTAAGACCCTTTCTTAGGTAAAATTGATTGTCATCTGCATGAAGGACTGGATATTTGATAGCTGTTCCCGGAATTTCTATAACTGCTACAACATCCTTATTTTCTTCCTTGAACTTCTTTAGTAGATAAAGATTTTGTTTTTCAAGTTTCTTAAACTTAGCTTCTGGATCTAGATTAGCATCCTTATCTTTGTCATCTCCTGCTTGCTTTTCACTTTCTTCTATAAGACCTGCTATATGCTTATTGTTTTTAATGTTTGTCCAATAATCATAGCCCCTTCTTCCTAGTATAACTAAACACACTAAGATAACCACTACAAGAATAAATCTTATAAAAGATAAAATTTTATTTTTCATGTAACCACCTTTGTTTAAGCTTAAAAATTACAAGCTTTAAAATTATCTTATAATAAGTATAATATACCATATTGAAGATTTTATGAAAGTTTTTAAAAAAAGAGGTGAAATTTATGAAAGACTATAAATTATTTGTAGGAACTGTATGCCCTTATTGCAAAAAAGTAGAAAATTTTATGAAAGAAGAAAATATAGTATTAGAAATTGTTGATATAAATGAAAATAGAGATGCCATGCTTGAATTGATTGATAAAGGAGGCAAAAGACAAGTACCATGCCTCTACCACGATGGAGTTTATCTCTACGAATCAGAAGATATAATCAAGTTTCTGAAGGAAAATAAATAGGTGAGCTATGATTAAATTAGTAGCATCAGATATTGATGAAACTCTTGTTGATCACGACAAAAATGTTCCACAAAGAAATGTGGATGCCATAAAAAAGGCCCAAGATATGGGCGTAATAGTTATGCTTGCAACAGGTCGTGGAACTTATGAACTGTTTGATATACCTAAGAAGGCTGGTCTAGTGAGGGATAATCGTTTCATTATTTGTTGTAATGGAGCAGTAATTATGAATATAAAGACAGGTGAGATTGTTTATTCCCAAGGCCTTAAATACGATTATGCAAAGACCATTCTCGACTATGCCTATGCCAATAATCAAACTTGCTATATCTATACCATTGATAACAAGTACGGACTTAACCTTGATAGCGACTCCTATGCAGAAACTCAAATTACTCCTCTTGGTGATAATAATATTGACTTTCTCAAAGATAAGCTCATCCTAAAGGCAATCCTAAAAAACAAGGATATGAACTATCTGCAAGGTCTTGAAATAGACATAGCCTATCTTACCAACTACGATGTTGAAGTTGCCTATTCATCAGATATGTTTATGGAAATTAACGCCAAAGGAGTAAATAAGGCTAATGCCTTAAAGAAAGTATGTGAGTATTATGCTATAAGCCTTGATGATGTTCTTACTATTGGAGATAATTACAACGACGTAGCTATGCTAGAAGAAGCAGGCAGGTCAGTAGCTGTAGCTAACGCCCACCTCCAAGTCAAGGAATCTGCTAGCTACGTTGCCCAAGCGACTAACGAAGAAGGCGCAGTTGGCGAAGCAATCGAAAAATTTATTTTAAATAAGTAAAGAGCTGAGAATCACTCGATTCTCGCTCTTTTTTCTTAACTAAAAAAGACTTAGACAAAGCTAAGCCTTTTTACCAAGTTTGGTAATTTTCTTTGTAATAGTTGTATCCAAAATATCCCAAGCCTCCAATTAATATAACAGGCAAGAGTTTTAGGACAAGACCGACTAAGCCTCCAATAATTGCTAAAGGCAAGGCGATGACAGCTAGGATAATTATTACTGGCAAAAATATTACAGAAAGGACTATGCCTATTATCCCAAAGCCTAACTTAAATATAAACTTTATCATTCCTCCGCCGAAGACTAGAAATAGTATTAGTGCTGCTATTGTCATCATAAGTAACTCCTTTTATATATTCTTAATTCTATTATACATATTCTTAATATTTCCGCAAGTAAACTTTATTATCTTAACTTAATTTTTTTAAATCTCAAGGTTCCTTATTATGATTTTAAATTCTTGGATGAAGCTTTGATTTTTTCCTAAATAGCAGGGACTTAGCTTATCATCCAAAAAAAGACTTGCCATCGTAGCTTGCTTATATACAAATATAAGAGTCTAAAAAATCTGTCCATAGGGTAAAAGAGCCTACATATTCTTTCCCTATAATTTCTATCTTCCTTCCAAAACCATGACTAGGAAGCTCCTTAACAAATTATCATCAAAAAAATAGGAGCGCACTCATGTATGCCGCCCCTATTTTTCAAAGAATCGCCCAAAGATAATTTTTTCTTATCGAAAAACATAGGCTCATCTTAAAAAGCAAACTTTTCAACATAAGCTCCTTCTTCCTTAATTTGGGCGAAAATATTCTTATTTTTTATTTCTATCGTAAGCTATTGAGCATTAGCTGGAGTATTTGTTGGTGCTGGTCTTTTTCCTAATTCAGTATCTAGGATATAAATTGAATGCCAATCATCTCCAACTCTTTCTAGTCTTGTAACTATTTTATTGAAGGTTTCTTCTTCTTCTACTTGCTCATCAATATACCATTGGATAAAACTTCTAACCCTTTCATCAACTCCATTAGCTTCTTTAGCTATGTTATTTATTCTTCTAGAAACTTCCTTTTCATGTTCAAGGGCAGCTTTCATAACATCTAAAACAGAAGCATAGTCAGCTCTTGGTTCTGGAATAGCCTTATATACTGGTTTGTAGCCAACTGATTGAAGGAAATTCTTCATTCCTTCTCCATGGATTAATTCCTCAGATACTTGTTGGTCCATCCAAATTGTAAAGCCTTCGAGGTCCAAATCATCAGTATAGGCAGCCATAGCCTTGTAGATATAAGCTGATTCAAACTCAAAGTTCATTTGTTCATTGATTAGGTCTAAAATTTTTTTATCCATTATTTTAATTCTCCTTCTTCTAAATAGTTATCATATAGAGTATAAACTCCATATATGTACAAACCTCTTTTGATAATTTCTTCAATTACCCTTGTGATTGAGATAGGGAGGATTTCAATAGTAAAAGAATGCTCCCTAATAGTAAATCTATTAGTTTTTATTATGTTTTTCTTATTTAATTCATCAAAAATACCCACGGCAAGAGACTTCTCGAAACTTTCATCCAAATCAAAAGTTACGGGAACAAAGTCCCTAGATTCGTCTTTAGCTTGTATTTTTTTGATAAGCAATAAATCTTTCATAATCCTCTCCTATTAGAATATTACCCAATTATCAAAAAAGCAAACTTCTATTAACAAAAATTTATCAGAAGAAAAATTACTATCCCTGCCTATGTTTTTCTTCCATCTCCTTAAAAGAGAAGATACAGCCACAATAATCTTGCCTATAAAGACCGTAATCCTTGGATAAATCAATAGATTTCTTGTAACCATTTTTCTTCTTGAAATCAGAATATAGGTATTTCACCCCATAGACTTCCTCCAAATTTCCTCCTATTTCGTTAAGCCACTGACTATTTTTGTAGGGAGATATAGAAAGAGTTGTAGAAAAATATTCATAGCCATGGGCCAAGGCATACTTGCAAGCCTCTTCTAGCCTTAGCTTATAGCAAAGATAGCAAGCCTTGCCTCCCTCGTGGTCATCCTTTCTGATTTTTGCGATTTCATGGAAATCATTTATATCATTGGCAGGAAATATGATTTTGGAACTTATCTTTAGTTCTTCTTTTAGCTTTTCTAGGGTCTCAACCCTCTTTGTAAGTTCACTTGCCGGATAAATCATAGGATTGTAGTAAAATAAATCAATCTTAAAGTCATCATAGATTCTTTCTAGTACAGCAGTTGAGCAAGGTGCACAACAAACCTGTATCAACAGGCTTGGCTTTTTGCCATTTTTCCTATTTTCCTTGATAATCTCTTCCATCTTGAGATCATAATTTATCTTCTGCATAAGCTTCCTTCCTTTATTTTTTAGAATAAATAAAAAAACCGCAAGAAAAATCCTGCGGTTGTTTGTCGTAATTATCTCTTTGAGAATTGAGATGATTTTCTTGCCTTCTTGAGACCTGGTTTCTTTCTTTCTTTTCTACGAGAATCTCTTGTTAGGAAACCTGCTCTTTTTAGGGCTTGTCTATAGTCAGGGTTAGCAATTAGAAGTGCTCTTGCGATTGCATGTCTTATTGCTCCAGCTTGACCTGTATATCCTCCGCCATTAACGTTTAGTTTAATGTCGTAGTTGTTTAAGTTTTCTGTTAAAGCAAGTGGTGATCTTGCTATTACTTTTAATGTTTCATAGTTGAAGTATTCGTCTAGGTCTCTTCCGTTTACTAGGATATTTCCGCTACCAGAAACCATAGTACATCTAGCTACAGATGTTTTTCTTCTTCCTGTTGATTGAATAATTTCTGCCATCTAAGCCCTCCTTAATTTAATTCCAAAACTTCAGGCATTTGAGCTTCGTGATTGTGCTCAGCACCTACATACACTCTAAGCTTCTTAGCCATAGCTCTACCTAGTTTGTTGTGTGGAAGCATACCTTCGATTGCGTGTGTTACTATATATTCAGGTTTTTTAGCTTTCATATCCTTGAATTTAGTAATCTTTAGTCCGCCACTGTAACCTGAGTATCTTTGGTATTCTTTTTGGTCTTCTTTGTTACCTGTAAGAATGACTTTGTCAGCATTAATTACTATAACATAATCTCCAGTATCATAGTGTGGAGTAAATGTTGCTTTGTTCTTTCCTCTCAAGATTGCTGCAACTTGGCTTGCTAGTCTACCTAGAACCATGCCTTCTGCATCAACGACATACCATTTTCTGTCGATTTGATCAGGAGTTGCAGTCCATGTTTTTTGATATTTCATAAAATTCCTCCTATAAATTTTTCGCCTACTATATTTAGACACCGCTCTTAGTAGGTGGCGGCTTTACTCGTCCTGACATTTTTTAATCGCCTTCAGGATTTGCGATTTCATCGAAAAGCTCCATAAAAGAAACTTTAAGTTGACTCGAATATGATACTACTAAAAGAGCTTTTTGTCAATCACTTAGCCTAGACTTTGTAAATATTTTTCTCAAGATTAAGCTTACTAGGATAGTTAGGATGACAGATGCAACTGACGCTCCTATAACTATATCTAGTTTAAGGAGAATCCTGTAGATTATAAAGCCTATGACCCAAGAAACTATATTTATTTTTGTATCAAGACTACTTTTATCCTTCTTGATGAAAAAGTCTGCAATTTGAACCGCTATCATTGGAGCAAATACTGAGCCTATTAGGTAGAGGAAGTTTGATATATCATCCATAGGATAGAGCAAGGCTCCTAGGATTCCTATGGCACTTACAATTATTGCGACCATCTTTGCCTTTGCCCCTTCCTTAATTGCCTCAAAGGAGATTCCTGCTGAGTAGGCATCGAGGAAAGTAGTTGTTACTGTTGATAAAATAATTATGACTATGGCAAGACTTCCTATTCCTGAATAGGAAAATATTGCTGATAGACTTGTCTGTCCAGTAGCCATCGCTCCAGTAAGGCCTATTGTGTACATCCAAATAGATACTAGAGAATAGATTCCTGTTGAAACAAAACTTGCTTTTACTGGCTTTTCTGCCTTTGATGTGTAGTCTGATATCAAAGGAAGCCAACTCATAGGCATGGCTATGGCAAGTTCTATGGCTTGACCAAAGGATAGGGCATCGGCTGATAGATTGCTAGATAGGCTAGATGTAAAGGACTTTCTTGACATAAGTATAGTCAAGGCGAAAAGGGCTATCATTGATACAGTGTTTAGCTTACCAAGATTACTAATTCCTATCCCTATCCAAATTATTATCAACAAACCAATTATTATTGCCCAAATTTTACTTCCTGTAGAAAAAAGTTCCCCAGAAGATATAGCTCCATCATAAATCATGATGGCTGTCCAACCAACTAGTTGGAGGAAATTTAGGCTTGCAAAAAATATACCACCAACTTGTCCAAAGCTAAGCTTAGTAGCTTGCATGGCAGATAGCCCTGTTTTTGCTCCAATAAGTCCTGATAGGCTCATGAGGATAAAACCACAAAGATGGCCTATGAGGATTGCAAGCATGGCTTCTTTAAAGCTCATAGAGACATAATAAGTTCCCGTAAGAATTTCTGCGATAGAAACTCCAGCCCCGAACCAAATCAAGGCGTTATCATATATACTTGTTTTCTTTTCCATAAGACTTCCTTATTTTTTGTAAATATCTTTTATGTCAAAGGCATGATTCATTGGACCTGACCCTTTTCCTAAATCAAGTCCATCTTTCAAACAGCCTTCCAAGTACTTTTTCGCTTTTCTTATAGCCTCTTCTAGCTCATATCCCTTGGCAAGGTTTGAAGCAATAGCAGATGATAGGGTGCAACCTGTTCCATGAGTGTTAGGATTGTTGATTCTTTCTCCCTTAATCCAAACCCCCTTGCCAAAAGCATACAAATAGTCGTTGGCATCATTAATAGCATGACCTCCTTTCAGAAGTACATTAACCTTGTATTTGTCATAGATAAGCTTACTTGCCTCTTTCATATCCTCTTCGCTTTTTATTTTCATATCTGAAATAAGCTCAGCTTCTGGGATGTTTGGTGTAATAAGGCTAGCTAGCGGAAAAAGTTCTTCCTTTAGGGCATCTATTGCATCGTCTTTTAGAAGCTTTGCCCCAGATGTTGCAACCATTACAGGATCGAGGACGATTTTTTCCGCCTTATATTGCTTAAGCTTTCCTGCTATAGCCCTTATGAGATTCTTATCAGAAACCATGCCGATTTTTACTGAGTCTGGTCTAATATCTGTAAATACTGCATCAATTTGCTTTTCCAAAAAGTCAGGACTTACATCCATTATCCCTGTAACTCCCATAGTATTTTGTGCTGTAAGAGCTGTTATGGCAGATTCGGCAAATACTCCATTTAGACTCATAGTCTTTAAATCTGCTTGAATACCAGCTCCACCTGAACAATCAGAGCCAGCTATTGTTAGTGTTACTTTCATAAAACCTCCTTATAAACAAAAAATGACTTCCTTATCGCTAGATAAAACAAGTCATTCACATATATATTATTGCTTTCCTACGTTGGCATTATCCAAATCAGGTAAGGTCGAGGGCTTCACCCTCCTCTCAGATCATATAGAACTCCCTTGCTTTATTTGATTACACTTAAATTGTAAGCTTTTAACTAGGCTTTGTCAAATGGTTTTCCCTAGACAAGCTAGACAAAAATCTTACAATCATTAGCCAAAAGTTTTTCGATAGCATAGCCTACGCCCGACTTCCTATTGGACCTTGTAATAAAATCAGCATGGGTCTTTAATTCATCAACAGCATTTTCCATGGCTACTGCAAAACCAGCTTTTTCAAGCATAGGTATGTCGTTTTTCTCATTACCAATTGCCATAACTTCATCCATCCCTATACCGAGCTTGTCTGCCATAAGCTTTGTAGCAAAACCCTTGTTGGTGTTTTTATTCATAACTTCAATCAAAAATGGAGCTGTTTGAACCGAATAATAGTCAGTTTTTAGCTTTTCGGGCATATTTTTGATAAATCTTTTTATCTCACTTGCCCCTCCCAAAATCAAAAATCTTCCAAACTTTTTATCCTCTTGCCAATCTTTGTAGGAAACCGTCTGAATCGGCATCCTATTTATTTTTGCGTCAATTATGGTATAGAAGTTTGGAATTTGTCTTTTAGAATAAAAGCCCACATCATCCATACAAGATAGTTCTAATTTGTAGCCAGAAAGAAGCTTATCTACTTCCATCAAGTCCCTTGGATATTGATAGGTACCAGAAATCGGCTTCTGGCTAACATTATCAAAAATATAGGAGCCATTTTGGCAGATAGTAAAATGGCCTTCTTCTGTTAGCTTTAGCTCCTTAATTAGGTGAATCATACTGTGAAAAGGCCTGCCACTAACTAAAGCTATATGGATTCCTTTATCTTTTGCTTTTTTTATTGCGTCTTTATTTATTTTCGTTAATTTTTTTAGTGGAGTAACTAGGGTTCCGTCCACATCAATTGTTATTAGTTTAATCATACATGCATTATACCCTTTTTAAAAAAGTATTAGCAAAGAAGGCCCTGACCACAGCTATATAAGACTTAGAAAACAATAAAGACCATGAGTTTTTCTCACAGTCTTTTTAGTGTTATTTTCTCACATTGCTATAGGTATCTCTTGCAAATAAGAGAATCATCGGATAAAGCTCAAGCCTACCAAAAAGCATGGCAAAGCTTAATGTTAATTTTGATAGCTTGCTCATAGCAGCAAAGCTTGTTATAGGCCCAAAGTCAATAAGACCTGGACCAACATTGTTATAGGTTGTAGCTACAGCTGAAAAGGCCGCCTCGAAATTGTTAGTATCTAGAGTTACTACAAGCATGAAGATTATAAAGAGGAAGATATAGACTAAGATGTATCTATTGATTGACTCTTCTACTTCCTTATCAACTCTCTTGCCATCCATCTTGCTTACACTTACCCTAAGGGGGTTTAAGGCCTTTCTTATTTGGTTGATAGCTGATTTATACAAGACTACAAATCTTGAAACCTTGATTCCGCCTGCAGTCGATCCCGCACAGCCTCCGAC
This sequence comes from Anaerococcus tetradius ATCC 35098, assembly GCF_000159095.1. GTDB lineage: Bacteria > Bacillota > Clostridia > Tissierellales > Peptoniphilaceae > Anaerococcus > Anaerococcus tetradius. The sequence continues at coordinate 44,272 of NZ_GG666297.1, read as the reverse complement.
AAACATCAAAAAGATTAGGATATGTCTTGAAAACAAGGGCCAAGTTCCATAATCGAGTGAAACATAACCAGTCGTAGTGATAATTGATGATACTGTAAAAAATGATGATACTCCTGTATAGAAAGCACTATCATACATGGATCTAATATTAAAAAATATTAGTATAGCAGAAAGGCCAACTATGGCAAGATACCACCAAAGCTCCTCACTCTTTAGGGCCTGTCTAGCCGATTTTATTATAGCAAAATAATAGATATTGAAATTAACACCAAAAGCGAGCATAGCAATTGATAAGACTATTTCTACATATCTTGAATTATAAAAGCCTACTGACATAGCCTTGTTGGAAAAACCACCCGTTCCTGCTGTTCCCATAGCGTGAATTACTGCATCAAAAAGATTTAAACCTCCTAAAAGCAAGAATATTACAGTAATAATAGTTAAAACTATGTACATGAGATACAAAACTCTTGCTGTTTGTGATAATTTGGGGGTAATCTTGCCAAAGGTTGGCCCAGGCACTTCTGCCTGCATTAGGGATGATGATTCCTTGTTAGTCTTTGGTAAAATCGCGAGGGTAAAGACCAAAATCCCCATTCCTCCTATAAAGTGGGAAAAAGACCTCCAAAACAAGATGGAATGGGGTAAAAGTTCCACATTATTTGCAACCGATGCCCCACAGGTCGTAAAACCACTTGCCATTTCGAAAAAAGCATCTACAGGACTTGGATAATTGGAAGCTGTTAGGTAGAGGGGAATTGCTCCTATAATTGAAAATATCAACCAGCAAGAAGCCGTTATAAACATGGCCTCCTTGGTGAAAATATGCCCCCTATTAGAACCTCTCTTGATTAAGATTGTCCCCACAAGTAAGGCAATTACTATTGGTATTATAAAGTTTCTTATATCTGAAAAATTCTCCCTATATATAAGCCCTACAAGTAAAGGCACAGTCATTAGCATTGCCAAGACTTGCAAAAGCTTACCTATGGTATATTTTATTATTGATCCATTCATATCTACTCCAATACGTCATCTATGGTTTGGAAAGAGTGGTTGGTAGTAATCACCAAAACCCTATCTCCAAGGGAAATCATAGAATCCCCATTTGGCACTTCTATAGCTCCATCAAGCTCTTCGTGTTTGATGCAGGCAATTAGGGTATCCTCTCTTATATCTAAATCCTTTAGCTTCTTATTTAAAATTTCTGAATGTTCTATTGCTGCAAATTCTATTACCTCGACTTCATCATCTTCTAGCCTATAAAGAGAAGTTATTGATGAACCTCTGGCGTTTTCCTTTGACCTAATAATCCTATTTATCACATCACTTGCTGCCCTCTTTGGAGTGAAGGTAGTATCTATATCTAGTATTCCTGTCATTTTGATAAGCTTGGTCCTATTTACCTTTGCTATAATTTTTTCTATACCATATTTTTTTCCTAACAAGGAAATTAGGATATTTTCTTCATCCATACCAGTTAAACAAATCATAGCATCGAAGCTTTCAACCCTTACTTCTTCCAAGATATCTGGGTCAGACCCATCAGCATTAATAACTACAGCATCAGAATGTCTCTCACTAAAGCCTTCAGCCTTTTCCTTATCAATTTCTACAACCGTTACACTAAAGCCCCTATCTAACAAGAGCTCCGTAAGATGCTCTGTTATAGCACCCGCCCCTATTATCAAGACGTTTTTTATCTTATACCTATCTAGGGCTTCTTGTTTGTAGAACCTATCCACACCTTCCTTTTCCCCAATTACATAAATTTTTTCGCCCTTTTCAAGAACATAAGAACCATGGGGGATAGAAATCTTGCCATTATTATTAACAATTCCTATTAGGGTGTGGTAGTTAGCTGAATAGGCATTAAGGTCAGATATCCTAGATCCAGCAAGACTTGAGCCTTCTCCTATAACTATCTCCATCATTATGGCCTGGTCTCTAAAAAAGCCTTCAACATTGAGGGCATGAGAATACTTTAGGGCCCTTTGTATATCCTTGGCTGCTATAGATTCAGGATTTACTATCATCGTTGCAGAAGTAATCTCTTCTATGATTTCCCTATGCTTAATATAATATGGATCCCTAAGTCTTATGATGATATTCTTAGCTCCCATCTTCTTCGCCATAGTTGAAGCTATTAGATTCACGTCATCAGATAAGCTTATAGCAATAAATAAATCACAATTAGCTGCATTAGCGTCGATTAAAACTTCTGGGTCACGCCCATCTCCGACAATTCACATAATATCGTTTGCAGCAAGAAGTTTATCCAAAACATCCTTATCGTGATCTATGACTAATATATCGTGACCATCCTCTGCCAGATCACTTGTTAAATAGGATCCAACCTTACCAGCCCCCAATATAATAATATTCATAACTCCTTCTAGATTACTTTAGTATAGCACTTATACTTTTAAAATCAACTATATTCAATAAATTTTGTCAAAATTATGATGTTCCCTTAAATTTTTATGTAAATAATATCCAAGGCTAAACTTATTTATCAAAATGCTTTCGAAAAAATACTTATCAAATCCTTACTAATATTCTATAACAAATACAAACTAAAAGAAAGCATAAGTCTTTATATGTAATTTAGTTTGCTAGTTTGCTAATATACGAAATTAATTGTTGACAACTTTGTCAATTAGTTGTAGTATATACTTATCAGTTTATTACGATATTATAAAAAGGAGTTATTTTTATGGAAAAGGTCAAGAAAGAAAGACTACCCAATTTATTTGAAGCAATCTTACCCATTTTGACAATGGTTTTTTTGATGATTTATGTTTTTGTCTTCGCCAAAGATGGCGATCAAACTATTTACGATGCAGCCCACCTTCCCCTCATATGCGGAATAATTGTAGCCTGTCTGGTTGGACTTCGCTGTGGCAAATCTTTTAGGCAAATGCTCGATGGGATGATTGATCGAATAAGGACAACCCTTGATGCTATCCTAATCCTTTTAACAGTAGGGCTTTTGGTTTCATCTTTTATGATTTCTGGAACAATCCCAGCCCTAATTTACTATGGTTTGGAATTGCTAAGCCCTAAATTATTTTTACCTGTAGGTTGTATTATAACTTCCTTAGTTAGTCTTTCCTGCGGGTCATCTTGGACTGCTACAGCAACAATCGGTATAGCCTTTATGACCATAGGTCAAGGTCTAGGCATTAGCCCTGCCATTACTGCAGGCATGGTTATTTCAGGGGCCTATATTGGAGATAAGTTCTCTCCCCTATCAGATACTACCAACCTTGCAGCAGGAGTTGCTAAGACTGGACTTTTCGATCACGTTACAGCCATGGTCTCTACAACAGGGCCCGTCTTTATAATTTCCCTTATCCTCTACTCTATCCTAGGTCTTAGGGCAAATGTTGTAAATTATGATACAAACATAGCAGAAGGAATAAAGACAGCCCTTGCTAGTAACTTTAACCTAAATCCCCTAGTCCTCTTACCTGTGGTTTTGATAATCCTAGTATGTGTACTTAGGATAGAAGGCCTTGCTGGGGTTATGATTTCTGTTTTTGTCGGTATAGTATTTTCTTTGATTTTCCAAAAACAAAGAAGCCTAGCAGAAATATTTTCTATCCTCCACTACGGCCCAGATATAGCAACTGGCAACGACTTTGTAGATAAGGCCCTAGCCAAGGGAGGCATGAATAATCAGATGTGGACTATAAACTTGATTCTTCTTGCTGTTTCCTTTGGAGGAGCCTTGGAGCGAGCAGGTATTATAGAAAAGCTCTTCGCTCACCTAAAAGAAAGAATCCACTCTGTTGGCGGCCTAGTCTTTATTACCATGCTAACATCAATCTTCTGTGATGCTACCATGTGTGATCAATTCCTAGGTATAGGAGTTCCAGCTCCCTTGTATGAAGATAAGTATGACGAATTGGGTCTATCAAGAAATATGTTATCAAGAAGTCTAGAAGATGCAGGTACCTTGTGGGCTGTAATGTTCCCATGGACAGCATGTGGTGCCTATCAGATGAGAACCTTGGGAGTAAGTCCTCTAAACTTTTTCCCTTACGCCTTCGTAAATCTCTTAAATCCTATCTACGCCCTAGTAACTGCCTATCTAAAGAGAAATATTTTCTGGGCAGATGGTTCTTACACAAACCTCTTTGCTAAAACAAAGATGAAAAAAATGGCCAAAGCTCCAGAAGATAGGAGGGCTTATGCCATAAGTCGTTTGGAAGTATTAAGAAAAGAAAGCAAGGCGCCAATAATTAAATAGAAAAAAATGCTAGTAGGTCAAAAACTTACTAGCATTTTCATTTATAGATTTTCTTCTTCGATATAGTCAAGATAGTTATCAGAAAGTCTTGCCATTACTATGGCTGGAGCAACTATTGAATATATAGCAATAAGCATTACTATAAGGCTAATTAATAAAATTCCTCCAAGTCCAGAATCTTTGTTAAAAATCATAGCAAGAGTCATCAAAGCTCCTAAGAGAATAACTGGACCTATAATATATTTTAGATAAACTAAAATTGTCTTTACAAACAAGTCTTTACCAATCCTAAAGATATGCTTTATAGATTCGCCAAGTCCTTCTTTCTTGCCAGAACCTACTAGTTTATCTGCACAATAGAAATTCAAGTAGCTTATAAGTACAGAAAAAATCATCGAACATATAATTATAAGTCCCACTATAAGCATGCTTCCAATTATCTTTGAAACAGAATCCGCGAGTAAGGATGCAATAAATATGCCCCCACCCATAAGACTCATAAGACCTATGGCCAAGCTTAAAAGTAAAGATAGTAAGAAGTTTATTAGGATAATTCTACCATTAATCAGATTAATCTGGTTGAGATATTCTCCAACAGATCCCATCCTATTTCTTATAAGACCGCTTACAATAGCAAATTGAAATAGAAACGTTATTATTGATGTAACAAGACCAGATATTAAGGTAATGATTATTGAATCTTTGCTTATATAGGTAAATAAAGCGCTCGTAATTAAAGCTACTATTATTGATATAAACTGAATAATTACAATTGATGATAATTTATATTCTCTTTTCATAGAGCCTCCTTTTGAATAAATTATATCACTTATGGATAATTACTACAAGATGGTAATTAAGTAAAATATAAGCTATGATAAAAAAGTCTACAATTACTATGATCCAAAGGAGGCTAAAATACTTACCTAGCTATATAAATTATTTAATAAAGAAAACTATATTAATTCTTATGCAATAAGCAAAAAATCATTAGTAAAAGCCTTCTATCTTGCGCTCTTAACTAGGGCAGAAATAAATTTAAAATGTGGATCCTTGGCATCTCTTGCAAGGTCAAACAAAATCATTTCTGTATTCACCCTAACAGCTCCCATCTTTTCAAGACTTCCCATAGCTGTTAACTTTAGTCCTTCAGAAAATGAAGAAATAGCATCTTCTACCAAAAATACATCAAGACCCATATCTAGGAAGCTTCTTGCTGTTTGATAGATACAAATATGGCCTTCTGCTCCAGTTACTAGGACTTTTTCTATGCCTTCTTTTTCTATAAATTCCCTAACTTCATCAATGGCAGCATCAAAAAGTGTCTTAGGAAAAATCTTTCCTTCTTCAATCTCTTCCAAAAGCCTATCATCACTTCTGCCAAGGCCCTTTGGATATTGTTCTGTTGCAAGATAAGCCATGTCGTATTCCTTGAAGGCCTTAACTAGGCTAAGAGTGTTAATAATAGTCTTTTCACCGTTTTCCATAGTAGTCATAAGTTTTGGTTGTTCGTCAACTACCAAGAGCAAGGTCTTTTTCTTGTTCTGATACAAGCCATCTTCCAACGAATTAACATAAAACTTTGATTCTAATCTTCTTGACATAAATCCCCCTGTCTAAAATCATTTTCTTTCATAACTTTGTCAATACTAGATAAAATTGCCGCCTTATTCTTAGACCAAGCTGGAAAAACTATCTCATCCCTAAGTCCATCCCCAGTAAGCCTATTAATAACAAGGCTTTTCTTCATCCTTCTTAACATCTCTACCACTATACCCACATAAGTATCCTTAGTCATTGCATAGGATAGGCCTTCTTTATCATAGAAATCCAAAAGCCTAGTATTTTTTTCTACATAAAGATTGTGGATTTTCACTCCCCAAATTTTCTTAGAATTGATATAAGAAACATCATTCATATAATCTTCATTTGTCTCGTAAGGAAGGCCGACTATAATATGAACTAAGATATTTATTCCCATCTTTTCAAGTTTTGCTAAAGCCTTATCAAACTCTTCATGGCTATAACCCCTGTTAACAAAAGAAATCGTCTTCTCATTCACACTTTGCATACCAAGTTCGACAATTAGGAAGGTCTTTTTGGATAAGTCCTCCAAAAGCTTTAGAACAGAAGAATTTAGGCAATCCGCCCTAGTAGCTATGGCAAGACCCACCACATCATCCTCTTCTATGGCCTCCATAAAAATCTTTCTCATATAAGAAACTTCCCCATAAGTATTGGTAAAATTTTGAAAATAAGCTATATAGGCCTCATCTCTCCCAGCCTTGCTGAGTCTTTCTTTCTGATAAGAAATCTGCTCCCTAATACTCTTATGGCTAGACATAGTCCACTCACCTGAACCCCTAGCCGAGCAATAAATACAAGCATCATAGGACTTAGTCCCATCCCTATTAGGACAAGTAAAACCCCCATCTAGAGGAAGCTTCAATATCTTCTTATTAAATTTCCTTTTCAAAAATGAATCCAAATCATTAAAACGTTTCTTATTAATTTCCATAAGATTATTATACAACAAAAATATCCTAACGTCGCTAGGCTCCTCAGGATGACATGATAATGTCATTCCGACAGAGAAATCGTAGATTTCGACGAGGAATCTGATTAGTAAATCTAAGAGCCAAGTAACAATAAGACGTCAAAGAAAAAGATCCTCACGTCAGAAGCAAAGCTTCTTCCTCAGGATGACAGGTGGGGGAGAAATCCTCACGTCGCTAGGCTCCTCAGGATGACAAGGCGGTCGAATATCTCCTCGACGGTAGTTTTTCTGCTTGCTCTACTACAAAAGCCCAAGCTTTCGCTTAGGCTTTATAAATCTCTTATAGAATCTTTTTTAGGTATTGACCTGTATATGATTCTTCCACTTTTGCTATTTCTTCTGGGCTTCCGCTTGCTACTAGCCTTCCTCCTCCGTCTCCTCCTTCTGGACCTAGGTCTATTAGATAGTCGGAGACTTTAATTACATCTAGATTGTGTTCAATTACTACAACTGTGTTATCTTGATCTACTAGTCTGTTGAGGACTTCTATTAGCTTGTGGACATCTGCCATATGAAGGCCTGTTGTTGGCTCATCTAGGATGTAGAGGGTCTTTCCCGTCGATACTTTGGCAAGTTCTGTCGCAAGCTTTACCCTCTGGGCCTCTCCTCCAGAAAGTTCTGTGGAAGGCTGACCGATTTTTATATAGCCAAGTCCTACATCATAGAGGGTTTGAAGTTTTCTTACAATACTTGGGTGGTTTTGGAAAAATTCTATCCCCTCTTCCACAGTCATATCGAGGACTTCTGATATGTCCTTACCCTTGTATTTGACTTCGAGGGTTTCCCTGTTGTATCTTTTACCATGGCAGACTTCGCAAGGAACGTAAACATCTGGCAGAAACATCATGTCTACCTTGATTGTTCCATCTCCCTTACAAGCTTCACACCTTCCTCCTTTTACATTAAAGGAAAATCTTCCCTTATCGTAGCCTTTCATCTTAGCCTCGTTGGTCATGGCAAAGACATCTCTAATTGCATCAAAGACCTTAGTGTAGGTGGCTGGATTTGAACGTGGAGTTCTTCCTATTGGTGATTGGTCGATTGCTATAACCTTATCGATTTTTTCAAGTCCTAGGATATCTTCGTGTTTGCCTGCTCTGACTTTGCTCTTGTTAATCTTTTTTGTCGCAGCCTTATAGAGGATTTCATTTACAAGTGAAGACTTGCCCGATCCAGAAACTCCTGTTACTGTTGTTAGGACTCCTAGAGGGATTTTTACGTCAATATTTTTTAGATTGTTGGCAGCTGCTCCTTTTATTTCTATATAAGAATCGCTCTTCCTGCGTTCTTTAGGTACTGGGATTTTCTTCCTGCCTGCAAGATAAGCTCCTGTTATGGAATTTTTAGCCTTCATTATGTCTTCTAGGCTACCCTTAGCTACAATCTCTCCACCATGGATGCCTGCGGCAGGACCAATATCAACTATATAATCAGCTTCCTTCATAGTGTCTTCGTCATGTTCAACTATGATTAGGGTGTTGCCAATATCAGTTAGATTTCTCAAAGCTTTGATAAGCTTGTCATTATCTCTTTGATGAAGTCCTATGGAAGGCTCATCTAGGACATAGCAAACTCCCACAAGGCCCGAACCTATTTGGGTGGCAAGTCTTATTCTTTGGCTTTCTCCACCAGAAAGGGTGGCAGCCGCCCTGTTTAGGGTAAGATAAGTTAGACCTACGTCTTTTAAAAAGGAAAGTCTCGCCTTGATTTCTTTTATAATAAGCTCGGCAATTTTTTCCTTCATCGGGCTGAGTTTTAGATTTTCAAAAAATTCAACCGATTTTTCAACAGATAGCTTGCTTAGTTCTGATATATTTTTATCTCCTACTTTTATTGCAAGCACCTCTGGCTTTAGCCTATCTCCGTGACAAGTCTCACATTCTTCTTCTGACATATACTCTCTAAACTTCTTCTTTTGGACATCAGAATTAGTTCTTTGATAACGGTCGTAGAGGTTTTTAATTACTCCCTCAAAAGGTCCCGTATATCTCTTGCTTCCAGAATAATGACTGTCAAAAACAAAGGATAGGTCGTATTTTGTCCCGTGGAGGATATCCTCTATCATTTTCTTTGGAGCATCCTTTATCGGCTTATCGTGAGGGAATTTGTAATGGTCTGCTATGGCTCTTATAATTTCATAATAGTAAGAACCCTTAGTTGATGTAGCATAGCAATCCACAGCTCCCTCATTTATGGATAGCTTGTGATCTGGCAAGACTAGGTCTGGATCGATTTGCAAATGAAAGCCCAAACCATTGCAATCAGAACACATCCCTATTGGAGCATTGAAGGAGAACATATTGGGTGTAAGCTCAGGAAGGCTTATATGACCTTCTGGGCAAGCAAGTTTTGATGAAAGGAGAATATCTTCTCCGTCTATCACATCAATTATCACAAGTCCGTCAGAAAGAGCCAAGGCAGTCTCTATAGAATCAGCTAGTCTTGCCTCAATTCCTTCTTTAATTACAATCCTATCGACTACTACCGATATGTCGTGCTTCTTGGTCTTGGAAAGCTCAATTTCATCTGAAAGTTCGTACTTTTCTCCATCTATAACAACTCTCACATAGCCGTCCTTTTGGATATTTTCGAGGGCCTTCTTGTGAGTTCCCTTTTTAGCCCTAATAACCGGAGCAAGAATTTGAATCCTAGTTCTATCAGCTAAAGATTTTACCCTATCAACCATCTGATCTATGGTCTGGGCCTCAATAGCCTTGCCACAAACTGGGCAATAGGCATCTCCTACTCTGGCATAGAGAAGCCTATAATAATCATAGATTTCTGTAACTGTCGCTACAGTAGACCTTGGATTTCTATTAGTCGTCTTTTGGTCAATGGATATGGATGGGGAAAGACCTTCGATCGAATCCACATCAGGCTTATCCAAATTCCCCAAAAATTGCCTAGCATAGGAGGAAAGACTTTCTACATAACGTCTCTGTCCTTCTGCATATATAGTATCAAAGGCGAGGGTAGACTTGCCTGAGCCAGAAAGACCGGTAAAGACAATCATCTTATCCCTTGGCAAGTTTATATCTACATTTTTTAGATTGTTAGTCCTCGCTCCCTTTATTTTAATCTCTGTCAATTAATCACTCCTGTAAAATTATCTTTCATAGCCTTAATCTGATCACGAAGGGCTGCTGCACGCTCAAAGTCTAGCTCCTCAGCTGCCTTATACATCTCGCTTTCCATGTTGATTAATATTGTTTCTATATCGTCCTTGCTAAACTCTTCAATCTCCTCTTCTTCCTTCTTCTTGGTGATTTGGATGATTTCAGCAATATTTTTCTTAATTGTAGTTGGAACTATGCCATGGACCTTGTTAAAGTCCTCTTGAATCTTCCTACGGCGTTCAGTTTCGTCTATAGCCTTTTTCATGGACTTGGTAATAGTGTCAGCATACATGATTACCCTGCCCTCAGAGTTTCTCGCAGCCCTACCTATGGTTTGGATAAGAGAAGTTTCTGAACGAAGGAAGCCCTCCTTGTCCGCATCAAGAATTGCTATAAGAGATACTTCTGGTATATCTAGTCCCTCACGAAGGAGGTTAATTCCAACTAATACGTCAAACTCTCCTAGGCGAAGCTCTCTAATAATCTCACTTCTTTCGATAGTCTTAATATCAGAATGAAGATACCTAACCTTGATGCCATTTTCTGTAAGATAGGTCGTAAGGTCTTCTGCCATCTTCTTGGTAAGGGTAGTAACAAGGACTCTTTCCTTTTTCTCTATAGTCTTGTGAACTTCTTCTATAAGATCATCAATCTGATTTTTGGTTGGCCTTACCTCGATTAATGGATCTAGTAGGCCGGTAGGTCTTATAATCTGATCGACCATCTGACCATGGGTCTTTTCCAACTCATAAGGGCCAGGTGTTGCTGAAACATAGATTGCTTGCTTGATTAAATCTTCAAACTCAAAAAACTTTAGGGGTCTGTTGTCTAGGGCTGAAGGAAGCCTAAAGCCATAGTCGACCAAGTTTTGCTTACGGGATCTATCCCCCTCATACATTCCCCCTACTTGAGGAATAGAAACGTGGGATTCGTCAACCATAAGGATAAAGTCTTCTGGGAAATAATCTATAAGAGTATAAGGCCTAGACCCTGCTGGTCTTTGGCTTAAATGTCTTGAATAATTCTCAATTCCTGAACAAAAACCAATCTCCCTAAGCATCTCTATATCATACTTGGTCCTTTGCTCAAGCCTTTGGGCTTCAAGAAGCTTATTTTCCCTATTAAGTTCAAAAAGTCTTTCTTCTAACTCTTCTTCTATAGAAACAATCGCCTTTTCGGTCTTTTCACTTGAAGTTGCATAGTGGCTGGCAGGATAAATATAGGCGTGGCTAATTTTTGCAGTAACCTTACCTGTAAGAGCGTCAAACTCGCTTATCTCGTCAATCTCATCTCCAAAAAACTCTATCCTAATAGCCTTTTGATCAAAACCAGCTGGGAAAATGTCGAGTATATCCCCCCTACGCCTAAAAGTTCCACGAGAAAAATCCACATCATTTCTAACATATTGGACATCAATTAGCTTCCTCATAACATCCTCTGGGCTAATCTCCTGACTAGGCCTTAGAGAAACTACAAGCTTTTGGTACTCTATAGGATCTCCCAAACCGTAAATACAAGACACACTAGCAACTATTATAACATCTCGTCTTTCAAAAAGAGCCATAGTCGCAGAATGCCTCATCTTGTCAATCTCATCATTTATAGATGAATCCTTGGCTATGTAGGTATCAGTAGCTGCAACATAGGCTTCTGGTTGGTAGTAATCGTAATAAGAAACAAAATACTCTACAGCATTGTCTGGAAAAAACTCCTTAAACTCCGTAAAAAGCTGGTAGGCTAGGGTCTTGTTGTGGGCAAGGACCAAAGTAGGTCTTTGGACATTTTGGATGATGTTAGCCATGGTAAAAGTCTTACCCGAACCTGTAACCCCTCTTAGGATTTGGTGATGCTTGCCATCCTCTATGCCCTTTGTTAATTTATCTATAGCTATAGGCTGATCGCCTCTAGGCTTATAATTTGATTGTAAATTAAATTTCATATAAGATTCCTTTTTATATAAATCCGTCTTTCTTGCTATATAAATATACTGAAAATCTTTTACATTTCAATCCATCTAGCCTTTTGACAACTTTCATAAAAAATTCAATAAGCCTATTGACATCGCTTTTATATATGATATAATACTCATATGAACAGCTATTCATATGAAAGGAGGCTCATGGGAAATTCACTAAAAAACATAGACGACACCACCCTAATCGACTTAGCAGACTTATTCAAAGTCTTCTCAGATTCGACAAGGATGAAGATAATGTACAGGCTCTTTGATGGACCAATGAGCGTAGGAGACATAGCAGAAGCTATCGACATGAGCCAATCAGCTATTTCCCACCAACTAAAATATCTCAAAGAGACCAACCTAGTAAAAGGTGAAAGAGATGGCAAGTCCATCATCTACGAATTAGCAGACAATCACGTAAAAATAATTATAAAAACAGGTTTAGAACATATAGAGGAGTAAATTATGAAAATGAAATTAAAAATCCAAGGATTAGACTGTGCCAACTGCGGCAACAAAATAGAAAACGAAATCAAAAAAATCGAAGGCGTTATAGATGCAAGCCTATCATTCCTAACTGAAAAAGCAAAAATAGAAATAGCAGATGACAATATGGCAAATGAAATTTTGGCAAAAGTTAATGAAATAGCAGATAGGATCGAGCCAGGTTGCAAACTCCTTTTGAGGTAGGGAAAAATGTTTAACAATATTACAGATAAGCATAGGGACACCTTCCTAAAACTTATAGCCCTTGCCCTATTGACAGTCTTTCTTCAAGCTATGAGCAAGTTTTACTTTTTGGGACGTTTTAGGATGTGGGCTTTTCTTATCCTCTACCTCCTAGCTTCTAAAGAAGTAATATATAAGGCCTTTCAAGGTATAAAAAAGGGCTCGGCCCTAGATGAGAACTTCCTCATGGCCCTTGCTACTATTACAGCCTTTATTATAGGTGAATACATAGAGGCAGTCGCAGTTATTCTCTTTTACTCATTTGGTGAACTTTTCGAAGAAATAGCAACCCAAAGATCAAGAGATAACATCAAGAATCTTCTTGACCTAGTGCCAGAGATAGCTAACAAAGTTCTTCCTGATGGCTCAACAGAAGAAGTCGACCTAGATGATATAGAAATAGGAGATATAATCCTCGTTCGTGATGGTGAAAAAATCGGCGTAGATGGCAAGGTCATAGAAGGATCTGCTATCCTCGATACATCATCAGTTACAGGCGAATCAATGCCAGTAGCCGTAGAAGTAGGCGATGAAGCCATATCCTCTTCACTAGTAGTAGAAGGAATAATCAAAATTCGTGCCGAAAAAGAATTTGATGACTCAGTAGCAGCCAAGATTATGGAGTTAATAGAAGACTCAGCCTCAAGCAAATCTAACAGCGAGAAATTCATCTCCCGCTTTGCAAGAGTTTACACACCGATAGTAGTGGGTCTCGCCCTAGCTGTTGCTATAATTCCTCCCCTATTTTTGGGCGGAAGCTGGCAAGACTATTTTCTTCGTGCAGCAACCTTCCTAGTCCTATCCTGCCCATGTGCCCTAGTATTATCAGTTCCCCTATCCTTTATGTCGGGACTTGGACTAGCAAGCAAAAATGGCATCCTAGTTAAGGGCAGCCAATACTTCGAAAGTCTCGGCAAGGCAGATGTCCTCCTAACAGATAAGACAGGAACCCTTACCACAGGTAAATTTAAAATAAAAGAAATCAAAATCGAAAAAGGCCTAAAAGAAGAAGAAATCCTCGACTATCTCTACAACATAGAAAACATGTCCACTCACCCTATAGCAAAAGCCATTGTAGATGAACTAGACAGAAAAGAAAAAGACCTCTTCCTAGAAATCAAGAATGAAAAAGGTCTGGGTCTTGTGGCAAAGAGCAAAGATGGAAAAACAATCAAGGTAGGATCTAATAAGTACCTTGGTCTTTCAGACAAAAACGAAAGAGCCATCTACCTTGCCGTAGACGAAAAACTTCAAGCAAGCATCTATATAGAAGATGACATCAAGGATAGAAGTGAGGAAACAATAAAGGCTCTAAAAGAAGACTTCAAGGAAATCGCCATAGTATCAGGCGATAGCCGCCAAGCTGTAGCAGAGACATCAAAAAAACTCAATCTTACAAACTACTATGCAGAAATAATGCCAGATGAAAAACTTAGGATAATGAAATCCTACCAAGACCAAGGAGAAACAACTGTCTTTGTAGGAGATGGAATAAATGATGCACCCGTCCTAAAAAATGCCAACGTAGGCATATCCATGGGAGAAACTGCATCAGATCTCGCCATAGAATCCTCCGATATCCTAATAGCAAATGGTGAATTTTCGCAAATGGCAAAACTAATGAAAATCGCAAAACTAACCAACTCAACAGTAAAACAAAACGTAATCTTCATAATGCTAATAAAAATCATAATCCTAATCCTAGGCCTCCTAGGCTTAGCAAATATGTGGCTAGCAGTATTTGGAGATGTAGGAGTCTCAATAATATCAATTCTTTGGGCAATGAGAATCCTAAAAAAGAAAATATAGAAAAAGACAAAACCGACGCAAAAATTTGCGTCGGTTTTACGTCGTTTGCGTCGGCCCTTATAATAAATTATCTCATTGCTCCCTATAACATTCCATTAAGGATGCATGGCAATCGCCACTCTATTGTCTCACTATGGTATTTCCCTGTCATTTCTAATGGTCTGCCCACAATTAACGAAGCAAATTAATGGCAGAGCTTAATCGAGTCCTTGCGAGATGGAAATCTCAAGCTCTAATCTGCAAACTAACGTCGATGGAGCCTTAAATCAAGGCCATTCTTCCTAATAAATAATTTCCTACATCCAAAAAGGGGCTGTTGCAGAATTATGAATAATCATCGTCCCATCATTAGAAAGTTCTCTTAGGAATTTTTGCCTCTCCTTGCCGGTGGGCATATTAGTGCCTTCCGGATGATGGAGGCATTTAGCCCGTCGGCAAGGTGAGACTTTCCTTGGAGGTTCTTCTAATGATATTGGGACGATTTATTCATTCTGCAACAGCCCCTTTGTCTTAATAATAACAAAATCATTATAGCACTAGCCAATAATGGCAACAACTTTTTATGTATTTTTATCGATATATATATGCAATTTAAAGAAACTTTATCCTTTATTGTTTTATAAATCTTTAGCTATATTTACGAATATTTATTCTAAATATAAGTTAATGCAAATCCACAGGGGCAAAACCTAAATTCAAAGGCCAGAAAATTTGTAGCTAGTAAATCCTATGTCAAATAAATCTATATTTTTCTAAACAATAATTTTTTATTTTCTTAAGATCCTCCTAAATCCTTTTTCCTGCAATAATAAAAATTTTTTGTTAAAATAATGTAATTTACTAGTGTACATTCAGATTTTGATGGTATAATAAATACTACACCGTTTTGAATAAATATAAAGGAGAGTAATTTGAACAAAAGAAAACAAGACATTCTTGTCAGTGGATTAGCGCTTTTCGCTATTTTTTTTGGTGCTGGAAATTTGATTTTCCCTCCCTATTTAGGAGTAATCACCGGTAGCGGTTGGCTTTCTACTATGATAGGCTTTCTATTGGCGGACCCTGTCATTCCAATTTTAACAGTATTTATAACAGCTTTGGCTGGTGGTCGTGCGGTCGATATAGGCAAACGTGTAGGCCCAAGATTTTCTAAAATTCTAACCCTTGCTGCAATAATTTGTATTGGCCCTGCCTTTGCGATTCCAAGAACAGCAGCGACAACTTATGAAGTCGGCTTCAAGCCATTTCTACCAAATGTTTCAATCTGGCTTGTAACTTTCGTATTTTTTGCAATAACCTTCGCACTTTCATATAGGGAAAGTAACGTAGTTACAATTATAGGCAAGTACATAACTCCCGCCCTCTTATTTTTCCTCTTTGTACTAATAGTAAAGGCGATTATTACTCCTATTGGCACGCCTGTCCAAACAGAAATCAAAAAAGGATTTTTCGTAAAAGGATTCTACGAAGGCTATCAAACCCTCGATGCCTTTGCCTCACCCCTTTTTGCAGGAATAGTAGTAGCTGATTTATTGAGAAAGGGTTATGGCAAAGTTAGCAAAGAAGAAAGAAGAAGCTTCATAATCTCAGTAGGCATTGTTGCTTCTATAGCCCTTGCTATAGTTTATGGCGGATTAACATATCTTGGAGCTAGTGCAAGCTCAATCTTTGGTATGAATGATTCTCGTGTAGAAATTCTAATCAAACTTGTCGACCTTCTTTTAGGTAACTTTGGAAAGATAGCCCTAAGCTTTGCAGTAAGCCTAGCCTGTCTTACAACAGCAGTTGGCCTAACCTCATCAGCAGGTAATTTCATCGAAGAATTAAGTAATGGCAAAATCAAATACGATTACACTGTTATTTTCGTTACAATATCAAGCTTCCTCCTATCATCCCTAGGAGTAGATGCCATCATAAACCTTGCAGTTCCTGTATTATACATAGGCTATCCCCTAATCATAGCCCTAGTATTTTATATGTCCTTCGAAAAGAGAGTGCCTTACAATATGGCCTACATCCTAATGGCAGCTGGGGTAATAATCACAGCAATAATCGAAACCTTCGGCAAAAGTTTTGGCCTAGGAGGTCTAGTAGCTGCAATCAAAAACCTACCCCTCGCTCAATTCGGCTTCACATGGTTCTTGCCATCCCTAGTCTGTTTCATCCTTGGACTAATCTTAGGCAAGCTAGGCTTCGGCAAAAAGAGAGATGAAACTCACGACAGTACCTTATTCTAAAAAAACTAGGAGAATTTCCAGAAGGAAAACTCCTAGTTTTTTCTTTATAATTTCTTTCTTGCCAAGTAAATCGCTCCTGCTGTCATCATAGCTAGTCCTATTATAGTAAAGGCTGGGCTTGTGCCAAGTCCTCCTGTAGACGGATAGCTAAAAGCTTGGTTTTCATTTTCTGTCCCATCTATGGGCTTTTCGTCTTTGTTTAGCTTGGTATTTGTTATCTCGTAGGAAAATTTATCATTCAAAGACTCCTTAACATTTGAATTATCAGTATAGGCTTCCTTGTAGGATATTTGGGAATCTAGCTTAGGAAATTGTCGGTAGTAGTCTTTTTCTACTTTAAGGTCATGTTTTATTTCTAGCCCCTTATCTTTCTTCTCAACCTTAAAAATCCATGAATATTGTCTATTGGCACCAAGGTAAGCGGTGGGTATTTGATTTTCAATAAGTTCATAGATACCTTCTCCTAAATCGCTAAAGCTTACACTACCATCAGCTTGGGAAGAAGCTGTTTGGTAGTATTTTCCCATCGTAGCTGCTCCTAAGTCTTTTTGTATAAGTTTATCCCTTATATCTTTTTTATCTTTCTCACTGGCATCTTTTCCATCAAGTTTAATTAATTGCCCAGCTTCATCAAAATCATAGACTTTACAAGCATCGCTCAATTTTCGAACCAAACCCGACTTATAAAATTCGATTGCTTCTCCATTATGAGAGTATTTCTTCAAAGCCCCCTTAGCCTTAGCGTCAAGGTCATCTTCGTAATATTCATAGGCTTTGGCATTGGCATTCATTGAATCCCTAACTTTTTTTAAAACAAAGCCTGCACCCTTTAGGGGAATTTGCTCCCCTACTTCATCTTTTTGGTCTGATAGCTTTCTGAATTTGAAGTCGATATTTTCCTTTTCGTTGGCAATGCTTACTAAGTTTCCTTGCCTATCTACATTAAAGAAGCCATCCGATTCATCCATTTCTATGTATTTACCATTCTCATCTTTCTTGTAGCCCTTGACAAGTTCTTTCCACGAACCGTCTTGGTCTTGACTAAAGCTTATGGTTAAGAAAAAATCCCTTAGCTTGTAGCCATCAGCTGCCCTTACTTCTTCAAGGATATAAGTCCCTTCTTCTATGCCCGTAAATTCGACACCAAGATTTTCGCTTGATTTAGCTAGGGCATATTCTTTAACCTTGTCATCAGTAGACTCTCTTCTATCTTCATCTATCGTTTTTACTGATTCATAGAACGGTTTGTTATTAGCATCAACTTTAACTTCGACAACTTTTTTGCCGTCTTTTTCGACTTCTTCACTTTGAATCTTTCTTAAAGTAAACTCAGCATCTTTAATATTTTTGTGGCTTTTTCCGTCTATTTTGAAAAACTTTAGCCTAGCCTTCTTCCTATAATTTCTTACCCTAAGCTCATCAATCTTCTTGTAGGGTAAATCTGGCTCAGCTGGTTTAGAACGTCCATCATCAGATACAATTTCAATATATTTGTAAAATTTTCTATCCTTATCTTTCCTAGCCCTTCCTATACCCTTTATGGTTTTTCCAATTAGTTTTTCCCTATCAGCCTCTGGATAATCTGTATTCCAAGCATCACTTTCTTTAAATTTATGGTCAAAATCAAATTCAATCTCCAGATAATTATCATCTGATGGTTTTTTTTCCTTGCCATTCCTATCTTTTCTAGCTTGGACTTTGAAATACCATCTCAAAGCCTTGCCGTCCTCATCTAACGGTTTTATATAGCTTTCATCCGGAGTCTTTTCTTCCCAGAGTTCATAAATTCCAGGGCTTAGTCCTCTAAAGTAGTTATCGCCTGGCTTGGAACTTGCTTGTGAGCTAGCGTCAAATTTCTCCTTGTAGTATTTGGGATAGTATTGTTCACCAGTTGGCTTTCCTTGTTCATCTAGCATAAGAAGAGGTTCTCCATTTATAATCTTTCTAGCATGAAATCTCGAACCATTTAATGGCAAGCCCTTTTCATTAACCTTGCTAATCCTTAGGGGAATCTTAAAACCTAACTTATTATTATTAAAAATACCAAGTACATTTCCATTTACTATATCCACTGTTAGGCTTTTAGTTTTTCTATCCGCTTTTTTGATATCAAAGGGAATAATTCTTACTTGATCTGTTCCCCATTCTTTTGCGAGCTTCTCATAAACTTTGTATTTGAGCCTATATTCAAGATTCGACTTGAGCTTATCAAATGTCACAGGCCCCCTATATTTGGCAGAAAAAGAAGGATCTACATCAATCCATTTGCCATCAGTCCCTTTAATTTGAAGACTTATACTTCCTGTATCGCCCACACTTGGAGGCGGTGTAGAATCTTCATTACCATCCTTAAAATTTTTATATACGAAGTTTGCAACAAGAGTGTAGTCATCATCTATTGGAATTTGCGTATTCCTAATCTTCTTAGTATGTATCCTATCTGTGATTCTATAAACATTACTAGAAGTTTTAAATACTATGTCATCATTAACCCATACTTTCCAGCCTTCTTCCCTCCTAGGGTTTTTCAATCTTACGAT
Source organism: Anaerococcus tetradius ATCC 35098 (assembly GCF_000159095.1). GTDB lineage: Bacteria > Bacillota > Clostridia > Tissierellales > Peptoniphilaceae > Anaerococcus > Anaerococcus tetradius. Next base: position 25,069 of record NZ_GG666297.1, on the reverse strand, counting down.
AAAGCTTATATTTAATTTATCTCCCTCTTTTAGATTAATATTAGTAAGTTTTAAAGTGGCAGCCTTTATAAGGGGATTTATTTCTATGGAAGGGGTCAAAATTTCATCCCCTATCTTTGCCCTAAGCTTAACGAATTCAAGATATCTCGTTAATGGAAAAGTAAATTCTCCATCTTCGACTAAGTAATCTTGCCTACTCGCATAAGATGAATCTGTTTTTAGCTTAGGACTAATAGAAATATTTATCCTCCTATCGCCAGTTCTAATATCTACATCATCTGCCTTTATCTGTATGTCTACATCAGGCTCGAAAGAATAATTCCAAGTAAAGTTCCTATATATTTCATCAATCTCCCAAACTAGCTTACTTGATCTAGAATTTATCACAAAAAAATTAAAGCCCTTAATATAGGGAAATTTTTTTAAGGCATACTTGCTAACATCTGAATCTTCTTCTTTTACGAAGCGTGGGCTTTTAACTTCTCTGGAGTTTATAGCGTATTTTTCTATGCTCGTATCTTTTTTGTTTACCTTGCTTCTTACTGTTAGTTTTAGGATGTAGGAAGCTGGTAGGTCTAGGTCTAGTTTTTCTTGGTAAGGGATTTTTGTTGAGTATTCTTTTTGGAGGGCAAAGCCTTTGTCGCTTGCCTTGTAGTAGTCGAGATAGATTTCTGTGTTTTCTTCTTTTATGTTTGTTAGAGAGAGTTTGTATTCG
>NZ_GG666297.1:13715-23631 GCF_000159095.1 Anaerococcus tetradius ATCC 35098 | reverse complement strand
TTTTTTTCTCCTGAGTCTGCTATTCTTATTGATGTTGGCATTTGTTTTGGCTTTTTTGCCATAGATATGGCATAGACATTGGTCGGTATGCACATGGTAATGGCTAGGGTCAAGGAAAATAGCTTGACCATAAACTCTCTAATTCTTCTCTTCATACTTCTTCCCTCCGATTATAAGTGCTTATAAAAGTGCAAGGATGAGATCTATTTTATAAAAATCATGCAAGAAAAGCATAAAAAGTCCATGATATCGTTTGCTGTAAAGAGTGACATCATGCTATTGACCTTCCAAAAATAATCACACCAAAGTTTTGCATAGACTTCTCAGCCTTGTAAGTTTAAAATCTACATTCAATCTACTATATTATATCATATTTATTCACCTCTTATAGGTGAACCGCTCACAAATTAAAGCTAAAAACTTAAAGGCCAGTTCGAAGCTGGTATTGGAAAATAGCCAAATCTTTACTGCAACATCAGCTTTCCAGATATCACTCAATCCATCTAATTATGGGACGTTTTCAAATTTTTAGTCCCATCCCAGTCCCAGTACCGGAGAATATGTCTACTTTTAGGATAAAAACAATATGTTAATTTTTTAAAGAATCTTATCTTCCTTATGGAATCCTTAAATTTGTATTTTATACTAAGTTTATAAAATGAAGAGGAGGTTCATTTATGGACAAATTGATATTAGAAACAAAAAATCTTACTAAAACCTTTGGTAATCAAAAAGCTGTAGATAATATTTCTTTAAAAATAAAAAAGAACTCTATCTATGGATTGCTAGGACCTAACGGAGCAGGTAAATCGACTACATTGAAGATGATTACTGGAATGATTCATAAAACATCTGGTCAAATCTTTTTTGAAGGTCATGAGTGGAGTCGTGACGATTTATCAGATATTGGTGCCTTGATAGAAATGCCTGCCTTGTATGATAACTTATCGGCTAGGGAAAATTTAAAAGTAAGGACACTCCTATTAGGATTACCAGATTCCAGAATTGATGAAGTTTTGGAAATAGTTAGTTTAAAAGATACTGGCAAAAAGAAAAGTGGTCAGTTTTCAATAGGCATGAAACAAAGACTAGGAATCGCCATTGCCTTATTAAATAATCCTAAGCTTTTGATTTTAGATGAACCAACAAACGGACTTGATCCTCTAGGAATTCAGGAATTGCGTGATTTAATAAGATCTTTCCCAGAAAAAGGAATATCCGTTATTTTGTCTAGTCATATTTTAGCAGAAGTTGAACAAACTGCTGACCATATTGGGATTATTAATAATGGAAAATTGCAATATCAAAACATTATTAATCATAATGACAATTTAGAAGAACTTTTTATGAATGTTATAAAAAGTGGAATGGGAGTTTAAAAAATGATATCTTATATCCTTGCAGAAAATTTAAAACATAAGGGCACTTTCTTGAAGAAGTTATTAGTTATTATGCCAATGACTTTAATCTTATTGTCACTCTTTCTTATGCCAAGTTATTTCACTGCTAATTCCTATAACTGGTGGTACGTCATAATAATGCCTACAACTTTTGCCTTAATCCCAGCAATGATGGATAGAAAAGAAAGTAGGAAATTAAACTACAGAGCAGTTTTCCCTCTAAATATTAATCTCAAAAAGTTATGGGTTTCAAAGATAATCACAGCATTTATTTATATGAGTATTGCTGCTATAATTCATATGCTAGGAGTGTATATTTTTCAATTTTTTCTTGGAGAGCAATTAATACCAAACTATGGATTTTCCACATTACTATTTGCAAGTTTCTTACTAATAATAACTAATATTTGGCAAGTCCCTCTATGTTTTTTCTTGGCAAAAAAATTTGGCTTTATCGCAAGTATTGCAGTAAATGCAGTATTAGGTTTAGGAGCAGGAATCTTGTTGTCTGACAGTGCTTTTTGGATTTATTGCCCATATTCTTGGGGAATTAGGTTAATGATTCCTGTTATGCATATTCTACCAAGTGGTGTTTTGACGGAAGCATCAAATCCAATGGTATCAAACACATCGTTACTTATTCCTTGTATTTTATCTATATGTCTATTTACCTTACTAACAATGATAAGTGCAAAATGGTTTTCAAAACAAGAGGTAAAATAATGATAAATATAATAAAATCAGAAATATACAAAATTAAAGGCACCTGGCTTCCTTGGATTCACATAGTCTTACCTATAGCCTATTCTTTACTATTTTATGTGGCATTAAAAACCACAGGATTAAAAAATTTTGAAGAAAGCGATATAATACAAACTTATTTTGTACTTTTAGGAGCGGTAATGCCAATAATATTAAGTTTGATAAGTTCAAAAGTAGTTGATATGGAAATGAGTGCTGGGAAATTTCAAGTGCTTTTATCTACTACAAAATCTAGAAGCAAAGCCTATATAGGAAAACTCCTTGTATTAGAATTGGGATTTGTTATTTCTCTTGCTTTAGCTATTATAATTTTTGCAGTACTAACTGGTTATCAAAATACCTTAGATTGGCTTATTGAATTTTCCCTAATTGTTATTAGCAGCCTTTCTCTATACATGATACATCTTTGGGTATCAATCGTATTAAGTAGTGGTGTATCTATTGGATTGGGTTTTTTAGAAACATTGGTTGCTTTACTTTCAATGACTGTCATTGGCGATAGTATTTGGTATTTTATTCCTTGTACCTGGTCATCTAGACTTCCAGCTATGTATATTATTATGGGCAAAGTTTCGGATCCTTCCTATTTTTATAAGGAGTTTAGAATTTGGAGCTTTATAGCCTTGTTTGTTATCTTAATCTTATTTATTTCCTCAATTATTTGGTTTAATAAGTGGGATGGGAAATCTATTAGTGAATAAAAGTTTTTAATTTAAAATTAGGAGGTGATAAAATGTCTTTAATTCTTGCAGTTGATGATGAGTTAGATATGCTTGAACTAATAAAAAATATTTTGAAAAAGAACAATCATGAGGTCGATGTATATCAAAATCCTTTAGAGATTGATAATAGTAAACTTAGTAAATATGACTTGATTCTACTTGATATTATGATGCCAGGTATTAACGGTATTAATTTTTGCAAAGAAATTCGCAATAAAGTAGACTGCCCTATTCTTTTTTTAACAGCGAAAACTATGGAAGAAGATATAGTTGAAGGCTTATTAATTGGTGGTGATGATTACATCACAAAACCATTCGGTGCAGCAGAATTGTTAGCTCGTGTTGAAGCACATTTAAGACGAGAAAAAAGAGAACGACACACTAGTTTAAATCTTGGTGAAATTCGATTTGATTTATCTTCCAATGAAGTTTTTGTAGGAGATAAAAAAGTTCATTTGACAAAATCTGAGTATCAGATTTCAGAATTACTAGCAAAAAGAAAAGGACAAGTATTTTCAAGAGAGCAAATATATGAGCTTATCTTTGGATTTGATGGTATAGGAGATGCATCTGCAATATCAGAACATATAAAAAATATTAGGGCAAAGTTTCAAAAATATGGAAAAAATCCAATTGAAACAGTATGGGGAATAGGATATAAATGGAATTAAAATCAAAAGGTCAATCTCTTAAAAATATACTTTTTAAATATTTGTTAAGTATTGGGCTAGGTCTAGCAATCTCCGTTTTATTAATCCTAGCTTTTATATCCGCTTCTTATCAATTTAAGTGGATATTTCCTGCGAACTATACTGAGAATTTAATTCTTGAAAAAAGGACAGATATTGCCACTTCAAAAAATTTCGAAAAATCATTACTTCCAGATAATACATCTTATCTATTTCTATCAAAAGACGAAAAAGTTATAGAAACAAATATGAATAAGAATATCCAAGATATAGCCTTTAACTATCATAAGGGATCTGTTAATTCTAATTCAAACTTATCCTTTATGGAAATACAAAGATCTGATGGATATGTACTTGTAGCTTATGACCTAAAGCCTTTTTATAAAAGTCCTTGGATGCAAAAAAATCTACCACAAATAAATGTTTTATTACTAATCTTACTGATAATATTTTGTTTTATTAGTGTTATTACTATCACATTAATTTGGGCAAAGAAAATATCAAAAGAATTAAATCCTTTGTTAGAAGCTTCGGAAGAAATCGGAAAACAAAACTTGGACTTTCAAGTTAAAAAGTCAAATATCCAGGAATTTAATGTCATATTAGATAGTTTAGAAAAAATGAAAGTAGGATTAAGTGAATCTTTAAGAACAAATTGGAGAGAGGAAGAGAAAAAAAGAAATCAGATTTCAGCATTAAGCCATGATATAAAAACTCCAGTTTCAATTATAAAGGGAAACTCAGAATTATTAGGAGAAACAAAGCTAACAGAAGAACAGCAAACATATCTAAATTATATTAGAAAAAACACAAGCCGTATTGATAAATATATCCAAACTTTAATGCTTGTTAATAAATCTAATCAAGTAAATGAATTGAACTTTACCCAAATTAGAGCAAAAGAATTTGTAGAAAACATTGAAAAACTTGCTAAAGAATTTACATCAACTTATAAGTTAAATCTTTTAGAAGATATTAACTATGATGATGATTTTTTAATAGTAGATTTAAAAAATTTTGAACGAGCCTTTCTAAATATTTTAAGTAATGCCGAGGAGCAAAGTCCCAAAAGCTCAACTATTAAGTTACTTATATGTTCCAAAGCTGATGAGCTTCAAATATCAATAGTAGACCAAGGACACGGATTTTCAAGTGAAGATCTATTATATGCAACAGATCAATTCTACCAAGGAGACAAAAGTAGGCATTCAAAAGAAAACTACGGTATAGGATTATTTGTTGCCGAACAAATTATCAATATGCATGGAGGAAATCTTGTTTTAGAAAATAGAACTGATGAATGTGGTGCTAAAGTCAGCATACTGTTGCCAGTAAAGAATACTCAAGAATAGGGGTATTCTTTTTTCTTGCATTTATGAATTTTATGTGTGTGGTGTTTGTATATCTTTTTAAAAGCACTTTCATAAGTTTTTTCACTTTTAGTAATATAATCTACTTCTAAATTTAGAGCTTATTTTATAGGATATATTTTTGTAATTGCCATACTAAATACCATAACTTTCTTTTGATTTATTAAGAAGTAGGGAATGTATATCTCATATCTCTTTGATAATTTTTCTATTTGTTTATTCATTGATTCAATTTCATTTTTGTAAATAACACCAGTGGTATTAGTTGCTTTTGCAATCTGATTTATGTTATTTGTTACATTTGAAAGTAGCCATTTGAGATATCTAAATAAATTAATCCTCATAATATGTACGCAAAAAGACCGCAGATTGAAACTACGGTCTTATTTTTTGTCCAAATGTAAACCACTTGGAACTATTATTCAATTTATTCTTTTTTACTTCCAGTACCATTTGAGTACCAGTAGCCATTTTTAATTCTCTTCGTTTGATAGAGTCTGTATCATACTTGAAAATCACTTCGTAATTTTCAATTCCCATTCAGCGACAAAATAAAAAAAGTGCTCCCTACTCGGTCACGCTTTTTTTATTTTGCTGCAGAAGGGCAGCCATCCATCTATCTTCGCACTTCGTGCTCGATATATGGGGCTGATTTAAAAACATCGCTTGCGATGTTTTTACTCCCATTCTTCTTTTCCAAACGTTCGATATATCCCAAACCATTCAAAATACTGGAATCTATTTTTTAGAGTATCACTAAATCCATCTAATTATAGGACGTTTTCAAATTTTTAGTCCCGTCCCAGTCCCAGTACCGGAGAAATATTTGTTTTAATATAATATCTCTTAATCTTGTTTATCCAGTTTTCAAATTAATCTTACTTCGAATTTAGTTCATTTTTACTTTTTGCTTTGTAGGTTTAAATCTAAATATATTACTTGGTAATTATCCAGCCTATGGATATAAGACAAAAGATTTAGAAACTTGAAACGAGGAGATTTTGTTAAAATCTTCGGAGAAGTAAAAACTAATATTGGCAACAATGAAAGGGAACATAAAATGTTCGTATTCTGTCTTCTAAGCTATTAAAAGCAAAAGAACAAGTAAGGATCAATACAAGGATAAAAAGTCCATATTAGGGCAAATAAATAGCTTTAAGGCAGAGGGCAAACTTAAGTCAAATAAGAAAGACCATAGCAAAGGTGCAGAGAGATAAATATCGGCAATTTTCGGACTGCCTTTATTTTTTTTGCTAAGTTTAACGCAATAAATCATATAATTGAAAGGAATCTGTATTATATGCTCTCATTAGATAGTTAATCTATACATTTAGAAAGGTAAAATATAGAATTGGAGAATGATATGGGATTTTCATATAACAAATTATGGAAGTTATTAATAGATAAAAATATGAAAAAAACAGACTTACAATGTGCAATCGCAACAACACCCAAGATAATAGCAAAAATGGGAAGAGACGAAAATGTAAGTCTAGAAACATTAGGAAAGATTTGTGAGTATTTTCAATGTGATATTGGAGATATTATTGAATATAAGTCAATGGGAATCAAGTATGATAACGGAATTTGATAGTATTCCATATTCCAATGCTGGTAGAGGGCTACAATGCTTATTAAAAACTGAACTTGCTTTAAATAATATTAATACAAATAAAGATAAAATAATTTTAATTGAAGAGCCAGAAAACCATTTGTCATCTTCTAACATGAATAATTTAATTGATATTCTACAAGAAAATAGTAATAAGGAATCTAGTCAAATAATTATTTCAACTCATAGCAGTTTTGTTTTAAATAAATTAGGCTTAGAAAATTTAATACTTTTATCAAACAAAAAAACTCTAAAATTACAAATTTAAGTAGTGATACAGAAAAATAATTTAAAGCTATTTCAGGATACGACACATGTGGAGACGGTGGTATTATTGTCAAGAAAATAGAATAACAAGCTATAAAACTGTCGAAATAGGTGGCTTTTAGGATTTTAAAAGAAATCAGTTCTATAATAAATTAAAAATCGTGTTGGTAGAAAAATCGTCTACTTCTACCAACACAATTTTACAAAGAGCCAGTACTTACATCTCTTTTTCTCCTGTAAAACTATTGTATCTTGATACTTTAAGGAGTTTCAATTATTCTATATGTTAATTGTCATTTTTTCGGATCTAATCTTAATAAAATAGCATTAATTGCAACTAAGACTGTTGACACAGACATTAGAATTGCTCCTACTGCAGGACTTAATGTGAAACCAAAAGGGGCCAAAATTCCTGCAGCTAGAGGGATAGCTATAAAGTTATAACCGGCTCCCCAAAAGAGGTTTTGTTTCATTTTACGAGTTGTTTTGTGTGCTAATTCAATGAATGATTCAATATCTCCTGGATCAGATTGAGTCAAGATGACATCAGCTGAATCCAATGCCACTTGGGTTCCAGCACCTACAGCTATACCAACATCTGCTAAGGCAAGAGAAGGAGCATCATTGACACCGTCACCTACCATGATAACTTTTTTTCCTTCTTCTTTAAGTGTTTTTACTAACTCATATTTGTCTTGCGGAGATTGATTTGATCTATATTCAATCCCTAAATCTTCTGCCGCTCCTTGAGCCGCTTTTTCATTATCACCTGTTGCCATAATTGGCTCTATATTGTTATTTTTAAGAGCTTCTATTAACTCTTTACTGGTTGCTTTTAATTCATCCCCCAAAGCTACAGCACCAATGGCATCATCGTTTTCTACTAAGACACTGAGGGTTGCTCCTTTTGGAATATCCATATCTAGATTACGTCCGTATGCTTTTTGACTGATTAATTGGTATTGGTGCCCATTGGCTTTACCTTCTACGCCAGCACCGGAAATTACATCAATGGAATCAAAGGATACTGGACTTATACCTTCTTGGTCGGCGAAGCTTATAATTGATTGAGCAATAGGGTGACTAGACCCTCCTTCAATACCTGCCAATAGTGAAATGATTTCTTCTTTTGTATATTTTTCATTAAGAAGTTTTACATCTAATACTTTAAACTCACCTGTTGTTAAAGTACCTGTCTTATCTAAAATCATCACATCTGCATCTTGAGCTATTTCTAAAGATTCTCGGTCTTTTACTAGTAAGCCACGACTTGCCCCTAAGCTTGTGCTACGAGCGGTTACCAATGGAATAGCTAGACCCAAAGCGTGAGGACAAGCTATAACTAATGTTGTGATAGCAAATTTTACTGCCGTTGGGATGTCCGCTATAAGCGTCCATACTACAAAAGCTATTAGTGCGACAATGACCGCAATATAGAAGAGCCATCCTGCAACCTTTTGAGCAATATTTTCTGCTCTGGAAGGCTGACTTTGAGCTTGGCTGATTAAATTCTGAACTTGAGAGATGAAGGATTGATCACCTGTCTCATTCACTTTAATATAAAGAACCCCTTCTCCATTTGTTGAGCCTCCGATTACTTCATCGCCAGGACCTTTTTTAACTGCTTTTGATTCTCCAGTCAAAAGAGCTTCATTTAGACGTGATTCTCCACGCTCGATAGTTCCATCTGCTGGCACATTTTCTCCAGCTTGAACTCGAATTAAATCACCTACCTTTAAGTCAGCAACTGGTCGTGTTTCTATTGAATCGTCATCTAATACTACATGAGCATCTTTTGGTACTAGCTTAGCCAGTTCTTCTTGTGCATCTCCTGCTTCTCCAATAGCTTTCATCTCAATCCAGTGACCTAATAACATGATTAATAGTAATGAAGCAAATTCAAAGAAAAAATCCATAATTTGTTCACCTGTTACGTAGCTTGCTATTACAGTATAAATACTATATAAATATGAAACACTTAAACCTAAAGAAACGAGGGCCATCATTCCAGGTTTTTTTTGTTTAAATTCGTCAACTGCCCCTTGATAGAATGGACGTCCACCATAAATAATTAATATAGTAGATAAAATAGCTACTACAATATCAGAATATGGAAAAGTAAACTGGAATGGTAGGTCAAACCCAGCCATAGGGGATAAGAGCATAATAATGATTCCTATTGGCAATGATTTTAAGAAAAGTTCCTTAAAGTTACCGTGATGATGGTGGTCATGCCCACTGTGTCCGCTGTGATCATGCCCATTGTGACCGCTGTGATCATGCCCATTGTGCCCGCTGTGATCATGCCCAGCATGATGTTCTTGATGTTGATCCTTATGGTCTCCATGTTCTTCCGTGCTTACGTGCTCATGTTTTGAATGATCCATGTCGCCATGATTATGATGACTGTGGGATGAATATTTGTTGTTATTGTTCATTTTAAATTCCTCCTTATTCTTAATGATGATGTAAATGACATTTGCATTGTCCTTCTGGACAATTGCAATCCACTTCTTCTACTGCGAAAGCTTTTTTCATCTCTAATATTTTTTCTAGTCGATCTATATCATCGAAGCTTAAAACATGATCTTCAATGATGCTTCCTATTACATTTCCGACTTTCTTATTGCAAATACGGTTAAAAATATCTTCTGCATAATCCATTACGGCTTCTTTCTCTTCAATATTGGCAGTGTAAATAAACTTTCTACCCTCTTGCTCTGTATTTAGTACGCCTTTTTCAACTAATCGACCTAAGATCGTTTTGATAGTGGATTGTGTCCAATCCATTTTTTCTTTCAATACGGAAATGACTTTTTTACTAGTTACTCTATCATTTGCCCAAACTACACGCATGACTTCCCATTCTGCATCTGTGATATAAGTATTAAGTTCTATTGTGCTCATTTTCCTTTCCACCTCCTCGTTTACAGATGTAAACAAATATGCTCAAAATAAGTTTACTATTGTAAACGAATTATGTCAAGTTTTTTTAATAAATGTAAGCAACGCTTATAGCTTTTTACCTCTCCACTTCTATCCCATAATAATTTTCATAGTTTTTCCTATACTGAACAAGGTCAGAAAATTGTTC
>NZ_GG666297.1:0-11960 GCF_000159095.1 Anaerococcus tetradius ATCC 35098 | reverse complement strand
TTTTTTGTCCAAATGTAAACCACTTGGAACTATTATTCAATTTATTCTTTTTAACAAATGTTCCCATTTTAGTCCCAGTTACAGTTTTTAATCTTCTGTAACCGTTGATTTTACAAAGCTTTTAATTTTTCAGATTAATTTGTGAGGAAAAATGGATGAAATAGACGAAGTACAAAAAAACCCGCAGTGAGGCGTACTTTAGTACGCCGCAACGAGGAATTTTTGAAACGAGTCTAGTTCGCCATTTTTACCACAAATTTACTCCCATTCTTCTTTTCCAAACGTCCGATATATCCCAAACCATTCAAAATACTAGATTCTATTTTTTCTAATACCAATAAATCCACCTAATTCTAGGACGTTTCCAAATTTTTAGTCCCGTCCCAGTCCCAGTACCGGAATTAAATTTAATTACTTATATAAAATAAGCACAAAAAAAGCACATAGCTGAAAGATTTTACTCTTCAAGCCATGTGCTTTTGTGTTATTTGATGCTTTAAGATAAGCTAAAGATTTGAATAGATTTAAGTTAGAATATCTTATATCCATTTTTCAATTTGTATTTATAATAGGCAATCCAGCTTTCAATACCTCATCAACAAGATGATGTATATGAATTAGTTCCTCATCAACAGTAACAACCGAATATTTTGCTGATTCCCCAAATTCTCCTGCAAAATTTAACGTTTGAGCTATCAGCATTCCAAATTCATGTATGTGAATACCATGAGGCAAATCACAATCTATTAGAAGAATACTACCCATATCGCTTCCTGAGAAATCAATAGTTATATCTTGAGCAAAAATCTTATAAAATTTGCTCACAATTGTTGAAACATCTTTTTCGATACTAATTATATTATCATTATTCAAAACAAACAAATCAATCCCGCAAATTGCCCTATATAGCAGACGGCAAAAAATCTTTAACGAATTCTTCAATGCTAACATCAATACCGAAAACGCAAACATCACATCAGTAATATCATCCAGTTTTGTGTGCAACTTCATCGAAAAATCTTTTATATCCTTAGAAATTTCTTCTCCAAGGCTTTGATTAATTTCTTTTTCTAATATACTAACTAACCCACGCATGGCATCAATATCAATTTTTTTGAACATTTTTATAAAATTAGCATCCATAAGAACTTTATAGACTCTACCATTCTTGAACGCTGATATTGCAGGAATTAACTCCTCATCTGAAAGTAGTGTGCTTACATTTTCTGAAACACTGACTTCTTTATATAGAAAATACGGATTCATTGAATCTGCTACTTCATTTGATTCAGAAGCAATTTCAGACAAACATAAATCAATAAATCGAGTAAGCGTTTTATGTCCTTGCTCAATCAATATTCTTTCTGCTGATGACAAATGCTCTACATTGAAAAAATTGGGGATATCTATTTTTTCAATGTTTTCATCAAGAAATATAAAACCATGAAATTCAGTATTACTATGTTTTGCCATATAAGCAAAATCATTACGGGAATCTGTAAACTTTTCACCAATTTCATTTGATTCTATAACAACTGACATGTCATAAATCATTTTTCTTATTTTTTGCGAAGCTTCATCCTTTTGAAGCTTTTTACATAACTTAAATACTTCAGTTCTAAAATTTGTTGACATCATTTTATCTCCTAAATTATTATATAGAAAGAAATTTTATCTTTTCTCTTTAAAGTCAATGTGTTGTTTCTCCAATTCATTCTGCACTTTTCTTTCAATCATCTCTTGCACCTGATGTTCACCTACTAATTTAACAGTATCAGTTGCTGTATATCTACTCGAACTATACTGTATAGTATTTTCTAAAAGATTATTAAGTACATAATTAGGAACGAGCCTTCTTGCATAGAACATAAATTTTTCAATTAAAAGTTTTTCACCAGTTATATCCTTAAGCACAAAAGGACTCCAACGTTCCGGGAAATAACGGCATAGTGAAGATAATACAAATAAACTGATGTATATATTAAGTAATGTTGGGATAGTTATCAATTTGCTATTTTTTATATGCCCTGCCTGTAAATATGGTTGTCCAGAATAGGATTGTTTACTGATATCCTCACCTGTCAATTTATGGCGAAGGACAAAATATTCTTTGCCCGTTTTGAGGTCTGTAGCAGAAGTAAAGCGCAAATATGATTTTTCAAACCCTTCAACTTTTTTCAATAGTTCAATCAAATGATCCTTGTTTTCTTCCGAAAAATATATTTTTTCAGCCTTTCCATCTGGAGTATTAAAAATATCAAGCATAATAGTACAGCCAGTTTGTACATCATAGCATTGTGTAAAGTCAGATTGTATTTCTGCAATCGAATCTAAAAACTCTCTCAAACTCCAATCACCAAATCCTGTTAAGTCAGAATTAACACCTATCGCTCTTGCAACTACATGAACTCCACCATCTATTGGACTAAGAAATCTGATTTTCGTGTCTGCAATGAAATTCATTTGATCAGGAATGAAAATCTTCATTCCATGGTTACTAATCTTATTGATACTGCCACTTAAAAGGTTAACCATTCCATAAAGAAGATTTGTTGAGCCATAATATAATAGTAATGGTGAAATTTGAAGATTATCTTCTTTAGCAGCCTTATAGTATTCATTTGCTTGTAAAAACGAACCTGCGATGCAATTTATAGTATCTTCGTCTACCTCATGCCCCTTTTTTGCTAAATATCGTTTTATATTAGCCTCATATGTAAATTGTAATAATTCTCTCCAAAGATCATTTTCGGGGTTTTCAGAAAAAATTATAGTCATAGAATCTCACCTTCCCATTTATTATACATTATCCGTAAATTTCGTAATAGTACATCATAACAAATATAATACATATCTTGTATATAAGTCCACAATAACAAAAATATTTCATTTATGCATACATGTAACTATTCTAAACAAAAGCCAATTTACCATTTATAATTTTCAACAAAAGCCTCCCACCAAAATGATGGAAGGCTTTCTAAAATATTTACCTAAATTCAACAACTCCTTTTCAGACCTGCTTTTTCTTACTTTTAGTATCAAAACAGTATCATTTAGAGAATTTTACTACATCAAAACCACTCAACTCCTGTATTTTTAAGCCTTTTATAGCAGGAACATATTTGCTTCTGTTATTCCCATTCCTTGAAATATATGTTGAAGTGACTATTTATAGAGCTTTCGCAAGTCACTTATGTGACTAAAGTGTTGATTTTCTTCCTCATTACTCCCAGTTTTAAAGAGAATAGTATCATTTTAATATCAGAGAGACCCTGTTTCTGTAGTGTCTTTCCCAGTTCTAGTTTGCAATTTTTTCCTCTTACAATAGAGTTCCGCCAGCGATGGACTTCAATGGTTTAATTCCATCCAGCTGTAAATTATCCACACCTTTATAATCCGGCCTATCATACAATTCAATATAGAACTTATTTTTCTTATTTATATCATAAATTGAATAATAGCTACCTAATTCCCAAGAACACCATGGCATAATACTTCCACTTCCTCTAATTCTTAACTCACTATTGATAGTTCTAAGATATAATAATTGGCTTGATTTATTTAACTCATTTTTAAGATGTCGTTTTAGTAAGATCCCATCTTTCATTTCTTCATTGTACAACCAATCAACATAAAGATTGATATCTTTATCATACATATAAAGAAAAAGGGCATATGTATATAACTTGTCCTCAAAAGCATGGGATAAAAAAACTTGTTTTCTATCTACATCAAGACCTTCAGAATTTATCTTAATTCCTAAATCAAATATTATTTTATTACTTTTTTCATTCAGAAAATTTATTAAGGAGTTAAAAGCATAATAGATTTTTTGAACAGCAATTTTTTCAAGAAGCTTATTAAACTCTTCACTTTCAAAATACTTGTTATCACGTAAGTTATTTATATTTTGATTTATCAAACCAATTAGCTTTTCTCCACTATCATTAACATTCAACTTTTCCTTAGTATCTGTAAAAAACAGATGCTCAACTTCCTCTAAAACAATAATATTAAAATTCAACAGATGAATTATATCTTCAACAACAGAGTTATCCACTAATATTTGTGCTAATAATTCGGTATTATCTTGCAGGAAGATTGAAGTCCATCTATATAAAGATATTCTACTCAGTTCTTGCATAGCTTCTACATTCTCTTACAAAGATTGAATTCATCTTTTCGTTCTCGTTTTTCTATTGTTTTGTCTAAATAAAAATCCATGTTATTTAGGAATGAGTCGAAAGAAACTAGCGAACAGTAGCTATCTTTTAAGCTATCATAAAGTCCCTCACATGCATTTTCTTTATAATAGCTCTTCACATTCATCATATTTTTTCTTACAAGATTATCAAAATCATTTATGCTCTTAACACATTTTTCTACTTTACATTTGTCACAGGTGTGTGTTGAGTTCGTGTAAAGTAAACTCTCCGCTTCAGATGTGTATAGAGCAATCAACCCATTCGTTCTGTTTTCACTTCTATCTTCTAGTGAATATCTAATTTCATCGTACATCCAATCATCATACTGACAAAAGAAATTCTTTTTATGGTTCACTGCGTCAGGAGTCAAAATTATAATAGTTATACTCGTTCTTTTTAGCTTATTATATAAATATTTTTGAATAGATTCATCTGACATTGAGGATCTATCCTCATTTTCGGAATAATCTATTACATCTTCGCTTTTAAATTTTTCACATAACTCATTTTTATATTTTTCTCCATCACTAAATCTAAAGGAAACAAATACATTTCTAGCCATCTGTTACCTCCTCCTACTCATAACAGCTAATTTTTCAATAATTTCTTCAACAGATGAATTAACATCCTTAAATGTCTTAAAGTTGTTTGACTTCTCTCTATTTAATTCGCTAATTTGCTTCGATGTGTTACCTGTATACTCTAGAGAAATAATGTCTAACTTATATTTTTTAGATATCTCAAACTCTTCAATCATTCCATCTGCAGTTTCCAGATTTCCGTCTTTTAATTTGTTTCCAAACATAAATAAAGCAATACCTGCAGATTGAATCATTTCATCTCGATACTGACTCCAAGTATCTTTTAAATCTTTATTCGAAACTGAATTAAGAGGAAAAGGCATTAACGTCAAATAATCACTTATTTTTTTATTATGTTTTGAATAGCAATATTCTGTAACTCCATCAATAATATAAGACCCAATACCTTTCCCATATCCACTTACAATATGATATCCTTCCTCAGCCATTCGATAAGAAAGCCGACTAATTAGTCTTTGGGCATCTTGTTCATCTAAAGGGTCATAATCATCAGCACTACCAGAAATAAAAACAGTTTTCTTTTTATATCTACTATATAAATCACTTAAAACCTCAGTGATTTCATCATATGATTCAATTAAGTATGTCTCTATTTTATATCTAGATTTTAAATCTTCAATAAATAGCTTTTGCTTTACCTGATTATATTTATACTTTTCTTCATCAAATACCTTTTTACCATCAACTTCCTTTGTAAAATCTTCTGCTAAAACTTTTTTTATTACACAATAATGTTTTCTAGTATTCCTATCAGTTAATGCATTTAATTTTCCAAGGATAAAATTAAAATTGGGGTCAGTGAAGCTAAAGCCTAAAAACAAAAAAGTATTTGTAATAAGATGTCCTTCAAGCACATCTTTAAAAAGGGCCCTTTCAGTTATCCCATATCTCTCATAATCATCTCTGGTTAAAACAGCATCATTTGGATTTTCAACATCGCCGTGCATTTTATATACAACAGCATCGTATTTTTTGCTTTGAAGATGCATGTTTTTGTCTTCTGTAATAACCAGAGGTTCTCTTGAATTTTGTCTCAATGATTTCTCAATTAATATATCGTAGTTTGTTGTCCAATAAGTGTCTATTGGTAAATATGACAATAGTCTATAATTCTCATTTAACGGAAGACTAGTCGGAAAAGTATCTCTAATAAGTTTGTTTATCTCAGGCCTACCTTCTTTGTTACAATAATATTGCGCAAGACTAACAAGGTCATGCTCCTCGTCAACATCTAAATCGAGTTTCATTGCAGGAGCTCTTAACAGGCCTTTCCAATCAAAATATCCAGCACCTTTGGATAAGCCTGCACCAATAAACACAGAAAACTCATTGATACTTATAGCTTTTTCTAACTCATCAAGTAGCTCCATTTTACTTATTCCTATCTTCATTCTTCGCCCCTTTCTACATTTAATTACACCACAGTCTTCAAACTATTATAAATATCTTCTAAGAACACTCCCATAAGCTGTTTGTTTCTCTCGCCATCATTTAAAAGAATTGAGAAAAAGTCTGAGTTTTGTTCATATCCTTCTACAAGTGCTTCTTCTACAGCATCAAAGTATGCAAATCTAAAGTCATTGATAGAGTTATTTTTTGCACTGTCTATTAATTTGCTATCTTTTAGAAGGAGATCTCTTACTTGAAGGGCAGATTTAGTAACTACATCGAAATCGAATTCTTTGTTGTATGCGAGATTTATATCATCAACAATTTTCGATAGTTTCTCCTTTACCGCCTCTTCAAATCTAACTTCATTTGGCTTAGGTGAATTGATTAGAGGATCCGATTCAATTCCACTACTGTGTTCACCAGTTTGAACTTGCTTGAAGTTTGTAGCAGTTATTTTATCTGCAATATCAAAGTCATTTCCAATCTTGCCAACCTCAATTTCTTTAATTAGATAAGAAAGGAAATTATATTTTTTGTGCAAATCAACATCTTGAAATCTAGTTGCTTGAATAAGGAAACCATAAAATCTAATAAACTTTCTAATTTCACTTCTGATTTCTAACTTAACTAGTTCTTCATTCTGATTGATTACACGTAAACTCTTATCTAAAAGTGCCCACATTTTTTCTTTATCTTTTGAGTTTCTCTTATCTTTATACAGCAGATTGTTAAACTCATCTATATCATAATAATCTAAGAAACGATATTCTGAAATTCTTTTTTCGAGTTCACGTATTGCTGATGGCGTAATTGTTTCACCCAAAATAGTTTCTATATAATATGGAGCAAAAGCCTTTTGGATATCTTCATACTCATTTCTAAAGTCGAGAACAAAAGTTTTTTTGTTATAGCCTGGATAGATTCTATTAAGTCTAGAAAGAGTCTGAACAGCATTAACCCCTTTTAGTCTTTTATCTACATACATGGCACATAATTTAGGTTGGTCAAATCCTGTCTGATATTTGTTCGCAACTAATAGCACTTGATACATTTCGCTATCAAAAGCATTAACTAGTTTATCTTCAGACATATTATTCATCACAGATTCAGTGTATTCTTTTCCATCTAATTTCACTTTACCTGAAAAAGCAACTAATGCCTGAATTCCTTTGTAATTGTTTTTGTTGATGTAATCTACGAAAGCATTTTTATACTTAACAGCTGCTTGTCTAGATGAAGTAACTACCATTGCTTTAGCCTTGCCATTCAACTCATGCATTACGTTGTATCTAAAATGCTCAACAATAATTTCTACTTTTTGGGAAATATTAGTATCGTGTAGCTCAATATACTTTACTATTTTTCTCTTAGCCGCAATCGAATCTAACTCAGGATCATTATCAACAGCTTTATTTACTTGGAAGTAAGTTTTATAAGTAACGTAATTATCTAATACATCAAGGATAAAACCTTCTTAAATTGCCTGTTTCATAGAATACAAGTCAAAAGCTGTTTTCTTACCTTCTTCATTCAATGTCCCAAATAGTTGTAAAGTTGTGTATTTCGGAGTTGCTGTAAAAGCAATCATGGATACATTATCTGGCTTACCACTTCTTTGGATTTCCTCTTCAATCTGGTCTTGTAATGATTTTTCTTCTGCATTGTCTACTTCATAAGGTTCTTGTTCTTCTGCAGCAATCGCAAAAGAAGATAAATTATATGAAACAGATTCCATTGCACTACCCGAAGTTGAAGAATGTGCTTCATCGATAATTAAAGCAAATTTCTTTTCTCTTAGATTATCTACAAGCTCCTTAATATACATAAACTTCTGAATAGTGGTAACAATAATTTTCGTGTGCCCATTAAGTGCATCTGCTAAATCTGCAGAAGAGCACTTCTCATCCATTACTTTTATTAAACCTTCTTTATGTTCAAGACTAAGCACAGCATCTTGAAGTTGCCTATCAACGACAATTCTGTCAGTAATAATACAAATCGTATCAAATATCGCTTCATTCTTTTCATTATGAAGAGATGCTAAACAATGAGCTAACCAGGATATTGTATTTGTCTTCCCACTACCTGCCGAATGTTCAATTAAGTAGTTTCTTGAAGTTTCATTTACTTCAATATCAGCAGCAAGCTTTCTAACTGCATTAAATTGATGATATCGTGGGAAAATAATAGTTTCACTAGTCTTTACTCTCCCTGTATTTTCATCTTTATTTTTGTCTTTTTTAATATAAATAATCTTATCGATAAGATATAGGATGGTATCTTTTTTAAGGATATCTTCCCACATATATGAAACATCCAAACCTTCTTCGTTATGAGGGTTACCCTTACCTGAATCTATACCTTTACCAGAACCTTTATTGAATGGTAGAAAATATGAAGAACCTCCCTTTAAATTGGTACACATATAAACTTCGTGCAAATCCATTGCAAAATTAACAATCGCACCTGACTTAAACTTAAATAGTCTTGTTTTCGGATCTCTCTCATACTTAAATTGCCTTATAGCGTCTTCATAATTTTGACCTGTTGTATTGCACTTTAGTTCAATCGTAAGAACAGCAATTCCATTTACAAAAATGACTAAATCAATTCTTTCATTTGCTTTGTGGTTAACTTCTTCCATAACAGATAAAATATTCTTATGGTATTTTTCAATCGCTTCCTTATTGAATGAATTAGCAGGTTTTCTATACATCAAGTTAAGCTTTACACCTGAATCAAACTCAATACCATGTTTCAGGACATCTAGAACCCCCCTATAAGATTTGTTGATCTCATTATTTAGATAATTCACTATCGTTTCTTGAGTTTTATCTTTATATAACTTTTTGAGTTGCTCTAATTCATCTTTTTGAGTATCTTCGAAGAAAGAAAAAAGAACACCAATATCCATTGCATATCCAGGGTGATATTCAGTACTTGGTCTAACAATGTAATTATTTTTTTGATTGAGGTACTTGAGAATTAATTTTTGAAAATCTTCTTTTTCTCTAAGTAGTCCACTTTTAATCGCCATTGCCAAAACCTCCTACTCTTTTCTTACCTGTTACGTATTCGTAAACTAAACTATTTTTATAATCAATTAATTTTGTTATTTGTTGCTCTTTGGTCTCAATCACATGGTTAATCTTACTTACTTCAGTATCCAAGAAATTTGCTATCTCTATTTGAATTTTTTTTAGTGGATATGGAACCTTTATATCTCCTAGTTTTTCACGAGTTAACTGTGCCATGGCGGTTTGATCACCAATTACATTCGCAGAGTTAATACAATACGAAAAATACCTAACGTCATCTCTATCTTTAGGTTCTCCAACTAATAGTCTTACCACTGGATAAAATTTAAAATTTCTAGGAACCGCTACCCCAACTAGCCCTCTACCCGTTACAGTGATTGTATCTCCTTCAAAACGAAATTTACTAGTATAACCTATGACTCCATCATGCTCTAGTGAATTTGAAAGAATGGGATATTTTTGTATTTCATTTTCAGCTTCAGCATAATCAGAGTAGTCTATATCCCCTCCTGCATAAATATAAAATAAATGCTTTAATCTCTTTATAGACCAATTAGCTGGGATTTTGCCAATCCAGTCTATACTCGTATCCTTGTATTCAACATTTTTTTCTAATCCTTTTGTAATAGTTTCAGATACTAACGATTTAATATACTCTTTTAGTATTTTTATTTGTTTTTCAATCTTTGAAATTTTAAGATTTATACTTCCTACATTAGAATCCAAAAAGTTGATTATGACCTCTTGCTCATCCTTATCAGGAATGGAGAAAGTAAAGTTATTAAAGTCTTTTTCATATAAATGGAGAATAGTGCTATTACCAGAACTCGTATAGTTAAACCAAGTCCAAAAAACATCAGATTGTAATACATAAAAAAGAAATTTAGCTAAATATCCTTCTTTAAGGTCGATTTTTAAAACTCCACTGTTAAGTGATGCTAAACCTTCTAAGTTTTCAACAATCGCAACCTTACCTACTGTACCATCTTTCGTTATTAACAAATCGCCATTCTTAATTTGGATCTTTTTTGCTTCTTCCCATCTACTATGATCTATATGGACACAAGTATCCCAATCGATTCTACCGTCTTTAAAATCAGTTCCAGTAATTAAAAATGGTCCCTCATCTATATATTCATTGGAGGTCAGTCCTTGCCAACCAATTCTTCCATTTAATTCCCCAATATATTTTATCTTTTTTACTTTCCAATCATTTGGCATTGTGCCTATCCAGTTTATGCCACTATCTTTCAAATTACTCATCAGATGACCTCCTATGCATGAGATCAATTAATGAGCTTGATAGCTCTTTTTCTATACTAATAAATTCTTCAAGTAATTTCTCAGATTCTTCCAATTCCTTATATTCATAAAAGTATTTTGTAAACGGAATCTCTGCACCTAACTTTTCTTTACTATTCTTCTTATTTTCGTCATAGTCATAGAAATAGATAGCATCTGGAACATGAGGGAAAACTTCTTTATTGAAGTATTCTTCTACATTTTGAGATAATTTAATAATCTCCGTGTCTCTTGTCGTTGTATCTAGCTCTATAGTACCTTTTCTATTTTTTTGAATAACCGCATTTTTATCAATCTCAGTTAATTCGAAAAGAATATTATTTAATCTACTTGCAGAATGTCCATCTACATCCTTCAACATGTTTTTCAATAAGTCTTGAAATTCTGATAAATCATCATAATGTTTATCTGAAGCATTTTCTTTCAAAGTATCAATAACGTCATCAGTGTATTTTTTACCTTTAAGATACTTTTGATACTTCTTTTCATCCTCAGGATTTCTTGGATTCATTTCTTGAAGCTCTTCAAAATCAGCTTGATTAAAAATATGAGAATTTGAAGTAAATAATACACTATCTTCTAGCTTCTTTATGTTTTCTAAGGATAAGCTTCCAGATCTTTGTAATGGTTCATAAACAGCATATTCTTTATATAAAAACTCTTCATTTGGGAATATTTTGGAGTACTCATTTTCCTCAAATGCAGAATATAACTTCACAATATTTTTTCTACTCTCCAGGTCAATTTCTCTTCGCTTTTTTCCCAAAGACTTTCTTAATGGCTTAAACATATCAACAGCATTAATCAGCTGAATTTTACCTTGTCTATCTTTTCTTTTATTCTTGGAAATAATAAAAGCATATATTGCAATATCAGTGTTATAAAACAATTGCCCTGGTAAGCCGATAATTGCTTCAATATAATCATTTTCAATTAGCCACCTTCTTGTCTGACTTTCTCCACTTGTAGTTCCTCCAGAGAACAAGGACGATCCGTTAGAAATTATTGCTGCCCTTCCATCGGGTGTGAGCTTATTTACTGCATGTTGCATAAAAAGAAGTTGAGCATCTGTAGTTGCTGGTAAGCCTGCCCCAAACCTACCATTGAAACCCTTTTTATGTTCTTCTCTGACTTTCTTTTCTTGTCCAGAAGGGGCATCCTTTCCTCCCCAAGGAGTTCCAAAAGGGGGATTCATAATCACTAGACGTATTTTTTGATTTTCAAAACAATCTGTCGTTAAAGTATTAGCTTCAGGGTCTCCACCACGTATATTTCTAATATCTTGACCTTTGATAAGCATGTCCGCAGCACAAATAGCATGTGAAGATTCTAGAATTTCTTGACCAAAGAGTCTTACATCAACACCTGAATTTCTTCTTTTAAGCATGTCGTAGGTGGTTGAGAGCATGCCCCCACTA
>NZ_GG666298.1:21632-28585 GCF_000159095.1 Anaerococcus tetradius ATCC 35098 | reverse complement strand
CATGTTTTTCATCTGGTGTAGTTGTATAAGCTATTCCTATATCTGTTAAGTCAGGAAATATAGTATCAAAGTCCTCTAACCTGTTTTCTTCATCATATTCTCTGTTAAGGAAGTCTATCAATTCTTCCTTTACTTCTTCTAGTAATGGATTATCTTGGCTTATATCTTCACTTTTTCCCATATCTAGTAAATTATTTACTTCTGCAAGTCTTAATGTCTTATCCTTTAAAAGTTCAGCTTGTGGAAATGTCTTTTGTATTTCAATTTTGGCTGTTTGAAATTGCTCTTCTGTATCTTTTAGTTTTGAAATTGTATTTTCTAATCTTTCTGGTAATTTATCAATACATTATCCATTCTTGTTATATTACCTATTTCATCTGTTCCAAACTCTCCTCTATATTCTCCCTTACCTTTTAATATAAAGTTATATTTATTGAAAAAAGAATCATATTTTATGGATAAATCAAAATTTCTATATTCACCTATTTTTTCTCCATCTTTATCCATTTCCCTATATATTTTAACTCCCTTAATTTTGTTCAACAAAAACTCTCCAGCTATTTTCTTATCTATATACTTCTTTCCGTCAATAATTAGAGAGGTAAATTTATTATCTTCTTTTAAATTTTTATCTACTTCTCTATAAGGCTCAACATTTTTAATATCTTCCTTTAAGTTCTCTATCCTTTCTTTTAATCTTTCTATTTCCTTTGGATAAAATTTAACTACTTTATCTTCCAGCTTGTAAAGATTTGATTTAAAATTGGACTCTAGCATTTTAAGTTTAGAAACTTCAACATCAAGGTCCATCTTCTCCTTTATTAATGGATTTCCTGTTGCAAGAGCTTTGATTTCGGCATAGTTTAATGTGGCTTCGTCTACATCTTCTGCAACTCTTACAGGTGTCTTTGAAGTCATAATTTGAGAAATATATTTTTGTTTATTCTCTAAGGTTTGGAAAAGATAGGCATCAAAAGTATTTTCTGTTACATATCTAAATATATGGACTTCCTTATTCTCATTTCCCTGCCTCACAATCCTTCCTGCCCTTTGAGAAAGATCAGCCGGTCTCCATGGTATATCAAGATCGTGGATTGCAATTAGCTTGTCTTGAGCATTAGTACCTGCTCCCATTTTCTGTGTTGAACCAAGTAAGACTCTTATTTCTCCCTTTCTTACCTTATCAAAGATAGCATCTTTTTCCATATTGTTTTTTGCCTTATGAATAAATTCTATTTCATTTTCAGGTACTCCCATATCTATAAGTTTTGTTTTAATATCATCATAGATATTAAAATCACTACTTGGTGTAGACATATCACAAAATATTAATTGAGCAGATTTTTTATCTTTATATTTATCCCAAATGCTAAATACATTTTTTATACAGGTATTTACCTTACTATTAGGATCATCAGGAAGTAAAGGATTGATTAATCTTTGATCTAATGCCATCTTCTTCCCATCATTTGTTATTAATAGCATATTATCAACACTTGAATCTACCTGCTTATCACGAACCTTATCTGCTCTCTCGGAAAAAGTTTCAAGAATTTCTTTTTGTTCTTCGGTAGGCTTTGTTTTTATAGTTTCATAATGGGCAATTGGTGTAGGAAGATTTAAAACATCAGCTGTTTTAATATCCATAAATCCTTTTACAGTATTCATAAGTTCAGGAAGATTATAAAATTTTGCAAATCTGGTTTTGCTCCTATAACCATTACCCTCAGGATTTAATTCTATTGCCGTTATTGTTTCTCCAAAAGTAGATGCCCAAGAATCAAATGTTGCAATTTCATCTTTTTTAATTCATCATACTGTAAATATCTCTGCATGGTATAAAGTTCAGCCATACTGTTGCTTACTGGTGTACCTGTGGCAAATACTAATCCTTTATTATTAGTTATTTCATCCATATAGCGGCATTTCATAAGCATATCTGATGATTTTTGTGAATCTGTAGAAGTAATTCCTGCTACATTCCTCATTTTAGAAAATAGATAGAGGTTTTTGTAGGCTGGGCTTCATCTACAAATAACTTATCTACTCCCAGTTCCTCAAAGGTTACAACGTCATCTTTCTTATAATCAGCATTTAGTTTTTCTAACTTTGTCTCTAATTTTTTCTTTGTTTTTTCTAATTGCTTTACAGTAAATCTTTGATCCCTTTCTCTTTTATATTCATCTATATAGTCAATGATTTCATCAATTTGACCTTGCAATTCATATTCTTGTCTTTCTTTTGATATAGGAATTTTTTCAAATTGACTGTGCCCTATAATAACAGCATCAAAACTTCCTGTAGCAATACGACTACAAAATCTTTTTCGTCTATCTGGTGTGAAGTCTTTTTCTGTGGCACATAATACATTAGCTCCTGGATAGAGTTCATTAAATTCTCTTCCAAATTGCTCTACGATGTGGTTAGGAACAACAAACATTGACTTATTACTCATACCAAGTCTTTTTGACTCCATGGCTATACCTATCATTTCAAAGGTTTTTCCTGCTCCTACTTCATGGGCAAGTAAAGTATTTCCACCAAACAGACCTCTTGCTATGGCATCTTTTTGATGTGCTCTTAATTCTATTTCAGGATTCATTCCTTCAAAAGTAAGATTAAATCCATCATATTCCCTTTGTCTTATGGAATTGAATCTTTCGTTATAATCTTCTACTAATCTATTTCTTCTTTCCACATCATCAAATATCCAGCTTTTAAATTCTTCTTTTATCATCTCTTGCTTACTTCTTGCAAGCATTGTTTCTTTTTGATTAAGCACAGATTTTTTCTTTCCATCACTGTCTTCTACTTGGTCAAATACCTTAGTATCTCTTAAATTTAAAGTATCTTCTATCAATTTGTAGGCATTTACCCTATTTGTACCATAGGTAAAAGAAGCAAGGTCATTGTCCCTATCAGAGCTTTTTCCTTCAACTCTATATTCTCCTGTAAAGTCAGAATACTTAATATCTATATTCCACCTTGATGAAACTGGTGTTTTCAACAAATCAAACATAAATTTTTTGTAATCTTGTTCCGGTATCCATGTTGCACCCATTCTAACTGTAATCTCACTTGCATCTAGTGCTTTAGGCATTACTTCCACTAGCTTTGCTTTTTGAAAATGTAACTCTTCTAATTCTTTTTTTAAGAGTTTACTATCCTCTAGATTTTCTTCCTTTCCTAACTCTTTTTCGATGTTTTTAATATAAGAGTCTACAACTTCAATTTTATCTCTTATATTTCCTGACAAGTATTCATCAGCACTTACGTAAGGTCTTGAAAAATCTCCTAGATCCTTAGCAGACTTAAATGGATTTATATCATTAGGTTCAAAGGAATCTAAATTTAAAAATATTTCTCCCTTTAATTCTTCTATTAATTTATCTCTTGTTTTTCCTGTCAATTCTTCCATATAATCAAAATTTATTTTACCTTTTTGACTAATAGAGAGTACCAGAGCATCTATTGCCCTATCTGTATGATCTATTATTACAGCTTTTTTTATAGTTCTCTTGTTAAAGATATCAGATTTTCCTATAAAGTTGCCTTCTTTATCTAATTTTTCCAAAGTTGAAATTAAAGAAAAATTGGCATCTTCTCTAAATAACTTTTTATTGGTTTTTGAATTTAGTCTTCCATGTTTGCTATTGAAATCATCGTAGAATTTATTTAGATTTTCTTGTTCTTTTTTTATCTCTTCATCTGAATAGTCTTCTCTTTGATAGGTTATAACTTTCCTTAGACTTTCATTTAATCTTAAATATTCTTTTACCTTATCTTTATCCTTTTCGTTTAAGGATATTTTTTGCATAATTGAATTTTCTCTAAAATATATTTCATCATCCACTAAAGCAAAAGAATAGTTTTTAACACTATCATCAGCCGGTATTGTTTCTTCTCCTAAATCATCATTTATTTGAGCTTCTTCATACCTACCTTGAATATTTTTAATGGCTTTTTTTAGTCCTTCTTCTAAAGAAATATCTTTATTTTCAATACATGCAAGGCTTGTTCCAAATCTTGACGGTATTTCTTCCATAGTCCCTATTACCATCTGAGGATTATCTACAAAGTATTTATTATATATTAGTCCTTTTTCGTCTTCATCTAGCTTTACCCAGTCTTCATCTAGCTTTAATAGCCTATCTCTCTTTTTTAAAAAGATTATATCTGAAGTTACTTCTGTACCTGCTACTCCTTTAAATGTTCTATTAGGTAGTCGTATTGCTCCTAAGAACTCCGCCCTTTCTGATATATATCTTCTAACATCTTCACTTTTTTTATCCATTGTTCCTGAAGATGTTATAAAAGCAATTATGCCTCCATCCCTAACCTTATCTAAAGTTTTAGCAAAAAAATAATCGTGAATTAGAAAGTTATTTCTTTCATACTCACGATCTGCTACTTTAAATTCTCCAAAAGGAATATTTCCTATGGCCACATCAAATAGGTTATTAGAAAAATTGGTTTCTTCAAATCCTTTTATTTGTATATTGGCATTAGGGTAAAGTTCTTTGGCAATTTGTCCACTAATGCTATCTAATTCAACTCCATAAAAGTTTGACTCTTTCATTTCTTCAGGTAGATTTCCTATAAATCTCCCTGTCCCAGCACTTGGTTCTAATATATTTCCTTTTTCAAAGCCAAGATTAGAAAGACTTTCATAGATAGCGTCTATAACTACTTTCGGCGTATAAAAAGCTGTTAGGGTTGATCCTCTTGCCCTATTATATTCTTCCCCAGTTAGATTTTCTTTTAAAAAGTTCCTTGCTTCAAGCCATTGACCTTCCTTTTCTTCATCAAATACATCAGAAAGTCCTCCCCAGCCGATATACTTTGCCAAAATTTCCTGTTCATCTTTTCTTGCACTTCTATTTTCTTTTTCTAAAGCCTTTAAGACATTTATAGCTTCAATGTTGTTTTTTAATCTCTGTGAAGGTGGTAGGTTTTCTTCTTCATTAATAATTTTATAGTTTTCTAAAGAAACTTCAGAAATCCCTTCTATATTTTCTCTATCAGTCCTTATTAACTCATTATTTTCTTTCCATTCCTTATATTCTTCTAACTTCTTATCAATAGTTTCTTTTCTATGAGTGGTTAATTTCAATGAATTACCATCTCCGTCAATTTTGTCGATTCCTTTGAGGTAAGAAAAAGGTAGAGTAAATTCCCTATAATTTTTTGGATTAGACGAACTATATACTAAAAATTCTTCCTTTTCATTATCAACTCTTACTATAAACTGATCAGCAACAAGAGAAGATTTATTATTTATTACATCAAGGCTTTTATGTAAAAGCCTTGAATTGTCTTTTTTAACTTTTTCTTCGTTATTATTGTCAATATCTTCAAAGCTAATTTGTTCTACTAATTCCTCTTTATCGATAGATTGTTTTTTACTTAATATATCTTTTTCACTAGATTTATATTCTTCTAAATCTTCCTTTCTTACAAAAATATTAGAAACAGGTCTTTCTCTACTATATATTACTTCAGTAATACCACTCTTATCTATTGTACTTAAAGCTAATCTACCCATTCCAGCTTCATTAAATTCATTTTCTTTAATTAAATATTCCTTATTTCTAAATTGAACTGGTAATCCTAAAAGACTATAATCTTCTATTTCTAACGGAATTAATTCCTCTTTTTTTATAACTTCCAAATCAAGATCTTTGTAGTCATTAAAAAGAATTATTTCGTTTCCGGTAATAAAACCATTCATTAGTCCTGTGCTATCTTCTAATTCTATAGTTTTAGGACTTGTAGCATCGTTAATGGCGGTTATAGTGTATTCTTTTCCTTTGTATCTAATACTCATACCTTCTTTAAATGGATTTTCTTCTTGCCTTGTTCTATCATTTTCTATTTGCTGATTTAAATATCCATTTAAAAGCACTTCTCTATGTTTGTCATCAAGTAAATAAGGTAAGTTACTTAATATGTCCTTATAACTTTTATATTTTATAGCTTGATTAGAATTTAAAATATATCCATTGTATCGTAAATTTTGTCTTAGAGTTTTTTCTTTTATATCTAAGATTAGCTCTACATCAAAGCCTTCTTTTCCATCGATTGTCTCCTTAATACTATCTGGGATTTTTAATAGTCCTTCTTCTATTTTCTTTGATAGTAGTAAGTATTCTTCATTTTGAGGATCAAAATAGTATTCTCTTTTTTCTTTGATATCCTTATCTATTAACTTGGAAAGAACTTCTTTTTTATCTCTTATTTCTTCAATTTTTGATTTTTCTTCTTGCGATAAATTTATATTAAAAGTAATTTTATTTTCTTCATTTATATGTGCTAAATTTTGATATGCACCACTGATTTCAAGATTTTTATTAAAAACATATATATCATTATAATAATCTGGAAATTGCTGATTAAAGCTTTGAACATCTATATCATAGCCTTCCTCAAATTTTGTAACTTTATCATCAGTAATTTCAAATAAACCTTCCCTTTCCAATTCTAATACATCATTTAAATTTGTAAGGTTTGCTTCTTTCATTTTGGCAGTAATTTCATCAAACAGACTGTCTATTTTTTTGCTATCTTCAAAAGATTTCCCTTTATATAAAGTATAGATCTTTCCTTGTGAGTTTTCCTTTCTTGGATAAACTCTAATTCCTGTTTCTTCTAGTTCTATATCCTTTGTTTTCTCTTTATCTACTAAAGCATAATAATATCCTACTTTTACTGCTAATTTATCTTCTACAATCTCTTTTGTTAATTTTTCTTCTACTTCATTTCTTAATACTTCTAAAGCTTTTAAATCTTCCTTTAAAGGAATGTGAAAATAGTTTTAAGTCCTTATCAAAATAGGCATCATATGAATAATATGTTATTGGATTATGGTTATTATCATATCCACTGGAAATATCTTTTATTTTTAAATATTTATTATCCTCTGTTCTAACTATATCTCCCACTTTTATAGAGAG
>NZ_GG666298.1:18209-20917 GCF_000159095.1 Anaerococcus tetradius ATCC 35098 | reverse complement strand
GGAATATCATCATATCGACTTTGACTTTCTAAAAGGTAATATTCTCTTCCTTCTATTTCTTCCTTTTCTTTAATATAAAAAGTGTCATATATTCCCTCAAGAATAATTCCATCGTCTAACTGGTCTAAGGGTATATCTAATTGTTTTTCAAAGGCTATGGAATATATTTCTTCTTTTAAAAAGTTTGGTATAAATTCATCATAAATGATAAGTTTTCCATCATCACCTATACTTGCTACGGACTGTCCTTGATAATAATATATAGAACTATTATTTGTTCTTTCTATATATACATCATTATCAGTTGGAGGCAAATCATCTTGATAATTTATATACTCCTGGCTTTCTTTTTCTGTTTTATTTATTTCCTGATCTGTTTTTTTCTCCCTATTTTCTTCAAAACTTTCTTCATCTATATATCTATTCTTTTTAATAAGGTCATTAATTCTTCTTGCAACATTAGACCAAGATAGTAGTATTTCTTTTGCATTACCTTTATTATATTTTATTCCCTTCGCATCGTGCCACTCACCACTTTCTCTTGCAGCAGATAGTGCATGAGAACTTCCACCTACGCCATATTCATTTTTCAAGAAATCTGCTTGTTCTTTTAAATCATGCCTTTCAGTAAAAAATTCATATATTCTTTTCTTTCCATCAGAAAACCCGCTTCCTCTTTTTAGGCTTTCATCTATTTCATCTTGTGTTATAAAACTCTGAATAGGTGCAATATCCTTTAAATTTGACCTATATAATTTTCTTTCTATTTCTAAATCATTGATATCATTATAGATTCTAGATAATTTATAATGATGAAATCTTAAAATATCAGGATTAATCTTATATTCTTCTAAAAATACCTCGTATTCTTTTCTGAGTTTATTTATAAAATTTTTATCTTCAAGTTTTTTTCCGAGATTTTCTTTTTCATCTGGGAAGCCTTTCCTTTTATATCATTAAGAATCGATAAATATCTATCCTTAGTTTCATCAGAAAGATCTCTCTTTAAATACAATAATTTTCTGCTATTTTTTCTCTTTCATATGTCGCACTTTCTATAACCTCCACGTTGCTAGCAAATTCTCCTCTATCTAATAAATTATTAATATTATTAGCTAAATCTTTCCAAGAAACTATTTGCCCTTCTCTATATCTTGCCTCATCTCCATCTTTAAAAATTGCTCCTTCCTTTCCAAACCATGCAGATATCTTTCTTCCTTCAATTTCAAGACCATTGGCTCCCCTATATATTTCTTTCAAAAAGTTTGCCTGTTCTTCTAAAGATTTACCCTTAGAAAATTCTGCTATTACTGCCAATCTTCCATCTTCATGATTTCCTCCATGAATTAAAAATGTATCTATTTCTCTTTGACTTATTGGATTTGAGAAGGATATTTGCTCTCCCTGATTTTTAGCAGAAAAAAAGGAAGTAGACTCTACTTCCTCTTTTTTAGATTAAGATTATCTCCCTTTCCCCTATTTCTTGTAGGGTCATATCCATGTTCTTCTTCAATCTCAGATATTTCAGATAGTCCTCTTCTTTCAGTTCTTCTGTCAGCCCCCAAGTTTCCATCATTTTGACTTCTTCCCTCGTGATAAAGTCCTCTATCTCTTTTTCCTTTGATAGAAGATGATCCATCAATATCCCTTGTAAATACATTATCTGATAATCCTCTTCTTTGTTCTCCTTGAGAAAGTTCAATCTCATCCTTCCCCATCTGTTGAGTTTCTTTAAATCTATTTCCTTGGGAATTGCCATATTGGGTATTAGGACTTCCATGCCTTCCTCCAATTCTTCCATCTTGTATGTCCCTCCCTGTCTCTCGAAGGAATTCTCCTTGACGATTGGTGTGTAAATTCCCTCCTCCATGAGGTATTCCTTGCCTGCCAATGTTATTTCTCTTTCATCTTCCAAGCCTCCTTTAAATTTATTTCACCGTTTATATCAGAACTTAATTTATTATAACGCTCCTTAAGCTCTTTTGTCTGCTCCAAATCTTTTCTTTCTTGAATTTTCTCTAAAATTTCTAATCTTTTTATTACACTTCCCAAATCAAGTAAGATATTTTTACTTATATTAGAGCTTATACTTAATACTTTGTCTATGTCCGAACTTGATATTTTAGATAATAAAGATAAGTTTTCTTCTTTTAGCTTATATGAGACATCCATTCTCTCGCTTATGGAAATTTTTACGGATTCTTTTAACAAATTAAAAATGTCTACCTTTTGAATNCTTTTTAAACTTTCATCAGATAGACTTTCTAAAATTTTATTGAATTTTCCTCTAACATTACTCTCTACTAAGGCATCAATTTTATCTTCTTGGCTTAATAGAAGCTTACTATCTTTTTCTTTAAACTTATCTATCAGTTCATCTAGTAAGTTTAAATGCTTTTTGCTATCATATTTCCATAACTTTACCTCAGAAATATTATGATTAATACTTACTGTTTGCCTTATGTCGAATATATATTTTATCCTTCCACTATCTATATCTAAAAGTGGTATTCCTTTTTCGCCTCTTTTAACGCTTCTACCTATACTTTTCCAATAATCAAATTCTGCACAGGCTGTTGCTTTTGGATCCATATTGTATATAGATATTTGATGTATATATGGATACTTATAGTTATTGCCTGATACCTTTAAATATTCCTCATATTTTTTTATATCTTTCTTAAATTCTTCTTTTGCAAGATAGATTG
>NZ_GG666298.1:14574-15943 GCF_000159095.1 Anaerococcus tetradius ATCC 35098 | reverse complement strand
ATAAATTTACACGATAATTGAGTTTATTGTTGTCCTTAATCTACTGCTTAAATCATTGAGAAGATTAAAATTCATCTTCATCTGGAATAATTTCTGTATCTTCCTTATCTTCAAGATCATAATCCTCCCCTTCAGATTCATAATCATCTTCTAATTCATTATAATCTTGCTCCTCTTCAAAACTTTCCTCTTCATTTTTTTTATAGATTTTGAAGTAATATCCTGCACCCATTACACCAACAATAATTAAACCCATAAATAAATAAACTCCTACCCCTGATTTCTTTTCTTCTTTCTCCTCTTTCTTCGGTTTTTCCTCCACCGGTTCTTCTTTTTTCACTACTTCTTCTTTTGGCTTTACTTCACTTTCTCCTTCAATCATATTTAGTAGATCTTGTTCTCCAACTTCTGTTAGTAATTGTACATTTTCTTGATTTTCCGAATGATCTACAATGAGGTGCATAGTTTTTCCACTCTTTGTTTGAAAGGTTAAAAATTGTCTAACATCTATTGGATTTTCCTTTTTTTCATCTCTTGATGTTTGATCTTCTACTTTCGGTGTAATATCCTGTCCATTTTTATCTACATTTTCTATAACTGTTCCTCTTGCCTTATTTTCTTTTGTAGCTAATGGATTAATTGCTTTAGTATTGCCACCTTTAACAAGTTTAGATGGCTTTTCTTTTTTATCTACTTGCTCATTTTTTATGTTATTTTCTTGTATTTTCGGCACTTCCTGATAAGGAATTTTTTGACTTTCATTAGATGGTTCATATATATCTTCATCAAATAAGCTTTCTAATTCTTTACTTTTTTCTGGCAAATAAATATCATTTGACTGATTTTTTATTTCATTATCATTGCTCTTAGCTATGGATATGCTTGGCATACTTAATAGTAAAAGGAGTAGCACTAAGGCTACCCCTAATCTTTTTTTCTTCATAGTTATCTCCTTTTCTTACTTTATATTCTTAAAGACATAAACTGCCTTTCTGCTATTATCCCATTCTATACTTTGATCTTTTTCATCTCTTATATCCCCACAGCTTGCATTAAAAGCTTTAGCTATATTGGAAATAGATGCGTGAATTCTTCCATTTATAATTACAGGTTTAGTGTCAGAATGATAAATGTTTCCTTGACTATCTTTCATAACACCAGTATCTATATTTAATCTTAGAGTTTTTTTAGGTAAGGCTGTATTTTCTTTATTTGAAAAGATAGCCTCTCTCTTACTATCATCATATTCTACATTAAACCCAAGAGTATAGGCTGCATATCTAACAGGTAGCATAATGCGATTATCCTTAATATATGCTTTTACATCCATATACACAGTAGTTTTCTTTCCATCTTTTATAATGTTATA
>NZ_GG666298.1:10680-12440 GCF_000159095.1 Anaerococcus tetradius ATCC 35098 | reverse complement strand
ACACCAGACTTTGTAAATGACCAACATACAAAACCTGAACAGTCAAAGTTAGATGGTCCACTTGCTCCAAACACATATCTTTTGCCTATATGTTTTTCTGCTTCATTAAATAAGGCTTTGGCAGTTTCAGAATCAAAAGCAAGACCGGGATTTCCAAAGTTTGGATTGTCTATAATCTCTCCCAAGTTCCCATAGCTTGATCCAAAATATCCACTCATATTTCCCTGACTATCAAGTAATGCTAAATAATGAGCCATATTTGTTTCATAGTTTGCAAATTCTTCTCTTGCTATTTCATCAATACTTTTCTTTTTTATAGTTAATGTTAGAATTCTATAGATATATGGATTTCCTTCACTGTCATATTTTATAATAGACTTTGAAGTATATTTTTTCTCATACATTTGATTAAATAGTTTTTTTAATTCCTTTTGTATCTCTTCAGCTGACTTAATCTCTCCATATCTTGCTGTTAAATAGCTAAAAAGCTCGTGTAGATCATGACCAACAGAATCTCCTTTTATATGATATTCATCATAATTTGGATAATTTTCTTTAATACTATCTATTTCATCTTGTAATGCATATTCATAACTTGTAAATTCATTATTAATATCCATTAAAACTTCTTCTTTTGATAGATAGCTTGTAGCTATAACATTACTTGTTAATCCTGAAGTAAGACTTCCAACATTGCTAATTCCTTGAAATAGCATAAAAAAAAGTCCTAAAATACAAAGGGCAATTAAAATTTGCTTATATCCTTTGTTTTTTAAAACTTCCAATGTTTTCTTTCCAATATTAGCGAAAGATTTCTTTATTCTATTTACTAAACCTTCCCTTGTTTCTTCCTAAAATCTCTCTGAAACTTCTTTTTCATAAAAAATCGATTCATTTATTAGAGTTTTGATAAGCTTTAGTCTTCTTCAATTCTTCAAAATTTCTTTGAAATAGGAGTTTACTTTCTTTCTTATAAATTTTTCCTTCTAAAGATTTTATTTTTCTTTGAGTTTTTAAAGGTTTTTTTCTTCTAAAATGGCTAATTTCTCTACCTACAACTTCGGTAGTTCTACTAAGCTTATAAGCAGCGTTAACGCCTGCATTATCATCTTTCCCACTATATAGATAGTTTGCAGTCATAGCACTTGCAAAAGTAATAGGTTTTTCTAAACCCGCTTTTTTTGACTTTTTCTTATCCTTAATTAACTCTTTTTCCTTTTTATTCTTTTTCTCATATAGTTTTGATATTTTATCTTCCTTTTTATAAAACTTATCTTTTTCACTTTTGTTATCTTTTTTAGAATGGAATTTAGTTTTATTTTTTGTATCTACCTTATTTTCTTCAGATACATTTTTAGAATCCTGTACTTCTTTTTTTGTCCTAGGTGTATTCTTTCTTTGGATCAAAGTTGCTTTTCTTTATCGTATTATCAAAAGCGTCTTTTATTTGTCTTTTCTTTCCCTTGTTTTTATTAGAAATGCCACTATGATTTAAATCAAGTTCATCTACTTCAAGATTCTCATTTTTTATTACGTTTTTTTCCTGTTTGAAGATTTCTTTTTTCGTCCTATTTTTTCTTGATTCTTTTTATTTATATTATATTTATCTTTATTTTTTTCAGATTCACTTTTAAATCCTTCAGATAGGCTATCCTGTCTAAATTTCCCACTAGAAACCCTACCCATTAGCATATTTTTTTCTTCTAAATTTCTAACTTTGCCTTTGAAATATTTGCTATTTTGTTTTTTATTAGTATTCA
>NZ_GG666298.1:4563-8998 GCF_000159095.1 Anaerococcus tetradius ATCC 35098 | reverse complement strand
TTTATATAATCCTTACTTGTTGGCGATATTTTTATAACTTCTCCACCTAGTGCCTTAGTTAAATTTCCATACTCCCCTTCCGGATCACATAATGATGTCATCTTGTGTGATTAAAAAAGCATTGGTAATTTCTCTTTTAGCCGAAAAAGATTTACCACTACCAGGCGTTCCAAGTATTAAACCGTTTGGATTCTTTAAAAGCTTTCTATCTGTCATAATGATGTTACGACTTAAAGCATTTAATCCGTAGTATAAGCTCTCTCCTTCTAAGCACAACTCTTCTGTTGTAAAAGGAATAAAGACTGCTGTAGAGCTAGTTGTAAGTCCTCTTTTTATTTCGATTTCATTTTTTCCAAGTGGCAGGGAGGAAATTAGTCCTTGTTCCTGTCTATAGTTAAGATTTTTCAATACACAATTATGCCTACCTGCTATTGAATTTAGTTGAAAGATTATATTACTCAATTTCTTTCTACTTTTTTCCATATTTGTAAACAAAATAGTTATGACAAACATTCTCTCATTATGATTTTGAAGTTCTACCAATAGTTTCTTAGCATCATTACCATAGGTAATTAAATCGCTTGGAAGAATATCAATATCATATCCTGATCTTATAGCCTTCTTATTTTCTTCAATTTTCATTTTATCCAAGTCTGTTATTTTTCTTTTAATCATCTTTATAGCTTCTGTTTGATCAATGGAATTTATATGAAATGTTACAATCATATTTTCTTCAACTCCTAAAAATTCTGATAATAATCTATCTGATAATTCAGGTGCTAGAATTTGTAGAAAGTTTACTTCTCCAAAGTATTCTCCAATTTTAAATTGATTGTTAGATGAAAAGTTAAATGATGCTGGTACTATATAATCCTTAGTAGATAGTCCACTATATTTTAGGTCTTCAAATGAAAAAACAAAATTCTTATTTGGATTTAAGATATCGTGAATAACCTTTAACCTTTCATATCCACTTAATACATAAGCTTTTACTCCCATCTGCTTAAAGTTATTTAATATATCCATTTCCATTCTTTCAAGTCTTGTAGTTGCCTCTTTTAAATCTTGTGCTTGTAAGCTAAAGGTGATATACATATATTTAGTAAGTCCATTATTTCCTTTTTGACTCTGATTTTTTAGCATTTCCCTGTACTCTTTTCGTATTTCATTATATGAATCGTTTCTATCCGGAACATTGATGTTTTTTTCTACTTCTTCATTTTTTCCTATGCGATTAATATATGAAAGTTCTATATCAACACTTGGATCAAAATAGTTTAAAAAACTTGAAAATTCATTAAATATACTTTCCTTATCTTCTTCTGTTGAAAGCTGGTAGTTAATATCTAAAAAACGTATCATTTTATTAAATTTGTTCTTCTCAACTTGGCAAATCCCATTTCTCAACATTCTTAAATAAGGGATTGTTTCCTGAACACTCTTTTTCTTCTTCCCACCAAAAAAGGAAAGCTTCTTTTTGGGCTTTCCTTTTTCTTTAGAAATATTTGCTTTTTTCATCTTTTTTTGACTTATACTAATGCTTTTTAAATCTTCTTTTTGTTTTTTTAAATTTCTTTTTTCTTGATTTAATTTTTTCTGTTGTTTTTTCTGTATTTGATTCATTTACTCCTTTCCTTTCTTTGTTTCTTTATATCATAAATACATTCTGTCTTGTATATCCTTATACTTGTCTGTCTTTTCTTATCTATAATATACTTTAAATATTTTTCAAAATAGATCCCGTCCTTTTCATAAAGAGTTGCAAATATTATAGGAAAAGACACACCTATCATAATTAACATAGATAGGTCATTAGGAAGCACTTTTTTTGTCATTAAATATACTGGAAATCCTATTAGACCTGCAATTGTAAAGCCAATTAATTGTCTTTTTGTTAGATTTAGAGCTACCTTTGTTTTTACTTTTGTTAAGTCCTTTGGGACATTTACATAAGCCATTATTCTAAACCCTCTAAGTAAAAGTCATATATGTCTTCTCTGTTCAGATCTTCTAATGATTTTCCCATATTCACTGCTATTTTTAAGGTTTTTCATTCGTTTCTTCTCTATTATCTAAAACTTCCGATATTTTTCTTATAATCATTCTATTTTGTATTTCTCTTGTAATATATCCCCCTATTAAAAGTATTGGGAGTCCTATTGTTCCAAGTGTTTTTAGATTAATTTTTTTGTCCTTTTTTCTTCTAATTTTCATCATCTTCTCCTTTTTTATTAATGAGCATTTAAAATTGATTTTGCAATACTTCCTGATTTCATCATAGTTATACCAAGTATTAAGGTGTATCCTAGTAATTCAAAAATACTTTTGTGTATGTCTGATATATTTAAAGTCTTAACAAGTACGGCATAAATTCCTACGCATATAAGTAGGAATAAACCTTGCAAGCCAAGTGCGAAGAGCCCTCTTATATAGTTTGTTCCAATACTTCCCCATTCTTTATTGCCCATTGTGGCAAAAGGTATGGCGCAAACTGAAGTATAAATATATATTTCTATCATCCTGCCGTATAGAATAACTGTAATGAGTATTGATATCCCTTGAATTATCATCTTTACAATTGATGTCTCTAGTACTATAGTCATTAATTTTCCTATTGACTCTCCTTTTAGGCTATCTACCATATTAGCTATATCACCTGGAGAAACTTTTGCACTAGCATTTGCCACACCTGCTGCCTTTCCTATTAAATCCTGTGCCACATCAAATACTGCCATAGAAAAGTCAAAAGCATGAGATACAAGCCATACTGCTATCCACATTTTTATCATATATTTAAAAAAATCAAAGGTATCTGTGTCATGCATATTATTTTTGTTCATTACCATTTGAATTAATTCAATACATAGTACAGCCGTTATGATAAGACCTGCTATGGGAAGTATAACATTTTCTGAAATAGACTTTATGAAGTGAAAAACCTCCGAGTTCCATCCACTCGGAGTCTTTCCTACCTCATTTGCTATCGTTGATACTTTGTCATTTATATCAAGGAGCATTCCGCTTAAATTTTCCTTGATCATATCAATAAGTATCTCCGAAAAAAACTCTTTGATCTTATCTACTATATTAAACATTTTATTTTAACACGTTTGCTAATAGCGGTATTAGTTTTAAACCTATGAGTACAATTCCCCCTCCAGCCATAAGCTGCTTAATACCTTGAGATTTAGCACCAGGGTTGTCATTCCCATAACCTTCCATCAGGTTGATAACACCCCATGCTCCAAGCCCTGCACCAATTGCTGTAACTAATATTTTTAATACATTTACTGCTTGTGTAAAAAATTCCATTTATATTTCCTCCTCTTTTTCTTCTTTTTCAATTTTATTTATGTGCTTTACTATAAAATTTTTAAATGTCTTGTCTTCTTTTTTTGTTTCCTTAAAATATCCAAAAATATGGATGTATTCTCCACTTTTAAATTCCTTCACACTTTTTGCCTTTTCTCCGTAGAGATTACAGTAGATATATTCTTTTTTAACCTTTCCTTCTTCTTTGTTCTTTCTAACTATTGTGAAGTTAGCTACCTCTTTTTCTCCTTCCTTTGTATCTATTGCAGTTGTTTTTATTTCTCCTACTAGATTTCCATTAATATTTAGCATTTCTCTTTCCATTTGTTCTATCT
The DNA here is from genome assembly GCF_000159095.1 of Anaerococcus tetradius ATCC 35098. Classification (GTDB taxonomy): domain Bacteria; phylum Bacillota; class Clostridia; order Tissierellales; family Peptoniphilaceae; genus Anaerococcus; species Anaerococcus tetradius. The sequence continues at coordinate 5,351 of NZ_GG666298.1, read as the reverse complement.
CCTTTATTCCATAAAAAAAGCGATAGTTTTCTCTATCGCTTCTACTTCTAATTCATTAATATTTCATTTTTCTCTGTATCTTATTTTTTCGGCTCATCTCGTATATATTTCATTCTTCCTCCTTTGGGCATAAAAAAACACCGAAATGTTTTTTTCGGTGTAAATTTCTCTATTTAATTTTATGGTTTTAGTAATTCTTTCCAGTTTTCTATAAAGCCAACATGTCTTAATTCAATATTTTCATATCTTGCTATTAGTTCTGTTAGATCATGATAAAATTTTTTGTAATTTTCTTCTTCAGAAACTATTTTAAGATTTACTAATGTAGCAAATATTGTGTTGTTTGAAATATTCTTTTTTAAGTATTCTTTGTATAGCTTTGGTGATTTTGTAAGCTTTGCTCCATATAGCCTGCCATAGTGAGCACATATATTTCTTATATAGGCAAAATTTTCTATCCAAGATTCAAAGTAATGGTAGTCTGTATGAAAGACTTTTGCAATTTTACTTTTATCTTCATTTTTCATATTCTTATACATTTTAGATAAAGTTCCAAAACTTGCTACTTCTATCACTGCATAGAGTGGAATTTCTCCACCTTCATAATTGTCTTTAAAGTTTTTTATAAATGGTGAGCGTCTATTTCTTTTAACTTCCCTTGCTAATTCTTCTAGTACCCTTTCTTGTTCCTTTTGTTTCTCAAAATTATTCATATCTTTATATGAAAAGTTCCCATATCTTAAAGAAAAATAGTTTGTGATAACTGCTCTTAAAGAAACTTCAATATG
>NZ_GG666298.1:0-3539 GCF_000159095.1 Anaerococcus tetradius ATCC 35098 | reverse complement strand
AAATCCTCAGTTGATTTTTCTCCTTCTCCCTTAGTATTTGCAATTATTGTTTGTACTAATTTCAAAATATCTTTTTCACTTTTCAAGTATGCAAAGGGATTATATCTCATGGATTTTTTAAAGTTTATTGTATTTAGTATTTTTATCTCATATCCATTTCTTTCCAACATTTTTCCGCTTTCCAAGACTAATGTTCCTTTTGGATCGGTCACTACATATGAAGAGTGCATTTGCATGAGATTCGGCTTTACAAAGAACCTTGTTTTACCACTCCAGAACCTCCAATTACCAATACATTTTTATTCCTAGCATATTTTGGATTTTTAGGTCTATTGTTCATGGTAAGTCTTTCGTTTGAGTTAGTAGCACATTGTTTTCAAACTTCTTGTCAATGTATGGCTCAATATCTTTTTCATTTCCCCATCTTGCCGATCCATATTCTCTGCCCTCTCTAAACTTTTTTGCTTTTTTCTTTTTCTGTATAAGGATTAACTTAATAACTACTGATAGAATTAGACCGGGTATCAGGTTTTTTATTTTTAATGATGGAATATATTTTAAAGTATCTATTTGACTAAAAGCCACTAGAATTCTATCTATTATATCTCCTCCTACATAAGAGTTGACATGGCTTGCAAAGATATTTCCTATATAAAAAAATAAGAGGTAAGGAAGATTTTCTAATACAAATTTCTTCTTATCTCTTATCTTAAAAACATTTTTTATATCTTTTATTATTTCATTTAGTATTTTCGAATTAATCACTTCCTCTCCATAAAAAAGAGTAGATTTCTCTACCCATTAGTATTTTATTTATCTTTTTTATATCTTATTACTGGAACTTGTTTTATTTTTTTACCTATCTTTTTTCTTTCCAAGACAAACATCATATTTTCATTTCTTTTAAAATATCCTAGATCTTTATGATAGCTTATACCACACTTGCAATGTAATAGACCTATAAACTGTTGCTTCATCTTTGAGTTACATATGGGACATATTCTTTTATGTGTCATTTTAAACCACCATTATACTTATATTTTACTTTCAAAGGTATTTTTTAGTTTCTTTCCTAATGCTTCTGCTCTCATTTTTTATCTATAGATAAGAGAAATTCTTCTACTGGATGATTCCAATTCTTTTTCATAGTATTCAACAATAAAACTATTCATAGCCTTCTCATCATATATATTATATATCCAAGTGCTTTTATTATAAACTTTGTTCCTGATGCTTATGTTTAACCTTATCTCTGTCAATAGTATCTTTGACTTTATCCTTGAAGTTATTAAGCCTTTCTATTAAAGATTTTCTTTTTCTTGACTTATCTTTAGTAAATTTCTGGACTGTCTTTTTAAAAGCTTGTTCCATTACTTTTATATCTTTTGCTTGAAAAAAGATAATGTTGTTTCCATTTTCTAAATCTTTCTTTATGGAAAATTTAACCCCATATCTTTTTAATTCTTTTTTCAATGCTTTTAAGTCTATGTCATTTAATTCTAAGGTTTCTACTTTACCTTTTTTTACAAGGTCTTTTACTTTTACTTTTTTAAATTTTTCTAAGGGTCTTGAATGTTCTGTCTGCGCTTTATGTTTATTTATTTCTAATATTTTCTTCATCAAATTTATAACTTGCTTGGCTGTAACTATCCCCGCTTTTTTTACTATGGCTATTGTTCTGCTATTTATATCATCATTTTGCATTCACTCACCTACTTTCATTCTTTTTTAATATTTCATAGGCTAATTTTGATTTCTCCTTCATTTTTTCTATTCTTCTATTTTCTCCTGTAAATATAATGGGACTGCATATTTCAAGTATCCTTGAGTAAATTCTTTTATCTTTTATAGTTTCAGGATTAGTTAAAGCTGATATATTTAAGTTTGTTGTTATAATTAGAGGTTTCCCACTTCTATATCTACTATCTATTATGTTAAAGATATGCTCAGCTGCAAAATCTGTATCTCTTTCCATTCCAAAATCATCAATAATTAATAGTTTCTTATGATTTAGGTTATCTATATACTTACTCTTATCAATCTCAAAGTTAGTCATATCATTTAAAATTACTGAAAAATTTGTCATTTTGACTGATATTTCTTTTTCTAGTAAAGCATTTGCTATAGCACTTGCAAGATATGTTTTTCCACATCCCACATTCCCTGTGAGAATTAATCCTATATTATTTTCATATATTTCATCAAATTTTTCCACATAGTTTTTTGCTACTTTTTCATGCTCACTATCTTTGTCCATATTTTTAAAATTCCAATTTAATAGGATAGGATCAGAAAAACACTCTTTTTTTAAGCGTTCAATTTTTAAAAGCATTTTATTTTCTTTTCTTTTTTCTTCCTCTAATTTTTGTCTTTCTTTTTTACATTGACATAAAATACCAACTTTTTTTATTTCTCCAAAGAAGTCTATTTCTTTTTCAATTGGTGTTTTACATTTTGCACAATATTTTAATCCTGTTTCTTGATCTATATAACTCCTATTTTCTTCATCTTTTGATGGACTATTTGTTTCTGCATTTTTTATTTTCTGTTCTAAGATTTCTTTTATTAATTCCATATGCGCCTCTCCTATCAAGTATTTAAAAATTCTCTCCAAATATCCTCATCGTTACTATAGTCATAGTTTTCTCTTTTCTGATCTTCTCTCTTTATGACTTCTATGTTTCTAATACTTTCATCTGCATTGTATAAGAGAGTCAGTAGATAAGCATTAATGTTTCTAATATCCTTTGGAGCATTTTCTCTTAGGTATTTCAAAACATAGTCTATGTGTTTATAGTTAAGACTTAGAAATCTTTCTTTAAAATTTTCATTGGATATATGCCTCCCTCCTATTTTAATGTTTGTAAGCTAGTTAAGGCTTTTACAAGTACATTTATCATTACATCTACTTGCTTCTTTTCTTCTATTCTTACTTTTTCAAAGGTTTCATAAGATATATTCTTTTTTATAGTTTCTTTTAATTCTTCCTCCTCCAAAATTTTTTTTGATTTTTCTCCTAGCTTTTCTAAGGGGGATATGGGGGTGGTATTATTAAAATCAGTATTATTAGTTTCAGTATTATTAATATTAGTATTATTAGAGTCCTCTTTTGAAACTTCTTGAGGTTTGTTTTCTAAACTTCCTGAAGTTTGTTTTTTAAACTTCTTGAAGTTTGCTTTTGAAACTTCTGTAGTTTTATTATTTTCTGTGTAAATAAAGTTCTTTACATAAAGTAAATTTGGCTTTCCAAGTCCTAACCTCTTTTTTTCTAATAATCCTATCTCTTCAATTTCTTTCATTACTTTGACCGATTTATTTCTCCCCCAATTTAATACTTCCATAATTTCTTCTATGGTATAGATGATGTATACCTTGTTTTCTTCATCTAACCATTTATTCTTAATTGACAAGCTCATTCTATCGAGTAGAATTCCATAAAGAATTTTTGCTTCTACGGATAGTTTTTTAAAATTTAAGTCGGTAAATAAAGTTTTGGGAATCCTAAAAAATGAATATTGTTCTGCTTCATTGCCATAATA
>NZ_GG666299.1:21057-62720 GCF_000159095.1 Anaerococcus tetradius ATCC 35098 | reverse complement strand
TTAATTTAATAAAAAAGATGACAGACTTAATCCTAAATCGTCTTGTTTAAAAGTTTTGTGGAAGCCTTTAAACTTTGATTTTAATGGATTTATTGTATCTGTCATCATTATATCACTGTCCCCTGAACCACTTTCCCCAACAATAGCAAGTATGTCGCCCTTATTTAAGTCAAAAGAGATGTTTTTCAATACTTCTTTATCCCCATAGGAAAAATCTAGGTCTTTTACTTGTATTTTTTCTATAGAATTTACCTTGATTCCTTCTTCGCTTCTTATTTCATATTCTAAGAAGTCAAGAATCCTATCTGCCATTCCTAGGCTCACATTGATATTTGTGTACCAGTCGATTAGGTTGTTCATAGGCTCGTATAAAAAGTCAAGATAGGCATAAAAAGAAAATAAAAATCCTATCTCAAGATTACCTTTATATACCATTATTCCGCCCACTACTAAGGTAATTACTGGCAAGGCTCCTGTGATAATTGTAGAAAAGCCATAGGATATAGCTCTCAAGAGCCTCATCCTCTTCAAAATATTGGTATATTCTTTTATCTTGGCTTTAAATTTATCAAGAAAAAACTCTTCCTTATTATTTATTTTAATCTCAAATATGCCAGATAAGTATTCATTTACAGTTTTTGATATAAGGGAATATCCCTCCCTTTCTTCTTTTGACCTTTTCCTAATGTCCTTGTTTATAAAATGAAATACTACAATGTATATAGGAATCACAGTCAGAGGAATTAGACTAAGCTTCGCATTCATCCTGACCATAAAGAATATTACAATAGCTAATCTTAAAACATTTAATATAAGCATAGGAAGTCCGATACTTATATCCTCAGCAATATTCAGAGAATCTTGAAGGATTCTTGTGGCATAGTCTTCATTCTTATTTTTGTAAAAGCTAGTATCTTTGTTAAGTCCCGCTTTTAATAAGATAGTCCTGAAGTAATTTAGGTATTCAACAGAAAACAAATGCCATTTATAATTTTGGTATGTATTTAAAATGCCAGAACATAGAGCGACAAGAATTGTAATTAGGCCTTGCTTTATAATCAAAGCTACCGCTTCTCCGTTATTTATAATGTTTATCAATTCTCCTATCAAAAAAGGTGTTAGGGATGCTAATAAAATATCGAGCGAACATATAAATAAAATAAATAATCTGGTTTTCTTAAAAGGCCCTATGTAGGACATTAATTTTTTATACTTATCTAACATGAACTTCCTACCTCTATTACCCCTTCATTTTTTAAATAATCTTCAAAACTAATAATATCATTATGAGTGCAAGATAGAGCCTTACATATTCTTTCTAAATTCTTAAATGTTATTGGTTTATCCTTGCCCATTTAAGCCATAACATTTGTAGTAAGTCCTGCCATAGCTATTACATCTGTTTTCTTTAATTCTTTTTTTGCTAACTGTATCCATAATGCTTTATAGTTAAGTGCCATAATATCCATATTTTTCCTGTATTAGATTTATTTAATTATAGCATAAATATTGATTTCATTCTATCTTACATTGATTAGGCGTTTTTAGAGAATTTTTTGTGTTATTCCGTCCTTATTTTGAGTAAAAAAAGACGATAGAGTTTATAATTTCTATCGCCAGTGATTATCTAATATTTATTATTCTTTAAATTGATTTTATTGTATAGCTTAATAATTCTATTACTCCAATTAAAAAAATTAAACTGGGATTCATTACAAACCCCAGTTTTATGATCAGCGTGTTCTTTAATATAATTTTGATCCTGCTGGAATATTTCCATCAAGCATTATTAAGTTAAGTTTTTCTTCTCCATCGTACTCGCAAATTGCAGATATAATCATACCTTCTGAGTCGATTCCCATCATCTTACGAGGAGGAAGGTTACAAATCGCAAGTAGGGTTTTTCCTATTAGGCATTCTGCGTCATAGTATTCTTTAATACCTGAAAGAATTGTTCTTTCTTTTCCAGATCCATCATCTAGGGTGAATTTCAAAAGTTTTTTAGATTTTGGAACTTCTTCGCAAGCTTTAACTTTTACAACTCTAAAGTCAGATTTTGAGAATGTTTCAAAGTCTACCATGTCTTCAAATAGTGGTTCTACCTTTACTTTTGATAGGTCGATTTTAATTTCCTTAGCACTTATATCCTTAGCTATTTGCTTATCAGCCTCTGCTTTTTCCTTGCCTATTGGCTTCATTGTTGGGAAGAGCAAGACGTCTCTAATTGAGTGTTGACCGGTTAGAATCATGATTAATCTATCAATTCCTATACCGAGACCGCCTGTTGGAGGCATACCTATTTCTAGGGCGTTTACAAAGTCGTAGTCCATCATTTGAGCTTCGTCATCACCAGCTTCTCTCTTGGCTACTTGGTCAAGGAATCTTTGTTTTTGATCAAGGGCGTCATTTAGTTCTGAGAAGGCGTTGGCAATTTCTGCTCCATTGATGAAGGCTTCAAACCTGTAAGTTAGGCTTGGATCATCGTTCTTTCTTTTAGCTAGTGGAGATATTTCTACAGGGTAGTCAATAATGAAGGTTGGTTGGATGAGCTTATCTTCTACAAATTCATCGAAGAATTCTGCGATGATTTCTCCCCTACTTCCCTTAACTTCTACATTCTTTTCCTTAGCTATTTCAACAGCTGCTTCATAGTCTGTAATTTCGTTAAAGTCAACTCCAGAATATTCTTTTACGGCTTCAATCATTGATATTCTCTTCCATGGAGCCTTTAGTTCAATTTCATTTCCATCAAGTTCTACTAGGGTCTTGCCCTTTACTTTTTGGGCAACTGCTTCAACCATTGTTTCTGTTATTTCCATCATATCTTCGAAGTCAGCATAGGCTTGGTATAATTCCATAGTTGTAAATTCAGGATTGTGGGTTGCATCCATTCCTTCATTTCTAAACATCCTACCTATTTCATATACCTTATCGAAACCACCTACTATTAATCTTTTTAGGTAAAGCTCTGATGCAATTCTTAGATACATACCTATATCAAGACTGTTGTGGTGGGTGATGAAAGGTCTTGCAGTAGCTCCTCCAGCTATGGTGTTTAGGATTGGTGTTTCTACTTCCAAGAAGCCCTTGCCATCAAGAAATCTTCTGATTTCTGAGATTATTAAACTTCTTTGTACAAAAACATCCTTTACTTCTGGATTTACTATAAGGTCTAAGTATCTTTGTCTATATCTTAGGTCTTGGTCTTTTAGGCCATGCCATTTTTCTGGAAGCATTTGTAGGGATTTGGTCATTAGTAGTGGAGTTTCAGTTTCAATAGAGATTTCTCCTTGGTTGGTCTTAAATACCTTTCCATCTATTCCTACTATATCTCCAATATCGTATTTTTTAACTTGTGAGAATAAATCGCCGATAACATTTTTGCGGTTAACAATTTGAATTTGGCCTGACTCATCTTGGATATCCATAAAGCTCATGTTACCATGTCCACGTTTGGCCATAATTCTTCCGGCAATTCTAACATTTTTTCCATCATAGGCTTCAAAGTCATCCTTGATATTTTTTGATGGTATTCTTCCCTTAAAATTTACAACCTTGTGAGGATCAAGTCCTTGAGCCTTTAGCTCTTCCAACTTCTCCCTTTTAATCTGTAGCATCTCATTTAAATCTTTGTTATCAGCCATGTTCTCTCCTTACTTAATATTTTTAATTACAAAGTACATTTTTCCATTAGGTGTACTTACTTCGACTCTTTCATTCACTTTTTTGCCTATAAGGGCAGCTCCTACTGGAGATTCGTTAGAAATAAATCCTTCTAGGGGGTTTGATTCGGCAGTTCCTACTATCTTGTAGTCGAACTCTTCGTCAAATTCCTCGTCATAAACAGTTACAGTATTACCAACACCGACTTCATCAGAGTTTTCCTTAACCTCGATAGTCTTGGCATTTCTAATCATATCTTCTACTTTGGCGATTCTTGATTCTATTTCACCTTGCTCATTTTTTGCTTCATCATAGTCGGCATTTTCTGAAAGGTCTCCAAAGCTTCTTGCTATTTTTATCTTTTCTGCAATTTCTGGACGCTTTTTAGTTTTTAGATATTCTAATTCGTCTTCTAACTTTTCTAAATACTCTTTACTTAATATTACTTCTTTATTTTCTGTCATAATTATCCTCTAAATTTTTTCTATATTCTTCTAACAAGTCAAAAATTTCTCTTGTAGTTTTTAATTTGTTCACCCTAGCCCTGTAAGTCGCAGCGGATGGAAGGCCTTTGATATACCAGCCGACATGTTTTCTCATTTGATTTATCACAAGTTTTTCATCCTTGTAGGCGAGGGAAAGTTCATATTGTCTTTTGATAGTCTTTAATATATCATCAAAGCCTATCCTTGTAATTTCTTTTCCCTGGATATAATCCTTGATTTGCCTAAAGAGGAAGGGATTACCCATAACTCCTCTTGCAAGCATAACTCCATCAGCTCCCGTTACTTCTAGGATATTTTTATAATCTTCTACGCTAAAACAATCACCATTGGCTATTACTGGAATTCCAAGGGAATCTTTTAACTTCCTTATAGCAGTCCAATCAGCCTTTCCTGAATATTGTTGGTTTCTGGTTCTGGCATGAAGAATAACATAGTCGACTCCGGCATCTTCTAGGGCCTTTGCGACTTCTATATAGTTTTTTGAAGAATCATCTATACCTAGTCTAAACTTTACATTGACAATTTTATTTGTCGAATCAACTAGGCATTTGCCAATAGCATAGACTTTCTTTAGGTCGGCCATAAGGGCTGAGCCCTGACCATTTTTGAATATTTTAGGCGCAGGACATCCCATATTAAAGCTTATCTCTTTGAACTCTTCTATGGGATTAATCTTTTCCTTTACTACCCTTTCTATAATATCGGTGTCTTTGCCAAATATTTGAATGTTGACATTTTTTTCTGCCTTGGACCTATACATAATCTCTTCTGTTGCCCTATTATCAAAATCAAGGGCATTTACTGAAACCATCTCTGTAAAGGTCTTATCACAGCCATTTTCTTCGCAAATTTGCCTAAAGGCTGAATCAGTTACTCCAGCCATAGGTGCAAGAATCAGAGAATTAGAGATTTTTATTTCTCTCATAAATAATTCTAAGTCCTTCAAGCATCAAGTCTGGCTCAATAATTTCTATAAATTTACTAGATTGAGAAATTAGCTCTGAGAAGCCTCCTGTTGCAACAACGGTAATATCGCTCTCGTCAATTCCATATTTTTCTTTCATTTCTCTTTCTAGAATTTCTATTAGGCTGTCAATCATGCCTATATAACCATAAACTATACCAGCGTTGATAGCTTCTGATGTGTTCTTACCTATGGCACTAGTAGGAACCATTAGTTCAATTTTTGGAAGTTTTGCAGTTGCCCCAAAAAGCCCATCTTGAGCAATTCTTATACCAGGTGCTATAGATCCACCCAAGTATTTCTTATCCTCTGTAACAACATCAAAGGTTATAGCAGTACCCATATCGACAACTATGGCAGGCCCACCATACTTGCTATAGGCTGCTACAGCATCGACAATCCTGTCTGCTCCAACTTCTCTTGGGTTTTCATAATCGATAGTCAAAAAAGTAGGAGTATCTGAATCTACTACAATAGCTTCCCTATCAAAAAGCTTCCTATTAGCTGATTGCCAGTTATACATAACATCTGGCACAACGCAGCTCATTATAGTATCCTCGATGTTTTCTACTGCAATTTGCTTAATTGCCAACATATTAAATAAAGTAGCTACCAATTCATCACTAGTTTTTTTTAAATCAGTCGCCACTCTAAATCTAGATTTTAATTCTTCATTTTCATAAACACCAATAACCGTATTCGTATTTCCAATATCAATTACTAATAACATAAATTCTCCAAATTACATTCAAATTAACTCTTATATGATACGGTTATCGGACGAAATTTCAAGCTTACTTGCCTAACTTATATCTTCTAATTAAGCTATTTATTTCTTCAATATCTTCTTTCTTGACCTTGGTGGTTTCCCTAAGCTCTCCTTTTTGGTCTTTAACAAGGAGAATTAATTCAGAATTTTTGGTATCAAAGCCCCATTTTCTAATCTCTTTGTAGCTTCTTAGATTTGAATTTGCTATAATAGCATTCTCTCCTATCATTAACTTAGCCTTTGTTGATATCATAAATACAAAAGCAAGAATTATCATAATTACTGAGGTTAACATATTTTTGTTATTTCCTTGTTGGAAACCTGCATATAAGTTTACAGCACCGGTAATAATTAGGACTGAAAATAAAATTATCTCAAAACTTGATGATGGTCTATCAAAGCTTTTAATCTCTCCACTAAGGCTCTTTCTGTATCCCAGTAATTTGTATATCCTATATAAGAAAAATACAACTATTGCCCCATACAAAATTACTATCATTGAATCTAAACTCTTTCCCATTTTTCCTCCTCAAAACAAAATAGGCCATAAGACCTATTTAGCATCTTCTATATTTTCATAAACTGATCTTTTTACTACACCTATGTATGGTAGGTTCCTATACATCTGATTGTAGTCTAGACCAAAGCCAACTACAAACTCGTTAGGAATCTTAAAGCCTGACCAGTCTGACTTGATTTCTACTTCTCTTCTTTCAGGTTTATCGAGCAAGGTTACGATTTTTACATCCTTTGCTTGCCTATTAATTAAATTTTCCTTAGTCTTTTTTAAGGTGTAGCCAGTGTCGATTATATCTTCGACAATTAGCACTTCCTTATCCTTGATATCTATATCAAGGTCTTTTAAAATTTTGACATTGCCACTAGAATAAGTATTCTCAGCATATGATGAAACAATCATAAAGTCCATCATAAGATCTACCTTTAGCTCCTTAGCTAGCTCTGACATAAACATCACTGATCCCTTGAGGATTCCCACAAGTATTAGAGTTCCCTTATCAGCATAATAAGTATTGATAGTCTGTGCCAATTGTTTTATCTTCTTGTGCAAGCTATCTTCATCAATCAAAACTCTCTCAATTATATCGCTGTAATCAGTTATCATCCTTTACCTCAATCTTTACTATATTTTTTGTAGAAGGATCAATCTTATAATCCTCCGAACTCCTAAAAGATGTCACCCATATTATATCATTTTCTGATAAAATTAGGGGAATTTTATCCCTCTTGAACTTATCAACCTTTAAGTCAATAAAAAAGTCCTTGAGTTTTTTATTATGGTCCATGCCAAGTGGTTTGAATCTATCGCCAGCCTTCCTATATCTTATTTTCAAGGGAAAAGTCAACTTATCCCTATCAAAATATTCGATATTGCGGGAGGATTTTTTATCATAATTTGTAACTTCACTTAGGCTAATAATCTTAGCTCCAAAAGATAGGCTTTCTCCTATATCTAGGTAGGCCTCATCGCTTGGCATTAGATTTTTTCCCTCATTTATACTTAGCCTATAGAAATTATAAGACTTATAGAAAACTAAATCATCCTTAATAATAGCTTTGCCATTAGCCAAGGATGTAAGTGCCAAAAATGAGTCTATATTTTCCTTGGATATATCCCTGATTTTTTTCTTTAAATCAAAAATAGCATATCTGATGATTCTTGCCCTTAAAGCCCTACTTAGGGCTTCGAACTTATCTTTCTTAAAGCTAATAGCATCTTTTTGTCTAAGACTTAGACATTCTTCATAAATATTTGCTAGATAAGCCTCGCTTATCTCAATCTCTTGCCTAGAGAGCTTTGATAAATTCACGAGGCTACTTTTAAAATTCGGGTTGATTTTCTCAATACTTGGAATAAGCTCAAGCCTTATTTTATTTCTAGTATAATCAGTTTCGAGATTTGTCTTGTCTATGGCATAGGCAATGTTATTTTCATTGAGGTAAGCTAGAATCTCAGATTTTCTTATATCAAGGATTGGCCTAATTATGTCATCATTTTTGTAATCCATAGCCCTTAGTCCCTCAATACCCGTTCCCCTTATTATTCTCATGAGAACGGTTTCTGCTTGATCGTCTAAATTGTGGGCTACGGCAATTTTTGCCTTGGGATTATCTCCCTTTAGCTGTCTAAAAAACTCATATCGAAGTCTTCTTCCAGCATCCTCACTAGAAAGACCCTCTTGTTTGGCATAGGAATCCATACTACAAGCCTTCTTCTTAAAGTCAAGGCCAAGTTTTTTGGCAGTAGCCTCTACCAATTGTTCATCTAAAATAGCTTCCTTCCTATGTAGGTGGTTAAGATGAGCAAGGGTAATGGTAAAATTCATCTCTTTCATCAAATCCTTTAGCCCATAAATCAAAAACTGACTATCTGGTCCCCCACTAGCGCCTATTATTATATGGTCGCCTTCATCTATAAGCTTATTTTCTATAATGCATTCTCTTAGCTTATTTATTATTGTCATCTTGGTAAACCACTTCAGATTTTTTGACCATATCTAGCCTATCTCTAGCGATTTTTTCCTTAAATTCGTCAGTGTTTCTATTTTCATAATCTTCTTTAAGGCCATTAATGGATATTTGAAGTTCTTCTTTTTTCTTTGTTAGGGATTTTATATCCTTATTAACTTTGGCAAATTCCCTATCTAAGGCCCTATTATATAAGTTAAAAGAGCCTGCCGCCAAAACCATAATTGATACAATAGTGATTAAAAATTTCTGGTTTTTCTTCCTGCGTTTTTTAAAATATGAATTCTTCTTAGTCATCAATCACCTCATACATGCTTATAGCATTGTTCTTTTTTGCCCCATCTATCAAAGAAGTCACCCTAAATTTGAGCTTTGATTTACCAAAAACTACTTCTACAAGGTCCCCTTCTTCAACTAGGCTGCCTGGCTTAGCAAGCTTTTCATTAATACTTACTTTTCCATTTTCGCAAGCCTCTTTAGCAACTTGCCTTCTTTTAATGATTCTTGCATTTTTCAAAAATTTATCTATTCTCATAAGTATATGATACTTTATATAAGCTTTTTAGGCAAAGCTTTCTAGGCTATAGGAAGCTTAATTTTTTATAAGCAGTATAATGGCTATATGAAATATATTTTCCACCTAGATTGTGATGCCTTCTATGCATCTTGCGAAGAGTTAAGAAATCCAAAATTAAAAAATCTTCCCCTGGCTGTGGGAGGACTTTCCAATAAGTCAATCCTTACTACTGCCAACTACCAGGCAAGAAAGTATGGCCTTCACTCAGCTATGCCGGTATTTATGGCCAAACAACTTTGCCCAGACCTAATTCTTTTGCCAGTTGACCACAAATATTATAGGGAAAAATCTAAGGAAGTATTCTCTATCATTAAGTCATTTACAAGGCTAATGGAGCAAGTTTCAATTGATGAGGCCTACATAGTAGTTGAAAGCAAAAATCCCCTAATTCGAGCACAAATTCTCCAAAATAAGGTTTTTAAAGATACTGGTATAAGTATTTCAGTCGGTATCTCCTACAATAAGTTTCTCGCAAAACTTGCTAGCGACTGGAAAAAACCCCATGGTATAACCATGATAGGGGAAGATGACCTAGATAAGTTTTTGCCAGAAATTTCTATAAATAAGGTTCATGGTATCGGAAAAAAGACAAGTGAAAGGCTAAATAAGATTGGCATATATAAGGTGAAAGATTTATTGAAATTAGATAGGGAGTATTTGCTTGATAATTTTGGCAAGCAAGGGGCCTATATCTATCAAGTTATAAGGGGTGTCGACAAGAGAGCTGTCAATCCCAATAGACTTAGAAAATCGATAGGCAAGGAAAGAACTTTCACCCAAAACACAAAAGAGCTAAAGATTCTCGACTCTTATCTTAGAAATCTGTCCGAACTAATAGAAGATGAGATGCAAATAAAGGATATCCAGGCAAAAACTGTCAATCTCAAAATAAAGGATGAAAATTTCCACACTCGTAGTAAGGCCATCACACTCCAAGAACCCATCTATAAGGCTAAAGACATTTACAAGGAAGCTAAAAAGCTCTTAGCCGACCTATATGAGGGTGAAAGTTTAAGACTGATTGGTATTTCCCTATCAAAACTTTCAAAAAGAGACCTAAATCAACTAAGTTTCCTCTAAGACTTATATCTAAAAAGAAAGCTCCTGCAAGCATTTTTATCCTTGCAAGAGCTTATTTTTAATCTTCATTTTCTATATTTTCAACTTCTTCTGTTTTTTCTCCATCATCAGCTACTTGTATAGTATTACGAACATCACTATCAATTTGAGCCATAATTTCTGGATTTGCTTCAAGATAATCTTTTACATTCTCCCTACCTTGGCCGAGTTTTTCGTCCTTATAAGAAAACCAAGAGCCTGCCTTATCAACTATGTTAAGGTCAACTGCTGTATCTAGGAGAACTCCAGATTTTGATATTCCCTTACCATACATGATATCAAATTCTACTACCTTAAATGGAGGAGCTACCTTGTTTTTTACTACCTTAACCCTAGTTCTAGATCCTATTGAATCATCTCCTTGGGTAATTGTCTTAATTCTTCTTATATCAAGTCTAACTGATGAATAGAACTTTAGGGCACGACCACCTGGTGTGGTTTCAGGAGATCCAAACATTACTCCTACTTTTTCTCTTAATTGATTGATAAAGATTACTGTTGTGTTTGACTTTGCTATAACACCAGTAAGTCTTCTTAGGGCTTGACTCATAAGTCTTGCTTGAAGACCAACATGGCTATCTCCCATTTCTCCTTCGATTTCAGCTCTTGGCACTAGGGCTGCAACTGAGTCGATTACAATTAGATCAACCGCTCCACTTCTTACTAGACTTTCTGCTATATCAAGACCCTGCTCACCTGTATCTGGTTGTGATAAGATAAGATTATCTATATCGACACCCAAGTTTTCTGCATATTCTGCATCTAGGGCATGCTCTGCATCTATGAAGGCACAGGTTTGGTCTTGCTTTTGGTCTTCGGCTACTATGTGGAGGGCGAGGGTTGTCTTACCAGAAGATTCTGGACCAAAAATTTCTATGACCCTTCCTCTTGGGATTCCACCGATACCGAGGGCTATATCGAGGTTGACAGCCCCAGTTGGTATAGCAGATACCGAAACTCTTGGAGCATCACCCATCTTCATAATAGCACCCTTACCATATTTCTTTTCTATATTCTTAAAAGCCTGGTCTAGGGCCTTTTGTTTCTCTTTATCCATAAACTCTCCTCTATTTTTTCTATAAACTATAATTACCTATTAATCTTATTATATCATTTTTTTACTTTTCTTAAAGAAAAGGGCATAAGAAAACTCTACAAGCTAGTGTAGAGTTGACCTTTAAATATTTTCTAAGTCCAAAACTTTTTTGTTTTTTACAAGATAGTCTAGACCTGATATAACTGTTAATATAAGGGCTAGGTAGAAGACATAGATGCCTAGCTTATTAATAACTTCCACATTTAACAAAAGCATAACTAGGGCTATCATCTGGCTAGTAGTCTTTGCCTTGCCCCACATGCTTGCAGCAATTGTAATTCCAGAATCAGCTGCTAGAGTCCTAAAGCCTGTTATGATTAGCTCTCTTGATATAATTATTATTACTGGCCAAGCAGGGATTGTATTATCTTCTACCAAGACCAAAAAGGCTGCCATGGTTAGGACCTTATCTACCAAGGGATCGGTAAACTTACCAAAATTCGTAATCATATTTCTACTTCTAGCTATATGACCATCAAGTGCATCTGTAAGACTTGCTATAACAAAAACTATAGCTGCCAAGTTCATATCTCTTCCAGAAATCATAAATATTATAACAAAGACTGGTATCAAAAAGAGTCTCATTAGGGTTATTTTATTTGCTAAATTCATTTTTTTCTCCTTCTAAATACGACCTATCAACGAGGACCTTCCTAGGTTTAGAACCTTCATAGCCACCGACTACACCCCTTTGCTCCAATTGATCAATTAGCCTTCCAGCCCTTGCATAGCCGATTTTTAACTTCCTTTGAAGCATGGATACTGAAGCAGTCTTTTCATTTATTATTACTTCGATAGCTTCGTTGATTAGCTCATCTTCATCTTCAGTCATTTCGCTATTATTAGCTGCCGTTTCTTCGACCTTTTCTATGGCTTCTTTATCGTAGTTGGTGTCATTTCCTTCTTTGATCGCCCTAACTACACTTATTACTTCATCATCTGAGACGAAGGCTCCTTGGATTCTAACAGGTCTCATTGAATCACTTGAAGCGTAGAGCATATCCCCCTTACCTAAGAGTTTTTCTGCTCCTTGGGCATCCAAGATTGTCCTAGAGTCGATTTGACTTGTTACTGCAAAGGAAATCCTTGAAGGTATGTTAGCCTTAATAGTTCCAGTTATGACATCAACGGTTGGCCTTTGAGTTGCGATTATCAAGTGGATTCCACAAGCCCTTGATTTTTGGGCAAGCCTTGTTATATAATCTTCGACCTCAGCTCCTACTGTCATCATCAAATCCGCAAGCTCGTCAATGATTATTACAATATATGGAAGATTTTCCATAGAATCATCAGACTCTTGAGCTTTCTTATATCCAACTATATCTCTGACATGATTTTTTTCAAAGAGTTTATATCTTTTCTCCATCTCACTTATGGCCCAGAAGAGGGATGATGAAGCCTTCTTTGGATCTGTTATAACCGGCATGATTAGGTGAGGGATTCCATTATAGATTGAAAGCTCTACTACCTTTGGGTCTACCAAAAGAAGTTTTACATCATTTGGCGAATGTTTGTAGAGGATGGACATGATAATGGTATTGATACAAACTGATTTACCAGATCCTGTTGCCCCCGATACCAAAAGATGAGGCATCTTCTCTATGGCAGATACAACCACATCACCTGAGATGGACTTGCCCATGGCGAAGGGAATCTTGTATTTGGACTTGACAAATTTTTCTGATGAGAAAATCTCCTTTAGTCCGACTACTTCCTTTTTGTCATTTGGCACTTCTATACCCACATGACTTTTGCCAGGAATTGGTGCAAGAATCCTTATCCCGCTTGTAGCAAGGGCAAGTGCTAGGTCATCAGATAAGTTTACTATCTTACTAACCTTAACTCCCCTTTGAGGTTTAAGCTCATAGCAGGTTACAGTAGGACCGACATCAATTTGGACAACCTTGCCATCTATACCAAAGGAATCCAAAGTTTCCTCTATGGCTATGGCCCTTTGCCTTATCTCCTTATCATCTACTCCCCCATCTTCATTCCTATCTTCCAACAAATCTATTGATGGGTAGTTATAATCGCCAAATTCTCTCCTAAAGTTTTCATTAAAGTCACTAAGCTTAACTTGTCTTGACTTATAATTATTTACCAAAGCATCCCCCAGGCTATCGAGGTCAAAGTTTTTGACAGGCTTTCTTTTTTCTTCGACCAGATTTTCTTTATTAGCTTCTGTTGCTCTTTCTTCGATTTTTCCTAAGTCCTCTTCTTTTCTTTTAGTTTCTTTTCTAGGTAAGTCTTCTTTCTCATCCTTATCAAAGCTATCCATAAGATCCCTATAAAAATTTCTAAGATATCTTCCAAAAGCTCCAAAGACTTCTTTAACTTTAGTAAAGAAGTCTCCATAGCTTAGGGGACTTAAATCTATTATTAGGGCGAAGATAGAAAGAGCATAAACTATATACATGCCAAGGTTTCCAATAAGGCCAACTAGGAAAAAGCAAACTGCTCCACCTACTGCCCCGCCTCCATAAGCCTTCTGACTGGCAGAATATTGAATAGACCAGGCTAATTCATTTCTAATAAAGGCTCTCGAAAAAATAGCAAGAGTAACTAGATAAATAAGGTATAGGAGGAAAAATCTCCTAAGATTATTCCTATAACTTCCCCTTCTAATGGCAAAAAAAGTCATAAAGACAATAACTGGAAAGGCAAGGGAAAATTTCCCAAAAATTTTAGCAAAAAAGTCTGAAAGAACATCTCCCAAAATTCCTGTATTTGATGATAAAATAAAGACAAATAATAAAACTTGGAGAATCATCATTAGCATGGAAAACTTGCCTAAATCAAACTTATTTTCCCTAATCTTTCTAACTACTGACCTGTTGGGTGATTTTTTATTTGATTTTTTTCTAATTCTATTATTATTTCTATTAGTCATTTTCACCTCTACTTTTATTATATGATAAAATATACAAAAAATGAAGCTGTGTAAAATAAAATCAAACCATGATATCTCAAGCAAATTGACCAAAACTACATTCGAGACAATTCGCTTGATTCTATAATGATTTCTTAATCTTATTAATTACAACAGCTCCACTAAGTTAATTACTTTTCTTTTTTGTCGTTTTTCCTGTATGGTGACTCATCTACTGGCCAGGCTTCAGGTTTTTCTAAAAGAGCCTTTCTTGAAAGATTGATTCTTCCTTGTCTATCTATTTCAGTAACCTTTACCTTAACCTCATCTCCAACTTTAAGTTCGTCTTCGACTTTCTCTACCCTGTGATGGTCGATTTGGGAAATATGAAGGAGGCCTTCCTTACCAATAGCTATTTCTACAAAGGCGCCGAAGTTCATTATCCTTACGACCTTGCCTGTATAAACATCACCAGCTTTTGGATCTGTAACTATAGCCTTGATCATCTCTATAGCTTTCTTGCCACTTTCTCCATCATTTGAAGCAACTGTGATGTGTCCATCATCTTCTGTTTCAATCTTAACTCCAGTAGCATCAATAATCTTGTTGATGGTCTTTCCACCAGAACCTATTACATCACGAACCTTTTCTGGATCTATATCTATTGTAAAAAGTCTTGGTGCATACTCTGAGATGTCATCTCTTGGCTTATCTATGGCAGCCTCTATTACATCTAAGATTCTCATCCTAGCACTGTGAGCATCGTTAAGAGATTCTTCTAGGACCTCTCTTGTGATACCGTCTATTTTCATATCCATTTGTAGGGCTGTGATTCCATCACGAGTACCAGCTACCTTAAAGTCCATATCACCAAGGTGGTCTTCTAGACCTTGGATATCTGTTAGGATTGAGATAGAAGAATCTTCTTTGATAAGACCCATAGCAATACCTGCAACAGGTTTTCTTATTGGAACTCCTGCATCCATTAGAGAAAGGGTTGAACCACAGATTGAAGCTTGAGAGCTTGATCCATTTGATGATAAAACTTCTGATACAACTCTTATAGTGTAAGGGAAGTCTTTTTCGTCAGGAAGAACTGGAATAAGAGCTCTTTCTGCCAAGCGTCCATGACCAATTTCACGACGACCTGGACCTCTTAGAGGTCTTATATCGCCAACACAGAATGGTGGGAAATTGTATTGGTGGATATATCTTTTTTGGATTTCTTCCCTATTTAATCCGTCAATTATTTGAACATCAGCAGGAGAACCTAGGGTTACTACTGAGAGAACTTGAGTTTGTCCTCTTTGGAAAAGTCCAGATCCATGAACTCTAGGAAGAAGTCCAGCCTCAGCAGAAAGTGGTCTAATTTCTGTAAGATCACGACCATCTGGTCTAATCTTATCAATAGAAATCATACGACGAACTTCCTTTTTCATGATATTATCTATTCTTCTGTGAATTTCATCTTCACTTTCAGGATAAGCTTCTAGGTATTTTTCCTTAGCTTCTTCTTCTATCCTAAAGATATTAGCTTCTCTTTCTGTCTTATCGGTAGTCCTAATTGAATTTTTAATATCTTCCTCAAAGTCTTCTGAGATTTTTCTATCAAGCTCTGTTTCTTCGATTTGAGCTACTTCGATTTTTTCCTTACCTATATCATCGATTATAGTTTGGATAAAGTCAGAAATATTGCCAATTTCTTCTAGGGCAAGAAGCATAGCTTCAAGCATTTCTTCCTCAGAAAGCTCACAAGCTCCAGCTTCAACCATGTTTATCGCCCCCTTCTTACCTGCAACAGTAAGCTCAAGGGTGGATTTTTCTCTTTCTTCCTTGCTAGGATTAATTATTAATTTTCCATCAACCTTACCTACCATACAAGCTCCAACTGGGCCATAAAAAGGTATATCGGATATGCCTAGGGCAATTGATGCACCGATTGTTGTAAGAGGATCAGGAAGATTATCTTCATCCATAGACAAAACTGTAGCTATAATTTGAACATCATTGTAATAATTTTCTGGGAAAAGTGGTCTAAGAGGCCTATCCATTTGACGAGAGATTAGGGTTGCTTCATCACTTGCCTTGCCTTCTCTTTTTAGAAATCCTCCAGGTATTTTTCCTACTGCATATAATTTCTCTTGGAAGTCACAAATTAATGGGAAAAAGTCTATTCCTTCTCTTGGTTTTTCACTTGCAACCGCTGTTACAAGTAATGATGTATCGCCACATCTTATGTAGCATTCACCATTGGTTTGTTCGGCGAACTTGCCTATGGTTATCTCAAAATCTTTTCCTAATTTTGATTCGTATTTATAAGTTTTTACCATCTTCACTCCTAA
The DNA here is from genome assembly GCF_000159095.1 of Anaerococcus tetradius ATCC 35098. GTDB lineage: Bacteria > Bacillota > Clostridia > Tissierellales > Peptoniphilaceae > Anaerococcus > Anaerococcus tetradius. Next base: position 46,328 of record NZ_GG666299.1, on the reverse strand, counting down.
TTACTTTTTTTATATAAAATAAGGCGGGTAAAACCCCGCCCAATAATTAACCTCTTAAACCTAATCTTTCAACGATTGATCTATATCTATCAATATCATTGTCTCTTAGGTAATTTAACATACCTTTTCTACGTCTAATCATCTTGTAAAGACCTCTTCTTGAAGAGTGGTCTTTCTTGTTTGCTTTTAAGTGTTCTGTAAGATCTGCAATTCTCTTAGATAGGATTGCGATTTGTACTTCTGGAGAACCTGTATCTTTCTCTTCTAGTTGGTATTCTTTGATTATTGCTTGTTTTTCTTCTGATTTTAACATAATTTCCTCCGTATATTTAATTTGCCATTTACCAAGTGAGAGTCGAGGTTTCAGTCACTTAGCAAAGGTAACCTCATTTACTATACTTTAACTTTATTATCTTGTAAACTAACTAAGACAAATTTTCTAGGTACTTGTAGGCCCTTTTCTTATCTATATTCATCTGTTCAATTAATTCTTCCCTTGAAGTAAACTTGATGTCGTAGCGGAAAAATTCTAGAAATTCTATCGAAACATTTTCTCCATAGATATTTTGATCAAAATCTAGGATATAGGTCTCAACCTTCCTACTATTTTCACCAAAGGTAGGATTTTTTCCTACATTGCTAAGGGCATAGTAGGACTTATTATCTATATTAATTCTTGTCAAATAGACTCCGTCAATAGGAAGGACATAATTAAAGCTTAATTTTAGGTTGGCAGTTGGAAAATTCAGGGTTCTTCCCCTCTTCATACCATCAACAATTGTTCCCTTTATCTTGTAAGGTCTAGCCAAAAGCTTATTTACCTTTTTTATATTACCTTCTCTTATTAAATCTCTTAGGTGATTAGAAGATATTTTATTAAATTCATCTTCCTTCTCAAAATCTACTACGGAAGTCTTGTAATTGTATCTTTCTTCGTATTTTTCAAGAGTATCAACATCGCCTGAGGCCTTCTTGCCAAACCTGTAGTCCTTGCCACATATAATATATGAAGCATTGAGCTTTTTGTTGATAATTTCAGCAATAAATTCCCTTGGAGAAAGATTCATAAACTTTTCATCAAAGTCTATCAGGCAGAAAGTATGGATTCCTATGGAGCTGAGAATTTCTATCTTATCTTCAAGACTTGTCATGTATTCCTTCTCATCTTTAAGCCTTAGCTTGGTGTTTTGCTTAAATAGCAAAACGGCAGGCTCTAGGTCATACTTCTTGCTTATTTCTAAATTGTTTTTCATTAACTTTTGATGACCCAAATGGACTCCATCGAAGTTACCCAAAGAAACCGCCTTTCTTTGAAGGTCAGGAAGGTCTATATTTAGGTCATAAATTTTTATTTTCTCTGTCATACAATACTTTCTCCATCTTTAGAAAATATTCGCCACTTTCTTCAAAACTTTTGCCAAGACCGATAAATTCGCCAGCGACATAGACCCTTAATTCATTTGCTAAAGGCTTATTTATCTTTATTATCATACCATTAATAAGCTTATCGAATAAGTTTCTAGCTAAATCTATGCTAGGATATTTGTTTAAGGCTATATCCATATTTTCTAATCTAGCCAGTAATTCTTCCTTATCAATTTCTAAAATCTCGGACGATTTTATGGCCTTATCTACGTCAAACTCTCCAACCCTAATCCTTCTTAATTCTTTTACGAATGCCAAAGTCTCAAGCTCTTCTCCTATATCATCGATAAGAGTCCTTATGTAAGTGCCCTTGGAGCATTTTACAAGTATCCTCGCTTGGGGAAAGGCAAAATCTAGAATTTCTATATCATAGATGTTGACCTTTCTTTTTTTTCTTTCGATTTCTATACCACTTCTTGCAAGATCATAGAGTTTTTTGCCATCTACCTTGAGGGCTGAATACATGGGAGGGATTTGCACAATTTCGCCCATGTATTTGGATAAGATATTTTCTAATTCTTCCCTAGAGCAAGTTGTAGAACTTTCTTTAATAACCTTTCCTGCCCCATCCAGGGTGTCGGTTTTTTTGCCAAAGACCATAAGGCACTCGTAGGTCTTATCTTTTCCCATCATATAATCAGAAAGCCTAGTCGCCTTTCCTACTACTATAGGAAGGACGCCACTGGCTTCGAGATCTAAGGTGCCTGTATGGCCGACTTTTTTTTGACCAAGGGCCTTTCTTACTAGGGATACTACCCTAGCAGAAGATATTCCTTTTTCTTTATCTACATTTAGAATTCCGCTATACATCAATTTCCTTTAACATATCAAAAGCCTTATTTTTGGCTTCATCAAGACACTTAGCGTAAATAGTAAAGCCACTTGCCTTGATATGTCCACCTCCACCATTTGCTCTTGCGATTTTTGATACATCATAGTCCTTGCTTCTTAGGGATACCTTGTATTCACCATTGTCGTATTCTTTAAGAAGCATGGCAACTTCAACTTCATCTATATCCCTAAGTAAGCTTATGACATTTTCTGCATCTCCCATTTGAACCCCATGTTTTTCTACAAGTTCTTTGGATACAACTGAGTAGGCCTTCTTATCGAAAAAGATTGCATTTTGCATGATTTCAGTTTCGAATTTCATAACCTTCATAGGTTTTGATTGGTAGAGATTTCTATAGATATATTGGCTTTCTGCCCCAAGGCTTAATAGTCTACCAGCCATATAGAAAGTATATTCTGTTACATTTGAGTAAAGAAATCTATTAGTATCTGTACATAGCCCTGTATAAAGAAGGCTAGCAACATCCCTATCAATAGGAAGTTTTAATCTATCTAATAGCTCAAAGACTATCTGGCAAGTAGCTGGAGCTGTGTCTAGTACAATATCAAGATTTGTCTTTAAGCTACCTCCAACATGATGGTCTAGGACTAGACTCTTTCTTGAAGCTTTAGCGACAGGTCCAAGTTTTTCTCCAATCCTAGCAAACTCTGAGCAATCCAAAAACATAAATAAATCATAAGAATCCATAGAAGGTTTCTTGTAGTGGTCTATTTCTGGCAAGAAGAGTAGATAATCGTCAATCGTATCAAAACCAATTACTTCAACATTTTTGCCATAAAGCTCTAAGGACCTTCTTAGACCAAGACTTGATCCTAGATTATCACCATCAGGATTTACATGACTTGCTATGGCTATAGTTTCTGCTTGATCAACAAGTTCTAGGAATTTGTCGACTTTTTCTTTACTGATTTTACCTTTGTTCATTAGCCTTTTTATCCTTTGCAATGGTCTCAGCTATAAGCTTGTCCATATATGCTCCATGTTCTATGGAATTATCTAATTTGAACCTAAATTCAGGCATTGATCTCAATCTCATCCTCTCACCAATTAGGATTTTGATGTAGCCCTTGGCTTGGTCTAAGGCATCAAGGACATCTTCCTTCTTTTGCTCATCACCCAAGACGCTAATATAACAATCCGCAAAGGAAAGGTCATTTGTCACTTCTACATCTGTAATAGAAACCATGGCCTCATTACTTAGTCTAGGATCACTTAGGTCATCTCTTAGGATTTTAGAAAGTTCTTTCTTGACTTCAGATGAGATTCTTTCTGTTCTTCTTTTATTCATTAATCTCTTTCCTTTTCAACCATTTCATAGGCTTCCATAACATCGCCTACTTTGATATCGTTAAATCTGTTAAGACCTATACCGCCCTCATAGCCAGAAGCAAGTTCCCTTGCGTCATCCTTAAATCTCTTCATTGATGAGATTTCTCCATCAAAGATTACTATATTGTCTCGAAGAAGTCTAACTTTTGCCCTTTTTGGTACAGAACCATTAGTTACCATAACTCCTGCTATAGTACCTGCTCCTGGAACCTTGAAGGTGTCACGAACTTCTGCTCTTCCTAGGACAACTTCCTTAAATTCTGGATCTAGCATACCCTTTATGGCTTTTTCAACATCTTCTATTGCTTCATAGATTACTGAGTAAGTCCTAATTTCTACATTATTATCCTTAGCTCTTTCCAAGGCTCCTTGGGTAGGTCTTACATTAAAGCCTATAATTACAGCATTTGATGCTTGGGCTAGGAGGATATCTGACTCTGTAATTCCTCCAACAGCTCCTGCTATAACAGTAACCTTTACTTCCTCGTTAGATAATTTAGTAAGTGATTGGCTTACTGCATCAACAGTACCCTTTACATCAGTTTTTACAATGATATTAAGCTCTTTTAGCTCACCATCAGCTATGTCTGAGTACATATCTTCGAGGTTAGTGTTAGCCTTAGCCTTTAGGTGTTCTTCACGCTTAAATTCTTTTGCTCTTTGGGCAAATTCACGAGCAAGCTTTTCATCTTCTACTGCATAAATCATATCCCCAGCTTCTGCTACATCTGAAAGACCTAAGATTTGGGCTGGCATTGATGGGCCAGCTTCTTCAATGGCTTCTCCTCTTGAGTTAAACATAGCTCTGATTCTTCCTGAAGCAGATCCAGTTACAACATAATCTCCTGCATGGAGGGTTCCTTTTTGTACTAGGACTGTCGCAACAGCTCCTCTTGCCTTGTCTAGTTGGGCTTCTATGATAATTCCTACTGCATTTCTATTTGGGTTTGCCTTTAGTTCTCTCATCTCAGCAACCAAGAGAACCATCTCCAAGAGATCATCAATTCCTTGACCTGTATGGGCAGATACTGGAACCATAATTGTATCTCCACCCCATTGTTCAGATACTAGTCCTTGTTCCATTAGCTCTTGCTTAACCCTATCTGGATTTGCTACTTCCTTATCTATCTTATTAATAGCTACAACTATTGGAATACCAGCAGCTCTTGCGTGATTAATGGCTTCTATAGTTTGTGGCATAACTCCATCATCTGCAGCAACTACAAGGATTGCTATATCAGTTGATTGAGCCCCTCTCATCCTCATTTCTGTGAAGGCTTCATGGCCTGGTGTATCTAGGAAAGTGATGTGTTTTCCGTTGATGTCAACAACTGAAGCACCTATATGTTGAGTGATTCCTCCAGCCTCTCCACTTGTTACCCTAGTAGATCTAATCTTATCAAGGATTGAAGTCTTGCCATGATCAACGTGGCCCATTACTGAGACAACTGGTGGTCTTTGTTTTAAATCCTCTTCCCTATCCTCAAAGTCAAGTTCGACTTGTTGTTCTTCAATGGCATCGTACTCTTCTTCTGGTTTAATCTCCTTACCAAAATCAAGTGCTACAAGCTCAGCTTGCTCAAAGTCTATTTGATCATTTAGTCCTGCCATAACGCCTAGGCCAATAAGCTTAGCTATTACCGCATTTGGAGATTCACCTATTTTATCAGCAAAAGTTTTTACATTGACAGTTTCTGGAATTTCTATAATTCCACCAGTCTTCTTTTCTTCAACTTGTTTTTTGCTTGGCTTGATAGATTTTTTATTTTTATTCTTTTTCTTTCTCTTCTTCTTTGGCTTTTCTTCTTCTAATTCTTCATCCTCTATTATATCTTCTGCCTTCACAAGATTTTTTGGATGTTTCTTTTCGCCCTTATTCTTGTTATGCTTATTATTTTTCTTATCCATCTTTTCTTCATTTATTTCGTCAAAATATCCTTGAATAAGTTCAAGATCAGAGCCACCTACCATAGACATATGAGATTTTATATCAAGACCAAACTCATCTTTTAGGAGTTTAACCATATCTTTTGCTACCATATTGTTTTCTTTTGCTAATTCATATACTCTAATTTTTTCTGCCATATAACTCTCCTCAATTTACTTCATAAGCTTTTAACTCCTCATAAAGTTCTTCCGGTACCTCTGTTCTAAATACTCGGTTTAGCTTATTAGTTCTTAGGGCTTCCTCAATACAAGCTTTACTCTTGCATACATAGGCGCCTCTTCCATTTTTCTTTCCTGATTCATCTATCAAAATCCCTTCTTCTTTGTTTTTAACAATTCTTAGAAGGTCTTTTTTGTCTTTAAGCTCACCACATACCACGCATTTTCTTTGTGGAATCTTTCTAGCTTTTTTCATCTGTTAATCCTCATTAGATTCATCGTCTATTTCATCTTCCCCTATATAGTCTTCTTCCACAGGCTCTTTATTATCATAATCTTCGCTTACTTCTAAGTCTTCTTCATCCTTAGATAAGCTTTCTTCACTTAGTTGACTTTCTTCGTCTAATTCATTAAGACCTAAAATTTCGTCAATATCTACTTGGCTTAACTTTTCGAACTCTTCACTGCTTTTAATATCAATCTTCCAACCAGTTAGTCTTGCGGCTAGTCTAGCATTTTGTCCTTCCTTGCCTATAGCAAGGGAAAGTTGATCGCTAGCTACAACAACTAGGGATTGCTTGTTTTTTTCATTAACAAGTACCTTGATGATATCAGCTGGGGATAGGGCATTTGATATAAATACTTTGATATCCTTATCGAAGTTAATTATGTCGATTTTCTCGCCTTGAAGCTCCTCTACTATGGAATTAACTCTTGCCCCCTTAAAGCCTATACAAGCTCCGATGGCATCAATGTTTTCATCATTGGAAAATACAGCCATCTTAGTCCTTGAACCAGCTTCTCTTGCTAGGGAGTAGATTTCTATTATACCATCTGTTATTTCAGGAACTTCTAGCTCGAAAAGTCTAGTAATTAAGTCTTGGCTTGCCCTTGATAGGATGATTTGTGGTTCTTTGGAAGAATTTCTCACTTCCTTAATTAGAAACTTCATCCTAGCGTTAGGAAGGTATTTTTCTGTAGAAACTTGTTCTTTTGCTGGAACAATTCCTTCTATCTTGTCGAGATTGACATAGACATTATACTTATCTTCCCTTTGGATAGTTCCAGTTATCATTTCATTTGCTCTTTCTATGTATTCTCCATACAAAGAATCTCTTTGAGCATCCCTAATCTTTTGAATTACAATATTTCTTGCAGTTTGTGCTGCAACTCTTCCGAAGTTTTTTGGAGTAAGCTTAATTCTTGCTATATCTCCAAGCCTATAAGTAGGGTTGATTACTCTAGCATCCTTTAGAGAAATCTCTACTATATTGTCGTTAACTTCATCTACTATTTCCTTTAGGGCGTAGACTTCGATCTTTCCAGTTTCTTCATCAATTATGACATCAACATTTTCTTGATTGTCATAATTTTTTTGATAACTTTTAATGAGCGCCTTTTGTAAAGCATCTAGAATTGTAGGCTTATCTAAGTTCTTTTCCTTACAAAGCTCATCTAAAGCTAACATAAAATCATTATTCATAAACTCTCCTTAGAAAACAATCTCTATATATATTTCTTTAATTTCGTCTTTTCTAACTTCTCTAGCTTCTTTATCTTCAATATCAAAGATATAGGAATCATCCAAAATCTCTTTAAGCTTGGCCAAGAAAACTTCCCCATCTTTGAGTTTCACTTTCAAAAGCTCATCTTTATTTCTTTCAAGATCCCTATCTGTCTTTAGGGGACGAGATAAGTCTTGACTTGACACTTCAAGATAATATGAATCTTTAATTATATCAATCTCATCTAATTTAGTATCAAGAAAAGCACTTGCCTTTTCACAATCTTCGATAGTGATTCCTTCCTTATTATAAATAAAGAATGTTAGGACTTTATTGTTTTTGCCACCCTTAAATTCAATATCTACTAATTCGTAACCCATACTTTCGATATCTCTTTCAAAGATTTCTTTAAGTCTATTCGTTAAATTCATACTACCTTCCTTAGTCTTAACAGATTAAAAGAGTGGAACCATCCCCCACTCTTTTCTTAGCTTTATTATACCTTCTATTAGTAGAAATTCAATCTTAGCCAATTAGAAAAGTAATTTACCATTTAATTTCTTAGAATCTATTAGTCTTTTAACACTTTACAAAAACAAAGCTTTTATTCACTTGTATTTATTTTGACAAAGGTTTATAATAAGGTTACAGATAATAATAAAGGAGGAATATCATGACATTATTTATTATCGGTCTTATAATATTATTTGTTGGCGGATTCGTATATTCAAAATATGTTGAAAGCCAACTAGAACCTGACGATCGTGAAACTCCAGCTGTCAGAAAAGCTGATGGAGTTGACTTCGTTGTAATGAGCAAGGCTAAAAACTGGCTAATTAACTTGCTAAATATAGCAGGTACTGGCCCAATCCTAGGACCTATCCAAGGTATCTTGTTTGGACCTATCGCCTTTCTAGCAATTCCAATCGGTTGTGTTTTTGCTGGTGCAGTACACGATTTTTGTACTGGTTTTATTTCAATGAGAAATGGCGGAAGCCAAGTCCCAAAACTTGTAGGTAAATATGTAGGCGAAGGTTGTAGGAAATTCTACAACGTAGTTATAGCTATTCTTTTACTCCTTACTGGTGTAGTATTTGTTTATACTCCTGGAGACTTGATTGCAAACGATATTTTAGGTGCAGATCCTAACTCAAACATTATTTGGGTTATCTATGCAGTAATTTTTGTTTACTACATACTATCAACAGTTCTTCCTATTGATAAACTTATCGGTAGAATCTACCCTATCTTTGGTGCTTTTCTAATCATCTCAGCTATAGGTGTACTTATTGGAATTATCTTTAAGGGAAATGCTGATTTATCATTCAAGGGTCAAGGTCTATTGGCCGAACATCCATTAGGTCAAAAGTTTATCCCATCATTCTTTATAACTGTAGCTTGTGGTATCCTTTCAGGCTTCCATGGCTCACAAGTTACCCTTGTTTCAAGAACAGTTAAAAGTGAAAGAGAAGCTAAGGCTACTTTCTACTCAACAATGATTTCAGAAGGCTTCATAGCTATGATTTGGGCTGCAGGTGCTATGGTTATATTCTCAACAGGTACAGCTGCCCTAGATACTCCTGGTACTCTCATGGTTGGTGAAATTTCTAGATACTTCATGGGTAAGATCGGCGGACTTCTTGCAGTTTTGGGTGTAATCGCCCTTCCTATCACTTCAGGTGATACAGCCTTTAGATCTCTAAGACTTATCATTGCTGAAGAGTTAAACTTAGATCAAAAGAATCCTGGCAAGAGAGCAGGTCTTGCAGCTTGTCTATTCGTTCCAGCAGCAGCTATTCTTTACTTTGCTAAATCTAATCCTAAGGGCTTCAACATTCTTTGGAGATATTTCGGATTTACAAACCAATTCGTAGCTATCTTTGCTCTAGCAGTAGCAACAAGCTATCTAATTTATAACAACAAAAACTACCTAATCACATTGATTCCTGGAATTTTCTATACCTTTATAGTTTTCTCTTTCATAATCAATGTAAAGGGTCTAGGCTTTGGTCAAGACTTCAAGATTGCTTATCCTATAGCAGGAATTATCGCTATAGCTTATGCAATATTCGTTGTTAAAATTTCTAAGAAAAATAAAAATAGAATTGAAGCTATAAAATTAGACTAAGAGAAAAATTAAGTGGGGTGGCAGCTGCCATCCCCTTTTTTAATAGGAGAAACTATGAAATTTATTTTAGACGCCAAGGCCCTAGCCTATCTAGAAAAGAAAAATATAAGGCAAATCTTCATAAATCCTGACCTCGACCAAAAATCAGCATGTTGTGGCATAGGAACAGTAGATTTTATAATCTCAATTAAAAATGAAGATAAGGAAAAATACCTTAATACGAATTTTAATGGGGTTGATATTTTTTACAATCCAACCCTTGCCATGTACATTGACGAAGATAGCCAAGTCGATATTTCAGCCTTCGGTTTCGGAGCCTTCAAGAAATTATATATAGTAAATGAATTTAATTCAATCGAGCGTTAATATGTTAGTAAGAAATGAACAAATCAAAAAATTTATCAGAGATAATCCCCTAGATGAGAGCTTGGATATAAGAATTCCCAACCCAAAATTCACCTACAAGGGTGACAATATTATAAAAAAAGTTATAGCGGCTATCCTTGCAGGAAAAAACATCCTCCTAGTAGGTCCTAAATCTACTGGCAAGAATGTCCTAGCCGAAAATATCTCAAAGCTTTTTTATAGGCCAATGTGGAATGTTTCCTTCCACGTCAATATTGATTCTTCTATCCTTATTGGAACAGATACTCTAAAAAATGGAGAGGTTGTTTTTAGGAAGGGACCTGTAACGAGGGCAGCAGAAGCTGGTGGCTTTCTAATCCTTGACGAAATTAATATGGCAAGGAATGAAGCCTTGGCAACCCTCCACTCTATCCTTGACTACAGAAGGCTAATTGATATTCCTGGCTATGAGCTTATTAAAATCAATCCCGCCACAAGATTTATTGCTACCATGAATTACAATTACGAAGGAACTAGAGAGCTAAATGAGGCCCTCCTTTCACGATTTGTAATTATTGATATGCCTATAATCGAAGAAGCTAGCCTAAAAGAGCTCCTTAAAGAGAATTATCCAAGTCTAAGTGATTCGATGCTTGACCAAGTAGCTAAGCTTTTTTACGATATCAAGAAGAAGGCTGAAGCAGGAGAAATTTCTGATACAGCTATAGATTTGAGGGGGATTTTTGACTCCCTCGACCTATTCAAAGAGGGGCTTGAATATAACGAAGCTCTTTGTATGTGTCTAGTAAACAAGGTCTTTGACCCCTACGAAAAAGGCCTTATAGAAGATGTTATCAAAAGTCGCTTCAAAAAGGACTTATATTTGGGAGATCCAGTCTAGAAAATGAAGGAATCTTTAGGACTTAATCAAGAAAAAAGAATATTCAATCAAATCTACAACGGGGCTAGCTCTTATGATTTCACGCCCCCTCTTATTGGTCTAAAGCTCGATGGCAGGCCAGATTTCTACCTAAACCTAATAATTGGTCTTGCTATAAAATACTTTACTAAGGAGAAAATCGAAGGACTTTTTGCCCTTTGGCAAAATCATAAAAACAGGGATTCCTACGACCTCTATGCCATCTATCTCCTTGAGGATATTTGCTATAAAAAAGAGCTAGACCAAAGACCAGAACTTCTCAACCTTAGAAAATCTTATGCTTCAAGCTTCCTTGCTGATAAGTACGACTTAAAGAGGAAAAATCTTGCTATAAGAGAAAATCTTTATTATTGTCTTGAGATGAAAAAGTGTTCAGATATCCTAGCTACAAGTTATAAGCTAAGTAAAAATGAAACAAATCTTTATGAAAATTTCAAGCTTCCAGCCGATACTAATAAAGATAATCTGGAAGTAAGAATCCTAAACTTATTTGAGAAATTCTTATCCTACAAGGAAAATGCTAGAAAAGCCTGCTCCTTTTCCCTTAACTTTTCCTTCTTTGACCTTAGAGGGACCTATCAACTAGAAAGATCCAACAGGGCCGATATCTTCTCTAATAAGGATAATAGAGGAATCAATCCCCTAGGAGCCTTTATAGCTAGGAGAAAAACTGCCAAAAGAGCTATGATAGTAAGTAGCTTCGGTAAGCCTCTCTTTTCTTACGAAAAGGAAGATTTTATCAACAAGCTTTGTGCTGTTGATAAGCACAAAAAATCCAAGGTCTATTTTAGCTCGGGCCTAGGCCTTAACTTATCAGATAAAATCAATTCCCTAAACGCCAAGGCTCTTGATGCTAATTTAAGCTTCTTTAAGAAAAATGAGCATTTCTATCAAAGGATAATCAAAAATCTTTCTAAAAATATCAAGCTGTCCCTAAAGTCCTTCGATGAGGCAAGCTTTGAGTTAAGAAAGGAAGGAAATCTCCTAGGAAGTCTTGCTTGGAAGAGTAAAATTCCCAACTACCAAAAGATTTTCTCCCAAAAATCCTACGATATTGTAGCGGACTTTAAGGTCGACATCCTCCTTGATGGATCAGCCTCCCTCCTTTATAAGCAAGAAATAGTCGCAAGCGAAGCCTATATCCTATCCAAGGCCCTTGAAGCAAACAAGATTAGCCACAGGATAATGACCTACTCAAGTCTTGGCGACTATACGGTAATAACCTTTCTCAAAGACTTTGGTGAAGAAACTAAGAAAGATAGGATTTTCTCCTACAAGGCCCTGGGTTTTAATAGGGACGGCCTTGCCTACAGGGCTTTATCGACACTCTTTTCAAAAAAAGAGAAGAACCATCTCTTAATCATCCTAAGCGATGCATCCCCTTCAGACATCAAGCCCCTTATTAGCAAGGGCTTTGCCCTAAACAAAGCCTATGAGACTGAAGTCGGTCTTAATGATGCCAAAGAAGAACTCGACAAGTTAAGAATGAAACATCTTTCCATAGCTGGCCTTATCCACAAGGACAATCCCAAAAACGCCTCCTATCTCTTCTATCAAGACTTCGCCTTAGTCAAGGACATGGAAAATCTATCTAGCGTCTGTGCTAGACTTATCAAAAAAGAACTAATCAAGATGAGAAAATAAAATTTCTCCTTATATAGACCATAGCTTAGCAAAGCATGGTCTTTTTTCACCTTGATTTAGGAAATATTTATTAATATCTTCACTAAAATACCCTAGTAATTTATATAAATATATTGATATATCTTTGATTTAATGATAAAATTATGATATAGATTATCACTTTCATGGAGGGCTTATGATTGAAATAAAAAATTTGTGCAAATCTTATGGACAAAAGGAAAATAAAATTGATGTCCTTAAAAATGTATCTTTAACAATAGAAAAAGGAAAAATTGTATGTATCCTAGGTCCGTCTGGTTCTGGAAAGTCCACCCTCCTAAATATTATAGGAGGGATAGATAAGGCAGAATCGGGCGAAGTCATAGTGGCAAATGAAAATCTCGCCAAGATGACTAAGGGTAACTTGGAAGACTACAGGAGAAAAAAAGTCGGTTTTGTCTTTCAATTCTACAATCTAATAAGCGATTTAAACGTCCTAGAAAATATAGAAGTAGGAAAATACCTAGCCAAAGACCCCCTTGACCTTGAAAATTTAGTTCTAGATTTAGGAATTTACGACCAACTCTACAAGTTTCCTAATGAAATCTCCGGCGGTCAGGCCCAAAGAACTTCTATTGCTCGTGCCCTTATCAAAAGACCGGATATACTAATTTGTGATGAACCGACAGGGGCTCTTGATTATGATAGTGCAAAGGAAGTCTTAGTTCTTCTTGAGAAAATGAATCGTGATTATAATTCAACAATCCTCATAGCAAGTCATAATATACAAATTAGCAAGATGTGCGACTATGTCCTTAGCCTCCACAATGGCCTTGTCAAATCCTTCATTGAAAATAAAGAGAAAATTTTAGCAAAGGAAGTGAGCTGGTAATGAAAAATCCAATCTACAAGAGGGCTTATAGGCAAATATACTTCAAACCCCTAAGCTTTATTCCTATATTTGTAGCCCTTTGCTTCATAGTAATATTCTCCTCCTCCTTTTATACAGCCCAAAACTCTACCAAAAAGCTTTACTGGGACCTTGTTGAGAAGGGAAAAGTAGAAGATGCTAACTTTACAAGCTTAGAAAAATTAGACCAAGCAACAATCAAGGATTTGGAAAATAAAAAGGTCAAAGTCTACGAAAATTTTTATGTCGAAGAAAAACTTCCAGGTAAAAAAGACCTCAGGATATTTGAAAATAGGGACTCTATAAATCTGCCTTCAATCTTAGAAGGAAGACTTGCAGAAAAAAACGATGAGATTTGCCTATCAGCTAACTACGCAAGGGCCAACAAAATTAAAATCGGTGATAACATAGTAATAGGAGGCAAAACTTATAAGCTAAAAGGCTTAGTAGCCCTAGCCGACTATTCTACCCTCCTAAAAAATAGCGAGGATTTGGTTATGGATACTGGTTATTTCGGTACAGCTCTTATAGCCAAGGGCGGACTAAAGAATCTTCATGGTCAAATCAAATATCAATATTCCTACCATGACACCGAAAAGCTAGCCAAGGCTAAGGCCAATGATAAGCTAAAGGATATAATTAAGATCGTAAATAAGAAAAATCTAATCCTAGATGCGTCAACTCGCTATGACAATAAGTGTATAACTTATTTTACTGATGATATGGGAGGAGATGTGCCAATGATGACATCAGCTATGATAGTCTTAATCATTGCCATTGCCTTTATTAGCTCCATCCAAGTAAAGACTATGATTGAAGATGAAGCTCCTATTATAGGTAGCCTTCTTGCTTCAGGTTATAAGAAAAGGGAGCTAAAAAGAGCCTATATGCTTATGCCGATTTTCCTCAGTCTGATATCTTCCCTAATAGGAAATATCATAGCCTATAGTCACGGCTACAAGAAATATACTGACCTTTATTACAATTCTTACGATCTACCTAAGTTTAAGGTTACATTCGATTTAAGGTCTTTCATCCTTACTTCCCTTATCCCCCTTATAATATATCTAATAATAAACTACCTTGTTATTAGTAAGGCTCTAAAACATGAGCCTATTGACTTTTTGAGAAATACAATCAAATCTCCTAAAGCAAAAACTAGGCTAAGGCTTGATAAATTTTCCTTCCTAAATAAGTTTAGGATAAGGGTAATCCTTTCCAACAAGGCAAATATTGTTAGCCTTATCTTTGGTATAGGTCTTGCCAATATCTTGTTGATTTATTCCCTATCCCTAAAGCCGATTTTTTATGACTATGCTTCTAATATGAAAAACTCGATGAAGTATGAGCATAATTATATAGTTAAGACTTCCCAAGAAAATATCAAGGCTGATAAGCTTACCCTATCCACCTTAAAACTAGTAGATCATGATATGAAAAAAGTCCAGACCCTAGGAGTTGATGAGAAATCCAAGTATCAGAATCTCTCCCTAGCTAAGCTAAAGGATAAAGAAGTTATAATTTCTTCTGGCCTTGCCAAAAATTATAAGTACAAAATAGGAGATAAGATAAAACTTGTCGAGGCCTTTAATGATAAAGAAATAATCCTAAGGGTCTCTGCGATTGATAGAAGCAACAAGCAATTTCAATTTATAACAAGAAGGGATATCTTAAATAAAATCATAACCAAGGATAAGGACTATTTCAATTGCTATGGGTCGGATAAAAAACTTGATATTAACAAGGATTTACTAATGACAGAAATAAATAGAGAAGAAATGGATAAGTTTATGACCCACTTCATGGATTCATTTGGTGGAATTTTCGAAACTTTCTTAGTTATTACGATTATCTTCTACCTCATAATATCCTTCCTTGTTGCAAGCCTTATAGTAGATAAATCAAAAACTAATATCTCCTATCTAAAGATATTTGGCATGAAAAATCGTGAGAGTACGAGCATCTACACGAGTCCTATTTTTGCCATCTTGATAGTTTTTGAGCTATTAATTATTCCCCTTATTGACTTTTCTATCAAAAAGCTAATGCAACTTGCCCTTACAAAATTTGATGCTTATGTAGATGTAAACATCCCCCCAATGATATACTTCAAGGCCATTTTCCTAAGTCTTCTCATCTTTATCTTCGTTCAACTCCTAGAAGAATTTAGGATATCAAGAATAGATATGGTCAAGGAATTAAAAATTATAAATGGATAATAACTCTCACAAAAAATCGCCCTAGGTCGGGGCGATTTTTTAAAGGATAATTAGAATAAACCATCAAACAAGGATATTTGATTTTCTTCTTGGATGCCATCAATTATGCCCAAATTTTTTAGGCTGGTGATGGCGTTTTTATTTACTGAAGTTCTATTTTTTAAGTCTTCTAGGGAAATAAATTCTCCCTTTTCCCTTTCCCTTACTATATCAAGGGCCATAGCCTCGCTTACATCATCTACTGCAGATAGGGGTGGGAGTATGTATCCCTTCCTATCACTTAGTAGAAACTTCTTAGCATCTGACTTGTAGATATCAGCCTTTTCAAGCCTTATATCCCTAGCTGCCATCTCCTCACTAACTTCGAGGACTGTCCTTATCTGCTTATCCCTTTGAGTAAGATCGTAATCCCCTCCAATCTCAGAGAGGGCTTTTTGGATTTCACCAAGTCCCTTAATAATTGTTGAATACTTAAAATCGTTGATCTTTGTATTAAAGTAAGTTGCATAGAAGGCTTCAGGATAATAAACCTTGTAGTAGGCAATCCTATAGCTCATCAAACAATAGGCGACTGCATGGGCCTTAGGGAAGAGATATTGAATCTTTAGGCAAGATTCTATATACCATTCCGGCACACCATTATCCCTCATATAAGCAAGTGTTTCCTCAGAAAGCGACTTGCCCTTCCTAACCTTCTCCATTATAGAGAAGGACTTTTTCTTGTCAAGTCCCTGCTGGATAAGGGCATTCATGATATCATCACGAGTAGAGATTATCTCATCAAAACTTGCTATCTTATTTCTAACTAGGTCTTGGGCATTATTTAGCCAAACGTCCGTTCCATGACTTAGACCAGAAATTCTCGTCATCTCAGAAAACTTGGTAGGATAGGCGTCCTTGAGCATCCCCCTTACGAAGTTTGTTCCAAATTCAGGAATACCAAGAGTACCTATCTCATTATTAGAAAAATCGTGTTTGATATCAAGAGTTTCTGTCGAAGAGAAAATCTTCATAACTCTAGGATCACCCATAGTAATTTCCAAAGGATTAGTTCCTGTCAAATCTTGAAGGGCCCTAATTATAGAAGGCACATCGTGGCCCAAAAGGTCGAGCTTTAAGAGGGTTTCGTGCATCATATTGTAGGTAAAATGAGTAGTCTTGATATCTCCCCTCCCATCATCTGCTGGATATTGGATAGGACAGATATCGAAGATTTCTATATCATCTGGAACGACAATAAGACCTCCTGGATGCTGACCAGTTGTTCTTTTAACATCCTTTAGTCCTCTTTGAATCTTTCTTACTTGGGCGTTGGTAAATTGGATTTGATAGTCTTCGCTATATTTTTTGATATAACCAAAGGCGGTATTGTCTTGGATAGCTCCGATTGTTCCTGCCCTAAAGACCTTACCCTCACCGAAAAGCTCTTCTGTGTACTTGTGGATGGTTGGCTGGTATTCGCCGGCGAAGTTAAGGTCTATATCTGGCTCCTTATCACCCTCAAAACCAAGGAAAACTTCGAATGGTATGTTATGACCATCTTTTTTCATCATAGTTCCACACTCTGGGCAGGTCTTGTCTGGATAGTCGATTCCTGCTCCCAAGAGGTCATCTTCAAAAAACTCTGAATGTTTACACTTTGGACAAACATAATGAGGTGATAGTGGGTTTACTTCTGTAATATCAGCCATAGTAGCAGCAAAGGATGAACCAACAGACCCACGGGATCCTACCAAGTAGCCATCTTGGTTGGACTTTCCTACAAGTTTTTTGGCTATGATATAAAGAACGGCATAACCATTAGAAATAATAGAATTAAGCTCACGGTTTAGCCTATCTTCTACGATTTTTGGTAGAGGATCTCCATAAATTGAGTGGGCCTTGGCAAAGCAAGTTTCCCTAAGCTCAGTATCAGAGCCTTCTATTTTTGGTGGGAAAGTTCCCTTAGGAATCGGTCTAATATCTTCTATAAAATCGACTATCTTTTTAGGATTTCTTATAACCACATCTTCCGCATCTATAGGACTTAGATAAGAGAAGTCATCCATCATCTCCTTAGTCGTCCTTAGATAATAGAGGGCTTCATTCTCGTGGTATTTGAAAAATTGACCCTTGTGGAGAATATTTCTTAGGATATACTCATCCTTTTGCAAATACCTAACAGCCCCTGTCGCCACAGCAAGCTTATTGTCTTCTTTAGCAAAAGCTAAAATCTTTTCGTTTATTTCCCTTACTTGGTTGAAATCACGAAGCTTACCCTTATTTACCCTATCGTTAAATACTCCTAGGGGTGCCATTTGATAAAAATCAAAAAGCCCACGAATTTTGTCTATATCCTTCTTATTTCTCTTATTTTGCAAGTAGGAAAAGAGCATGCTCTCATCAGAACCAGACCCTAATAGAAGACCTTCCCTGTACTTTTCAAGGACTGATAGGGGGGTTTTTGCCTCATCATTGAAATATTTCATCCTCGATTCTGAGATAAGCTTGTATAAATTCTTTAGACCTATCTTGTTTTTGGCAAAAACTGTAGCAGAAAAATATTCATGCTTAGCCTTTGGCCAATAGCTTTTAAGTTTATTTATTGAGCTTAGGTCAATCCCATCTTCTTTCATTATCATTTTAAACATCTTAATAAATATTTGGGCAGTAGCTCTCGCATCATCGCTTGCCCTGTGGTGGTTAAAGGCAGGAATTTCTAGCTTTCTTGCTATCTTATCTAGGGAGAATTTCTTCATATCGGCAAATAAGGCTCTTGCCATTGGCAAGGTATCAAGATATAGAGGATTAAAATCAAGACCGAGCCTTGTGCAATTTTCCCTAACAAAACCCACATCGAAGTCGGTATTTTGACCAACTAGGATAGAACCTTGGCAAAATTCCAAAAATCCCGGCAAGACTTCCTCGATTTTTGGACAGGACTCCACCATTTGATTAGTAATGCCAGTTATCTCTGTGATTTTTTCTGGAATAAGCATTTCTGGATTGACAAGCTCGTTGTATATTTCGCAAATCTTGCCATCAATCACCTTACAAGCTCCTATTTCAGTAATCCTATCCCTATAGCGAGAAAGTCCCGTTGTCTCAAGGTCGAAGACTACAAAGGAGCCTTCCTCGATTTTCTTTATAGGAGGGACTTCCTCATCAGAAAGATTGGTCAAGACCCTTAGCTCGTCATCTACAAGGAGAAGCTCAGCTCCCGGAAGCATCCTTATGCCTTCCTTACTAAGACTATCATAAAGATCTGGCAGAGCTTGGAGAGTTTCAGTATCAGTAATTCCAACAGCTCCCATCTTCCATGCCTTTAAAGTTCTTAGCAAATCCTTGTTATCGACAAAGCCATCAAGGTTGGTCATCTTGGTATGAATTTCAAGCTCGATTCTCCTATCAAGAGCAGTATCAGTTCTCTTAGCCAAGATATGATCAACCATAGAGCTTATAGTAAAGACATCTTCCCTAGAAAAATTGTCGTAATTCAGTAGGCCTTCAACCATTACCTCAGAGCCTTCTCTAAGGGGTTCAAGCTTAAATTTGTTCTTATCATTAGCAAAAAGCTTACAAGAAATGGCATCCGTCTTATCTTCGAGGTCGAAAGTATATATATAATAGCCATTTTTCGTTTCCTTTTCGCTTATGCCATAAACTTTTCCAACGAGTGCTGAAAGAGTGCCCTTTCTTTCGTAGATGTCCTTGATATCAATTGGATCGGACTTAATCTTCTTGCCGAAATTAATCTCTTCGACGTGGACTTCGACTGCCTTTTCTTCATTCCTATTTTGTATAGTCGTATCAATGGCAGACTGGACCTTGGCTTCCCTTTGCCTTAGGAGAATTTCTGTTTCAGTAAGCTTATCTTCCCCCTTCTTATCAGAAGAAAAATCAGCCTGCCCTTCATCTTCGATATCCTCAGCTAGGGCCAGTCCCTCTTTCTCTTCAATTTTTTTCCTAAGATTAAGTTCAAGCTTTACAAAGGAAAAATAATCGTAGATTTTTTTCCTATCCTCTTCGCTAAGAGCCTCCCCTTCTATATCAAGGCTTAGGATTTGAGTTTTTTCATAGAAAATGGCCTCCATTACAAAAAACAAACCACTTTCTACATCTAAGAAATCAGCAAGGTCAATTTTCATTTTCTTTACTTTCTTGTAGAACTTCTATCAAGGTATCGACAATTTCTTCTTCTTTTACCTTCTTGATTGTCTTTCCATTTTTGAAAAGAAAGCCCATACCATTAGCAGCAGAAATTCCATAATCTGCCTCCTTGCTCTCGCCAGGGCCATTGACAGGACAACCCATAATAGCAACCTTAGAAGATATATCAAGTCCACCTGTTTTCTCCTCAACTTCCCTTACTATGTTAGGAAGATCGACTGTAGTCCTTGAACAAGTTGGACATGACACAATATCGACTCCTTCACGTCTTAGATTAAGGGCCTTTAGGATTGCCTTTCCTGCCTTGACTTCTTCTAGGATATCTCCAGTAATTGAAACTCTTATAGTATCGCCAATCCCATCCTTTAGCAAAGAGCCAATACCTATTGATGATTTAACAAGGGCTTGATAGAGAGGACCAGCTTCCGTAACCCCTAGGTGGAGGGGATAATCGCAAGATGCTGATAACTTCCTATAAGCATCTATCATTGTATTAACATCTGACGATTTAACAGAAATTTTGATATCGTGAAAATCAAGCTCTTCTAGGATTTTAACTTCTTCTAGAGCAGAAGCTACAAGGGAATTAGCATTGACCCCACCGAATTTGTCGACAATTTTTCTTGATATTGATCCGGAATTAACACCTATTCTAATAGGAATCTTTTTTTCCTTGCACTTTTCTACAAGTTGCTTCACCTTATCAGACCCACCAATATTTCCTGGATTGTACCTTAGACAATCACATCCATTTTCAACTGCGGCAAGGGCTAACTTATAATCAAATTGGATGTCTGCTACTAGGGGAAGATTAGTCCTCTTTTTGATTTCAGAAATAGCCTCGGCATCTTCGATAGAATTAATAGCAGACCTCGCTATATCACAGCCCGCCTTTTCTAGGGCGTTGATTTGTGCGACTACCGCATCCACATCACTTGTCTTTGCTGTCGTCATTGATTGGACAGAAATAGGAGAGTCACCTCCAACTGCAACATCTCCTACATAAATCTTTCTAGTTAATTTTCTCATTTTCTCTCCTTAGAATAAATTTATTATATCTTTAATAGAAATTAATATTATCAAACTTATTAAAACTACAAAACCTGCTAGGGTAATTTTTTCTTCAAACTTCTTGTTGACCTTCTTTCCTGTAAATAACTCATATAGAGCACTTACAATCTTTGACCCATCTAGGGCTGGTATAGGAAGAAGGTTAAAAACTCCGAGGTTGACACTGATATAGCCTAGAAAATACAATAGGCTCATAAGACCATTTTGGGCTTGGTTACCAAGCTCCTTTACAACACCAACTGGGCCGGAAAGGGCTGAGAAGGCAATTTTTCCTGTAAAAAGCTTGCCTAGGATAATAAAAATTAGGGCTATATTCTTGTAGGTCTCAACAAAACCAAGCTTGATCGCTTCAAAAAAACCTACCCCTCTTAGCTTAGCTTCAATACCAAGATAAACTCCACCCTTTTCCTTCTTAGGAGAAAGGTCGAAATTAAGCTTTTCCTTTGAGCTTTCCCTATACACTTCAAGCTCGATTGTTTTTGTAATGTCCTTATCCTTGTAATAAGCATTAAGAACTTGGGAAATATCGGAGAATTTCTCAATCTTTTCCCCACCCAGACTTAAAATCTCATCACCAACTTCAAGACCTGCCATCCTTGCACTAGAATCATCCGTAAAATTTCCTATAACATTAGTAGCCACACCTGTATTAAGGCTCACTATGAAAAAAATCACGACTGCAAGAATAAGGTTCATCATAGGCCCTGCAAGAATTGTAAAAAACTTGCTCTTGGCATCTGCCATGTCATAACTTCTAGGGTCGCTACTTTCCTCATCTTCCCCTTCCATGGCACAATAACCACCAATAGGAATAAGCCTTAAAGTATATAGGGTTTCCCCCTTTACCTTCTTCAAAATAGCAGGGCCCATGCCAACAGCAAACTCGTTTACCTTAATGCCTGAGGCCTTTGCAATAATAAAATGTCCAAATTCATGAATCAAAATCAAAAATAGGAACATGATTATAGCTATAATAATTTTAGTCATCAAATCTCCTTATAAAACTGAAAATAAATACAAAACTGGAGCAATAAATAACATAGAATCGAACCTGTCGAGGATTCCCCCATGGCCTGGAATAATATGGCCAAAATCTTTAACTCCAGTCTTTCTCTTAATATATGAAGCTATCAAATCGCCAATTTGCGACAAAATAGCTGCAATAATAGTAAAAATAATAAGCTCGTAAAGCTTAACACCGAGACCAAACTCCCTAACAAAAATCACATTAAGAAAAATCGCCCCGACAATCCCTCCCAAAGAGCCTTCGATAGTCTTGTTTGGGCTAATATGCTTGATAGATTCAAACTTATGCCTTCCCATAGTCGAACCAACTAGATAAGCAAAAGTATCAGACCCCCAAGCTGTTATATAAAGTAGCCAAACATAATTAATATCCTTTATCCTCAAAATATGACTCATCAAAAATGACACATAAAGAAGGACAAAAGAAGTCGCAAAACCATCATACAAGCTATATTTAGGTCTAAAAATTATATAAATCATCATGCACAAAACTGAAAGCACGAGACTAATTATATAAAGATCAGAATTATTCACAAAAGCTGCAAGCATAATTAGGGTGTTTATAAGATACAAAAGCTTAATAGGTAACTTGATATCAATCCTTGCTAAAGCCTCCTTAATCTCGTGAAGGCCCACAAAAGAAAAAACCATCACCCCAACAGCCAAGGGAATCCTACCCAAATAAGTAATAAGGACCAAAAGAAAAAGGATAACAGCCCCACCTATTGCCCTATTAAACAAATTCATGACAAGGCCCCATATCTTCTATTCCTCTTAGCAAAATCTGCCAAGGCCTCATCAAAACAAGCCCTATCAAAATCTGGCCACAAGGTATCCGTAAAATAAAGCTCCGCATAGGCAAGCTGGTAAATTAGGAAATTGGAAAGCCTTAGCTCGCCACCTGGCCTAATCAAAAGATCTGGATCAGGCTGATCTTTTGTATAAAGATGAGAAGAAATCATCTCTTCTGTCAAATCTTTACTAGCTACTCCCTCATCAAGCATTTGTCTAAAAGCGTGAACCAATTCATCACGACCCCCATAATTGAGGGCTATATTTAAAGTAATAGCATCATTATCCCTAGTATCCTCCATGGCCTTTAGGCAAATCGCCTTAGTCTCAGGTGGAAGCTTGTCCAAATCACCAATAAAATTAAGCTTACAATTCTCTCTCATCAAAATATCAAGCTTGCTATTAATAAACTTAATTACAAGCTTCATGAGGTAGTTGACTTCATCATCAGGCCTTTTCCAATTCTCAGTAGAAAAAGCATAAAGACTAAGATACTTAACCCCACATTCCTTAGCATATAAGCAAATGTCTACGACCCTATCAGCCCCATTCTTGTGGCCATAAGTCCTAGGCATAAATCTCTTCTTAGCCCATCTCCCATTGCCATCCAAAACAATGGCAACATGAGTTGGAATATTAATCTTATCCATAAAACTTCCTTTATCTTTAATCTTAACTCATTATACTCAAAATGACTGGCTTTTTCTATTAATAATAAGGATCAAAAAAGCTTCTCCCTTAAAGAAGAGCCAAGAAAAATAAGAAAGCAAAGACAAAAACTTAAATATAAAAAACCTTCTAGAAAAAAACACATACAAAAACTCCCCAGCAAGCTGAGGAGCCTATAAATCTATTTAATCTCTATCTTCTTTTGAGTATCTTTTTCCTTTAACTTTGGAATCTCGATTTCCAAAATACCATCTTCTAATTTTGCAGCTACATTTGCTTCATCAATATTTGGAAAATACATTGACCTTGTCATTCTCTCACTAGTTCTTTCCTTGTGGATATAATTTTTTTCCTTGTTACTATCGTCCTTTGAGCTAGTTTTATTAACTGTCAAAGTAAGTTGACCCTTGTCGAGATTAATATCAACATCTTCCTTCTTGATACCAGCAAGCTCTGCCTCTACTAAATACTTATCATCATCCTCTGAAACATCTACCTTAAAAGTAGACTTAAATACATCGCGTTTATCTAGATCATTTCCAAAAAACGCATCTACCATATCATAAAAATCTTCGTAATTTCTTAATCCATTATTTCTTCTCATTAAATTTGTCATAATATACTTCCTTTCATAGTGATACGTTTATTATAAGTCTTAGCACTCGTTACACTCGACTGCTAACTTCTTACACTCATAATATACTAGGAAGGTCAGAGTTAGTCAAATTATTTTTGAAAATTTTTATAACTTTTATAAGAGGAGAGTCGCAACGTGAGGATCTTCCACATGTCATCCAGAGGAGCGAAGCGACGTAGGGATCTTTTCCTTTGACATCTTTTGTTTGCTTGGTCCCTAGACTTACTAGTTAGATTCTCCTCACTTCGTTCGTTCGAAATGACAGATGGCTGGACTGTCATCCTTAATGGAAGTATCACAGTGAGCAATGCGGCAACCCATGTCATCCTAATTGAATTGTCACTATGAGCAATGCGTCACCCAATGTCATCCCGAACGAGCAAGCAAGCTTGCGAGGAGGAATCTCTTTTTTTGTCGTCTTATGTTTGCTTGACTTGTAGACTTACTGATAGGATTTCTCGTCGCTTCCCCGTGGAAGCTCTGTCGAAATGACATACAACCCTGTCATCCTTAATGGAAGTGTCACAGCGAGCAATGCGGCAACCCATGTCATCCTAATTGAATTGTCACTATGAGCAATGCGTCACCCAATGTCATCCCGAACGAGAAAGCAAGCTTGCGAGGAGGGATCTCTTTTTTTGTCGTCTTATGTTTGCTTGGCTTGTAGACTTACTAATAGGATTTCTCGTCGCTTCCCCGTGGAAGCTCTGTCGAAATGACATACAACCCTGTCATTCTTAATGCTGTTGTAACAGTGAGCAATGCGTCACCCAATGTCATCCCGAACGAGAAAGCTTGCTTTCGAGGAGGGATCTCTTTTTTTGTCATCTTTTTTCTCCCCGGCTCTTAGTTTTACTAGTGATATTCCTCGTCGAAATCTACGATTTCTCTGTCGACAGTGGTTTTCGGATTCTCCTTAGCGGATCATCTCGAAAACCTTGATTAAGGTCTTCCATCAATTCACTTGCGTTCATTGTGGCCAGAACCATTAGGAATGACAGAATAATGCATCATTACGAGGAAGATAATTAGGAATAAGGGACTTTATTATAGGATTTTTTGCAAAAGAAAACTCGGGCTTCCCCGAGCTTTCTCATCTACAAATCTTATAGATTAATCATTTTTCTTTTTCTTGAATGTCATAAACAAAGCACTTGCTGCTGAAACTAAGCTTGCTGTTACTAAGTTCAATGATTCAACACCTGTCTTTACATTAGGGTTGGTATTCTTAGCTTTATTTTCTGCTTGTTCTTTGTTTTCTTTTTCTTGTGGAACAGGAATCTTTTTGCTAGGTTCAGCTTCTTGCTTCTTGCCTTCTTTTTTCTTTTCAGGACTTGGATTTTCCTTAGAAGGTTTTTCTTCTGAAGATTTTCCTGGTTCACCTGGCTTTTCACCTGGTTTTCCTGGATTCTCTGTGCCTGGATTTGTTCCAACTTCTCCTGCTTGTGGACTTGGACTTGGACATGGACTTGTTCCACTTCCTCCTGGTTGTTCTGGATTTGGTTGTGGAGCTGGTGGGTTGTCTGGTTTTTTGTCTTTCCAGA
>NZ_GG666299.1:14721-19758 GCF_000159095.1 Anaerococcus tetradius ATCC 35098 | reverse complement strand
AGTGTTACCATTGAAACTTACTTTGTATTCGATGTCTTTCCAGATAGCTGTTACTGTAGTATTAGCCTTTATTTGGATTTTTTCGCCAGCTTTTTTAGTTTCGCTTCCTACTTGCCAACCTGCAAATTTTTTGCCTTCTGGTGGTGCAAATTTACATTCTGGTAATTCAAAAACTGCAGATAAAACTGCACTTTGACCTTGTGGAACATTTCCTTTACTTAGTGCAAGGATAGAACCATCCATTTTTTTGCTACCACCATTAGCGTCAAATGTTACTTCAACTGGTGTTTTATTATCTTCGCTAGATTGGTTATTTGCATTGTCATTGCCATAAGCTTTTACTATTTCCCCAGTCTTGTATTTTCCTTTTGCAAGGGCAATCACACCAGAATTTTCGTCTACGCTTTCTCCATTGTCAACTGGGCTTTTACCATCTTCTTTTGTCAATGACCATTTTTTGCCAACTTTTTTAGCCTTAACTTTTATTTCAGTATTATCAGCCTTCTTGTAAGTTACTGTTACAGAAATTGTGTCCTCATCTTTTGGTGGGGTAATTGTTACATTACCTGTATTTTCATCAACCTTGACCTCTGGTGGGTTTGGAGCAGTTTTGTCTGGTACTAGGTGTTGATTGTCAGGAGTTTTTTGTGCTGGTGCTTTCTTTTCTCCAAGGGTTGACTTGGCAATTACTTCTGTCTTTTCCTTAGCCTTGCCCTTTGGAATAGTAACTACGCCAGTGCCTTCAACAACTGTTAGTCTGTCAGGATTTTCTCCTTCAATCTTCCACTTCTTATCAGTACCTTTTACAACTCGTACTTTTCTGTCTGTACCCTCTGGAGTTTTGTATTCAATATCCATTCCATCAAGGTTACCCTTTGCTGGTGGGGTAATTGTTACATTACCAGAAGTTTGGTCAGGGGTTATTGTTGGTGGGGCTGGCATGGTTGTATCATCACTTGGACCTGATTCGTTTTCTGATGGGTCTTTTGCTTTTGCAACTACCTTATCTCCTGGGTTTGATTTTCCTTTTGGAATTGTAATAACTCCTGATTTCTTATCTATTGTTTCTCCATTATCGCCTTCTACAGTCCATTCACCCTTATCGCCCTTTGTTGCTGTTGCAGTTTTATCTTCCCCATCTTGGTTTTTATAAGTTACTGTTACAGTCTTTGTATCAGAATCTTTCTTAGGGGTGATTGTAACTGATCCATCATCTTGGACTTTTACTTCTGGCGCTTCTGGAGGTGTTGTATCTGGAACTTTTGCTTCCCCTTTTTCGTAGCTCTTCTTTTTTGTATCAATTAATGAATAGGCAATTACTTTTGATTTTTCCTCGGCCTTGTCATTGGTGATTGTTACCACACCTGTGTTTTTATCTATTGCTACATCTTCTGGTATGTTTTCGATTGACCACTTGCCAGCATTATCTTTTTTAGCTACAAGCTTTGTCTCGCTAGCTCCTTCTGTAGCTGGTGTGTAGGTTATCTCCATTCCATCAACTAATGGTGCAATTGTTGTAGGTGGGGTTACTGTTATAACTCCATTATCTTCGTCTAGTTTAACATCTGGTGCTGGTGGGAGTGATATGTCTGTGCCTGGTTTTGACTCATTGCCAGCTTCGTCTGTTGCTGTTGCTTTTATCTCTGTAGCCCTCTTTAAACTATCGTGACCAATAGAAATTTTACCAACATTAACATAATTAAATCCAGACTCGCCTTCAATTCCCCATGAATTACCATTTTTTGTAACTGTAAAGGTATGTTTAATTCCTTTAGGGTCTAGATATTCAACCTTTATTGTTTTTGTATCAGGATCTGTAGGTGGGGTGATGTAGGCCCTTCCATATGTTTCCTCAACGTTAACTGTAGGTGGTTGTGGAGCTGTTTTATCTGGGACTTGTTTTGTTTCTTGTTCAGATTCTAATTTATCAGTAGCATCGCCATCCTCGGTTTGAGCTACTATATCTGTATTTGATTTAATTTTGTCGTTTGTTATTGTAATTGATTTTCCATCTTTGTTTAATTTAAAATCAGATCCTTCTGGCAAAGTCAAATTTCCATTTTCATCTATATCAACAGTTACAATATTTACTTCACGATTGCCTACTGGCGAGTAGCCGATGACCATTTCTTTAGCAACCCTATCTTTATCTCTTCCGACAGGAGTGATAGTTACAGAACCGTCTTGATCATTTATAGTGATTTTTGGTTTCTTTGGATAGATTTTGATTGGTACGCTCTTGTTATCAGATGTTTTTGCATCTTTATCATTATCTGCGATACCACCATTGTCTGTTACTTTTGCAGAGACATTGGTTTTGTTTTGGATATCAAAATCATTTATGGTAACAACACCAGTATCTGGATTAACTTTTACTTTAGAGTCTTTTGGTGCACTCCACTTACCATTTTCACCATTTGCCTTAGTGATTGTTACTTCATGATCTTTTCCTTCTGGATCTTTGTATTTTACAGTAATAATCTTAGCATCTGTGTCTGCCTTGTCTGGAGTGACGGTGATTTCGCCAGTTTCTTTTTTATAGCTTATTGTTGGTTTGTTTGGAGCGAGATTGGTAACAAGCTTATTCTTTTCAACTGGAATAACTTTGTCTTTGTCGGAAGTACTCACTTTGATAGTACCATCTGAATTTTTATTAGGTACAAATTTTGTATAGTCATCTTCCCAATCACCATCTACTACAGAAGGGTCAATTATTTTCACATTGCCATCCTTATCAAAGTCAATATAGGCAGGAATATTATTGACCTCCCAGTCAGGTAGTTTTGATTTGTTACTTGTTGTGGTATTGGCTTTTCTAATTTCTTCCCTAATCTTTTCTTTTTCAGTTTCAGTTAGTTTTTTAGGGTCTCTAACTGGTACATTTGGTATTTTGAT
Source organism: Anaerococcus tetradius ATCC 35098 (assembly GCF_000159095.1). GTDB lineage: Bacteria > Bacillota > Clostridia > Tissierellales > Peptoniphilaceae > Anaerococcus > Anaerococcus tetradius. Next base: position 16,863 of record NZ_GG666299.1, on the reverse strand, counting down.
TACAGGTTCAGTTTTTTTACAAGAAGAAAACTTTCCATATTCTTTGACAACAACACCAAAATCTTTTCCGTATTTTAGAAAATTATCGCCTATGTTATAGATAAAAGTCTTGGTTGATGCATCTACACTAACCCATTTTACAGTGGATTTATCAATATTGCATTTACCAGTTGGACAAGTACCTTCATCAGTACAAAAATTATCTTTTTCAGCATTATCAATAGTTTGTATTATTCCAATTTTAGATCCTGCAGCAATTTCATTTTTAAAGGTGATTGTTATTTTACCATCAGCCACATAGGTTTTTGCTATGGTTGGGGATTGGGAGTATTCTGTGACTTTTTTTATTTTTAAATTTGTCGCTTCAACTTTGCCTGATTTCGAACCATCAGTATAAGTTACTTCATAGTAAGCATGGTCAGTACCATCAATAGAAAACTTAGTTTTTTTAGGGTTAAAGTCAATGTCATTCACAATGTCCGGATTGGCTTTCTTCAGCATTTCAATAGCTTCTGCTTGTTCGTCTTTATTAACTATATTTGATGAAGTTTGCTCTATCCAAATTTCACCTGTTGGCATTGTAAGAGTAACTGTAGATGCCTTAGATGGTTTTGCAGTTGCATTTACCTCTGTTGATTTAACTTCACCTATTTGTTGGTAGACCGTAACTGTATCGCCTTCTTCAACTTTTTTTCCTTCAGGTAAATTTACTGACCAAGTTGTTCCACTTGTAGGTGTAACAGAAAGATTGGCTTTTTCAGTGCCATCTTTACCTTTTAATGTTACATGGACTGTCGCTATTATAGTCTTTCTATTAACTTTATCTTTATATTTAGCTAATTTGCCTCCTGAAATTGTTGTGTCATTGTAGAATACAGGGTTAACGGACGGTTCTTTTACATCTACCGCTCTTACTTCCCCTGGAGCTTTTTGGTCAGGAATATTTTTTTGTATGGCTTCTTCTATCAAGCGAGCTTTGGTTTCTTCATAGTTTACTGATGGGTCAGCCTTGGCTTTTCTAAGTTCTGCCTTTAGGTCTTCTACCATTTTTCCATTGAAGAAATAAGAATTTTCTAAACTATTTGCCCTAGTTCTAATTTCTTGAATCTCATCTTCTGTTAGGATGTCTTCTGCTTGTTGTTCTTCTACACTTGCTACTTTGACTTTTTCAAGATCAGTAGTTTCTTTTATTTCTTTATTTTTATCTTCATCATCTTTTGCGTCTTCATTTCCTTGCTCTTGGTCAGTTTCTTGGACTTGAGTATTTTCTACAAGTTCCTCTTGAGCAAAGGCATTTGGTGCAATAAGAGTTAGTCCTAGCATACATGAAACTAGGCCTATGGATAGTTTTCTTGTTGCGTATATTGGTTTTACTTTTTTATATAAAGCCTTTGTTTCTAATAAAATTTTGGCTTTTTTATACTTAGACATATTATCTCCCTTCTTTTACACATTCTCTCCATAATTATACTGAAATCAATTAATATAGCAAACTTTTATTAGTTTAATATATTAATAAATTATTTTATTGATTAATTTTTCATATGAAGATTTTTTCATATGAAAATGGCTTTGTTCGGCTGTTTTTAATCGAATTTTAATAAAAAGTGTAAGTTTTTATTTTAGTTATATTGTAAGTGTGATTTTCCTTAAATACTTTGTATGATAATTTGTCTTATCCTCTATCCAGCTAGTAGGCATCAAATTGATTTTATAAATATTTTTTATTCTTCGTAGAGCTAAGATTTGCTAGTAAGATTCCTCCTCACTTCCCTGTGGAAGCTCTGTCGGAATGACACCCCCACTGTCATCCCGAACGAGAAAGCTTGCTTTCGAGGAGGGATCTTTTTCTTGACGTCTTTTTTCTCCTTGGCTCTTAGTTTTACTAGTGAGATTCCTCCTCACTTCGTTCGTTCGGAATGACAGTAGGTGTACGTTGGTTTGTAATGATAAGTGGATATCTGTTAGTTTGGAATGATAAGTGGATGTCTATTAGTTTGGAATGATAAGTAGGCGTCTGTTCTTTACGGAAAGAAGCATTAGCAATGATAAGGTGGGTCGTTCTTTGTGGAAAGAAGCATTAGGAATAATAGTAGATGTCCATTCGTTGTTGGATGAAGCATTGGGAAGGGCTGGGGCTTG
>NZ_GG666299.1:0-13635 GCF_000159095.1 Anaerococcus tetradius ATCC 35098 | reverse complement strand
AAAACTCCTGGCATTTGTCTGCCAAGAGTTTGTTTTTAGCCTAGGTCTAGGTTTTCTAGGATTTCTTCTAGGGATGTTTTTCCTTCTATTACTTTGTCGATGCCATTTTCTAGCATGTTTTTGAAGCCTACTTTGGCTAAGTGTTTTTTTATTTCCTCGCTTCTTTCTCCACCCTTTCTTAGGAGGTCTTTAATTTCTTCATCTACTACTATGACTTCCTCGACTGCTTCTCTTCCTAGATAGCCATTTTTGCATTTGGAACAGCCTTTTGGTCTGTAGATAGGATGATTTCTGTCTATATTATTGTGTTTTTTTATTATTTGGTATTCTAGGTCGGTCATGGTTGATTTTTCTTTGCAGGTGCAAAGCCTTTTGACCAGTCTTTGGCTTATGAGAAGACTTAAAGAGGAGTTTATGAGATAGTCTTCGACTCCCAAGTCCCTTAGTCTAGGGATAGCGGAGATGGCATCTGTGGTATGGAGAGTTGATAGGACTAGATGACCTGTTATGGCAGCTCTTACGGCTATTTGGGCAGTTTCTTTATCTCTTATTTCTCCTATCATTATTATATCCGGGTCTTGTCTTAGGATTGACCTTAGGGCTTTTGCAAAGCTTAGATCGATTTTCTCGTTGATTGATACTTGGTTGATGCCTTCTATTTTGTATTCGACTGGGTCTTCTACGCTTATTATGTTTTCATGACCTGTGTTTAGTTTGTCAAGAAGGGCGTAGAGGGAGGTGCTTTTACCCGATCCTGTGGGACCTGTTATTATTATCATGCCAGATTTTTGAGCTAGGACTTTGTTTATTTTGCCTAGATTGTCATCTGTAAAGCCCAAAAGCTTGGCTCTTTTTTTAAATTCAACTAGGGAAAGAATCCTTATTACCATTTTTTCGCCATTTACTGTGTTTATTGTCGATAGCCTAAAGTCGACATTAGAAAATTCTTCTAGCTTGAGGTTGGCGTCTTGGGGACGTCTTTTTTCTGCTATGTCCATCTTACTCATTAGCTTTATTTTGGTAAGAAGCTTTTCGTAGTTATCTAGTTTTATTCTCATGTATTCAAATAGAGATCCATCGACTCTTAGCCTGATTCTGCCATAGGTCTCGAAGGCTTCTATGTGGATGTCGCTTGCCCTAAGCTCTATGGCTTCTCCAATTATTTCTTTGATGAAGGTGTCGATGTTTTTTTCTATATCTCTTTGGTCTGCCATTAGTTGCTCCAATATTTTCCATCTAGAGCCCTATAACGAATAGCTTCGAGGAGGTGTTTGGCTTCGATTTCATAACTACCCTCAAGGTCGGCTATGGTTCTTGCCATCTTGATTACTTTGTTAAAGGACCTAACGGAGAACTTGTATTTGTCAAAGGCCATCTTTGCAATTTTTTCAAGTTCAGCTGATAGGCGGATGTATTTTTTCATCTGTTTAGTGGTAAGCTCTGAGTTGGTGGTGATATTTTCGTCCTTGTATCTTTCTTCTTGGATTTTTCTCGCCTTAACGACTTCCTCCTTTAATTCTCTTGAGGATTTGGAATTAGTATCGTCTTTTAGGTCTTCATATTTTACAAGCTTAATTTCTATGTGGATGTCAATTCGATCTAGGATTGGCGAAGATATCTTGTTTAGGTAACGCCTTATTTCGTTGTAGCTACAAGTACATTCCTTTAGGGGATTGCCGAAGTTTCCGCATGGACAGGGGTTCATAGCTGCAATTAGGATAAAGTCTGCTGGATATTTGACAGAGGCTTGGGATCTTGCTACATTTATTTCTTTGTTTTCCAATGGCTCACGCAAGGCTTCTATTACATTTTTCTTGTATTCTGGAAATTCATCTAGGAGCAAGACTCCCTTGTGGGCAAGGGTGATTTCTCCAGGTCTTGGTACAGAATGACCGCCACCTATGAGGGCAACCTCGCTTGATGTGTGATGAGGAGATCTAAAGGGACGCTCATTTACCAAATGTCCACTCTCGAGTAAGCCCATGATAGAATAAATTTTTGTTACTTCTACCTTTTCATCAAAGCTCATATCTGGCAATATTGTAGGTAGGTGTTTGGCTGAGAAGGTCTTGCCCGAACCTGGTGCTCCTATCATGAGGACATTGTGATTGCCAGCGGCGGCAATTTGCAAGGCTCTTTTGAGATTTTCTTGACCCTTTAGGTCTTTGAAGTCATAGTCATAGGTCTTTTCTTCTTGGATTTTTTCTAGGTCGATTTGGTAAGGCTTTAGGTCTTTTTCCTTGTTAATAAAGGAAACTACATCATTTAATTTATCAAAAGGATAGATTTCCACATCTGAGATGATGGCGCACTCGTCCTTGTTGGCGTCAGATATTATAAATTTCTTAAAACCTAGCTCACGCATGGCAATTATCATAGCAAGGGCCCCTCTTATGGGAACAATCCTACCATCTAGAGACAATTCACCCAAAAATATGTAAGAAGCATAGTCAAAGTTAATGACTCCCATAGATGCCAAAAGGGATATGGCTATGGGAAGGTCCAGCTGAGTTCCTTCTTTCTTTAAGTCTGCTGGAGAAAGATTGATTGTGATTCGTCCAGCTGGAAATTTGTAGCCAGAATTGATTAGGGCGACTCTTACCCTGTCCTTGGATTCCTTGATAGATGAGTCAGGAAGACCTACTATGGAAAATGTAGGAAGGCCTGAGGTTATGTCAGATTCTACCTCTACAAGTTTACCATCAAGGCCTATAAGTGTTGTGGTGTTAGTTTTCGAATACATCTTTATCCCCTAATCCTAAAATCTTCTGATATTTCAAAAATTCTTCGTGAGGGCTTGCCTCATAAGTTACATAAGAGCCATCCATATCTTTAAAACCAATCTTTCCACAATGAAGGAGTTGGTGGGAAAGATTAAACTTATGTTTGACATTACCATAGACAGGATCGCCGAGAAGTGGGTGGTTGATATGGGTCATGTGAACTCTGATTTGATGGGTCCTACCTGTTTCAATCTTAATCCTTAGAAGGGAAAAGCCATCCACTTCCCTAAGAACTTCATAATGGCTTACAGCTCTCCTACCAGCAGGTCTTACTGCCATCTTGCGTCTATTGTTAGGATCCCTATCCATGAAAGTTTCGATAGTTCCCGTCTTTTTGTCAAAATTCCCAAAAACTATGGCGTAGTAATACTTATCGACCTTTCTTGTTTCAAACATCTTCTTAAAATATTTGTAGGAAGCATTGTTTTTGGTGATGAGGATAAGGCCAGTTGTATCCTTATCGAGCCTGTGGACTATACCCGGCCTATCTTCTCCTCCTATATGGGAAAGGCCATCATAGCCATATTTATAAAGAAGGGCATTGACCAAGGTTCCTGTTACGATTTTTCCTGCTGGATGGACTATGAGGTCGCTATCCTTATCAATTACTGCATAGTCCTCGTTTTCATAGACAACTTTAAGGTCAATATTTTCTGCCTTGATTTCTGCTATAGCAAAAAGAGAATCATCAATAAAGATTTCATCTCCCTCACTTAGCTTAAAACTAGGTTTAACAGCCTTATTATTTACTTTTATTAACTTATCCTTGATAAAGTCCTTAATCTTCTCACGAGCAATTTCCTCCAGCTCATCAGATATGAACTTATCAATTCTAATTATTTCATCTGCAATCATTATCATGTTTTTATTATATCATTTAGGCTTATTTAGTTAAAATATTTTTAGGAAGGAAATTTTGTCATATACTTTCTAAGGCGTCCACTTGCTGAAAATATAGAAACACTTGAATTTCTGCACCACATTAAACTTCCCTTCTGTAATTTCTAATGGTCCTGATACGATAAAGGTCAGTGAATTGATAGTAGAGCTTAATCGTGGCTTACTTTTGGGTCATTTCGACAGAGAAATCGTAGATTTCGACGAGAAATCTCACTAGCTAGTCTATGAGTTAAGTAAACAAAAGCCGTCAAAGAAAAGTCTACATTTGCAAATACTTGGATTTATCCTATAATTATTGTAGCAATTAATTTAATAAAGGAGATAGAATGAAATTTATTTCTTGGAATATAGACTCTCTTAATGCTGCCCTAACTAGTGATTCGGCTAGGGCCAAGCTTAGTAGAGATGTTCTCGATACAATAAAAAACGAAGATGCCGATATCATAGCCTTACAAGAAACCAAGCTTCCAGCAACAGGTCCTAGCAAAAAACATAAGGAAAAGCTTTTTGAGTTTTTCCCTGACTATGATTATTTTTGGGTTTCTTCAAGAGATAGCGCTAGAAAATCTTACGCTGGAACCATGACCCTCTATAAAAAAGGTCTTAAAGTAAAGGAGTCCTTTCCAGAAATCGGTGCTCCAGATACCATGGATCTTGAGGGAAGAATCCTAACCCTCGAGCTTGATGATTATTATTTTGTCCAAGTTTACACACCAAATGCTGGAGGAGAGCTTAATAGACTTCCTCTAAGAGAGATCTGGGATCTTAAATTTGCAGATTATCTTGAAGAGCTCGACAAGATTAAACCAGTTATAGCTACAGGCGATTTTAATGTTGCCCATGAGGAAATCGACCTCGCCCATCCTGAAAATAATCACATGTCCGCAGGTTTTACAGATGAAGAGAGAAGGGGCTTTACTAATCTATTAAATAGGGGCTTTACTGATAGCTTTAGGTACTTAAACAAGGACCTAGAAGGAGCTTATACTTGGTGGGCCCAAAGGGTTAAGACAAGTAAAATCAACAACTCTGGCTGGAGAATCGACTATTTCTTAGTATCAGATAGGTTGATTGATAAGGTAAAAGATTCAACAATGATAGATTCAGGACAAAGACAAGACCATACCCCTATTATGCTTGAAATTTAGTTGATAATGGATAAAACTTTTCCGCTTTAATTTTGAATTCTGCCCTATATTATGCCATAAAAAAACTGACCTCCCTTAGTTAGTTTTTGGGTCTAACTTTTGGGTGTCAGTTCAAATATAGGTTTTTTTGTAAGAATTTTTTAAAAATTTGGGGGCTGATTAACAGCCCTATTTTTATTTCTTTTTACTTAATTTTAGACCAGCAGTTGATAGAGTAAGGATTGTGAAAGGTAAAAGACTTGTAAGAACTCCTGTTTTTGGGTTCTTTTTTGGATTTTTTGATGGAGCTTTTCCCTTATTATTTTGTGGGCTTTCCTTTTTCTTTTCCTTATTATCGACTTTCTTATCTTCTTTCTTATTTGCTTCCTTTTTTTCTTTAGAAGGCTTTTCCTTCTTATTTTCACTTGCCTTATTCTTTGGATCTTCGATCTTTTCTATTTTTTCAATCTTTGTAAATTGTGCAGGATTAGAATATAAGATTTCTTCTGAGTGGCTTATTTTTAGCTTATCGCCAAGCTTTAGTTCTGCCTTTACCATCTCTTTTGGAAGGGTGAATAGGTCTCCGCTGTTTTCAATAAGACCACTTCCGTCACCTTCGCTAAGATATTCTATGGTGTAGGCATCTTTGTTTACTTCTATGACCTTGTAGATTTTTGTTACATTTGCCATTTCTTTTTTGGCTTCTATTTCTTTTACCTCATAAATTTTTCCAAAGATGGCAGGAAAAGATGTCATGACGACATCATTGTGGCTTATTGCATACTTATCTCCTACTTGGACATCTTCCTTGAAGTATTTTTTCTCCAAGCTGTATAGCTCGCCTTCAGAGCCTTCTTTTTCTACTGTAACTGTCTTATCATTAATTTCCTTGACTGTGAAATTTTCTGTGATTTTTTTCTCATCTGCCTTTTCTTCTTTGATCTCAAAAATCTTAGCGAATTGGCTAGGATTTGACATCAACATCTTGCCATCACTTGTTATAGAGATGACTTTTCCTTCTTCAAGGCTCATCTTCCCAAATTTATCTTTTGGGATTGAGTAAAGGTCGGTGTCATTTCCTTTTTTGTTTAAGATAACATTGCCATCTTTTATTTCCTTGATAATATAAGTTTCTGTGATTTTTTCTTCTTTTTGATTTTCTTCGATTTTACTTGTTTTATCACTTGCGATTTTGCTATCATCTGCATGAGCAGGCTTTAGGCTTACCATTGCCATAGCTAGGGCAAGACTTGTTATTATAATTTTTTTCTTCATAATAAACTCCTTTTTTTTAATAATAGCAGAAAGCTTGTTAAATCTATATAAATATTTAAAAAGAGGACATAAGTCCCCTGGTTAAACTTTTAATTTCTTATCATCATTATATACTTCATCAATTATAGCTGAGCCTAGACATACATCTCCAAGGTAAAAAACTGCTGCCTGACCAGGCGTTACTGCCTTTGTCCTATCGTAGGTCACCTCGATTTTGCCATCCCCCAAGACTTTTACATGGGCATTGATGTCAGCCTGCCTATATCTAAATTTCGCTGTGCAAGAAAATTCTTCTGGTATTTCTTTATCGCTTATGGTCGAAAATTCGCTAGCATAGAGCTTGTTTGAAAAAAGTAGGGGATTGTTCTTGCCTTGGCAGACTATTAGCTCGTTTTTCTTCAAGTCCTTACCGCAGACAAACCAAGCCTCGCCTTCTCCACCTATGCCAAGACCCCTCCTTTGTCCAATTGTGTGAAACATCAGACCCTCATGTCTGCCTAAAATGTTTCCTTCGGTATCGACGATATTTCCTTCTTGAGCTGGCAGGTAATTTGAAAGAAATTCGTTAAAGTCCCTCTCGCCTATAAAGCAAATTCCTGTCGAATCTTTCTTGTCGGCTGTGGCAAGCTTGTACTTGTGGGCAATTTCTCTTACTTGGCTTTTTTCAAGCTCTCCAACAGGAAAGAGGACATCCTTTATCTGCTCTTGGGAAAGTTGGCTTAGAAAATATGTTTGATCCTTATTAGAATCAACTCCCCTAAGCATCACTGTCTCATCAGCTGACCTATCTACTCTAGCATAATGGCCAGTTGCTACAAAGTCTGCTCCCAAGGACTTGGCAAAGTCCAAAAAGGCCTTAAACTTTATTTCCTTGTTGCACATTATATCAGGGTTAGGAGTCCTTCCCTTCTTGTACTCATCGAGAAAATAAGTAAAGACCCTGTCATAATATTCTTTTTCAAAGTTGATGGAATAGTAGGGAATGTCTATTTGATTGCAAACTGCTACTGCATCTTCGTAGTCGACTTCGGCTGTGCATACTCCATTTTCGTCAGTATCGTCCCAATTTTTCATAAAAATTCCGACAACATCATAGCCTTCTTCCTTGAGGAGAAGGGCTGCTACAGACGAATCAACTCCCCCGCTTATGCCAACTACTACCTTAGTATCTTTTTTATCCTTCACTTATTTAGCTCCTTTAATACTTTCATTAAATAATCTATATCCGCCTTCTCATTCTTGTAGCCAAAGGAAAATCTCAGAGAATGAAGGGCCCTTTCTTCATCATAGATATTTGTAAGAACCCTGCTTGGCTCAAGGGTCCCAGCCCTACAAGCAGATCCTGCTGATGCACATATCCCATGCATATCAAGATATGTTAATAAGAAATCTGACTTGAAGTCCTTAAAATAAACATTTACTATATGATCTGAGGACTTGTCAAGGCTTCCATTAATTTCATAATTTATTTTAACTTTATCAAGCTCAGCTAGGAAATATTTTTTTAAAGCTCTGATTTTTTCCCTCTCAGTCAAAGTCTTCTCAAAGGCTTCTGCCATAGAGTAAGCTCCCATAACAAAGGAAGTCCCAGCACGTCTGCGTTTTTCTTGCTCTCCCCCCTTGATAAAAGGCTCGATGTCTTCTCTTAGATAAAGAATACCAAAACCGTTGATTCCACCGACCTTGTGGCCAGAAAGTGAAAGAGAATCACAAAAAATCTCATCCACATCTATATCAAGGTGGCCATAGGCTTGGACGGCATCGACATGAAAATGAACAGGCTTATCCTTTAAGTATTCTCCAATTTCTCTGACAGGCTCAATAGTAGAAAGCTCGTTATTTACAAACATAACTATAACAAGTTTCGTATCATCCTTTAACTTACTTTTCAAATCATCTAGGCTGACAAGACCATGCTTATCAGCTTTTAGGTAGGTGACTTTTTCACCTTCCAAACTATTTAAAATAGAGTCGTGTTCTATATTTGTAGAGATGATATTAGATCCTCTGTAGGCATTGATAACAGTATTGTTAGATTCACTAGCTCCTGATGTAAAAATCACCCTCCTAGGATCTGCCTTGATAGAACTTGCGATTTTTCTTCTAGCTTCTTCTAGACTTTTCTTAGCCTTCCTGCCTAGTCCATGAGTAGAATCGGCATTAGCATCAAAATCCTCAAACTTAGCCAAAATCTCTTCTATTATTTCTTTTCTCTTTAAGCTTGTAGCTGCGTAATCAAAATAAATCATATCCGCTCCTATTTTTTAAATATACTATAAATCGGCTAAATTTAAAGCAGGCAAAGAAAAACCCTCAAGTATTTGAGGGAAATCTTTAATGAAATTCATCAGCCAAAATATTTTTAAGAACTTCAGCTTCTTCTGTTGTGAGGGTAATACCCTTGCTCATTCTTGTGTGATCTTCATTCCAATCACGGATATCATACTTTGGATCTCTCTCATTCCAAGAAACAAGATTAAGCTCCTTAGTCCATCCCTTAGCATTGGTTGAAAGAACCCCAAGATTTTCTACAATATCATATTTTATTGCTGCCATATCTTACTCCATTCTATTATTTTATATAAAGTATTCTTATATATTTTATGGCACTTAGCCTTATAATCAAGTTTGCTAATAATACTAAAAAGAAATCTTCTCCAAGATTTTTGCAAGGCAACAAAGCTATGGTTATTTTACAAAGCCCCTTAGATTCTTCTTAATCTTATTTTTTTATTGACCTCATCTTGAATAAGCTTGTAATTGTAGCCAGCGTATTCTAGTCTTTTCTTTCTTATTAGACCATTGCCCCACTTGCCTGCTATTACTTCATCTGCAACTTTTGCGTAGCCCTTAGCAGATTTGCCTGTCATAATTAGCGGGTAGTCTCGGTAGAGGATGTTTTTGTCAATATTAGCCTTATAGCCAGAGACTCCACCCTTGGATGAGTATTGCCAAGAGTCGTAGTGGCTTTGTTTATATTTTGGATATGAATTGTCTTTTTTCCATTCTGCTACCCAAAACTCATTTTCATCCCTTACTTTTTTGCTTAGGTACTTATTGGCAAAGTGTGGGTAAGAATATATGCCTGCTACATATCCATTTCTCCTGATGGCCTTGGTGAAGGCATCGGCAACGGCTGTAATTTGTGCCTTAGTAGCCTTGGCTTGCCTATCATTGTCTTCTATATCTATATAAATAGGAAGGGATACTTTTTTATTTCTTACTACATTTAGGACATAGTTTGCTTCTTCTAAAGCTTCTTTTTCATTAATGGCCCTTGAATAATGATAAAAGCCCAAAGGAACATTCCTCTGGTTAAGTTCTCTATAGTGATTTTCTACTTCCTTATCCTTTCTTAGAGTATTATTTTTTTGTCTAATGGAAGACCTTAGGATAGCTCCGTCTACGGACTTTGCGAGCTTATCGTAGTTTATATTTTTAGGGCTTTGGTGCTCGCTAATGTCGACAACCTTTTCATAAACTGGGACTTTTGGATAGATGTCTGATTCATCCAAAGTATCTTTACTATTTTCATATTTTTTTAAATCTTTAGCTATTTGGTCAATTTCCTTATCGCTAGGTAGGACATTTGGCTTTTCTTCCTCTTTTGGCTTTGCTTCACTTATAAGTTCATTTTTTCTTTCCTCAACCTTATCCTGATCATAGGTAAGCTTCATTTCTGCATAAATATCATCGATATTTGACTTGTCATAGATAACAACTTCTGCCGCATAGGCAAGGTCAGGAAGTAAGATTCCTGCCGCTAGAAGACAAGCTAGTATTTTTTTATTAATCTTCATAAATCCTCTTTCTTTTCTTTAATCAAATAAATAATATCATATTAGAAGATTTTGGACAAGAAAAAAGAGGATATTCTATCCCCTTTTGATCTCAAAATGTTCTACTATTGCCCCTTCTTTCATGACAAAGACTTCATCAGCACATTCTTCTATTATTTCTTTCTCATGACTTGCAAGGAGGACTAAAGTTCCCTTCTCTTTTTCTTCCTTGATGATTTTTTTAAGAACCACAATCCCCTCCTCATCTATGGCGTTGGTTGGCTCATCCAGCATTAAAATCTTAGGATATTCCATTATAGCTTGGCCTATGGCAAGTCTTTGCTTCATACCTAGAGAATATTTGCCAAAATCCTTGTCCTTGGCATCAAACAGTCCTACGAGTTTTAGGATTTCTTCAATTCTTTCTTTGCCAATTATATTTCTAAGAGATGCTATCATTAAAAGATTCTTATAGCCAGATAAATCTTTTAGAAAGGAAGGATTTTCTAAGAGAAGCCCCAAATCTTCTGCGAAATACTTATTATCGAGTTTCAAATCATTTACGATGATTGCTCCACTATTTACTGTAATAAGTCCTGCCATGGCCCTAAAGAGCATGGTCTTGCCTGATCCATTTCTTCCCTGAAAACCATAAACCCTACCCTCGTAAAGTTCTAAATTTATATCTTTGAGAATCTTCGCTCCCTTTATAGTTTTATTAACTCCACTTACTTTAATCATTGCTTCCTCCGTAGAAATCGTAGTTTCTAAAAGTCAAAAACGAGCCTATGATAGCTATAATCAGATAAATTAGCCAAGCCCTTAGATTATCATTAAGACTAATATAGCCTCCCACCACATCTTGTTTCATAATAAGACTTTGCTGACCTAAGAAATATTTGAAATTAGTAGTCATAGATATTATCAAGAAAAACATTGTACTTGCAATTCCAAACTTATAATCAAAATTTACAGCAATTACAAAAGAAATTGCAAACATGATAAACTCTGTAATCACATATGAAGATATTAATCTTACAAAAATCTTAAAGACCTCCCTATCATAAGCCTTAAATAGCCATGTTTCACCTGTTATTATTAGAAATAATAAAAGATTGATTAAGAAAATCATGGCAAAACCGCTTATGAATTTAGAAGCAAAATACCTTCCCCTAGATCTTGTCTTTACCATAAGATAGGAAGAGTTTTCAATGTGATCCGAATATGTCGCAAATAGGACTATAAATACTGGAACTAACTGAAACAAGAGCCAAAAGAAAGCTGGTACGAAACTATTCATATTTTCTATATAGCCCACATCTTGAACTAATTCTATAAATAGCTCAATTGGAGACCTATTACTTTCAGTTAGGATATAGGATTGACTTAGTCCTATTAGCAAAATATAAATCAAAAATAGCTTCTTTGCCCTAAAAATTATATATTTTAAATCTCTATTTATAAGTTTTATCATAATATATCACGCCTTCTTAACCTAAAAGAAAAATATATTAAGCTAGGTATGAGAAAAACTCCAAATATTATTAAAGTTAAAATATCTGGCTTCATAAGACTAGATACAAAAATGAACAAGGAAACTTCTACATTTGGCATTACTCGAACCAAGATTAAAGACAAAAGTATATCTATTATAAAGGCAACAACCATGCCTATATACTTATTATTTAGGCTAGTATTTATGAAAATTGCAAAAGTCGCAATTATGCCCCCACATAAGAATATTTTTATAAAATGTAAGATGTAGAAGACTATATGGCTTTTAAAAAATACTCCCAAAAACAAGGCATCAGGATTCATATTCATAGTATTAAAATACACAAGAGGAACATTTGTCCTTACAGAAAACCACAAGCCTAAATTAACAAGAGCAGGAATAAGAGCAAAAATCCCAGCTATAAAAAAATTATAGCATAAGGTCTTTATCATATATTTCTTGTAATCAATTTTACTTGAGATTATATTCATAAGACCACTTTCCCTATCTATAACCAGGCTATCAGCGTAGATAAAGCCTGAAAAAATAAAGACATAAAGGGCATAAATATAAGAAGCAGTAGTAGTATTATCACACAAGATATTTTCAACCCATGGTGATTGCAAGGCCATCTTGTCGAAATTGTCCTTAATAGGATAAGAAGTTAAAGATAAATAATTTATTAAAATAAGAAAAATAGCAAATAAAGCTAATTTTTTCTTATTAAGGGCTCTCATATTAAAAAACTTCATGACTTATCTCCCAAATCTATTAACTCGTAATAAAATACGCCATCCTTCAACTTTTCATTGTACTTATCCATATAAAGCGCTTTAGAAAATAGCAAACAAGACGGATATTCATTTCTTGAACTATCTTTATAATAAATCTCAAATGTTTTTTCTTCATTCGGATTTATGATAAAATCCTTAGGCAAATAATAGGTATCATAGGAAGTTTTTTTCATCTTCTTAAGTTCTTTAGGCGAATCGACTACATTCTGACCGACAGAATTATCAAGACCCTTATGATATGTTAGTGCCAGAAGATATGGCGATGCATCCAAATTTTTATCTGTCTTATTTTTCACCCTATAAGTCGCCTTTATACAATTATAGCTAAGATTTCCTATCTTATCCTTATTTATCTTACTTATATCAGAAAGTCTTATCGCTAATCCATCAAAATCTATATCCTCATTTATAGCATAACTTTTTATTTCTATATCTCTTGGCTTATCTCGATTTACTCTTAAGTAAGCTATAGCTACAAAGGCTATAAAAGCTATGACTATTGAAGTTAGTATTTTTTTCATATAAACCTCTCTATTACTTAGGTGAAACTTCGCCTATATCATTTACCTCTTCGTAGGAAAGAATTTCTTCTAGATATTTATCATAATATTTATCAAAATCCCCATCATAATTTACTAACTTTTCCGTGTAGTCTTCACCTCCACTTAATCCTCTATCTTCCACAAGAACTCCATTTTGATCGAATTTATAAAAGCATCTCTCATTTTCAACGATTGAATATTCCCCTTCTTTTCTTATATCAAGATCTGGGTAAAGTTTATTATGGGGATCTATAAATTGACCTATAGATAAATTATTGTCCACACCTATATTTTTATTAAAATCCTTAAGAGCTTTAAGGTCCCTTTTTATATAATTTTTTCTTACTTGAGAAGCAAAGTAATTATACTTACCATCTGTAATTGTAATAATATCAGATCCATCATAAGTGAGAATTCTATTGTCTGGGGAAATAAATTTATATATTTTGAAATTTAGGTCTTCTTGGTTAAATTCATAAAGATATAAACCTGGTTTATACTTCGCATCTAAGACTTTCTCTAAGATATCTTTCTGATCCTTATCGATATACTTATCTAATGCCTCTACAAATTCCTTGTTAGTAGGTACGCTATCATCTGTCTTGTAAATTTTTGATATTAGTATTATTGAAGCGATTATTAATATTATTAATATTATCCCTATAGTTTTTTTAGATTTCATCATCCCCCCCCTTTATTTAATTTCATTATATATCAGATTACCAATTTAATCAATAAGCATAGGAAATAATTTTAATATCTTAAAAATGAGTACAAAAAAAGACTGATACTTCAGTCTCAATAAATATTTGAACCTTTCTAAATAGCGTCTAGTTTAGTAACTAGACCTTATCCCAAATCTTACGTCGTAGCTTTCTAGCCAATCGAGCTTCTCTCTCTTGGGAAAGCTTGACGGCTGACCTACCATCAAATCATCTTA
>NZ_GG666300.1:23979-140299 GCF_000159095.1 Anaerococcus tetradius ATCC 35098 | reverse complement strand
CCCATTGTTAAAATGGATACTCTAAGCAGCACACCAACTATTTATTTTTTGAGTTTTAAACTTTGGTAGAAGTCTTGAACTCCTTATATTTACATAACTATTTGCCTCTATCACTATTATGACACGAAACCCACAAGCAGCATCCAAAACTGTACAAACTTTACCATCACCAGTTAATAAATCATCACAGCCTTCGGCAAGTAAAACATCAACTAAAAGTCGAATAACTTCTCTAGGTGTATAGTGATCACCCGCCTCAACGTTTTCTGAGTATCTACGAATAATATCTTCGAAAAGGTATCCCATCTTATGGTTATCAATTGTTCTTGGATCTAAATCTACTTCTGAGAATTTCTTGATGATAATATATAGTCTGTTGGACTTATCAAGTTTTTTAATTTGATTATATATATCTAAGTTAGAGAGGATTCCTTTTACATTTCCTGAAAATCCATTAACATAATTTTCAAAATTTGAAGCAATATTATCGCTGTCATTCAAAAGATTCTTCAAATTAAATTCACTCGTATTATAAAAAGGATAGCCTGATTCCCTTTCATAAAATATTGCAGGTTTCTTCGGATCCTTTTTATATAATTCAACTACTTTATCTTTAGTTTCTTCTAGAGCACACTCGAATCTTCGAATGATAACCATAGGAATAATTACATCCTTATATCTTTCTGCCTCATAAGCTCCCCTTAATGAGTTTGCAATAGATAGGACTAGGTTAACTTCCTTACTAACATCTATGTGATCTTCATCTAAAAAATAATCGTTTATAAAGTCATAATTTAATTTGCTTAGTTCTCTACTCATCTCAACCTACCTCTCATACTTCATAATATCTTCAAGCTTACAATCTAAAACAAAACAAATCTTCGCAATAGTTTCTAAATCTATCCTTTTAACTTTATTATTGCAATAAGAATTAAGTTGCGTTCTTTGAAGATTTGCTTCCTTTTCTAATTTGTTTTTGCTTATATTTTTTTCTTCTAAAACTTGGTCTATTTTAAAAATAATTTTCCCATAGTTTTGCATAAATTTCTCTCCCTTGTAATTTTAAAAATCGGCATTTCAATTAATTATATTATATCATATTTTTAAAACTTCTTACAGGTCTAAGATATTTTAGGCGAGTAATTCTATTTAGTTCTGTTTAATAAAAGGGAATGGATCTGCCATATTTCTTTTGCCAATTTTTCTATTTTTTCTCTCATATAATCTATATCTTTCTTGTAAATAACACCACTTGTATTAGTTGCCTTTGCGATCTGGTTTATGTTATTTGTTACATTTGAAAGTAGCCATTGGAGATTCCTAAATGGTTCTAGGTCTACAATATAAATTTCTTTTTCCAACACACATTTTCTAAGAAAGTGGGACATTGTTTTACAATTTGCAAGTTTCATTTTCTTTTCAAAAACTTCTTTTTCTTCATCTGTTAAATATATTTTAAGTTGGTTCTTTCTTGTTCTATTATCCATATTTTTCTCCTTTGCTCATATCTTTTGGGGTCTTAGGGTTCTCCCTAACAAGGTAAAAATCGTAAAATTATATAGCCTTATAAGCTATTGATTTTTTGATTTTTTCGTAAGTGGGTACTCACTTACTGTGCTTGCTATTATTAACAAGTCTAAAATTTATTTTTTAATATTTTTTCAAATAGGAATTAATAAGTGTAACTGTAACTTACAAAATAAAAACTTCCAAAATTAGGCGAGCTTGTTTTAAGAGTCTATGACAACTCCTTATTATCAAGCCATTAATTTATGTAATCCTAATTTAAGAAGATTTATAACGATTGGTTACAGGTTACAAAGTTACATTTATATCTTTACTTGATTTGCAGTATCTATTTCTAATTGATTTTCTTTTTTCCATTCTTCTGGCAATAAATTCTTGTCAACTTCTATAAAGTCATTTTTGTTTTCTATTTTCTTTTCATAATATAGTTTTACTGGAATTGAGACTCCGCTTGGTGATATTCTTTTGGTCTTTGATGACCTAATTGGAATCCAGTCTTGGAAATAATTATCCATAATCTCTGAAAAAGATTTTGATTTTATTTGGTAGCCTTGCATGGTTAGTTCTTTGAAACAAGTTATATTTGGATCTGCGCTTTTCGGCTTATATTCTTCCAAGAAATACCTAATGTCTTCCACATCTGGGTTTAGATATTTGAATTTTTCTTGTTCCTTATACAAGTCTTTTAAAAGATTTTTTGGTATAGTCCATGCGTGAGTCTTGTTTTTAAAGATTTCATATCCTAAGGCTAGAGCCTGATTAAAATCTTCTCTTATACTAGATATATATTCTTTGTCTGAAAGTTTTTCTTTATTATTTTTATCTGGATATATAGTTCTTACTCTTTGATTTGGCTTACATTCAACAGGTAAATATCTTCTTTCTCCAGTATGATCATTAAGAAAAGTTCTTTCGTTTAATGTCCCTATAAAGATGCAAGTTCTTGGCACGTCTGTTGCATATTTTTCGTAGGGTATCCTTATCCTATCGCTTAATTTTGATAAAAAAGATTTAGCTTCATTAGCCGATTTTGCATTTCTTAAAGCAACGAATTCTTCGATTTCAACAACAGTTTTACCCATAAGGTTCATGATAGCATCCTTGCCTTGAATGTTTTCTATTGTGCAAAACCAATCGTCTGTTATGGACAGGTATCTTGCAAAAGTCGATTTGCCTATACCTTGTCCACCAACTAAAACAATCATCTCATCAAACTTAGATCCTGGATTGAAAATTCTTTTTATCATACCCAATATCATATGTTCCATTATCCAATTGTTAAGTTCTGTATCATCCGCTCCCAAATACCTTGGTAAAAGTTTTCTAATGGTATTTTTATCTCCATTCCATTTTAAATTTTGAAGATATTGCTTTGGCGGGCTCACTTCATATTGGTGAGCTACAAAACGAATAGCTTCCCACATTTTATTGGCATTATAATTAATTCCAAAGTGTTTTTCTATCTCTAAGCCTAGTCTATTATTTAAAGAATCATCCCAAAGTCGTATTTGATTTTCCTTTATATTTCTTTCTCCGATAATTTTCCCCTGGAATTTTATTTCATTGGTAAATTTATCAAAGAATATTTGTCCATCAATGATTTTTTGATTTTGACAATATTTGGGATTTAGAATAGCAGTTACAATATTACCAGTAATTTGTCTAACCATCCCCTTATCTGTAGTTTGTAGGTCTAAAAAGGCGTAAGTCTGATCTATTTCTGGGAATTTTAATTTAATATCTGTCATAAGCCTTACTCCTTTTCTTTTTACAACCATCTAATCTCTTTATAGTTTTATATGTTTTTTCCATTTTATCCTCCTGTCTGGTATAAATAAGACTCCTGTGGTAAAATGAACTTGTCTAGAGAACACTTCTCACAGGAGTGTATGCCTTTACTCTTTGTAGTAGGGGCTTTTTTCTTTTTTGATTTCTTCATATATTTCTAAAATATAGATTAAAATATCAGCTTCATCGTCATTTAGTTTGCCGAACTTTTTAATAACTTTTGCTAGTTGAAATATCTCCTTGGCTATATTATCAGAAAGTCTGTAATCACTTACTAACTTAACTTCATGATTTAATAGCATTTGTAGAAAATAATCTTGTTTTTTTAGTCCGCTTATTGCAATTTTTTTGTTTATTAGATTATATTCTTCCTCAGATACTCTAAAATTTAAAATGCGATTTCTTTTTCTATTTTTGTCTTTATTTCTCGTTTTTATAGAAATTTCATCTAATGAATGTCTTCTAAACATCTTTCTCGTCCTCTTCTAATAAATCTTTCCAGTCATTTGCCTTATTATTTCTTACTTGAGTTAAAGACAGAGCCATTTCTTTTTGCTTGCTAGGGAAAAGATGAGCATATCTATAGGTGATGTCAATCGATTCATGTCCAACCCTATCAGCTATTGCAGTTGCAGAAAATCCAAGTTCAATCAAGAGAGAAACGTGAGAATGCCTTAAATCATGTATTCTAATTCTTTTTACTTGAGATTTCTTAGATCCCCTATCCATTTCATGGTGGAGGTAGCTCTTAGAAAAATTAAATATTAAGTCTTTTGGTTTTATCTTATAAAAACTGTCTATATATTCTTTAATCTCATCAGTTAAAAATTCAGGCATAACTATTGTCCTTATGCTTTTTTTAGTCTTAGGAGCAGTTATTACATTTTTCCCATCAATCCTTTGTAAAGATTCATCAATTTTTAATGTATGCTTTTTAAAATCAAATTTTTCTTTTGTTAAGGCTAATAATTCTCCCATTCTAAGACCACACCAATATAAAAGTTCAAAAGCATAAAAAGATTCAGGTTTATCTTTAATAGCTTCTATAAATCTTTCATATTCATCTTGAGTCCAAAATAGCATTTCATCAGCTTCTTTTTCTCCCATAGATCCAACATCACGAGCAACATTAGTTTTTAAATTGTAGTACCTACAGGCATGATTTAAGATGCTAGATAACTGAGCATGAATAGTTCTCAAATAAGTAGGAGAATATTTTTTTCCATTATTATCCTTAATCTTCATAAGCTCATTTTGCCATTGAATGATGGTTACATTATTAATCTCATTAAGCATTAAATCACCAATATAGGGAAGTATTTTTTGATTTACAATTGCTTCTTTTGTCCTCCAAGTATTTTCTCTTATTCTTGGTTTTCTATCCCTCTTGTAAAGTTCAAAAAACTCCCTAAAGCTCATCTCAATTGATTCAGAATGTTGATTTAAAAATTCTTTTTCCCATTTTAATGCTTCTTTTTTTGTTAAAAATCCACGTTTTTTCTTAGTTAATTTTTCTCCTCTCCAGTTGGTGTAATTAAATTTACAAAACCAAGTCTTGTTCCCGCTTTCATCTCTAAATGCTGGCAATTTAAACCTCCTTTGCATTTGTTGGTTTATAGCAATACTTTTCCATAAAGTATTCTCTATTTACCTTTCCTCTTTGCACACGATAACCTAATTTAAGTAGATCTTGATTCATATCGTTTATTATCTGATATGCTGTTGTCCTACTTACATCAAGAAATTCTTGTACATCTTTTGCATTCATAAAAATACCTTTCATAATGTCCTCCTTTTATAGTTTGTAAGGTTCTACATCCTCAAAAGGGCGAGCATTAATTTATATGTCTTACAATTTCCGTTCAATATTGAACGGTATGTATATATAATAACAGTTCATATTTGTTCTGTCAAGTTTTTTCTATTTATTTTTTTCTAAAATATTCAGATACTTACAAATATTTACAACAGAACAGTTTTGTTGAGCTTTTGTTCGTTTTGTGATAAAATATTTATAGTTATCGTGAAATAAGGAGGAGTTAGTTTGATTTCTGGAGAAAAATTAAAAAAGTTAAGACTTATGAGAAACTTAACTCAAAAAGAACTTGCCATTAAGTCTGGTTTGACAGATGCTGCTATAAGAAATTACGAGCTTGGAAATAGATCTCCAAGTAAAGAACAATTACAAAAAATATCCGAAGCACTTGATTGTGATATATCAGCATTAATCGATCATGAACCTAATTCTATTTTTGAAATAATGCATATAATTTTTGATTATGAAAAAGACATGAAGTTTAGACCCTTAGCAGGCGATGGAGAAATCACAGGGCTTTTATCAAATGATGTAGACTTCAATAATTTTCTTATAGAATGGAATGAGATGAGAAAAAAGCATTACAATGATGAAATAACAGACGAAGAGTTTGAAGATTGGAAGCTATCTTACCCTAAAAAATCAAGATTTTTAAAATAAAAATATGTACTCAAAAGACCGTAGCTTGAAACTACGGTCTAATTTTTGTCCAAATGTAAACCACTTGGAACTATTATTTTAATTATTTTTTTTACTCCCAGTACCATTTGAGTACCAGTAGCCATTTTTTACAACTTTCCTCTCGAAAACCATTCTGGTTTTCTCGCTTAATTGGTATGCATACAATAAATAGCACAATTTATTGTATCCATACCAGATCGCCTGACAGATGATGATGATGTCATGCTGTTGTTGAAACTCATTTTTCACAGGCAGGACACGCAGGAACTATTGAAAAAACAGCTTTAACGGGAGAAGTCTGAAATCCCTTAGTTTACTAAGGGCGTAATTATACACCACCCAGAGGTTGGTGCATTGTGTTCTCCGAAGGCTCCTCGCCAGAGGGCTGTGATTTTCCGCAGTCATGGTCTGTTCCAAATCAAAAAGAGGACACTACGCTTCCCCTGCACTGGCTGCCGCCAGCTACCCTTTGAAAGGAAAAATTTATAGAAACAGTATTTACTACGAAATTCACCACTAAAATATTATTTTAAGAGATATAAACTTAAAAACAAATTAGTTGACGCATCAACTAATTTGTGGTATACTTCACTTATTATGAAAAGTGATGTAAGAGTAATGAAATATAAACGTTATATTTTCCCTATATTGATGGGGAGTACAATGAGTTGCATTATGTCTCAGATGAATACTGGAAAAATTGTTTTTCCGTCTATACTTTTAATGATGTTATTGCAATCTATAGTTGCAAGTATAGCATCTTTGATTTTTCCGGCTGGACTTATAGGTGCAAAAGTAACAGAGAAACTATATACTGGAAAATCATATATTGTTTTTTTAGTTCTTTCATCAATAATTCCAGCGATATATTTTACTACAATTATGTCTGTAAGCGGATTGTTAAGAATGAATGGATATGATGAGAATTTCTGGAAAATATATTTTTCCTCATTTCCTATTAATGTTGTATTAGGATATTTTTCGAGTATTTTTTGGAATGTGATATTGGACAAAGTTTTAAGAAGAAAAGAGGCATAAAGTGGAGAAAAGTATCGGAAAACTTATAACTTATTTATCGAGATGTATTCAGCAAGAATTAAAAAATGTAGTTGTTCCATTTGACATAAGTGTCGGAGAAGAGCCTTATTACATGGCACTTACAAAACAGGATGGATTGACTCAGGATGAATTAACAAAGCTTGTGAAAGTAGATAAGGCTGGTACGGCTCGAATGGTTAAATCATTAGAGCAAAAAGGATATATCACACGAGAAACAGACCCTAAAGATAAAAGAAACAAAAAAATACATCTTACAGAAAGAGGACGATTAAAATATGAACCTTTAAGTAGAGCATTAAAAGAATTTAATCAGAAGTTGACATCAGAATGGACAGATGAACAATATGAAATCGTTTATCAAAGTCTGGAAATGCTAAAAAAAAATTTTGAGATTGATAATAAATAACTTTCAATTTATTGCCCCTCTACACATCGGGTCAACTTGCCTCGAACTTTTACACCTTGGATTGTCAACACTTATTTGTACAATTTAAAATCGAACGCACTAATTTAAGATTAAATGATAATTACTAGTTAATCTTGATTGTCTATATTTAACTGGGGCTGTAAATAATTTTGTGTATCAACCTAAATCCTGACATAAGGGTAAAGGTTGATACATTTTTTGCTTTTAAATATCTATACACTCCTATAGAAATAGAGCATATCGTAGTATTATAAAACTTTAATTATTGAACTAGAAGTTTAAATATTATCATAATTTCTACATTTTTTCATTCCCTCCTTAATAATAGTGAATGCACATCCCACAACTCCTTGGATATTTTCTCTATTTTTTCTCTCATATAATCTATATCTTTCTTATAAATGACTCCCGTTGTATTAGTTGCTTTTACGGTCTGGTTTATATTATTTGTTGCATTTGAAAGTGACCATTGTAAATCTCTAAATTGTTCTAGGTCTATAATATAAATTTCTTTTTCTTCATATGTTGAGTATATTTTTAGTTGATTTTTTAAATTTATTTTATACTAGATGTCGCTTTTAATTGTACAACCTATCAAATAAAAAAGACCATAACACTTAAGTTATGATCTAATTTTTTGTCCAAATGTAAACCACTTGGAACTATTATTCAATTTATTCTTTTTAACAAATGTTCCCATTTTAATCCCAGTTACAGTTTTTCATATCACTTTCCTCTCGAAAACTCTCCTGAGTTTTCTCGCTTAGTTTTTCGGACTCAGCTTTGCTTCGTCTCGAAAATGACCGATGCAAATGCATCGGTCACCCATAGATGTTGGGACTATTCCCATTCAATTGTTCCTGGTGGTTTGCTGGTTATGTCGTAGACTATTCTTCCTACTCCGTTTACTTCGTTTATCATTCTGTTGGATAGGGTTTGGAGGAGGTCGTATGGGAGGTCGGCTGCTTCTACTGTCATTGCGTCAGTGCTTGTTACGGCTCTTACTGCTATTACGTTGTCGTAGACTCTAGCGTCTCCTTTTACTCCTACCGTTTTTATTGGTGTCCATACTGTGAAGTATTGCCAGATGTCTTCTTTTAGGCCGAAGTTTTCTACTTCTTCTCTTAGGATGGCATCTGTTTCTCTTACTATGTCTAGTTTTTCTTTGGTGATTTCACCTATTACTCTTATGGCAAGGCCTGGTCCTGGGAATGGTTGACGCCATACCATATCGTGTGGTACTCCTATTGCTTCTCCTACTGCTCTTACTTCGTCTTTGAAAAGTTCTCTTAGGGGTTCTACTAAGCCTGTGAAGTCCATGTCTTCTGGAAGGCCTCCTACGTTGTGGTGGCTTTTTATAACACTTGCCTTATCCTTGCCTGATTCTATTACGTCTGGATAGATTGTTCCTTGGACTAGGTATTTGGCTCCACCTATTTTTTTGGCTTCTTCTTCGAAGACTTCTACGAAGTGGTTGCCTATGATTTTTCTTTTTTCTTCTGGTTCTTCTACGCCCTTTAGTAGGTCTAGGAATTCTTCTGATTTGTCTACCATTTTTACATTTAGACCTAGTTTTGCGTAGGTTTCCATTACTGTTTTGCCTTCGTCTTTTCTAAGTAGACCATGGTCTACGAAGATACATTGTAGATTATCTCCTATAGCCTTGGATACAATGGTTGCGGCTACTGTTGAGTCAACTCCACCTGATAGTCCGCATATCATCTTTTCATTTGCGTATTTTTCTTTTATTTCGGCTATTTTTTCCTTGGCAAAGTCTTCCATTTTCCAAGTTTGTTCTGCTTGGGCTATGTTTTTAACGAAGTTTTCTAGCATGAGACGGCCATATTCTGAGTGAACTACTTCTGGGTGGAATTGAACTGCATAGATTTTCTTTTCCTTGTTTTCGATTCCAGCTACAGGAGCGTTTAGGGTCCAGGCTATTTTTTTGAAACCATCGGCGATTTTGTTAATCCTATCTCTGTGGTTCATCCAAATTACAGATTCTTGAGGAACTTCTTGGAATAGTTCGCTCTTTTGATCTACAAAGAGTGGGGTTTTTCCATATTCACCATTTTTTGGAGTTTCTACTTCTCCGCCAAAGTGGTGGTTGATGTATTGTAAGCCATAGCAGATTCCTAGTATTGGAAGGCCTAGGTCAAATATTTTGTCATCTGCCTTTAGGGAATTTTCGTCATTTACTGATTGTGGGCCACCTGTTAGGATGATTCCTGCTACTCCGTCAAGATTTAAGTCTTCGACTTTGCTCTCGCAGTCAAATAGTTCAGCGTATACGCCCATTTCTCTTACTCTTCTTACTATGAGTTGGTCGTATTGGCCGCCGAAGTTTAGTACAATTATTTTGTCTTTTTTCATACTTGCTCCTTAAGCTTGTTTAATATTGAACGTGGTCTTTGTGCTCTTCGGGAAATTTCTCGAAATAGTATTGAACGATGTCTGTTGCTGTTTGCTCGATTGTGTTTTCTGTTACATCTATGACCTTGCAGTCAAGGTCTTTGTAGACTTCCCTAGCGTATTCTAGTTCTTTTCTTATCCTCTTGTCATCGTAATATATTGATTCGCCTACTATACCCAGGGACTTGCTTCTTACTTCTCTTATGTTAGATAGCTTGTCTGGGTCTATGACAAGGCCTATGATCCTTTCTGGGTCTACTTCGAATATCTCTTGGGGTAGCCTTATTTCAGGCACAAGAGGTAGGTTTGATACCTTGAAGTTTTTGGTTGCAAGAATCATGGTAGTAGGAGTTTTGCTGGTTCTTGATACGCCGACTAGGACTATATCTGATAGAGGAAATCCCCTTGGGTCCTTACCATCATCGTATTTGATAGCAAACTCTATGGCTTCTATCATATCGAAGTAGTCCTTAGATAGGGTCCTAGTTAGGCCGACTTGCCTTATGGCTTTAAGGCCAGTGGCTTCTTCTACTTTTCTGATACCGTAATTTAGGATGTCTAAGACCTCCATGTTCCTTTTCTTGGCAACTTCTCTAAGGTGATTGGATAGGTCCTTGTCAGCAATAGTTTGAACTACAATTGTGCTTTTATCCGCTTCTTCCATGACTTCATCTATCTCTTTTGTCGAGATTATGCTAGGCTTTCTTATTAGGTTGACCTTCAAGTCTGGAAATTGGCTTGTAACAGATTTTATATAATTTTGAGCTGTTTCTCCTGTCGAATCGCTGACAAGAATTACCTTTAGTTCCTTCATCTCTTACCTTACAATCTCTTTCACATCAAAAATTTGCTTAATACGCTTAGCTAGAATGTTGATCATGGCTATCCTGTTGTTTTTCAATTGTTCATTGTCAACATTTATCATTGTCTTATCAAGATATTCATTTCCTATTTGGCTAGTTTCTTTAATCTTTTCTAGTTCGGCTAGATAATCAGTTTCGGCAACAGCAACAAAATCTCCGAGAGATATAAGCACTTCGTAGAATGACCTTTCTAGGTCGTTTTCTAGGAGATCTTCTCTTATATTATCATCATCAAGGTCTTTGGATAGGTTTACAATTCTTGTGAAGTAAGATATTTGATCTTCGTTATCTTCTAAGAACTTATCAAGACTTGCCACCTTCTTAGCGATTCTTAGTATATTAAGCTCACTAACATTCATTACAGCATTTACTGTGTCATAATTGTAGCCATCATCTATCAATTTGTTTTTGAGCCTATCCCTAAAGAAGTCTAGAACCTTGGCCATAGCTGTATCATAGTCAAAGGCTAGTTCGTTTTTTTCTGTATATACCAAAAGTGCGTCATTTACAAGTCTTTTTAGGTCAATATCTATGGAGTTTGCTAGGAAAATATTTATAATTCCTAGGCAGGCCCTTCTTAGACCGAATGGATCTTGGCTACCTGTTACATATTTTTCTATAGCATAAAGGCCAACTATAGTATCCATCTTATCGGCTATGGATAGAATTATACCAGTTATAGTTTTTGGTAGATTATCTCCAGCTGATCTTGGCATATAGGCTTCTTCTATGGCTGTGGCTATTCTTTCTTCTTCTCCAGACTTTTTTGCATAAATCCTACCCATAGTTCCTTGTAGCTCGGTAAATTCTACTACCATCTTTGTTACAAGGTCTGCCTTGGCAAGGTAAGCTGCTCTTCCTATCGGATGGGTCATATCTTCACCGATAGCTAGGGCTTGTCTGTATCTTTCTGTAAGGTCAGTAAGTCTGTCGGTTTTTAGTTTCATATTGCCCAAGCCCTCAAAGAAGGTTAGGCTATTAAGCTCATCAACATAAGAATCAAGAGGTTTTTTGATATCCAATTCATAGAAGAATTTGGCATCTTCAAGTCTTGCAACCAAGACTTTCTTGTTACCTTCAATGACATTTTCCTTAAATTCTTCATCCCCATTTCTTACAACCAAGAAGTATGGAAGAAGATTCTTGTTTTCGTCAAGGACTGGGAAGTATCTTTGATGGTCTTTCATAGGAGTTGTTACAACTTCCTTAGGAAGTTCTAGGTACTTCTTGTCAATATCTCCGATAAGGACTGTCGGATATTCTACTATATTGATAACTTCATCGAGGAGGGATTCATCTTTCATATATTCTCCCCCTACCTCACTTGCTAATCTATTAAGACCCTTGAGGATTATATCTTTTCTATCCTTGTATCTTAGAATGACATAATTTTCCTTTAAGAGTTTTTCGTAATTTTCTATCTTGTCTATGACAATTTCAGCTGAACCAAGGCTTCTGTGGCCCTTGCTGATATTAGATACTTTTATTCCTTCAGCATCAAAAGTTAGAACTTCATCATCTAGGAGGGAGACGAACCATCTTATTGGTCTTGCCCATCTGATTGACTTGCCAGCCCATCTCATAGACCTTGGGAAGGATATAGACTTAACTAAATCATAGACATTTTCCTTTAAGACTTCTGCTACTGACTTAGACTTTTCTTTTTTTTCTATGAAAATATAGTCTTCACCCTTAAATTCTCTTATTACTACATCAGCTATGTCTGCTCCTTGACCCTTTAGGAAACCTAGGAGGGGCTTGTTGGCTTGACCGCCCTCGTCATAGGCGATTTTTACGCTAGGGCCCTTTACAGATATAGTTTTTTCTTCAGTATCAGCATTTACATTATTTAGAAAAATAGCAAATCTTCTTGGTGTTGATTCCACGAGGACTTCTTCGCAAGTCAACTTGTTTTCTTCTATAAGTTTTTTAAACTTATCTTCTAATTGTTTCTTGGTATTTTTGACATAATCAGAAGGTATCTCTTCTACTCCGATTTCTAATAAGTAATTACTCATCATTATCCTTTCTTAGAAGAGGGTAGCCGAGCTCTTCTCTTTTCTCAATAAACTTATGTGCTACCTTGCTTGATACATCCCTAACTCTTTTGATGTAGTGGCTTCTTTCTGAAACAGAAATAGCTCCCTTGGCATCTAGGGTGTTGAAGGTGTGGCTTGTCTTTAACACATTGTCATAGGCTGGTATGCAAAGGCCCAAGTCGATTAGCCTGTTGGCCTCTTTCTCGTAGATGTTAAACAATTCTTCTAGGACTTCATTGTCAGCATCTTCGAAAGAATACTTAGAATTTTCATATTCTGGAAGATAGAAAATATCCCTATAAGTCAAATCCTTAGACCACTTGATATCAAATACATTATCCACATCTTCAAGATACATAAAGATTCTCTCAAGGCCTATGGTTATCTCCCCACTTTCAATCTCACAGTTAATACCACCTACTTGTTGGAAATAGGTAAATTGTGTGATTTCCATCCCATCTAGCCACACTTCCCAACCTAGTCCCCAAGCTCCGAGGGTTGGGCTTTCCCAGTTGTCTTCTACGAATCTAATGTCATGTTCCCTAGGATTAATTCCTATTGACTCTAGGCATTGAAGGTAGAGCTCTTGGATATTATCTGGTGTTGGTTTTAAGAGTATCTGCATTTGGTGGTGTTGGTAGAGCCTGTTAGGATTTTGTCCATACCTACCATCGGCAGGTCTTCTAGAAGGCTCAACATAGCATACTTTCCATGGTTCAGGACCTAGGGCACGCAAAAATGTGTGAGGGTTCATAGTTCCTGCTCCCTTTTCGGTATCGTAAGGAAGCATAACAGAACAACCCTGTTTCATCCAAAACTCTTCCATTTTCATTATTAAATCTTCAAAGTACATTCTAATTCCTTTCGCTTAATTTCTTATAGACCCAATCCATAGAAGGAAAACTTCTAAGATCAAGCTTTTTTAAGCAATAATCTATTATTAATCTGGCAACTTTCTCATAATTTTCGCTTGGGCTAAGATTAGCTAGCTCATCGGATCTGCTATAAAGAAGTTTATAGAAATACAAAAACTCATCATAAGAAAGAAATATCCTATCCAAGGCTTTTTTCTTATCGTCTTCGCATATAACCGAAGCCTCTTCGATGGAGAAAAAATTATTCCCATTATCTATAATTTTACCGCATATACCGCAAGTAGAAAAGTTAGGCTTTAGCCCTGAAAATGATATGTATTTAATCATAAAGGCGAGGAAAATATTAATATAGTTTTTCTCGGCTTCTTCAAAGGCTCTAAAACTAGTATCTAAGAGCTTAAAGACCGTATCAATTTGTGTTTCATCCATAGTCTTTAGCAAAAAATCACAGATAGCCGATTTATACAAAATCACATCGAAATTCTTCTGTGATTTCTTATAATTTTCTAAGACCTCTCCTTCCCTTATCCCATAAAAGTCCTTGCCCGACTTGTACAAGGATAAGTTTACCTTCATAAATCTTCCTGTCAAAGAAAGCTTGTCAGAGTTTTTGCGATAAACTCCCCTGGCGAGTATTGATACCTTGCCGAGCTTATCGGTAAAAACTTCGACAATCTTACTAGTTTCATGATAGGGAAATTCTCTTAGGATAAAGCCTGTAATATCGCTTAGATCACTTGTAGCCAAAGCGATCCACCAGCTTTTCTTTCTTTCTCCAGTCCTTTTCAACCTTAACCCACAATTGGAGGTTGACCTTACTGTCAAGGAACTTTTCTATCTCACTTCTAGCATCCATGCCGATTTTCTTAATCATAGATCCCTTTTTACCTATGACAATTTCCTTATGGCTAACTTTCTCAATGACTATAGTAGCCCTTATATCTATCAAATTCTTATCAGGCCTTTCTTTGAAATCATCAATCCTAACGGCGACTCCATGAGGGACTTCTTCCGAAAGATTTCTTAGGGCCTTTTCCCTAATTATCTCAGAAACAATAAACCTCTCACTCCTATCAGTTATCATATCCCTATCATAGTAGGCTGGCCCAAAATCAAGCATATCCTTGACAGTCTTTATATAAATATCGACATTTTTTCCTTCTAGGGCAGAAATCTCCAAGATTCTATCGAAGTCATAGGCCCTAAAATTCGCCCTAATCTTTTCAATCTTATCCTTAGCTAGTAGGTCGGTCTTGTTGATTAGTAAAATCTTAGGAAGCTTTATCTTATCTAGCATAGCTAGGATTTCTGTGTCTATCCTTCCAATTTCCAAAGAATCATCCACAATCATTGTTACTATATCCGACTCCTTTAGGCTTTCCTCAGAAAAAGTCAGAAGCTTTTCTTGAAGCTTGTTTCTAGGAGTTTGGATGCCTGGAGTATCGAGAAATATTATTTGACTTTCCTCATCATTATATATAATTTGTATCTTATCCCTGGTAGTCTGTGCCTTGTTGGATATTATAGAAATCTTCTCTCCTAGGATTTTTTCCATAAGAGTAGATTTGCCAACATTGGCCCTGCCTACAACAGAAACGAAACCTGATTTTATCATTCTAAATCCTTTTTGCTAAAACTATGGGGTAAAAGATCGTCCATAGTATAAATCTTATAATCGCTTACAGAATTGGCTATGACAAGCTTAGTATCATCATCAAAAAACTCAGCCATAAATTGCCTACACACTCCACAAGGGAAAGTATCCTCGCTATCTCCTGTTATAATAATTGTATCAAACTTTCTTTCACCTGCAGAAATAGCTGCGGCAAGAGCCGACCTTTCCGCACAAAGAGTTGCAGAATAAGAGGCGTTTTCTATATTAATTCCCTCGTAAATCTTGCCAGTCTTTGTTAGAACTAGGGCCGACACCCTAAAATTAGAATAAGGAGAATAGGAATTTTCCTTATTGTCTATAGCCCTTTGTATTAATTCTTCTAAATTTTTCATGAAAATATCCCAAAAATCGCAAGAGCTATACTAACTCCTAGTATCGCTCCCCTAATAATTTCCTTGGCCGAATGAATGTCTGCCTCATACCTGCTTTCTGCAACTATTAAGGCAAGACCTGCCAAAATTATCATAAGCATTGGATCATCTACTAGCAAAAAACCAATAGTTCCAAGGCCAAAAGCTACCGATGTGTGGCCACTAACAAAACCACCCCTAAAGGCTGTTCCATGTCCCTCATAAAAAACTCCCTTAAAAAATATAGTCAAGATTATAATAAGGGAAATAGAAATCAAGGCCAAGTGGCTCGGTCTTCTGGCTATCCTTAGGATAACTGAATCGTAGAAATTGAGAAACTTATCAAAAAATATCATATAGCCCACAAAAATTGCATTGAGGGCTGCTATAAAGGTTGCTGCCGCAGAAACATCCTTGGCAGACTTGGCAAGGCTTAGCCACCTACCATCAGCAGCAATATCGACAGCATTTTCTAGGGCAGTATTGACTAGCTCAAGGGCTATAACACTTGATATAGAAAAAACTAGAAACATCATCTCAATTCTTGATAAATTAAAAAAAAGACTAGCCACAAGAACTATGGCGCAGGTTAGGAAATGAAATTTCATGTTTTTTTCGTGATTGATAGCAAAAACTAGACCCTCATAGGCATAATCAAAGCCCTTTAGGAATTTTTGCCCATGGCTTAGATTCTCCTTAGTATAAATCTTGCCATATTCGACATTAGCATATCTTTGCTCAAGCCTAAGTTCTTCCTTGATTTCTTCCTTTAGCTCATCTTTGATTTTGCTAAAGTCGCCTCCTTCTTCTGCCTTGGCTAATTCATAATCCTTCTTGTCAGCATGATCGAAGTTTTCATGATTATCATCCTTAAAAACCCTAAGATTTCTCATGATTTCCTTCTCACGAGCCCTCATCTTCCTCTTATCGTCTTCTTCCATGTGGTCATAGCCTAGAAGATGTAGGGTTGAATGACAAGTAAGATACATTATCTCTCGCCTTAGAGAATGGCCAAACTCCCTAGCCTGATCCTTGGCTACATCCATACAGATTACAATATCACCAAGCATGATATCCTCACCAGGCAAGTTCATATCATCATCTAGGGGGAAGGATAGGACGTCAGTTTGCCTATCTATATTCCTAAATTCCTTGTTAAGCCTTTGGATTTCCTCCCTATCAACAAAAGTAATAGAGACTTCATAATTATCCTCCAAGCCTTCTGTCTTTAGTACTTCTCTTATGGTTTTTTCGAGGTCGGCATCCATTTCTATCTTTTCACTTGTATCATTTTCTATTAAAAGATGCATAAGCCCACCTATTCTTCTTTCTTATTATCTTCCTTATCTTTTAACTCTTGTCTTTGTTCAATAAGTCTTTTCTCTTCCCTATCATAGGCATCTATTATCCTTTGAACAAGAGGATGTCTTACCACATCTATTGAAGAAAATTCCATAAAGGCTATACCTTCTACATTTCTTAGGATGTGCTCGGCTGCCTTGATTCCACTTTTTTTCCCACGAGGTAGGTCTACTTGGGTCTTATCTCCAGTAATAATAGCCTTGGAGCCAAAGCCGAGTCTTGTTAGAAACATCTTCATCTGCTCCTGGGTCGTATTTTGTGCCTCATCCAAGATCACAAAAGACCTATCTAGGGTTCTTCCTCTCATGTAGGCAAGGGGAGCTACTTCTATTAGTCCCTTTTCAACTAGATTTTGATAGGACTCAAAGCCCAAGATATCAAAAAGCCCATCGTAGAGGGGTCTTAGATATGGATCAACCTTATCTTGCAAATCTCCCGGCAAAAAGCCTAGACTTTCTCCTGCCTCAACAGCTGGACGAGTGAGGATTATTCGATCAACCTCGCCCTTCTTGAAGGCCCTAACAGCCATGGCAACAGCAAGATAGGTCTTTCCCGTACCAGCTGGCCCTATACCAAAAACCACATCATTATTTCTTATCTTATCAATGTAGGATTTTTGACCAAGAGTCTTTGCCTTTATTGGTTTGCCATCAGCCCTAGTTATTATCACATCATCTAGTAAGGACTTTATAACATCCTTATTTTCTCTTTCTAGCATATCAGCATGGTACTTTATATTTTGGAAGTCGAGAATCTTACCCTTCTTAATTTCTCCTAAAAGTTGGTCGAGAAGACTCTTGCTAAACTTAACCCCAAGCTCATCTCCGCTGATTTCTAGGTCCTCATCCTTAACCCTGATCTTCGTATCAAATCTATCTTCTATATATTTTCTATTTTTATCAAAATTCCCGAACAAGCTAATCACTTGTTCAGGACTTTCTATCGCTAATAATTCTTTAATATCAATCCCTCCAATAGGAATATTATACTCTTTTGGCCGCTATTTTCTCTTAGCAAGAGGCTTGGCTAGGATTTCCGAATAAATCATAGCCTTCTTGAGATTGAGTCTTCTCTTTGATTTTTTCTTTTCCTCGGCGATTTTTTCTTCTTCTCTCTTCTTTATAGCTTCTTCAATTCTCATCTGAGCATCCTTATCGCCCTCTTCTGTTTGAATATTCTCTTTTTTTATATTCTTTTTATTTTGGCTCTTTTGCCCTTGGGGCTTGAAGATATCATCAACCGACTCGTCCATGTATTCATTTAGAAGCTCACTTGCCCTATTTAGCCATTCCTCAAAGCTAGGCTTTGTTTTTTTCTTATCCTTGTAGTTAGGCTTAGGGAAATTAAACATCAAACTCAGCCCCATCATCAGCAGAAATAGCTTCACGCATCTTGGTGTCGGCATTTATATTTTTAAGATTATAATAATCCATTACACCGAGGTTACCTTCTTCGAAAGCCTTGGCTATGGCAATAGGAATCCTACTTTCTGCTTCAACTACCTTGGCCTTGTTTTCTTGTTCGAGGGCTATGGCTTGGGCACGTCTTTCCTCTGCCTTGGCTTGGGCTATATTCTTGTCAGCCTCAGCCTGATCTCTTTGAAGTTGGGCGCCGACATTTCGTCCTACGTCCACATCAGCTATATCTATGGATAAAATCTCGAAAGCTGTTCCAGAATCAAGACCCTTCATAAGAACGGTTTGGGAAATATTGTCTGGATTTTCCAAAACTTGGGCGTGGGAATCAGAAGAACCTACTGTAGTTACAATTCCTTCGCCTACTCTTGCTATGATTGTTTCTTCTCCAGCACCACCGACTAGCCTTTCTATATTTGCCCTAACAGTAACCTTGGCTATAACCTTAACCTCGATACCATTTTTGGCAACGGCAGCAATTACTGGAGTATTGATTACCTTTGGTGTAACTGATACTTGAACAGCCTCAAAAACATTACGACCAGCAAGGTCTATGGCTGCTGCTTGCTCAAAGGAAAGCTCGATATTTGCTCTTTCTGCTGCTATAAGGGCGTCTACTACTTGATTAATATTACCCCCTGCTAGATAATGGCTTTCCAAATCATTTGTTGTAATTGGAATACCTGCTTGGTAACTTTTAATCATTGCATTTACTATTTTTGAAGGAGAAAGTCTCCTAAAACGCATGGCAACAAGGGCTGCCATAGAAATATTAACCCCAGAAAATCTCGCTGTTATCCAAAGACCCACTGGCACCATGGTGAAGAAAACCACCACTAAAACTAAAACTAAACCAATAATAACAAATTCCATCATAACTCCTTTACCACTATGTGGCCATCTTTCACACTTACTACTACAATATCCTTATCATTTTCGATAAAATCTCCCTGACTTCTGGCGTCATAATAAGAATCATCAAGCACAACTTTTCCTGTCGGACGAAGAATACTCTTAGTCTTGCCTTTTTTGCCAAGAAGACTAGAATAATCAGCCTTGGATGCAATATCCCTACTATTAACCGTCCTAAGTATGTCCCTATCAAAAATATTAGCCCTAAAGCCTAAAAGGACATAAACTGTTAGGCTAAAAACTATGGCAAGACTTGCTCCAATTAGTAGAAAAAGCTCCCTGCCATCCATCCATATAGAATTATAAATAGCAAGACCAATAAGACCAAGACCCGTTATCCCAATCAAGCCAAAACTCGGTATAAAAATTTCCAAAGTAAGGAGGGTTACTCCAGCTACAAAAGCTATCAAAGGCCAACTTTCTGCCATATGATAAGTTGAATTAGTATAATAAAATACCCCCAACAAAATTATGGCAAGCCCCGCAAAAATCAGCTTCTTGTCGGTAAACAAAATCGAAATAAGACTAACAACTGCAAGGACAAAAGTCAAGCCTATGGCTAATTCATAAATCATAACATCTCCTTTCTGCTCTTTATATAATTATCATATATTTGTATCGAAAAATCAAGAAATTAACATCCTAAGCTTTCTTACTAAAAAACAGGCTAATTCCTTAGCCTGTAAATTTTGATTATTAATTATTGTTTTGAACCTTCTCGAGAACTTCGTTAGCCTTATCCAAAACTTGGTTGGCATGATCGAGCATCTCTTGGACTTCAGCTTCCCTGCCTTCGATAGCCTCTGGTGATTCTGTTTGTAGGATTTCTATAGCCCTAACAGTAACCTTAGCATCAAAGATCGCTTGTTCAAGCTTTGCAACCAACTCTTCCTTGGTCTTTGCATCCTTATCTGAATCTTCTTTTCCTTCAGCATCCTTTTTGTCAGCATCATCCTTGCTATCTTTCTTATCTGTAGCTTCCTTTTCGGATGTACCTTCTTTTTTATCTTCCTCAGCGTCTTTTTTGCTGTCAGCTTCCTTCTCTGCAGTTCCTTCCTTTTTCTCAGGATCAGCACTCTCACTTACTTCAGTCTTCTTAGAAGCATCTTCTTCGTTATTTTTGTTTTTACTTAAATTGTTGCATGATGTAAGACTTAGACTTAGCAAAAGTCCTGCAAGAACAACTTTATTCGTAATTTTCATATACCTGCTTCTTTCTATTTATTCTTCTTTCTAGTCAACACTAAGGCTATAGCAGCTACAACAAGAACCCCACCTGCAAGAGGAAGCACTGACTCAACACCAGTTCTAACCTTGCCACCAGCATTTTTCTTGGTGCTTACAAGTCTTTTAGTAGTCTTTGCCTTATTGCTACCTTTTTCTGGTTTTTCTGGGTTCAAATCCTTATTAAAGTCGTCTTCCAAAGCCTTGATGTCGTCAACATTAGCATCTTTATTATCCTTTAAGTCCTTTAACTTATCGGCATACTCTTTCTTTAACTTCTTTAGAGAATCTTCGGTAAGATTATCTGACTTAGCTTGGTCAATGTATTTTTCAAGAGCCTTTAGCTTATCATTAAATTCTCCAGCGAAGTCCTTGTCCTCTATTGCCTTTTTAGCTTCTTCAAAAGCCTTTAGATTTTCTTCTGTCTTTTTCTTGCCTAAATCCTCAAAAGCCTTCTTGTAAGCTTCCTTTAGCTTCTTTGGAGCTCTTCTGAAATTTTCACTTTCAGTAAATTCTTTGTTTTTATC
Organism: Anaerococcus tetradius ATCC 35098; assembly: GCF_000159095.1. Lineage (GTDB taxonomy): Bacteria > Bacillota > Clostridia > Tissierellales > Peptoniphilaceae > Anaerococcus > Anaerococcus tetradius. Next base: position 119,347 of record NZ_GG666300.1, on the reverse strand, counting down.
AACATTAAGAGCAGTAGCAATCTTAGATATCAAGACATCCTCTTCTACCTTCTCGATATCTCTCTTTGCTTTTTCAACAGATTCTATCTTACCCTTAGCATCTTGGTCAATTTCTTTTTCTTTAATATCATCTAAGGCCTTGTAGGCATCTTCATAAGCTTTTCTAAGCTTTTCATCGGCTTTCTTAAACTTATCGCTTGCTCTAAAATCTTTATCAGAATCTCTAATAGCCTTTAATCTCTTTGCATAATCATCTATTGTCTTTTGATCTTTTGATGGCTCAGCATTAATAATCACCTTGCTTACAGCAACTACGTAAGCATCGAGATAAGACTTAAGATTTTCTACTCTTACATCAAGATTATATAGATTATTCTCTAAATTAGACTTAGAAGATTTATAAGCTTCAAGATTTTTCTTCTCTTCCTTTTCCTTATCTGTTAGAGAATCTTTTTTATATAAGTCGCCTAGTCTTCTTTCTATCTTAGTATCATCTGAGTTAGTAGCTTCAAGGAAAATTTTTGCATCAAGACGCACTTCGCTAAGGTCTTTAGTTTTGCCAAAGCCTTTTGCATAAAAATCATCAGGATATCCATACTTAACTTCTTCATCGCTGAGCTTAGATTCCTTGATAGTTAGCTTATTATCTTTCTTAAACTTGTCAATAGCATCAGAAAATGCTTTTACATTTTCTTCTATTTCATCTGTTTCATGGTCTTTTTCAGCTAAAATCTTATCGGCACTTTCTGCTAATGTCTTTAGGTCAGCAGGAAGCTCTAGCTTAGCAGTCTTAGCAGCTTCTTCGAGTTGATCCAAGTCAGCCTTTAGATTTCTTAGCTTAATTCTGTTAGGAATATTCTTAACAACAGTATAGCCAAGTTCCATTGACTCTTTTAATAAGCTTTGCTTATACTCAGCACTATAATCTTCAGCTTTGCCATCTTCCTTAACTTCTTTTTCAATTTTTTCTAAAATAGCTCCATAAGCTTTTTTATAGGCTTCCTCCTCGCTTTTTGTTGCAAGACTATATACATTTGAAGCCTCAACTTCTTTATTGAAATTTTCTACTTCAGTCCTCACAGCTTCCTTTACCTTTGTTGTAGGAGCAGTTTCCTTTAAAGGTTGAGCTTGAGTGTTATCTTGTGCAGCTCTGTCAGTAACTGGTTGTTCTTCTTTTTTTTCTCCATCTTCCGATTTTTTAGCAGAATCTTCTCCTTGTTCTTCCTCTGCATAAGCAAGGTTATTTAATCTTATAGAGTAATTTTGGCTTGTTTGCACAGGACCTAGGCTTAGTCCTAGAAGAAGTACAGCAATGCCTATCTTATTTTTATTCATAATTTCTCCTATCCATTTTATATCATACATAAATTATATAGCTTTCTAAGAAATATGTCAAAAGCTCTTCCTTATATGATATTATAGTTACTTTTTGGAAAATATACAATAGCCTTGGAAGATATTTTTTCAAATATCTGAGACTAAATAGTTTATTATATATTTATTACGAGATATTAGGGAAGACTTTTTTGAAGGGTTGAACCCTTCGTACTCTAGGGGTGTTGGAAGATATTTTTATATATCTTTGAATAAATTTTATCTATTTATTACTTGATATTATAGAAATTTTTTCTCAAAGGGTTGAACCCTTCGAACCCCAGGGAGACAGCTAAGGGGGCTGCAGAGGCCCCCTCTACCTTTCTCCCTGGACCCTCTTTTCATTCACCCCCTCTGCTCCTTGGGCGGAGTGCGGATAAGGTCGATTTGCTAAAGCAAATCTTTGTTCTTAAACGAGCTGCTCCGTTTTACTTGGTCTTTGATATAAGAATGTCTGATAATCGTCTCTCTAAAAATCGATAACTCGCTTGCGCTCAAACAAATCGATTTTCTTAACGAGAGACTCTATTAGCCATTTCTACTGATTATGGAGATGGGAAGTTGTAAGCTTTGCCCTTGGCAAAGCGTATCATGTTTTTGTATTTTTCTTACATATTAACTTAGATTACCTCATTCTAACATATTGATTATAGAATAAATGCACGCTCTTGTAATTCTTAATGCCTTGACCACAATGAATGAACTTCTACGTCTGTCATTTCGACAGGGCTTCCACGAGGAAGCGACGAGAAATCTAACTAGCAAATCTTGTATGACGAAAATGTAAATGCAACGAAACCCCTCATACTACCTTTTCTAGCAGTATGGATAATCATAGTGAGCGTTAAAAAAATTTATCTGTTTGAGCGTTAGCGAGTTATAAATTTTTATCGAATGATGATTAGGAATCCTTAGAGTCTAAACCAACTAATACGAAGGCTCCCACCTATACATAAAAGATTGGCGAAGCCAATCAACAAAATCCGCACTCCGCTAAGGAGCAGAGGGGGTGGTCTCTGTGGTCCGACGGGCCAATCGAAAAGAGGTTCTAGGGGAAAGCCTGGAGGGGGAATTTGCCCAAGCGGCATCTGGAGCGCTGCCGCCCCCTTAGCGTTCCCCCAAAGGTTCGAAGGGTTCAACCCTTTGTAAAAAGTGATTCATAATATCTAGATTCAAAAAAATAAAAATTTATTCCAAGATATATAAAAATATCTTATCATTACCTTATATACCTACCATCTAAAATTAGGGGTTAAAAAAGACCCCTATTAAGGGGTCTTAATTCGTGAGTACCGCGGTTACTAAATTAATACTTCGTCTTTACGAGTGCACTCTTGAGTGACTTAAGTATTATTAGTCTCTTTTTTTGCTAGCTGCGTAAGCAACTGAAGCTGCTGCAAGGATTCCTGCAACGCCTGTTACTCCTACAACGCCTGTTTTAGCATTTTTAGATGCTTTTTTAGCTGGAGCTTTTTTGTCTTCTTTTTTGTCTTCTTTTTTGTCTTCTTTTTTATCTTCTTTTTTGTCTTCTGTAGATGGTTTTGCTTCTTCTTTTTTGTTTACATCTTTAAGAAGATCTTTACCTTCTTTAGTTACTTCTTCAGCGTCTTTTGTAGCGTTTTCAATTTCGTCAAGGTTAGCTTCATCAGCGTAAGCTTTTGAGAAAAGAATATCAGATACTGCTACATTTTTGCCAAGTAGTTTGCCAAGTTTGCTGATAACAGCATTAGCTTTTGTTAGGTAAGCATCGATAGGTGCTTTGTGGTTTTTGTAAACTGCTGGAGCTGCTTCTTTAAGGATTTCTACTGCTTTTGCTGTTTCTCTAGCTTCAGCGTAAGCTTTTTCAGCTCTTGCAAGAACTTCTGCTTTGTTTTTAGCTGGTTTTGATGCTTCTGGTGTAGCTGGTGCTGTTTTATCTTCTAATACTTTAACTTTGTCGTTGTTGAATAGAGCAAGAATATCATTTAATTTAGCTTCATCAACTTTTTTACCAAGTTTTCCAAGTTCTTCTTTGATTTTATCAACTTTAGTATTAACAGCGTCTTGTTGTTTTTTAAGTTGAACTCTAGCATTTATAACTGTTTGTTGAGCTTGATTTAAATTTTTTGTAGCTTCTTTAGTAGCTTTATCTAGTTTTGGTTGATAAATTTCCTTTAAATCCTTTTCAGCTTCTTCTTTAAGATGTTTAAGTACTTCATCTGCATCATCTCCTGCTAATTCTGGTTTAGCTGTTGATATTTCTTTAGTAAGTTTTTCAATTTTTGCCTTTAGAGCTGCAACTTCTGGAACTGAAGCTTCTGCTGCTTTTAATTCAGCTGCTTTTTCAGCTTCAAGTTTTTCAGCATCAGCTAAATCTTTTTCTAATTTAGGAAGTCTAGCTTTAAGTTCTTCCAATTCAGCGTTTAATTTAACGATTTCTGCTTTTTCACTTTCTGTGAATGTACCAACTGCTTTGTTAAGTTCATCACTTGTTGCTGCGTATGATGGAGCGATTGCGCCAAGTCCTAGAGCTAATGCTAAAGCACCAGCTGCTAATTTATTTGTTTTCATAATTATATTCTCCTTATTTGTTTAAACTATTAATATAGTACTCACTTTACAATTACAATTGTACAACATTCCTACAAATTTTGCAACACATTTTCTACAAAAAGTTTCGAAATTTAATGTTTTCCCTGAATTTCAGGCTTTTTCTCCACATTTTCTCCATAATGCTTACATATTTGTGTCATCTTTGTAATTGTTTATTACATTATAACACTTTTTTGATAAAAGAAAAGCCCTAAGTCAATAAATTTTCACGTACATATTTTACTGCTTCGTAATTGTCTACCAGACTTTCTACTAGGCTCATGTAATACAAGAGCTGGGCGTTTCTTCTGTTGTTAAGTAGGGCCTTTTCTTTGTTTAGGCTTGCTATTACTTCGCCCGTTGTAAGTATTATGTTGGAGTTTTCTATTTTGTCGACGTATTTTACATTGACGAAGCCTCTTTGTTGGTCATCATAGTTGCTATTTCTAACCTTGAAGGCAAAAAAGACGTGGTTTTTGTCTATGGGATAGGGGTAGTTTCTTGCTATTTGGACCTTGTTTTTGATTTGCTTGTCGACAAGTTTTTTCCTCTTGCCTTTCTGGTCATAGAGGTTTTTGAGAAAATGGGTCGGCGTTCTTCTGTCCATCTCGCTCCTATCTACATAATAGATACGGGATCCGATGCCTATGCGATTGATTTCTTCAGGCAAGATTGCGATTATATCAGTAGTCATCCTTCCTCCTTTCAGACATTATTGGTCTATGCGGGGCTTCCATAGACTCTTAATGTACTATAATTGTACTTGCCTTTTTTTATTTTAAAATAGACATTGGATAAAATATAGAAAAAAAATCGAGCCACCGATCAAGGGGTGGCTCTCAGAAGGGAAAAACTATTGCCCAAAGCTGGGCGGGAAAATATTTCTTTTTATATAAAAATATTTTTTGTATTTCTACAATCCAAGTTAGGTCTTTTGCCAAGTTAAGTGAAAGCGAACAAATATTAAGTAGATAATAATTGCATAAGCCGAAGGAATATGGAGATTCACCCTGGCAGGTATTGTCCTAAAGTGGAAGGGCAAATTAAACAACAAAATGATATTTACTAGTGCCTTTTGTGGACTTCTAGGCAGTTAATATCCTTTAGCTATTTAACTAATTAATGTTATATCATTTTTCCGTGAGCTTGTCAAGGATATTCGGTATTTTATGAAGATTTATTTATAAATATAATATCAAAATCACCCTATCCTTAGCTAAACTCTAAGCTTATACAAAAAATAATGATTTTTAAAGCTTAGCTTCTGACCTGAGGATATTTTTCTTTGACGTCTTAGTGTTACTTGGCTCTTAGATTTACTTGTGAGATTCCTCGTCGAAATCTGCGATTTCTCTGTCGGAATGACAAACTAAATGTCATCCTTAATGGAATTGTCACAGGGAGCAAAGCGAGCTGATGAAATTCCTTAATCGAGGCTTTTCGAGATGAGCTTTCCGATTAAAAGCGAATCCGAAAACTACCGTCGAGGAGCGGAGCGACGTGAGGATCTTTTCTTTGACTTCTTAGTGTTACTTGGCTCTTAGACTTACTTGTGAGATTCCTCGTCGCTTCCCAGTGGAAGCTCTGTCGGAATGACAGAGTAGGTCTACCATCATTATTGTCATCCCGAGGAAGAAGCTTTGCTTCTGACGTGAGGATCTTTTTACAATAAATTTTGTTATCTATTATTTGTAATGCTATAATTTAATAAAGAATAATAGGAGGCTTTTATGTACTATGTCTATATATTGTCCAATTATAATAACAAGGTAATTTATACAGGCGTTACCAATAACTTAGAGAGAAGATTGTATGAACATAAACATCATTTAGCAGATGGATTTACTAGTAAATATAATGTTAATAAGTTGGTTTATTTTGAAACTGGCGATTCTATTGATGGTGCTATAGCTAGAGAAAAGCAGATAAAGAGTTATAGAAGAGAAAAGAAGGATGCTATTGTAAACTCTGTGAATCCTGATTGGAAAGATTTATCTCTGGATTGGAATAAATAAAAATGACTAAGTGGATTTCTCTATAAGAATAACACACCTATGTCATCCTTAATGGAATTGTCACAGGGAGCTAAGCAACAACCCTGTCATCCTGAGGAGCGTAGCGACGTGAGGATCTCTTCTTTGACGTCCTAGTGTTACTTGACTCTTAGATTTACTTGTGAGATTCCTCGTCGCTTCCCCGTGGAAGCTCTGTCGGAATGACATCATTACTGTCATCCTGAGGAAGAAGCTTTGCTTATGACGTGAGGATCTCCACCCTGTCATCCTGAGGAGCAACAGCGACGTGAGGATCTTTTTTTTGATGTCTTAGTATTACTCGACTCTTAGATTTGCTTGTTAGATTCCTCGTCGAAATCTGCGATTTCTCTGTCGGAATGACAAACTAATTGTCATCCTGAGGAGCGATAGCGACGTGAGGATCTTTTCTTTGATGTCTTAGTATTACCCGACTCTTAGATTTGCTTGTTAGATTCCTCGTCGCTTCCCCGTGGAAGCTCTGTCGACGGTAGTTTGAGGGCTCAGGTCTTGCGACCTTCACCTCGCAAAGCCTCGATTAAGGTCTGCCATCAATTCACTTACGTTCATTGTGGCCAGACCATTAGGAATGACAAACTAAATGTCATCCTGAGGAAGAAGCTTCGCTTCTGACGTGAGGATCTTTTTTTGTTTTTTTAGTTTTTCATTTTTTCTCGGGCTGTTGCCATCATTAGTTTTACTCTGTTGATTTGGTTTACTTCGCTTGCTCCTGGGTCATAGTCTATGGCTACTATATTTGCTTGTGTGTAAGTTGCCCTTATTTTTTTCATTACTCCTTTACCAGTGATGTGGTTAGGTAGGCAGCCAAAGGGTTGGATTACTACTATGTTTGGGGCGTCTTGTTTGATTAATTCTACCATTTCTCCAGCCAAAAGCCAGCCTTCGCCTGCTTGGTTGCCTAGGCTTGTAATATTTTCTGCGAAGTCTGCTATGTCGTTTATATAGCAAGGTTCTGTGAAGTTTTTGCTATTTTTTAGGGCTGTCCTTATTGGTTTTCTGTAAGATTCTACTAGCTTTATGCCGATTTTTCCTAGCCATGCTTTTTTCTTTTCTTTGCCGTAGTATTTGGCTTTAAGCTCGGTGTTTTTCATGCAGTACATGAGAAAGTCTGTAAGGTCGGGAAGGATTACTTCTGCTCCTTCTTCTTCTAGGATGTCTAGGAGGTGGTTGTTGGCTTCTGGGAGGAATTTGACTAGGATTTCTCCAACTATGCCAGCTTTAGGAAGTTTTTTGTTTTTTCTTTCTATGTTATCGAAGTCAGCTACTAGTTTGCCTACTATTTGCTTGTAGGAGTTGTTGTCAAGGTCTGGGGCAAGTTGCTTACATTTGTATAGCCAAGCTTCTTTGAGTCTGTTTGTTTCTCCATCATTTACTTCATAAGGTCTTGTGGCGTTGGATACTCTGTTTATCAAATCGCCTAGTAGGATTGCTCGCATTAGTTTTTTTAGTAGGGGTATGGATGATAGTTTATTTAGGTTAAAGCCCGGACTTTTTTCTATGCCTTGGGCTGATAGGGCTATGACTGGTATGTCTTCTAGTCCTGCGTCTTTTAGACCCTTTCTTATATAGCCTACATAGTTACTAGCCCTGCAAGCTCCTCCTGTTTGGGTCATGAGGAGGGCGATTTTATCGGTATTGTAGCGACCGGATTTTACAGCTTCGATTAGCTGACCTACTACTGTTATTGATGGATAGCAAGAATCGTTGTTGACGTATTTTAGGCCGGTGTCTATGACCTTGCTATTTATGTCATCTAGAAATTCTATATTTATGCCATGGGCTTTAAAGATTGACTCCATTATTGCGAAATGCTCTCTTGCCATTTGTGGGGCAAGGATGGTGTAGCCTTCTTCGAGCATTTTTTCTGTAAATTCTGGGTTTTTGTAGCTTATTTTCTCGAAGTCTATCCTAGCTCTTAGGCCTTCGATTTTCTTTTGGTTTAGGGCTTCTATTAGAGATCTTATCCTAATTTTTACAGCACCGAGGTTACTTACTTCGTCAATTTTGATTAGGGTGTAGATTTTGCCCTTGGCCTTTAGGATGTCTGCTACTTGATCGCTTGTTACTGCATCAAGTCCACATCCGAAAGAGTTAAGTTGGATTAGCTCTAGGTTGTCATTTGTCCCTACATATTGGGCTGCCCTGTAGAGTCTTGCGTGATAGGACCATTGGTCAAGGACTCTTAGTTCATAGTTTAGGTCATCTGAGTTATAGGCTATGGCATCTTCTGATAGGACAGGGATTTGCATGGATTCTATGAGGTCTGCTATCCCATGGTTTATTTCTGGGTCTATGTGATAGGGTCTTCCAGCAAGGACTAGGCCGTTAATCTTTTTTTCATTTACAAAGTCGATAATCTCCTTGCCTCGTTTTTTGATTGAGTCGTGATAGGCTTGCATCTCATTCCAAGCAAGTTTTACTGCATTTCTGATTTCTTTTTTGCCAAGGCTTTTTCCCTTATAGCTAAAGGTAGAAAATTCTTCTACTAGCCTATCAGCTATTATTTTTTCGGACTCGAAGGATAAGTAGGGAGCCATATATTTAATGCCCTTCAAGTTATCCACGTTATTTCTGATAAGGTCAGGATAACCGCTTACTACAGGACAGTTCATCTGATTTTTGGCATTTTTGTATTGCTTGTATTCATAAAAAATTGCTGGATAGAAGATAAAGTCGACATCTTTTTCTATTAAGTTTTCTATATGGCCATGGGTGAGCTTTGCTGGATAGCAGGCGGTTTCTGATGATATGGAAGCTATACCATTTTCGTAGATTTTTCTTGATGACCTATCCGATAGGACTATGTCAAAGCCAAGGCTAGTAAAGAATTTATGCCAGAAAGGATAGTCTTCATACATATTTAGGACTCTTGCTATACCGACTTTACCCATGCTATTTTTTTCCTTGAGGGTCTTCCTATTAAAGAGCAAGTCGTACTTGTATTTGTACATATTGTAGAAAGAAAAGTTTTGGCTTTGCTTAATTCCTGCTCCCCTCTCGCACCTATTACCTGTTATATATCTTGACCCATCCGGAAAGATATTGATAATTAGGGAACAATTGTTTGAGCACCTCCCGCATCTAGAATTTTTTTGCTCATAAGTAAAGTCTTCAAGCTCGTTAATATCGGCGAGGCTTGAGTGACCTGTGGATTTATCTCTTGCTATTAGGGCCATGCCCATTGCTCCCATAAGACCTGAGATTTCTGGTCTTGTAGCGACTCTTCCTGTGATTTTTTCGAAGGCTCTTAAGATGGCATCCCCATAGAAGGTTCCCCCTTGGACTATGAGATTATCTCCCAAATTCCTTGGGTCTCTAACCTTGATTACCTTTTGGATGGCGTTTTTGATAACTGAATAGCAAAGGCCTGCTGCTATGTCTTCTACTTCTGCCCCTTCCTTTTGGGCTTGTTTGACCTTGGAGTTCATAAAGACAGTACACCTTGAACCCAAATCTACAGGCTTTTTGGAAAGAATTGCCTTTTGTTGAAATTCTTCAACATTCATTCCAACTGATTGGGCGAAGGTTGATAAGAAGGAACCGCATCCAGATGAGCATGCTTCGTTAAGCTGGATACTGTCGATTATCCCATCTTTGATATGCATAGCCTTCATATCTTGACCGCCTATGTCTAGGATAAAGTCGACCTTGGGATTGAAAAAATAGGCTGCCTTGTAATGGGCTATAGTTTCAACTTCTCCATAGTCGACATGGAGGGCCTTTTTGATAAAGTCTTCCCCGTAGCCACATATGCCACTTGAAGCTATGTAGGCCTTGGGATTTTTTTTGATGTAGGCTTCTTTTAGCATGGAAATAACTACTTCGAGAGGCTTACCCAGATTCATCCTATAATCATCTAGGAGGATTTTTCCATCTTCTGTTAGCCAAACCATCTTGCTAGTGGTTGAGCCTGCGTCAATTCCTACAAAAATCGCTCCTTCATAGTCGTGAATATCCTTATAGGCAACAAGACCAGTGGCGTGTTTTCTCTTAAAGTCGCAATAGTCCTCTTCTGATTCAAACAAGGCTTTAAGACTTTTTGTCATGTCTGTATTTTTCGGTGCTTTTCTTTCTAGTCTTCTCATAAGTTCTTCATAGGAAATATAGGAAGGATTTTCACTTGATAGGATAGCCGCTCCGAGGGCTACATATATTTCAGCCCCATCTGGTAGTAAGAAGGTGTTTTCTTCTTCACCCAAAGTTTCGATAAATCTATCCCTAAGGCAGGAAAGAAAATGGAGGGGCCCACCTAGAAAGGTAATATTTCCCTTAATAGGTCTACCACAAGCAAGGTTGGAAATGGTCTGATTTACAACTGATTGAAAGACAGAAATAGCTATATCTTCCTTACTTGCTCCCTCATTCATTAGGGCTTGGATATCCGTTTTAGCGAAAACTCCGCATCTTGAAGCTATAGGATAGACCTTCTTGTAGGCTTTGGCAAGCTCATTAAGTCCCATCGCATCGGTATCAAGGAGGGTTGCCATCTGATCAATGAAAGCTCCTGTTCCACCTGCACAAATTGAGTTCATCCTCTGTTCAACTGAGCCACTAAGATAAGTAATCTTGGAATCTTCTCCGCCTAGCTCAATTACTACATCAGTACCAGCTATATACTCTCGGATGGCTCTTGTTTCTGCTATAACCTCCTGGACAAAATCTATCCCCAGATAATCTGCTAGAAACATCCCCCCAGAACCTGTAACATTAACAGTAAGTTCGGCATCCTTAAACTTCTCATAAGCTTCGCTTAAAACCTTTCTTACTGTCTCTTTGACATCAGATTTGTGACGGATATAGACAGAATGTAATATATTATATTGCCTATCAGTGATTACAAGCTTGACCGTAGTTGAGCCTAGGTCAAGACCCATATGTAAGTTCATAACTTTCCTTTCTAGAAACTAAAGAAAACTTCTCTAATATTTAATGCTTATACTTCATATATAAACTAATTTTTCCCTAAATAATACAAGAAGGAATCAAACAGCCCTGCTCAATCCCTTTCTATATCCGATTATACTGCTTGTAATTGAAAATAATAAATGTTTTAGGAGAATATTTGAAAATATCTATGACTAAATTTGTTTTAATATCTAAAAATATTAAGGATATTCTTACTTTAAGATTGAAGATTCATTGCTTGGGAGGGAAGATATTTTTATTTATCTTGGACTAAATTTTATGTTCTTTTTTTAACTTGATATTATAGAATGTTCTCCTTTGAAGGTTGAACCTTTCGTACCTTTGGGGGAACGCTAAGGGTTCAACCTTATAAAGAAGATGTTCTATAATATCAAGAAACAAAGAAAGTTTAGTTCAAGATATTCTAAAATATCTTTTAATACTCCTTTCTCTTTATAGATAAAAAGGAGGCTAGACGCCTCCCTTGTTATTTATTTGATTTTTTTCAAAAGCTCTACTAAGAATTTGTAGTTATTTGCTACTGATTGGATGTTGCATCTTTCTGCTGGTGAGTGGGCTCCTTCTATTTCTGGGCCGAAGGATATCATTTCAACGTGTGGGATTTCTTTTTTGAAGAGGCCACATTCAAGTCCCCCATGGGTTGTACCTATTATTAGGTCGTCCCCGTGGATTTGTTTCCATGTTTCGTTTGCAAGCCCTATTAGGGAGCTTTCTTCTCTTTGCCAGCCAGAGTATTGGTTGGTTATTTGATAAGATCCTCCGAATCTTTTGATTATTTCGATGGCGATTTCTGCCCTATTTGCTTTGGCTGAGTCGACTTCAGATCTAATCATTGAGTGGAACATTACTGTATCTTCCCTATTTTCTAGGAGTCCGAGGTTTGATGATGTTACGATGTTGTCTTTATATTTTTTGTAGAGACCATCAGGTAGGACGAAGATTGCATCTATTATGTCCTTAGAGGCCTTTTGGCTAATGACTTCTCCCTCGTATTGGGCCTTTTTGACAGTGATTGTTCCTTTTGGATCAGAGTCCTTGTATTCGTTTAGGATTTCTCCTATTCTCTTTTCGATTTCTGTGATTGCTTCATCCCTATCTTTTACTGAGACTAGGGCGTAGGCTGTAGTTGGTATGGCGTTTCTCTTTACTCCGCCCTTGATGTCAGCTATTTGGACACCTTCGATGTTGTGAAGGAGTCTTGCAAGATTTTTGATGGCGTTACATCTGAATTTATCTATTTCCATTCCAGAATGTCCGCCTTCAAAGCCAGCTAGGTTTATTTCTATAAAGTCTCCTTGGGCTTTTTCGTATTCTTTCTTAAATTCTATTTCAAGGTCAAGGCCACCAGCACAGCCTATGGTTAGGACACCTTCTTCTTCTGAGTCGATGTTTATTAGGTATTTTGCTTTAAGTTGGGATAGGTCGATGGCGTTTGCTCCTACCATTGAGGTTTCTTCACCTGTTGTAATTATTGCTTCGATTGGACCATGTTCGAGGCTATCGTCATCAAGGATACCCATTATGAAGGCAACTCCTATTCCATCATCTCCTCCGAGGGTTGTTCCGTTAGCAGTTAGCCAGCCGTCTTCTATTTTTAGCTCGATTGGGTCTTTTTCGAAGTCATGGTCGCTATCGTCTTCTTTTACACAAACCATATCCATGTGGCCTTGAAGAGCAACGGTTGGTCTATCTTCATAGCCCTTTGAGGCTTTTTTTCTAATTATTACATTGAGGGCTTCGTCTTGGATTACCTCAAGTTTTCTATCTTTAGCAAATTGTACAAGGAAGTCAGAAACTCCCTTTTCGTTTCCTGATTCTCTAGGGATTCTACTGAGTTCATAAAAATTAGCGAATACTTCGCTAGGTTGTAAGTTTTTAATTTCCATAATTCCTCCTAATTATTTTTATTATACTCATTTATCAAAGTATTTTTAGCCCAAATTTCTTCCTCAAGTCTTAGGAAATAGTCTCTTAGGTTTCTAGAATTTCTAAATTTCTTAGCATTCATAAGTTTGGAGTTGGCATTCATTCCAAGGCCAATTATTGATTCAAGCTCTTCGTTTATTATGATGTTGTATCTCTGGCTAGTGTTAGCTTTTTGGTAGCCGACATTTTCTAGGTTGGATACTATATTTTTTTGCCTGTAAAGATAGTAGGCCTTGTAGGAATTTTCCTTGACGAAGCTTCTGATTTTTCTAGATATTTCTAGGCTATCCGACCTTTTTGCCCTCTTGTTTTCCTCGAAGTATTTGCTACCAACCTTCATGGCTAGGGCATGGAAGGTGATATTGTCTGGCTTTAGTTTCTTTAGGACTGTGAAGTTTTTCTCAAAAAGCTCACTTCCTTCTCCCATAAGTCCCACTATGAAGTCTGTATTTATTATAAAGCCTAGCTGTCTTGCCCTAAGGTAGATTTTCTCAAAATGCTCATAGTCGTAGTTCCTTCCAGCTTTTCTTACAATTTCTTCGTTAAAGCTTTGGGGGTTTAGGGATATCCTGTCAACTTTTCCTTCTTTTAAAATTTGAAGTTTATCAAAATCTAGGCTATCTTCCCTGCCAGCTTCGAAGGTAAATTCTTCATAGGTAAATTTTTCGTTGATTGCGACTAAGAGCCTTGCCAAGTCCTCATGGTCAATGTAGGAAGGTGTTCCTCCACCTACATAGATGGCATCAATTTTTCTAGGAAGGTCGATATTTTTTATTTCGTAGATGAGGGAGTCTATATAGGCTTTCTTATCATTTCGTTTTCCAACTAGGGTTGGATATGAACAGTAATGACATCTTGTAGGACAGAAGGGGATGTTGATGTAGACAGAAAAAGCCTTCCTATCAAAGGCTAATTTATCTTGTTCGCTTTTTACCTCAGCTAGTAGCTTAATTTTTTCATCGCTTAATAAATACTTCTTTTTAATTTCTTCAAGGCTCATCTTTTGGAGGAGCTTGGAAGGCTTAGATCCTGTAAGATATCCCCATGGCGATTGGTAGCCAGTTAGATGTGTGAGGATTTGATAGAGTTTTTCTTTGAGTTGATCATCCTTATAGGAAAAATTCTTATCTTTTAGGATAATCTTTCCTTCTTCTATCCTAAGATCGGCTTTATCATCAAAGATAAGCTCATCATGGTCATAGAAAATATTTAATATATCATAAACTTGTTTTCTTTTCTTGGGATTTGCAACATAAAATTTCATAGTCTTACTATACTGGTTTCGCCGCTAATAATAAGTTCGTCCAAGATAAAAAACCATGAATGAAAATCACTCATGGCTTCTTATATTTTTTAGTAGGTCGAAGGCCCAGGCCTTATCGACCAATTCTATTTTTTCTTCAAAGTAGTCCTTGTATTGGTCATAGACCCTATCGTAGACTTCTCTTGGGAAAGGCAGTTTCATTATATCCCCTCCCTTGGTCTGGATTTCAAAGTCCTTATCATTCGTAAATCTGAAGCTAACTACATCATCATGGCCCAAGCTAAGATCATCTGCTTCTAGGAGCATGTATTTCATAAGTTCGATCGCTCTAATTGAAAGGCCATCTTCCAATATTATAATTTTTTCTCTTAAATCTTTGATGTCAGTTGTCAAAATTACATTGAACTTTTGGGCTTCATTTTTCCTAAGCTTATCCAAGAGCTTGAAAGAAGACCTAAGGGCAATCCTATTTTTTATATCACAAAAATCAGGATCATTTATTATCATATACTTTAGTCCATTGTCTGTGTAGACAAACCTATAATTTAGAATAAAGTCTTTTCCACAAATAGGGCAAGATAGCTTGGCAAAATCCCCAGCTAATATTTCTTCCCTCTCGCTAGAAGAATCAAAAACAGCAGTATTCAATTCTTCCTTAAAGCTATGCTTACATTTTGGACAAGTTATGCTAAATTCTTTTAGTCTTTCCTTCATATCAACCTCTCAAACTTTCTTTACCTTATTAGGCTTATACCCAAAATTGTATCTTAGTCAAACTTGATAGCCTTAATTAAAGGAATAGCAAGTATTGAAGCTATAATTACAGAAATTAGAGCATTAAAGAGTGAAACTCCTGCCTTTGGTAGAAGCTCTGCCATAACAGCTTGATTAGTAAAGCCCATGACAAATTTGCTTGTGATAAATGTCTTTAACAAGTATAAAAACACATAGGTTAGTTGACCTGCTATGGATGATGTTACAAGCTTTTTCTTATCAACAAGTTCTTTCCTATTTTTGTAAAGGGCACCTGCAACATAGGCTAGGGCAAATTTTGTTACAAAGGTAATAGGAGCTGATGTAAAATACACCGGATCAAATAGGTCGAAAAGAGCAGAACCAAGACCTGCTGCAAGACCTCCTAAACCAGGTCCTAACAAAATACCAGCCAATAAGCAAAAAACGTTACCTAAGTGAAATCTAGTTTGGCCAAATGGTGTAAGAACAGGGATTTGGAAAAATCTAGAAAATATGTAAACTAAGGCTGTAAAAAGTGCAACATATACCATTTTTTTGGTTGTAAGTTTATTATTCATAAAACCCTCCTTAAAAATATTTCTTTTCTAGTATACCATAAAAAACTGAAGTAAGGTATATATGAGGTGATAAAATGAGTAAAAATTTAGGTCCAATACACTTTATGATGTATGAAAAGATCAAATTTCAAGATAAAATAAGTAATTATCTAATGGATGACAATACCGAAGAGCTTGATAAAATTTTTCCAAAAGTTTCTGATAAGCCCTTGGAGGACTTAGTCGATCAAGAAAACATCCACGGCTGGCTATCAGCAAGGATTGATATGGTAGAAAATAGACTAGCTAAGGCCATAAGCCTAAGCAAAAATCCAGAAGAAAAATTTTATGAACTTGGAAAAATTGAGGGAGCAAAAGAAAAACTAGACAGCCTAGAAGAAGTATTCGATAAACTAAATCTAAGACTTCTAGATGGTATGCCATGTGATAGAGCCCTAAGCGCAGGCCTTGATGATAAGGGAAAGCTACTCCTAATCACAAATGCCAACCTTCACAAAAAATACGAAGAAAACATGATTGACCCACAAAAATCAATCAACAACACCTGCGAAGGCGGCCACAGCCACGACTCCCACGAATCATTCGAAATAGGAAAAATCGACAAAATCGAAAACACAAGTGAAAAATCAAGATATCACGACATGAGATATCAATTCATAAAAGGATTCTTAGAAAAAAGTCCCTACTCTGTAGAAAGAATAAACGGGTTGGACTTTAAGATTTTTAAAAAATCTTAGATAAAATTATATAATTTAGATATTGGGGATAGCTTCGTTAGGGAGATATTTTAAAATATCTTGAACTAAATTTTTTGTTCTTGATATTAGAAATAGATTTTTAATCGAAGCTATCCCCTTCGTAGCTTTTGGGGGGGGCTAAGGGGTGTTTGGAAGATATTTCAAAATATCTTAGACTAAATTTTTTTATTATTAGTAACATTTGATATTATAGAATATTCTCTTTCTAAGGTTGGCCCCTTCGAACCCCAGGGAGACAGCTAAGGGGGCGGCAGAGGCCCCCTCTACCTTTCTCCCTGGACCCTCTTTTCATTCACCCCCTCTGCTCCTTAGCGGAGTGCGGATTTTGTTGATTGGCTTCGCCAATCTTTGTTGATAGGTGGGAGCCTTCGTATTAGTTGGTTTAGACTCTTAGGATTCCTAATCATCATTCGCTAAAAATTTATAACTCGCTAACGCTCAAAACAGATAAATTTTCTTAACGCTCATTCTGATTATCCATACTGCTCGATAAGGTTGTATGGGGGATTTCTATGTATTTACATTTTCTTGATTTAGGATTTACTAGTAATATTACGATGTCGAATAGACTTATTCTTCGAATAATATGTTATATGAAAAATAAAAACATGATACGCTTTGCCAAGGGCAAAGCTTACTGCTTCCCCAAGCGGTGGTCTAGTAGAAATGGCTAATAGAGTCTCTCGTTAAGAAAATCGATTTGTTTGAGCGATAGCGAGTTATCGATTTTTAGAGAGACGATTATCAGACATTCTTATATCAAAGACCAAGTAAAACGAGGCAGCTCGTTTCAAAAAAAAGATTTGCTTTAGCAAATCGACCTTTTCCGCACTCCGCCCAAGGAGCAGAGGGGGTGAGGGAAAAGGGGGCTTGGGGGAAAGCTGGAGGGGGCCTCTGCCGCCCCCTTAGCGTTCCCCCAAAGGTTCGAAGGGTTCAACCCTGTGAAAAAAACTTTTTAAAATATTAAGTAATAAAAAGAACAAAAAATTTAGTTCAAGATATATAGAAATATCTTCCAATACCCCTAGGGTACAAAGGGTTCAACCCTATAAGATGAGTATTCTATTAAATCAAGAAAATTAAATATATGAAAAAAATTTTAATCAAAAATATTTAAAAAAATATTTACCTAGTCCACTTATCTATCCCATTTTTCTTCATGAATTTTTTTCTTCTGTAGTTTATTTCTATGCCATTTATGGCTATGGATATTACTACTCCTATTAGGGTGTCTAGGGTTCTGTTGAAGGCGAAGGTTAGGGGAAGTTTTGTGGTTTGGTTTACATTGTCTAGGGTGATTGAGAGGAATACTATTGCCATGATGGTTAGGGCATTGTAGCGTTTTAGGTGGGCCATTATCCATATTATCAGGCCTACTATTAGGCTCATTAGTAGGTAGTCTAGTATGTAGGGTTTTTTAAAGTTTGGAACTAATATTAGATAGGCTAGTCCTATTAAACCTCCTAGGATTGTTCCTATTACCCTATTTATTCCTATGTCTTTTGTATCTACTAGGTTGGTTTGCATGGATATTATGGCTGCTATTGATGAGTTTATTGGCAAGCCTTGGCCAGGTCTAAGTTCTGATATTAGCATGGATAGGAAAACTGCTATTACAGTTTTGATTATCCTAAGTCCTGGTCTTTTTATTTTTAAGATCTTATCTATGTCTATACCTCTTTCTAAATTCAAAGTCTGCCCAGTTAACGAATATGGCTGCGAATATTCCTATTATTGTATCAATTATCCTGCTAACTGCAAAGAGTACGGGTCCTGCGGCGTCATTGGCGTGATTTACTGTTACCGATAGGAATACTATGCCTGCAATTGTTATGGCTAGATGTTTTTCGAAGCTAGCCAAAATCCAAATTAGTCCAATTACTATTAGGGATAGGAAAAAAATGTTTACTACTTTTGGTAGGCCCATCCCATCTACTATTAAAAGATAGACTAGACCTGTAAGACCCCCTATTATAGTTCCTATTGCCCTGTTGACTCCCTTAATAAAGGTGGAAGATAGGTCTTGTTGCATACATATTATGGCTGCTATTCCACTATAAAATGGAAGTCCCTTAGGTCTTAGGCTTGATATTAGCATTGCTAGAAACAAGGCAAGACCTGTTTTAATCATTCTTGCCCCTGGTTTTTTTATTAACATAGTTTGCCTTCTAGGTAGGTAAAGAAGCTTTCAATATTTACCTTGTTGGCAAGATATAATTTTTTTCTGGAGTTTATCCTAATCATCTCGCCAAGATTTTCCCTATCGTCAACCTTTATGCCACTTTCTTCGAAGATAAAGGCTTCTGGTTTTTCTAGAAGATATAGAAGAAGGGGTGCGTAGAGAAATCTATTTTCCTTATTTGCTAAAAGATTTTCTATAATCTTCTCGTTTTTCTTATCCTTAGCTAAGTTTTTGAGGAAGTCATCACTTATTTCTATTTGATCTGCCAAATTTTTGGGCAAGATAAAAAGATCAATCGAAGAGTTTAGGATTTTATTTATAGCCTTTGGGTCCTCACTAAAGTTATATTCAGGCCCGTAGAGATTGCCTCCACTTATAAATATATGGGATATGTAATCCTCCAAGTCCTCGTATTTTTCTAGAGCTTTAGCGATATTTGTTAGTGGCCCTGTTGTAATGATGTCAATTTTGCCACAATCAGCTGCTATATCATAGAGATGATCACTTACTTCTGTTTCTTCCAAGTAGTCCTTGTGGTTTGGATAGTAGTTTTTATCTAAGCCCTTAGTCTTTATTTCCTTATCCAAGATGTTGGTCTCATTTCCCTTGGCTATGGGAAGGAAAAGCTCGTGGCTTTCGTTAAGACCTAGGATGTTGTCTGCTGCTGTGGCAGCTGTCATGTAACTTCTAATAGAAGAAAGCCCCACCAACTCGAAGTTAAAGGACCTAAAGGCCATATCGAGCATGAGAGCTTCGTCATCTGAGAAATTTGTATCTATATATATAAATGCTTTTTCTTTTTGCATAATACCTCACTTTGACCTTACTATACTAAGCTCACTTGCAATTTTCAAAGGTCAAATGCCTAGGTTTTGCTAGTTATTTTTCTTTTTGGGTAAAAGATAAAAGAGGTGATAAGATGGATATTAGAATTATTTTTAACGAAGAGGAACAAGAGGCTTCTGCCTTTGATGGAGAAAAAAAGATTGGCTATTGCCAGTATGAAAAAGAAGATGGCATCTACAAGCTTACCCATACTGTAGTAGATAAGGCCTATGGTGGAAGGGGACTTGCAGGAAGCTTACTTGATTGCCTAGTTGATCACTTTAGGGCTTCTAAGAAAAAAATCCTTCCTATCTGCTCCTATGCAGTTAAAAAATTTGATAATGATAGAAAATACGCCGATGTAGACGCTAGAAATTAAATTTATCCCAGCTGTAACCTAAAAAAGTATTAGGCCCAGCTGGGATATTATTTTTCGTATTTAATCTTGATATGGCTATCACGTCTTTTTTCTAATTCATGAATTTCTTTTATTTCATCTCTTATCAAGAATATAGAAAGTATCATAGTAATTAGTTCTGTGATGCTAGCTACTTGCCAGATTATTTCCCTTCCAAAGATAAAGGGCAAAAGGTAGACTAAAATCGCCATTAGGACATAGCCCCTTACTATTGTGATATAGAAATCATATCTTGGCTTTTGGACTGCCGTCATGTATCCAGCATTAATTATATTAAAGCCCATAATTAGATAGGATATAGCGAAAATTCTTAGGGCCTTTACTGCAAAGGCTAGAAAATTAATATCATAGTCAGCTATAAAGACATTTACAAAAAATACTGGTCTTAGTTCAATTGCCATAAACATAAGAAGGCTTACTATGGCGACTGTTCTTAGCATGTACTTTCTAATCCTTAGGACATCCTCGTATTTTTCCCTACCAAAGGAGAAAGAAATTATAGGTTGGCTTGATTGATTAATGGCAATCATGGTGTTTACCACAAATATCATGATGTAGGAAATTACTGAAAAGCTAGCAAGGCCATCTGTCCCATAATAAGTTGATATTACTTTATTGAAAAGGAGGATGACAAAGCCTGATGATAATTCATTTAGGCTTGCAGGAAAACCATAAGAGATGATTTCCTTGATCTTGTAATATTTTAACTTGAATTTCCTAAACTTTAGCTGGGCCTTGGATGATAGAAAATATGAAACATAGCCAAGGGTCGGAAGCACTTGGGCTATACCTGTAGCTATGGCTGCTCCCCTAACTCCCATATGGAAGTGAAAGATGAATACATAGTCGAGAATTATATTTGTGAGGGCAGAAACTATCATTAGGATAGTAGATATGATTGGCTTTCCATCTGCCTTTACCATAATCTCAAAGACATAGGCCATCACATAAAAGGGAGTAAAGAAAATAATTACTGACATATAGTCCTTGACTAAAGGCCTTATATCATCACTTGCTCCCAAGGCTCCAATAAGCCTATCCATAAAGATATAACTAAGAAGGGCTATGAGTAAGGAAACTGCGAGGGAAAGTACAAGACCAATAGAGAAAAATTCATCAGCTTTTTCTTTATCTCCCTTACCCAGTTGATAGGTTATTAGGTTTAAACTACCGATAGAAATTAGGATAGAAAGGGCAAAGGTAAGGGTTACATAGGGCATGGCAACATTTACAGCCGATATCCCCCTTGCACCAACTCCTTGGCCGACAAAAATCCCATCAACCATGGTGTAGGTCGAAAATAAAATCATGGTAGTTATGGTCGGTAGCAAATATTTGAAATAAGATTTAAGTAAAGTATTTTTCATTTTGACTCCTTCTGATATAATATTATAAGGCTTGGATAAGTCCAAGGTCAAGGAAATGCGATGAAAATCCAATACAAAATCGCTGAAATAGCATAAATTTTCGATATATCGACAGATACTAAGATACTACGAGAAAGAAGATCTCAAAGTTAGACAAAGGGATAAATTTTCCTACAGGGTCTAAAATATCTTTGATATATGTAAGTTAAATATAATTCAAATCAAAATCTAAAGGGTCTAATGCAAAATTATGAATAATCATCGTTCTATCATTAGAAGGTTCTCTTAGGAAATTTTACCTCTCCTTAACGCTAGGCATATTGGTGTCTGCCAGATAATTAAGGCAGTTAGCCCGTCGGCGTTTTGAGACTTTTCCGCGGAGCTTATTCTAATGATATTGGTACGATTATTCATTCTCGAACATCCCCTTAGAAAAGAGGTCTTAATGAAAGCTTTTAATAAAAATAGATTGACAGAAGCTGCAATCCTGTCTATTTCTTTAATAACTGCAGGTAATGCCGCCATATCAGGAATCCTAGTCTTTATGCAAAAAGACCTAGGCATAAGTAGACAAGCCGCAGAGTTTCTCATAACCCTATCATCAATAACTACTATAATCTCCATAGCCCTAAGCGAATATATAACCAAGCTAATAGGGATGAAAAAATGTGTACAAATAGGAACAAGTCTAGTCTTTATTAGTGGGCTAATACCAGTAATTAAAACTAGCTACGAGAGTATTTTCCTTTCTAGGATCATCCTAGGCTTTGGGGTTGGGATGTTTAATGGTCATGCCGCCAATTACATAAGTGCCCTTTTTAGGGGGGAAAAGGCGGCAAGCCTGTATGGTCTTAGAAACTCCACAGAATATATAGGTCAGATGCTTTTGCTCCTCCTTGCAGGTTTTCTTATCAAAATCAAATGGCCTATGGCTTTTCTTGCCTATTGCATATCAATCTTTATCCTCTTTTTCTTTTCAGCGAATGTCGAGGATATAAGGCCAGAAAAAAGAGAAGGAAGATTTTATTTAACTAAGCAAGTCTTCTTCTATGTTTTCTTTGCAGGCTTAATGATAATGAACCTAACTTCCTTGAGTGTAAGATTTCCAACCATAGCAACTCTTGCCAAGGGAATGGATTTTAATATTAATGCTTATATGATCCTCCTTCCCCTATCTGGTATGCTTTCAGGTTTTGCCTTCGGCTATATCAACCGATCCTTGAGGGAAAAGACTATACTTTTAGGCCTAATTATCTATATAATATCTAACCTTATTATAGCCTTTTGGGGCTACAATATTTATGTCTTTATGCTAGCAATGGTATTAAATGCAACAAGTCAGTCCATGTGCACCCCTTATCTTTTTGCTGAAGCGAGTAGATTTGCAAGAGGTAGCCAAAATAGGATTATCAACAACCTTATCTTTATAGGTTGCAATATAGGAGGCTTCTTAAGTCCCGCCTTTTTAATGGGAGTAAGAAAACTTCTAGGCAGTGACTCCTTGACTATAGCCTTTGTAGGATTTGCTATACTATATGCTATTTTGTTCTTTGTTTATCTTTATGAAAATATTAAGCTAGATAGGAGTAGCGTCATTAAAGATTCTAAGTAGCTTTAAGCTATATACTTATTCAAATCAAAAGCTTTGAAAGATTAACTTCTTGTCATGAATCTTTCAAAGCTTTTTTTTAGACAAAAATATTTAAGCCCAAGTCTTGGGATATGATTTTAAATAGTTCTTTGCCTCTTACGGAGTTGCCGGTTTTGTCTAGTCTTGGTGAGTAGACTCCTATGCCACATACTCCTGGCACTATTCCTACTATGGCCCCACTTACTCCAGATTTCGATGGAATACCTACATTCATCAAGTAGTTGCCAGAGTTTTCATACATTCCACAAGATGCCATTTGGCTTACTACTATTTGGACAATCGGTTCTGGAACGATCATATTTCTATCGTCAACATCATAGCCATTATTGGCGAGGACTGCTCCCATTTTTGCAAGGCCTTCTATGTTTGAGCCTATGGAGCAGGATTTGATGTAGAGGTCTAAGACTTCTTCTGGGTCAGCAGAAAAAATATTTTTGCTTTTAAGATAATAGGCTATAGCCTTATTCCTATCTGTAGTCTTAATCTCGGACTCGTAGATATCTTTCATAAGGCTACTTTCTTTGAAGTTTGATAGGCTCTTGTAGAAATTTAGGATTCTTTTAAATTTTTCTTCATTATTCGCTCCAAGTATCATAGAAGTCGTAGTAATTGCACCAGCATTGATAAAAGGATTGGCAGGCTTATCGCCTATAGGAACTATGGAATTAAATTCATAGCGGGTTGGCTCGCTACCTACCTTCTCATAAACCTCTTTGGGACTAGTATCGGTTAGGGCGAGAATAAGGCTTAGCAGTTTGGAGATGGATTGGATGGAAAATACTATATCCCTATCCCCATAACTAAAGACATCCCCGTTGGTTGTAACAAGACTAAAGGCAAAGTTGTCACTATCGACATTCAAAAGTTCTGGTATGTAGCCTGCTGCTTCACCTATACCTATATAATCCTTGCTTTTTTCTATTGCATTGAGTAATCTTTCATTAATCATTTTTTTATTATATAACATAAGTCACCTCTTTAATATGATACCCTTTATCGCAAGTGTTTTATGTTGTACAATAATATAAAGGAGAATTTATGAGAATACTAGAGATTTTAAATAATGAAAATTGGATAAAAGATTACGATTTTTATGATAAATTCATGGCTTCTTCCTATTTGGATAAACTAAGAGAAGCCTATGAAAAACTAAATACAGATATACTTTTTACTTCCCATATCCATGGCAAAGACCACATAGAAAGGGTGATATTTTTCTCAGTCCTTTTGTCTTTTGCCTATAAGCTTGATGAAGCAGACACAAATATCTTGATAAATGCTGCAAGCCTTCACGATACCCGCAGGGTAAATGATGGCTGGGATACAGAACATGGTCCAAGGGCCGCAAGGGAGTCTATCCAATACGCCCATGATATAAAAAAAGAGGATAAGGAAATCTTGCAAGCAGTAATTGCTGCCCACTCCAGGGATGACAAGAATATGGATGAAACTATAAGAGAATTTGTAAAAAATGAGGATGATTTTCCTAGAGCTAAAAGACTTGCCAAGTTCTTTAAGGATGCCGATGGACTCGATAGGGTTAGGATTAATCTCCTAGACCCTGCCTATTTGAGAAATGATTATTCTAAGAACTTGGTTGACTTCTCCTATAAATTGTTTGAGAAATTCTAAATTTCTCCTTAATCAATTAGTAATCTATGCTATAATAGAAGAAGAGAACATTTAAGGAGAGAATCGGTGAAAGTATTAAGAAAGTTATTAGGGAAAGGATTTATACTTTTAGGCCTCTTGTTAATTTATCCAAGTACAGCTAAGGCGGATGAAATTATACTTAATAAGGACAAAACTGATGGAGTCAATATTAGAAAAGAAAAATCCAACAGTTCAGAAGTCCTTGGCGGAATAGAAGACTACAATAGATACCCAATAAAAAGTGAAGATAGATTTTGGTATATCATTGACTACAAGGGCGAAAACGCCTATGTCGGCAAGGAGTGGTTCTATCGCTTGAAGGATGTAAGGGTCATAAAAGAAACAAATCTTTTGTCTGCTCCAAGCAAAAATGCCAAGGATAAGATAAATTACAAGCTAAAGCCAGATAGCGAGCTTACTATCCTTTCCTTTGTAGAAGGAAGCGATTATGTAAAGGTAGCCTACAAGCCAGCTAAGAAGGAAAACAAAAAGCTAAATGTAGATGAAAATGACAAGCTTAAAGATAAAAAAGTAGATATGGAAGAGCAATTAGGCTTTGTTAAAATATCAAGCCTTGATCTTTCCAGAAGAAGCAAAAAATATTTAAGTAAACTACAAAAAACCTACAAAGAATTAAACGAATCCAAGGATAAGCACGAAAAAATCGAAGAAGAAGAAAGAGTCACACAAGAAGAAAGTCAACAAGGCGGTGATGATGCTTACGAAGTAATCTATGTAAGCTACTTTACCAACGATGATGGTGAAGTTATTAATAAGGATGAATCACAAATCGGAAAGAGCATCTATAATTACGCCCTCGACTATGTTGGAAGCCCTTATGTTTTTGGAGGAATATCAAAGACAAATGGTATAGACTGCTCAGGTCTTGTCCTAAAGGCCTACGAGAATTTCGGTCTAGACCTTCCTCACCTTGCCAAAAGTCAGGCAGAATATGGTGAAACAGTTGCTTTTGGTGAAGAAAAAGCAGGCGATTTGGTATTCTTCGGTTCAAGCTATAATGATATCTATCATGTAGGAATAGCTGATGGTTTGGGCAATATGGTTCATGCAGCAAGTCCTGGCCAAGGAGTTATAGTTAGCCCAATCAATAATCCGTTTGTTATTAAAAGAATATTCGAATAAATGTGGTATAATGATAAAGGTATGTGATAAAGTATAAAAAGCCCTCTGCATGGAGGGTTTTTTGAATGGAAATATAATATTATGATAGGAAATAGGCTTCTTACTTTTAGCCTATAAAATTTCATCAAAAAAAGAGGGTTATTTTCCCTCTTTTTTGCTTGCTTCTAGGATAGCTTTTTTAAGTAATTTGTTGTAGGCCTCGTAGGCGTCAGTGTGGCCATAGAAGTGAACCCCATCTGTTCCTTGATAGTATTCTGGATGCTTCATAGCTTCTTCTTCCCAAGGCATATAGGTTACGAATTTGTATTTTTCTGCTATTTTCTTCATGGCGACACTAACCCTGTGAGGTTGTTCGTAGCGATTGTCGTAGCAGGAAACTACAATTACTTTTGTTCCCTTTGGCACAGCCTTAATCATCTTATCTAATGATGTTTCTGGGTCTTCAATAGCGTTAGTTCCTAGGGCGATAACTACTATTTTTCCTAGATTGTTTTCTTTTACTGCTTCTTTTATCAAATCCTCGCCTGTTTCAAGGAGTCTGCTTCCTTCGGCGTTTACTGAAGTTCCCTTTATATTTTCTTCTATATATTCCCTATTACCCAAAAGAACTGAGTCTCCAAAGACGGTCGTATTTACTTCTCCATCTTTTAATGCTTGGTCAGGATTTTCTTCTTCGAATATCTGCCTATCCAAGTCTTTCTTATCCTTCTTTATTTGATCAAGGTCTTGTTTGACAGAAGATATCCAAATATTTTTTTCTAGACTTACCATATCAGCTGAAGCAAAGCTTAGGCCTGATGCACTTACAAAAGAGATAAGCATAATTGCTGAAATAGTTGCCATTCTTACCCTTGCATTTGGATTTACTTTAAGCTTCATAAAGCTTATCTCATCTCCCCTGAAGAATGGTTCGAATATGTGGTAGTTAATGGCAACCAGAAGGCCTGTAAAGATTATGGTTAACAAGAAGGCTGTTGGCTTGTTGGCAAAACTTTTCATGATGACAAAGATTGGCCAATGGATGAGGTAGATTGAATAAGTGTAAGGTGAAATTCTCTTAACTATTCCTACTTCATCTGTGTCTTGATTAGAAAATGCTGCAAGAATGGCTATAATAGTCAACAAGTCTGTTAAGAAAAATCCTAGAATGTAGGTTATTTTCATATCATAGGAAAGAGCTAAGGACATTATTAGGATGATGATAGCACATCCTATAGTAGCCTTGCTATAAGGAATCTTCCTAAAGCCAAATCTTTTGACAAAACAAGCAACAATAGCTCCCATAAAGAAGGAAGACAATCTTGTAAAGTCTGAGAAATAGACGAAAGACCTATTTTTATCAAGGGCTGTAAGAATTATAGTAAGGCCTAGGCTTAATACATAAAGAATAAAACTTACAAGGAAAAACCTATTGGAAAAGGTCTTTTTTACATTCTTACTTTTTTCACTCATCCTGTAGATAAAGTTAGTTATAATTGGCCAGAGCAAATAGAAATGGATTTCTATTGCCAAAAACCAAGTATGAAGGAAGAGGTGGCTTATAAATTGGGATTCATAAGAGCCTCCTGTAAGAATTTCGTAGTAGTTACTTGTAAAGGAAAGGGCTGCTATAAACTGGTCAAAAAAGTGGACAGTGTAGTCCCTATTTATGAAAATTGCCAAAATACTAACGACAAAGACCATAAAAAACACCCCAGGAAAGATTCTAATAAATCTCTTCTTGTAGTAAGAAACTAGGTCGATTTCATCCTTAGTATAGACTTCATCAAGGAGGTGAAAGCTTACCAAAAATCCTGAGAGGACAAACATTATATTTACTCCAAGAAAACCTGCTGGGAGAAATTCCTTGAAAATATGATAGACTAGGACGAGTCCTATGCCATAGACACGCAAATAGTCCAAACCCTTAATTCGCATTTTTTTCTTCCTCCCACTTGCCATTTACCTTCTTGTAAACTCTACCATCGTTATACTTTATCTTAACTTCCTTCTTATCCTTTATATAATAATAAGAATCTCCTATGTAGACTCCTTCTCCAACAAGACGTCCCTTTTTGAAATCTCCCTTATAAAGACCTTCCTTAGTCTTTAGGACTCCCTTGCCTTGAAACTTACCCCTATAAAGCTTACCTGTATAAAGCAAACCATCTGCCAACTTGTAGTCAGTAACATTTTTAGTCTTTGGCTTTAAAATCGTATAAAGACCACCGATAATAAAAATTCCAAGACAGAGTTTGGCAAAATATGATAAAAACTTCTTATAATCCATAATCATTCAATCTCTTCCAAAAATCCTTCCACGTCACTCTTCTTTGTCCTAAAGGTCGTTACAAGCCTAATCCTATGACAAGTATCAAAAGAATCCACTATTTCAAACTTAGCTAGATTTTGCCAAAGCTTTAGCTTATCATGGTCTAAGTCTAGAAAAATTTGGTTAGACTCAAAAGCAGGATTTAGCCTATAGCCTTTTTTCTCAAGACCTTCTGCCAAAAGTTTTGCCATAAGATAAGCATGCCTTGAGCCCTTTAAGTAGAAACCTTCTTCTGAAAAGACCCTCTCCCACATAAGCCCTGAGATAAAACCCTTGGCAAGCATGGCGCCTTTTTGCTTGATAAGTTTTAGGACGTCCTTTTTTAAG
This sequence comes from Anaerococcus tetradius ATCC 35098, assembly GCF_000159095.1. Lineage (GTDB taxonomy): Bacteria > Bacillota > Clostridia > Tissierellales > Peptoniphilaceae > Anaerococcus > Anaerococcus tetradius. The sequence continues at coordinate 91,284 of NZ_GG666300.1, read as the reverse complement.
TCATCATTAACTATTACGAGGGCTTCCCCAAAAAGAAAGCCTACCTTAGTCCCTCCCAAGTAGAAAATATCGCACATCTTAGTTAAATCTTTCATAGTATAATCGCACTTATCACTAGCAAGGGCTGCTGCAATTCTTGCTCCATCTATAAAAAGATACATGTCATGGGCCTTGCAAAAATCGTATATATCCATAAGCTCGGCTTTGCTATAGACTTCTCCAAGCTCTGTCGTATTTGAGATATAGACCTTCTTGGGCATAGTTGTAAACTCTGTATCAAACTTTCCAATTTCATTTTCAAGAATTTTTCTACTAAGCTTACCCGAATCAGCATAACAAAGCTCGACCTTTATTCCTGTAGCTTCAATTGAGCCTGCCTCGTGGCCCTTGATATGACCAGTCGCAAGGGCTAGGATAGAATCCTGCTGACGCATACCACAAGAAGCTCCAATAATATTTGCAGAAGTTCCCCCAGGAAGAAAATGAATATCGACACTATCATCCGCCAAGGCCTTCCTAATAAGAGCTTTGGCCTTGTCACTATGATAGTCAAAACCATATCCGATATTAAATTCATCCATATTTTCTTTCAAACAATCCAAAATTTCTGGATAGCAAATCGAATTATAATCGTTAACAAAAAAATACATAAAAACTCCTTTCCTATATTATAACAAAGTGCTTGGAAATATGGAAAAGTTTTTAAAACAAAATTTTTATCATTGGAAAAAATATTTTAGTTTTTCCTTACTTTTGCAAAAATAATTCTCTTTACATAAAAAACCATGGATAAGTTAATCATCCATGGAAATTTTCGAGTGCTTGTAAACTATTAGAATTTAAAATCGAAATATCTTTCTACAGCCTCTTGTTGGGTGCCATATTTTAATTTTTCTACCGACTCTTCTCCCTCTATTATACGAGCTAGTTCTAGGGCTAGATAATTTGTAACTGCCGCTCCCCTTCCTGTAGTGATATTTCCATCTGTTACTACAATCTTATCATCAATATAAGTTCCCGTCTTATCCATCTCTTCTTTCATAGCTGGAAAAGAAGTAGCTTTTTTGTCTGTCAAGATTCCTGCCTTGTTTAGGACAACTGGGCCTGCACATATTGCTGCGATAATTTTTCCTTCTTTATTAAAGTTTTGAATAAGATTAATGACCTTCTTATTATCTCTCATTGAGTAAGCGCCATCAGTTCCACCAGGTATATATAGACCAAAGTAGTCATCTGCTACGATTTGATCAAAGGTTAAATCAGTCCTAAAGCTTACCCCTTGGCTAGTTTTTAAATCTAGGCTTTCTTCAGTAGAGACTATGTCGACACTTATGCCTAATCTTCTAAGATAATCTACTGGGGTAAAAAGTTCTATTGTTTCATTTCCATTTGTTGCTAAAACTAAAAATTTTTTCATCAAAACTCCTTATATTCATAATCCTACTTATGGTAGGGATGGCCATTAATAATCCTAAAGGCCCTATAAATTTGCTCGGCAAGTATAACCCTCATTAGCTGGTGGGGATAGGTAAATCTGCCAAAAGAAATCTTCTTATTCGCCCTTTGGCTTACCGACTTAGCTAGGCCATTTGACCCACCTATTACAAAAACTAAATCACGACCTGCCCCATCTAGCATTTCTTCTTTAATAAAGCCTGCAAATTCTTCGCTAGTCATCTCCTTAGCTAGGATTTCTAGACTTACAAGATAGGCGTCATCCTTTATTTTGGAGAGGATTTTCTCTCCTTCCTTAGCCTTAATATCTTCTAATTCTTTGGCTGAAAGACTTTCTGGAGCCATCTGGTCAGGGACTTCTATGATTTCAAGACTATTGTAGCTAGCCATTCTCTTTAAGTATTCAGAAAGGGCATCCCTGAAAAATTTCTCCTTGATTTTTCCTACAGCTACTATTTTTATATTCATTAGTCTTCCTTGATATAGGAGATAAATTCCTTATAGACTTTGGAGTAGCCTTCCTTGAGTAGGGCGTCCTTGATATAGTTTTTGATTTCACTAGTCTTATAAACTTTTCTAGGATCATTATCTAGACTGTCAATCACATCGTCTACTATTATTCCTATATCAGATGTAGTCATAGCTGCCTTTTGAGAAGCTACTGCATCTTTTATTGACCTTTCTATCTTTTCTTTGGAAAACTTCTCCACAGAACCAGACTTCTTGATAACATAGGTGTTAAGCTTATCTTCCAACATATCCGCTACTAGGTCGACATCTAGACTTTGTAGGTCTTTTTTTATATCATCAAGACTTAACTTATTTTCTAGTAAATACTTCTTAATCTCTGCACTTAATTTACTCATCATTTCCTCCTCGCTTTATATATTTATACCCACTGTAATTTATAAGCACAAAAAAACGAGCTTAATTTTTCGCCCATTTGCCTATTTATATGAAGATTGATTTAAAAAGTAAATCCAAGCTAGAGTCGAGGTAGAAGCTTTGCTTCTTACCTGAGTATCTTTTCTTGATCTTTTGTTTGCTTGGATATTAGATTTGCTAGTTAGATCTCTCCTAACTTCGTTAGTTCGAAATGGCAAGGCGGAGTCTGCCATCAATTCACTAATGTTCATTGTGGCAAGGACCATTAGAAATGACCGGTGGGCAAACTCTCTCCTTTCGCTTCGCTCGCTCTGTCGAGATGATTTAACTTGCTTTTAATCAAAGCAAGTTAAATCAATTTGCTCTTAGAGCTTCTATTGCTGATAGTTTTGTTGCTCTTCTTGCTGGGATGTAGCCTGCGAGTACTCCTACCATTGATGAGAAGCCTACTCCTACTATGGCAAGCCAGATTGGTATTAGGATAATTTTATTAGATGCTTCTCCCGCAAATATACCTGAATTTGCTGCCAGTTTGTTTATTACAAGTCCTATGGCAAGGGAGATTATTAATCCTACAATCCCACCGAAAAGTCCTATAAAGCCAGATTCGATTAGAAACATAGACCTGATATCTCCAATGGATGCTCCTATTACTTTCATTACTCCTATTTCTTTTTGTCTTTCATAGATACTCATAAGCATGGTGTTGATTATGCCTATGGCTGATACTATGAAGGCAACCGATCCTATTCCGCCAAGGATTAGGGTTATTACAAGACTTGTTTTTTTGACTTCTTCGGCAGAGCCTGCTTCTGATTGAGTTTGAAAGCCAGCTTTTCTGATTTGCTCTTCGACATTTTTAAGGTCATCGACATCTCCTACTACTACTTTGAGATTGTCATAGTCGATTTTATCCCTGCTTTTATGTTCAATCGGTTTTCCCTGATTATCAAAATTTTGGTTAAGTTGGGAATTGGCAAGTTTTTTGTCTTCCTTTTGAAGTTTTTTGTAGAAATTCTCATTTATTATAGAAGTCCATCCCGTGATAAAGGATTTGGCATTCATCTTTCCAGCAAGTTCTACTGCTAGGTCTACGAATTGGGGCTTATTGTCCTCATTATTTTGCTCATCCTTGCTTGTGAAATTGACTCCATCGTCACTTTCATCTCTCCATCCCAGCCTAAGAATGTACTTGTGTTTTTGGTAGTCAAAGTCATTGACCGGTTCTTCTGAGTAGCCACCATTAGACCTTTTAATCTTAGATGCTTTAACTTGAGAGCCTAGGAGGATTTTATCTTCAGATTTATTCATCTTACTTCCCCAATCAAGCATATCGCTTGTAATTTTGTCTATGACCTTGTCGGGAACAACTTGGATTTCACCATCTATGCTATATGATTCGTCATCTTTAAGTAAAATTTGACTGTAAAAGGACTTGTAGGGAACAACTACCTTTACTCCTTTGATTTGTTCTAGCTTAGAAATGCTCGCTTCATCAACCTTTGTACTTCCACCATTATTTTCCGTTAGAATGGTGATAGAGGTTAGCCCACCAAAGGAGTCTATCATGTCCTTTTGTTTTTGGTTGATGCCTAGGGCAAAGGCCATCATGAGGATGATGGAGCTTGCACCGATTACTACGGATAGGATGGTCAAGATAGTCCTCGATTTTCTTCTGACTAAGTTTCTTAGGGCCATCGTAAGTCTATCACTGATCTTCATCTTCTATTATTAGCTCCTCGTCTTTCTTAGCTTTCATTTTCTTTCTTATTAGGATTAATAAGAGGGCAGCTATGATTATTATTCCTATCCAGAGGAAGGGTGAAGCTAAGACTGATGAATTAGTTTCTTGAGGGGCATCTCCCATCATTTCTCCAGTTTTAGGATCGACTGATCCTTCTTTACCTGGCATAGCTCCCATTACTTCTCCCTTAAATTCCTTGGTCTGCTTGAAGATTTTACCCCTTGAGTCTTCGTAGATTATTTCGATTTTGCCAGATATCTTGCCTTCTTTTGTTGGAGTGATGTTGCAAGAGAAACTTTCCTGACTTCCTGCATTGAAGTTTCCTATGAATCTTTCGTCTTCATCGGCTGTAAAGCCTTCTCCCTTGACCCTTACCATAACTGTGCTTAGGTTATCCTTGCCAGTGTTGTAGATATTTACAGAAAGAGAGCTTGGTGTACCTGCACTTAGGTCATTTAGCTTTACCTTACCAAAGTTTACTCCCGACCTTTGGGTAACTGGGATGCCTATAGTTTCGACACTCTTGTATTGGTTGCCGAGATAGTCTTCATACTCCATAGTCAAATTAACTACATAGGGACCAGGATTTGCGTTTGGTAGAACGCTCATTGTTATATCCTTGCTAGTCCAGTTGCCAGGATAAATGGCTGATACATAGAAGGTGTTTGACCTATCTACTGGAGTAAAAACTGATCCATCGGATACAAGGTTGTTATTATTTGAGCCTGAGCTTTGGGGAGCTTGGGCTAGGGTCTGTTCCAAGGTTACCTTTAGATTGTAAATAGTATTTTCATTGTTGGTGTTGTAGAGGGTGAAGGATAAATCAAAATCTTCACCTGCTTGGACAATCTTGGGATTTAGTTCGTAATCTGATATGATTAGCTTAGGTTGATTTCTAATAGGGCCTTGTTGGACAGATTCGGAAGCATTTTCTTGGCTTTCTGTCCTACTTGTTTGGCTTTCGTTTGCGGTGTTTGCATTACCCATCATTTTCTAATACCTCATCTATTGTTAGTTTCTCGTGGATTTTATCTAAGTGTCCATCTCTCATAAAGAGGACTTTGTCTGCAAATTCTGTCATTTCATCATCATGGGTTACCATAATGAAGGTTTGTTTGTTCTCTCTTGTAATATTTTTAATAAGCTTCATTACCTCAAAGCTAGTCTTGGTGTCAAGGTTTCCTGTTGGCTCGTCCGCAAAAATTATCTTTGGCCTTCCAACAAAGGCACGAGCAATAGATACCCTTTGCTGTTGACCACCAGATAGCTCGTTCGGTCTATTGTCCATCCTATCAGCTAAACCTACTTGCTTTAAAATTTTATAGGCTTCCTTCTTTCTATCTTCCTTATTTAGGCCCTTAAAGGTTAAGGGAAGGGATACATTCTCCCAGGCTGATAGATAGGGAAGGAGGTTGTAGGACTGAAAGACGAAGCCGATATTTAGATTCCTAAACTTAGTTATCTGCTCTTCGTTAAGATCAGTTAGGGAAATATTACCATACTTGATAGTCCCCTTGGTCGGTCTTTCAAGGCCTGCTAGCATATTTAGGAGGGTAGATTTACCAGAACCACTAGTTCCTAAAAGGGCAACAAACTCGCCCTTTTCTATATCTAGGTCTATCCCATCTAGGGCCTTTATAACATTACCGCCTAGCTTGTAATATTTTTTAAGCCCCCTAATCTCAATTAGGCTCACTAATCTTCCTTTTCTTCTTCTCTCTTAAAGTGAGGATTTTTCTCCTTGATATATTCTTCATAAAGCTTATCATCTAGAACTATATCTATTTCACCGATGAGATTTTCTACATTCTCTTCGGTAAATTTTCTCTTAAAACTGTAAAGACCATCACTATCATCAGCCTCAAAAATTCCGCCCATATCATAATAAGCATAGTCATTTTCTGAAGCGTACTTAACTTCTTCGTAGTTTATCTGATAATTTTGACCCATATCCTTATGCTCATCACTAGAGCCACCATAAAGGGCAAGGGCCCTGTTTCCATAACAAATTAGCATAGATGAGCAAAGGGCATCATCCTCATAAAAACAAGCTGATAATCTAATCTCGTCCTTGTAATTATCATAAAGGGCCTTGAAATACTCATAAGGTCTGTGGTTGATTCCAGCTCTTTCGGCAGTTTCTACTACTTGTTTGTAGAGAATATCCACCCCTTCTTCGCCCAATTCCTTAGTAACTATCCCATCCCTGTAAGACTTTCTTGTATGCTTTCTCGTATTTTTAGAAAAATTTGCAAAAATTTCTTCCGCATCTCTTCCCTTAATATCCAAAACCATATTAAGAAGGGGTTGGGAAGATGTGGTCTTATCGTGCCTAATTACAATCCCCTCATCCTCATAAAATTTAACGAGCTTTTCGTCAAATCTTACAAGAGGATCAATACGAAGGAGGAAGCCGTCATTTTTCCTAGCAAAATCGCTAGCCTCTCCTATAAGTTTTTTCACAAGGTCTATATCATGAAGGTCTGCAACAGGCCCTCTTGTTGCATAGAAGAAATTCTTTCCAACCTTGCCATCCCTAATATAAATAACAGAAAGAGCTCCCTTAATCTCGCCTTCCTCTTCGACATAAAAATATACACTATTCCAATTCGCCTTAATATTTGCCCAGCGCATATCCTGCATAAAATTTCCATATTCTGAATTTTTAATAAAATCATTATATTTTTTCACTAAATCAGGATTATTTTTATCTAAAATCATATATTACTCACTTTCAATTTTTAATAACCGAACTGTTATGGTCTGTACCATACACTAACTAAAGTATAACAGAAAGCTAATCACTTTTCAATAATAACTTTCCTAGTTTCTATTGATAAATAACTCTTCCTTCATCATAAAACCAAGTAATCTCCCTACACTTTCCATCATAGATTTTAAAAATCTTATCCATGGATTCTGATAGGCCATCCATAGCCTTCATCTTTTCATAAGAAGCCCAAAAAAGTCTACCCTCACGATTTTCTTCGATAAGCTTTCCAGAAAACTCATTAGTCTTATAAATAAAGCCCAAATCCCTATTCTCTCCATAAATCCAACTAATCACACCAACAAGCTTAGGATTTTTGATATCGAGGTTAGTTTCCTCCTTGGCCTCCCTTATCACAGAATCAGTAAGGCTTTCGCCTTCCTCGACCTTGCCCCCAGGAAAAGTAAGCCCTTCCCAGCCATACTTTTTAACCTTATCAAGAACAAGAACCCTATCATTAACATCATCACAAATCATTACCATATTCATTAACTTTATATTCATAACACCCTCACTAACTTTTTCTTATCTTATTATTATATATTAATAATAGCTGAGTTAAAAGGAAAAAGGATAAATCGAGAATAATACCTAGTTGCTTTGGATTTTTGATTTGGGATTTATTAGTTGGTATTATAAAAAGCTAAGAGCTTAAATGCTCCTAGCCTTTAAAAATTCATCCATATTGTAATAACAAGATTTATAGAATTTTCATCCTTTTATTGCAATAAATCGCTAGATGTCTTTATCCTCCTTGTTATTGTCCTTTTCCAGATAATCTAATGGCATTTGTGATAATAATTTTCTATACTATTTCCATGTGGGATAAAATTCTTCTACTAAAGCGTGAAATCTATTGGTGTGATTTTTTTCTATCAAATGAACCAACTCATGAGTAATGACATATTCTAAACATTCCATGGGTTTGTTTACTAATTAAAGATTTATCCATATTCTTTTCTTAGCAATGTTACAAGTCCCCCTTTTTGTTTTCATATTCTTAACCCTATACTCATTAGCTTTTAGGCCTGTATATTTTCACATTTAGCAGTAAAGCCTTTTGGAATAATATTTCTTCTGTCTATAATTTCTTCAATGTTTGGATTTGTAACTTACTATAAATCTTTAAAAATAATAGGACTTAACTTTTTGGCAATTGAATCAAATAACTTTAGATTTATATGTCCACATTCTTTAGTCTTATTAGGATTTTTTGCAATAGGAGAGCTTATAATATTTTTATATTTTTATAATAAACTTTTAAATACGAAAGTATATAATTTTTCTATATTTTTCATAAAAAAACTGACCTCCTTTTGTTAGTTTTTAGGTCTAACTTTTGGGGGGGCAGTTCAACTTTTAAGGTCATTTTTTTACACATGAATTTTGAAAATTTAAAAAGCATCCCTTAGGATATTTGCTAAATCAAATTTTGTTACCAAGGCTGGATTTGTTGGTGTGCACCTGTCATTTAGGGCTGTAAGTGCCATTTTATCTATTGAATCTTGGTAAGTTTTTTCATCGATTTTCCCAAGGCCACTTAATTTTTCTGGAATATTGAATTTTTTATTCATTTCTTTAATGACTTTAATAAGGCAAGTGTAATCCCTATGATTTAATTTTTGAGCTAAATCATCTAATTTTTTTCTAGTATCATCGGAATTTTTACAATTATATTCTATTACGTAAGGAAGAAGTATTGCATTTAATCTTCCGTGAGAAATATGGAAAGTTCCGCCAATTGTATGGGCTAGGGAATGGTTTATTCCAAGTCCTGCATTGTTAAAGGCAATTCCTGCCATATTTGAAACTTCTAGCATTTTTTCTCTAAGTTTTAACCTATCTCCATCATCATATACTTTTGGCAAAATTTCAAATACTGTTTCTATGCAAGTTTTTGAAAATGTATCAGTATATATTGATGCGTTTTTACTAATATATGCTTCTATTGCGTGAGTTAATACGTCCATTCCTGTATCAGCAGTGATAAAATTTGGCACGGTTTTTGTAAATTTTGGAATTAATAGGGCATAATCTGGAAGCATTATATCATCTATTAATACTTTTTTATCACTTCCTACAGTTACAACTGCAAAATTCGTTGACTCACTTCCTGTACCTGCTGTGGTTGGTATAGCAACAAAAGTTTTCTTTACTTTTTCTTCCTTGTATATATCATAAATAATAGCCTTTGTAGCATCTATCGCAGATCCTCCACCAATTGCACAAACCAATTCAGGATTTGAAGCTTTTAAAGCTTTTTTTCCTTCTTCAACTAATTCTTGGCTTGGGTCTGGTTTGATTTCACTAAAAATATCATAAGAAATATTTTTATTTAGCAGGCTTGTTACTTGGTCTATCATTTTGCTTTCTACTACAAATGGATCTGTTACAAAAAATATTTTATTTACGTCTAAAGAATTTAAAATTTTTAGGCTATCATCTCCAACATTTATAGTAGGTTTTACTGAAAATGTCATTTATTTTCCTCTACTTTCATTTCTATCGGTATTAGTATCTCTGTTACATATTTTTCTTCATCTCTAAAAGTCCAAGAATCCACTACAAATCTTTCTATAACCTCTTTTGATAATTTATACCTATATTTTTTAGCCCGATTTATAAGTTTTTGATAGGATTTACTTAAATTTTCATATTTTCCAAAATGATAAATAGACCCATAAATTCCATCTTTTATGGTGAAAATATCTTTTTGATCTTTGATAGGATTAACAGTTCTTTGAATGTATCGACCCTTTATAGGTCTATTATCGTTTTCGCACATTAATCTATCAATATAAGAATCAAAATAAAACATAACAGGACCTGTAATCTTGTTATCTTTACTTTTTACAAAATTTGCAAAGTCTAAATCTAGGACAGTATCTTCATAGTAAAAATCAAAATCCATAGGATAGGAAATTAATTCGCTTTCCTTTATGTATTTAATACTTGGAGTGTTGTTTCCTATTAAAAAGGCAGACGAAGCTTCTGATATTAGCTCGTTCCAATCTTTTATTATCGTTAATCTTTCATCTAATCTTTTTATTTCTTCACTAGTTCTTTTAATAAGTTCATTAAAGGTCTTGCTAACATCATTATATTCTGTATTAGAAATAAAATTTCTAATCTCATCCAATGTGAAATCCATAAATTGTAAATATTTTATTAAAGAAATTACAAGTATAGTTTCATCTGTATAATATCTATATCCATTTTCTTTAACAAAATCTGGTTTAATAAGCCCTATACTTTCATAATGTCTTAAGGTTCTCGTAGATACTTGTGCTTTATTTGAAGCTTCACCAATTGAGTATGGTTTTTCTTTTTTGATCATTCTTACTCCTTAATATTTAATCTTTCAAATAAATATTTTGTGTTATCATAAATATTTTCTTCTAAGTTAAAAGGAGGATGATTTATCATCTCTTCAATAGCCCACAAAGTTTTTAAAGACAAAGAAGAAATTTCAGCTATATAATAATCATAAGATGAAATTTTCTTATCTTCAGACTCTCTAGGCCTTATTTTTTCTAATTCTTTTGGAGTATCTGTTGACTTTGACTTTAGGATATTTTTAATTTTTTCTAAAAGATGAATCTTAACCTGTGATAAGTCTTCTAAGTTTTCTTTAATAATTTCAAACTTATCCTTATCTGTAAATTCCATCATTCTAGCATACTTATCAAAAATGGGATTAAAATCATTTTTTTCTGCTTTTTTTAGGTCCTCGTATAAATAATTTACAACTTTTTCATTATAGGCTAAATATTGAGCAAGCCTCATAATAAAAAATTCTTTAGGCGAATCTTGGCAAATTGCCCTACCATTTAATCCCCTAATCTTGTCAAAACTTTTCCATTCAAAGTCCAAAATCCAAGAAAGCTCATCGAAAATACAAGATAATTTATAATCATTAAGTATATCTTTCATCAAGTTTTTGTCAATATTTTTAAATAAGTACCTCATATTAATTTCCTTTCACCAAATTAATAGCCCTAATTTGTGGATTTTTAATAGAATTTTGCACCTCAATTGCATGAGTTAATAAAAAATCATCATTTGACCTAGTGATTGACCTATATTTTAAAATGTCTTTTACATAAATACTTAACTTTTCACTCAAATATAAAAGATCTTTTTTACTATTTGCTAGGATAAATTTATTCATATCTTCAAATAATTGGCTAGGATAATAATTAATTTGTACTAATCTTTTGTATCTTAACTTATAATAAGGCATATAGACTTTTGCAAATAAAAAAAGTACTCCAAATAAAGCTTCCATAAACTCAGCCTTTGCAAAAAATGTTGCTGAAATATCACTTCTATCAAGAGACCTCTTCAAGTTATATTGTCCAGCTTGAGCCATTTGAAAAAGATAGGCAGCAAGTTTTTTTCTAATTACATCTTCTGGATAAAAATCTAATAAATATTTTCTATAAGCTGAAAATAATTTACAATTATCTAAAAAAATTTCTCCATTAGTAACAGTAGCAAGAAAAGATTCTGGAATTTTTAAAAAATCTATATCATTAATTGGAAACTTTCTAACTGATGTATATTTTTCATAAAAATCTTCTACAGAAAATAAACCTACTCTTTTATCTGCAATTTGTGAATCAATTCTTTTATATCCCAAAAATTCCTTTGGTAATTTTTTCAAAACAGATTCAATACTATTTTTATAAATTTTAACATCATCTTCACTTAGCCAAATACAAAATCCAGGACCAAAATCATGATCCTTTGATATGTCATCATCTAGGCCAAAACACTCAGATCCTTCCCCAACAAGACCAATTGATGAAATATCTAAAATTTCAGGACAATTTTTTTTGAAAATAGGATAAGCTATATCATAAAAATATTTTTTTGATAAATCTATACCATTCATTCTATATCCCCTTTTTTTTAGCTTGCTTTAAGTTTTTAATTAAAATATCTTTAATTGGACCTTCGCCGACGGTTTCGTCAAATACTTCTAGAGCTTTTTCGTAATAATATGCAGATTTATAATATTGTTCATTATTATAATAAATATTTGCGGCTGTTGCGTAGGCATTAGCCAGGTGAGGAAGTCTTAAATTGTTTTTTTCATAATACAATATAGCCTCATTAGCATTTACCAAGGCGTCAGCAAATTTCTTTTTGAGTGTCAAAATTTCTGCAAGATTAATTTTAGATACAGCTATTTTTTCTTTATTTTCTATAATTTTTAGAGCATTTTCAATATCTTTTTGTGCTAAATCAAGCATATTTTTTGCCCTATAAGCTTGGGATCTATTGTTATATACACTTGCCATAAGATATTGTGTATCTTCTAATTGATTTAAAATATTTTCAGTTTCATACAAAACATCAATTGCCAGATCATAATTTTTAGCAACTATATGACAATTTGAAATATTTATTAAAAGACTAGCATAGTCTTTTGAAATAAATCCATAGCTCTTTAATACTAATTTTTTTATTACTTTATAAATCTTATAAGCAAAGTCTGTTTGTCCCTTTACTCTAAGAAAAGATGCGAGCTCATTACCGACAGCGATAATGGCTCTTTCATCTTTCAAACTTATAGTTTTGGAAAATTCTCCCATCAAAAATAGAAGAATTTCCTTGCCATTTGATTTATTAAACTTTAGCTTTAAATCTTTATAAAAGTTTGATAAATCATATTCCATGATTTTTATTTATTTTTTGGTAAAATTGATTCTACTTCTGTGTGTGGTCTTGGAATTACGTGAACTGATACTAATTCTCCAACTCTTTGTGCTGCTGCGGCTCCTGCATCTGTTGCTGCTTTTACTGCTCCTACATCTCCTCTAACTGATACTGTTACAAGTCCTCCACCAACGTGTTCTTTTCCTACAAGAGTAACGTTAGCTGCTTTTACCATTGCATCTGCTGCTTCAATACTTCCTACTAATCCTTTTGTTTCAATCATTCCTAAAGCTTCGTTCATTTTTTTTCTCCTTTATATTTTTATTTTTTTATAAACTTATTTATTTACCTTTGAAGGCATTTACTAGTGAGTCAACCATTTCTTTTAATTCTTCTAAGTTTATCTCACCTGTTTCATTAAAGTTTGAAGATTTTCTTTCTTCTTCTGTTTTACAACTGTTACAACCTGTTGAATAGTCAAAATATTTTGCTTGATTTCCATAACATGGTAATGAGTTATTATTTAATGAAGAATTATTTCCATGATATTTTTTGAATATTTTATCTTCTTCAACAACTCTATCAGCATCTATTGTTCCATAAACTAATTTTTTCAAATTAACAAGGTGTTTTGGACCAACATTTTCAGATACGCTTGATCCTCCCATTGTTCCACAACCTAAAGTTAGGGCAATTGGAAGTCCTGTTGTAAGTCCAGTTCCTCCCATTGTTCCACCAGTATTTACAAGAATTCTGCTTGCTGGTTTTATAGCAAATTTTCTTGCTATTTCTTTATCTTCTGTATGTAGGCTCATTGTATGACCTATACCATTTTCTAAAAGTTTAAATGAGAGATCACAAGCTTCCCTCCAATCATTTACTGTATAAAAACCAAGTACTGATGTTAATTTTTCATAAGATAATGGATATTCTTTTCCAACTCCATATTGTTCACCAACAAGAACTCTAGTTCCACTTGGTATGCTAATTCCTGCAGCATCTGCTATAACTTCTGCACTTCTTCCTACAAAGTTAGGATTCATTGCAGTTCCATTTCTAAATAATAAGGCACATACTTTTTTACATTCTTCATCAGTCATGAAATATGCTCCAGCTTTTTCAAATTCTGAAATAACTTCTTGTCTATTTGACCTTTCAACAATCAATGATTGTTCTGATGCACAAATTGTGCCGTTATCAAAAGTTTTTGATGCCATTATATTTCTAACAGCTTTTTTGATATCAGCAGTTTTTTCTATATAAGCTGGAGAGTTTCCTGCTCCTACTCCTATAGCTGGTTTTCCAGCAGAATATGCTGCTTTTACCATTGCTGGACCACCTGTAGCTATAATTAATTTAACTTCATCAGCATGCATCAACTCATTTGTTGCATCCATTGAAAGTTTTGTTAATCCTTGTACTATATTTTCTGGTGCTCCTGCTCTTACAGCTGCATCATTTACAATTTCAATTGCTCTTGATGTACATATCTTAGCTTTTGGATGTGGGCTAAAAATTATAGGATTTCTAGATTTTATAGCAATCATTGAATTGTATAAAACTGTTGCTGTTGGATTTGTTGATGGAACAATTCCCATTATCAAACCAACTGGATCTGCTACAGTAATAACTTGACCTTTTTCGTCAGCATCTACTATTCCTATAGTTTTTTGATTTTTAATTTCTTCATATAAAAGTCCACTAGCCATGTGGTTTTTATATATTTTATCTTCTACTTTTCCAAATCCAGTTTCTTCTACAGCAATTTCTGCTAATTCTTTTGCGTGAATTTCTCCAGCTTCTGCGATTGCTTTTATAATTCTATCAATTTGATCGAATGTATAATTTCTTAATTTCTTTTCTGCTTCAGCTCCTTTTCTAGCAAGATCTCTTGCCGCTTGGATTGAAGATAGATCAAAATCGAATTCTGTCATACTTACCTTCTTTCTATATTAATATTTTCAATTATTCTTTGTGTGGTAAGATTGTCTCAACTTCTGTGTGTGGTCTTGGAATTACGTGAACTGATACTAATTCTCCAACTCTTTGTGCTGCTGCAGCTCCTGCATCTGTTGCTGCTTTTACTGCTCCTACATCTCCTCTAACCAATACTGTTACAAGTCCTCCACCAACGTGTTCTTTTCCTATAAGTGTAACGTTAGCTGCTTTTACCATTGCATCTGCTGCTTCAATACTTCCTACTAATCCTTTTGTTTCGATCATTCCTAATGCGTCTAATTGTGCCATTTTTTTATTCTCCTTTTTTTCTTCTTTTTTTATATTTTTATTTGCGATTTTTTTTGTTACTTCTGTCTTTGCCTCTTCATCTTTTGCAGGCTCAGTTTTTCTTATTAGTTCTTGTTTTTTTTCTGTCATCTAAACCCCTTATATAACAATTTCTATAAAGTCTTTAGGACCTAAGCCTAGAGCATTGGCTTCTTCTTGATCAATATGACAATCAAGATATCCATTGTCTCCAACCCTAACGCTTACATTTTCAAGTACTGCTGATCTTTCGCCTCTAGTTCTTATTGAAACTATATCTCCATTTTTAAATCCCCTTTCTTTTGCTTGAAAATTATTAAAATGAATATGTCTTTGAGCAACTATTGCGCCTTCATTTAAAATAACAGATCCTTCTGGTCCTATTATTGTTACTCCTGGAGTATCTTTTAAATCTCCAGATAATCTAAGTACAGGTTTTATACCAAGTTTAAAGGCATCTGATCTTAGTATTTCTACTTGAGTTTTTTTTCTTGTTGGTCCTATTATTCTAACCTTCTCTATACAACCTTTTTTTGCTGCAATTGTTAGGCATTCCTTGCATGCAAATTGTCCTGGTTGTGATAGGCTTTTTATTGGTGTAAGCTCATATCCTTTCCCAAAAAGAGTATCTAAATCTTCTTGAGATAAGTGAATGTGTCTTCCTGATATTCCTACAGGAATTTTATAAAGGTCTATATTAACTTTTTGCTTATTTTTTTTGTAATTGTCTACTAAACTTTCTAGCAACTGACTTAATTCATTCATCCTATCCTATCATCCTTTCAATATCATTTTCAGATAATAGACCTTGTTCTATACCTTGTTTTAGTATCTTATAAATTTGATCTTCTGATAAGACTGCTGATGATTGTTTATGGTCTTTGCTTTCTTTTTTTTCTTCTATATCATTTTTTTGATTTTTACAATCACATTTTTTAAATTCTATGCCAAGATCTTTTGCCAAGTCTTTGGCAGCAGCTGTGATTATTGTATTGTCATCGATATAGATTTCTTTTTCATTTTTTTTATTTAAGACTTCTTCTTGACTTATGAGTCTTTTCATCAAAACCTCCTAGAAATCACAATCCTCATCTATTATTCCAACTATAACAGCATCTACAGGAATTTTTTGATTTTGATTTTCCTCAAGAATTGCTCTTGCAGATGAGCCTTGGGTTATAATAACCCTATCTCCTCTACCAGCTCCTATTGTATCTACTGCTACTATTTTTTTATTTTTTTCACTTCCATCTAAAATTTCTACTAACATAAATTTAAGACCATTAAGTGAATCGTATTTTCTTGTAGCCCATACATTGCCTATAAGTTTTGCAATTACCATATATCTTTTTCCTTGATTTTTTCTTCAATATTTCTTAGGGCAACTTTAACTTCTTCCATCTCTCCAATTATTGCAAGCATAATCATATTTTGTGGACATGAGCCTCTAACATCTACTACTTCTACCCCACTAGTTTTATAAGCTATATCACTTGCCACAGTCATTTCTATTAATTTCCCTTGAACAAGCCCTAAAGCTCCAGGATTTTTTTCCAATTTGAATTTTGATCTATTTTTTATAATATCAAGTGTGGCTGGGCTTGGTGCTTTTATAAGTTTAATATCCATTTTTTAATCCTCTATAAGAGATAAAGCTATTCCTATTGGAGTTACAAACATAGGGTTTGATGGCTTTAATGTTTTTATTTTTGTCTTTTGACCAACATAATCTTCCATACCACTTAAAAGTGCTGTACCACCTACCAAAACAATTTTATCTATTTTTTGGTCTTTGCTTGCATTTTCGATTATGGAAATTATTTTGTCTATAACAGGTCTTACAACAGGAAATATTTCTTGGTGTTTTGAAAAATCTCTTTTTAATTCTTCTGCTTTATCAAAGTCAATTTTATATGCTCCTGATAATACTAAGGAAAAATGTGTTCCACCTGTGGCTTCGTCTAAAACTTTTACTACTTTTTCATTCTTTACTATTGATATTCCAGTTGTACCGCCACCGATATCTACTACAGCTCCATTATCAAGATTTAATAATTTATTTGCAGCTGTTGGCTCGTCTAAAACTTTTTCTACTATAAAACCACTTGACTCTGCTACATTTTTTACTGCTCCGCCGTCAATATTTTCTGTTCCAGGTGGGATAGCGCATCCTGCTATAAGAAGTTCTTCTCCTAGTTTTTCTTCTAGTTGTTTTTTTAACTTTCTTACAATATCGCAAGCTCCTATATAATCCACAACCATTCCATCTTTAACAACTTGAGCAAATTCATATGCTCCTGCAACTGGTCTTTTATCTTCATCAAATACACACAAAACTATAAAAGCAGTTCCTATATCTATGCCTGTGTAAAGTTTTTTATTTTTTGTTTTTATAGGCTTTTTTATTGATTCTTCGAAGTCTTTTATGACTTTATTAACATTTTCTAAATTGATAAGCTTATCCTCCTTTGCTAATGTTTATAAACCAGATATAAAGTCTAAGAGCTATTTTATCTATAAAATCTTCATTGTTTTTTTCTTTAATTTTATTAAGTTTATCAATACCTTCTTCTATACTTATAAAGCTTTTAAGATATGGATTATCAAGATTCATATTCATATAAATATCTATAGCTTCACTTTTTTTACAATCTATTTTCTCTAGGTCTATAATTTCATTTTTAAAAATTTTTATCGCTAAGTCATTTAGATAAGTTGCAAATTTATGGTCAAATTCTCTAAGTTCAAGAGCAACTTTTTTAATTATCAAACTTACTTCTTCATCTAATTTTTCCTCATCCAAATTTTTACAAATCGGATTATCCCCAAGCTTATTTTGTTTCTTTGTTGTGTTTTTAGACTTTGTTTTATCAACTATATCTATCCTAAAATCTAAAAGAAATTGTCTAGCTTGTGGAGTTAGCTTACTACCTTCTTCAATGATGTATGAGTCAAAAGGGCTTTTTTTGTATTTGTATCTTAAATTATCTTCTGTTATAAAAAGCATCTTTTTTCCTCAGTTTCTTTTATATATTTTCTTAATTTTTCTAGTCCCTTACCTGTCTTTAGTGATATCTCAAATATATAATCACTTCCAATAGCATTTGCTATTTGTCTTAATTTTTCTAATTTTACATCTTCATAAAGATCAATCTTATTGATTATTGTAATTGTTGGTCTGGTAAATGATTTTGCAAAATTTGGTGGAAAATGACAATCTTTTTGTAAATCTATCATAAAAATATTTACTAAAGATTGATTTTGTCCAACCATAATCAAGGCACTATTTAAGTAGGGATTTTCTATATATCCTTCTGATACTTCAATAGTTTTTTCTCTAAATTGAAGATCTAAACTTTTTTTTGATTCGATATTTTTATCTTCAATTAAGCTTGCAAGACTTGTCTTTCCTACTCCATCATTTCCAGCTATTAACCACTTTCTTCTCATGACATTGTTACGGAACAAGAAGTAAATTTTAACATACTTTCAAAAGTATCTTTAACTGCTTGTAGGGACTGTTTTACGCTTTCATTATCGCCTTGTAAAAGAACGCATCCATTAAATCTGTCAATAAAGCAAACTTCAACGCTTGCAGCCTTTGCTGCTACATCGGCTGCTATAATGGAGCTTTCTGTTGGGGTTAAGGTCATAATTCCTATGGCATTTCCCTTATCCAAACCAATTTTTTCATTTACTGATGGATCTGGAGATGAAATAAGATGAAGAAGTGTTATTTGTTTACCTGGTACCGATTCTTGAACTATTCTTTGCAAATTTTCCATCTTATCACCTAATGCCTTACTAAATTCACTTCGATTTTCTTTTCATCAATCCACTTTTGGATTTCATCTAACTGTTCATTGGACAAGGCAAATTCACCTTCCATTTCAGAATCCATTGGATAATCCATATCAAGCTGTACATATTTGCCAACTCCATACCTATGATAAGGAAGTAAATCTATGCCATCGAAATTTTTAAAACATTTAAAATCTTCTAAAAAATCTACAACTGCTTTTATTTCTTCGTGGCTATCATTTACACCTTTTAAAATTGGCATCCTTACCCTAACTTTTTTTCCATTTTCGAGTAAATATCTTAAATTGGATAAGATTCTTTCATTATTTACTCCAGTCCAATATTTATGTTTTACAGGATCCATTTGCTTAATATCAAATAAGAATAAATCTACATGATCTTTGATTAAATCTAAAGATTTTCTTGGAGTGTAACCACAAGTTTCTATGGCTGTATTAATTCCATCCATGTGGCTTGCTTCAAGTAGGGATTTTAAACTTTCAGCTTGAGCAGTGCATTCTCCACCGCCAACTGTTAGCCCTCCACCGCTCATCATGTAAAAATCTTTATCTTCTTTAACAACATCCATCAATTCTGTTATTGTTTTATCTTCACCAACAATTTCTATGGCTTTTTGAAGGCAATTTTTTTCACATCTTCTACAACCTATACAAGTTATATCTCTATGAACTTTGTGTATGCCATTTTCCATATAATGAATTTTTTTGGGACAAACATTAACACATTGACCACAATTTATACATGCATTTTTTTTAAGCATTACTTGATATTCGCTTTTTAATCCTTCAGGATTGGAGCACCACTTACACCTAAGTGGGCAACCCTTGAAAAATATTAAAGTTCTTACTCCTGGACCATCATGGACGTTGTACTTTTGAGTATTGAAAATTCTAGCAGTTCTTTCAATCCCTTCTTTTTTTGAATCTACATCCATTTATATTCCTTTCTAATTTAGAAATGTTCAAGCATTGTACGGCTTATAATTTCGTCTTGAACATCCTTACATAATTCAACGAAGAATGCTGAATATCCAGCAACACGAACTACTAAATCTCTGTGTTTTTCTGGATGAGCTTGGGCATCTAGCATAGTTTCATTATCTAAGTAGTTAAATTGCATTTCTCCATTTCCATACATACAAGCTGTACGCAATAAGGTTACAAGAGCATTTTCTCCTTCTATTGAATCTAAAATTCCTTTTTGAATTTTGAAATTGTGTACCATACCCATATTCATTGAATCATTTGCCATTTTTGATACTGATTTTATAATTGCTGTTGGGCCATTGAAATCAGCTCCTTGAGTTGGTGATATCCCATCTGATAGAGGTGTCCATGCATCACGACCGTTAGCTGATGCTCCTGTCATTTGTCCAAATGGTGTATTGTTAGATATTGAAAGTGTTCCATGGCAAAGTCTTGAATAAAGTGTTCTATATTTTGCGTGTTCTCTTTCTGTAAAGTTTATAATATCGTTACAAAACTTATCTGCATAATCATCATCGTTACCATATTTTGGAGCGTCTAAGCAGTCTCTTTTGATTTGTTCATAGCCTTTAAATTCTGCTTTTAAAGCTTCATTTAGTTTTTCTAGGCTATATTTTTTATCGTCATAAACTAATTTTTTAATTGCTGCCATACTATCTGCATAAGTTGCAAGTCCTGACCATACAACTCCTGGACCAAAATTATACATAGCTCCACCTGCTGATACATCTTTACCATGTTCCATACAACCTTCATACATTATTGACATTAAAGGCTTTGGTGCCATATCTCTGTGAACTCTTTGAGAAATTGTTGTTGCTGCTGCAGTTAATCTTGTTATATATGAAACTTGTTCTTTTACAGCTTTTTCAAATTTTTCCCAAGTATCAAAGTTTGAAAGACTTCCTAAATCAGGTGTAACTTGTTTTCCATACCAAAGTGGAACACCGTGGTTTAATGTTAATTCTATTGCTATTGGCCATTGTGTATATGAAGTTGATGTCCATTGATATAATCTTCCGGATTTTTGTGGTTCAACGCATCCCATCATGCAATAATCTCTAGCATCTTCTACGCTTACTCCTTTTGCAAGCATCATTTTTATGTGAGTGTCATCAAAGTGGCAAGCAGGGAATCCCATTCCAGCTCTTACTACGTCTACGATTTTTCTCAAATATTTTTCTGGGGATTTATTGTGTATTCTTGTTGCAAGTGATGGTTGATATACTTTTACATGTCTTACTGCATCCATCAAAAGATATGTTAAATCATTTGTTGCATCTACACCTTCTCTTGTGATTCCACCGATTGTCATATTAACGAATGGTTGGTATCCTGCAAAGAATTTTGATGAACCTTCGCTTGTTAGCCACATCATTTCGCTCATTTTTATTAGCATACATCCTGCAAGTTCAAAAGCTTGGTAATCATTCATTCTTCCGCTTTCAATGTCCGCTTTGTAGAATGGATACATATATTGGTCAACTCTTCCTATTGACATTCCTGTTTGGTTTTCTTCAACTACAAGCAAGGATTCTATTGTCCACACTGCTTGAATTGCTTCCCAAAATGTTCTAGGTTTATTTGCTGGAACGTGAGCATTTACTTCTGCTATTTTTTCCAATTCCATTTTTCTTTTTGGGTTTGTTTCTTTTTGAGCTAATTCATTTGCATATTCACTTAGTCTTTTAGCATAAATCATTACTCCTTCAGTTGTTTCAATAACTGACTTGTAGAAGTAAATTTTATCTATATCTTCTGGATTTGAATAATCGAGTTTTTCTAAGTGATCTTTTGCTTCCTGTTGGATATCTTTCATTCCTTTTTTCATTAGGATTACATCATATCCTGGGTTTGAATCTCCTCCTCCGTTTACTTGGTGGTAAGAACAGTCTGATACGAAAGATTCTCCTGATAATTCCCATACTCCTGCATCTCTATATTGGTCTTCACAAACTTCATCAAGACTTCTTCCTTCCCAAAATGGGAATAATACATCTTTACAATATTGTTTGTCTTCTTCTGAAATGTGGAATGGATCTTGAGGTCTATTTTCAATTGTATCTAATTCATCTCTTAACCATCTCCAAGAAATATCTGGAGAAAATGCTCCGCTTCTTGGGGCTCCACAAGGTGAACCTACTATTAATTCATTATCTTGAATAACAAGTGGTGCTGTTTCACAATTTTTTCTAAAGGCTTTTGCTCTTAATACATTTTTGGGCATTCCTGGATTTTCTTTTGTTAGTTCTGTTACTATTTTTGCCCTATGCAAGGTTATAGTTGGAACTTGTTTTAAAAAGTTTGCCTTTAAATCAATAAGTCTTTGAGTAGGTCCGTTAGGAATTTGTGTTCCCTCACTTTGTATTCCCACACTTAAATCACAATTTTTGTTATCTTCTTTGTTTAATTGGTCTTGTACTTTTTCGAATAACTTGCGTACACTTTCTTTTTCTGAATCTGACATATGCTCTGTTGCAATTGCCAATTTCTTAGAAAATTCTTTTAAGTCCATTTCTCCTCCTAATAATTTTTTTCTAATGAATTTAGTATTTTTTCAAATAAATCTCTATCTTTTTTGACAGTTTTTTCGCTTAAAAAGGAGCTTATATCTTTTTGATCACATATACCTATTTCTCTAAATTTCATAAAATGATTTGGTGTTAGTGATGTTTGTTCGCATCCTTCTATTTTTTTTGTTGATAAGCTAAAACTTATGGGAAGGTTTGTTCCTATTCCTACTGAGCCTAAACCAGTTGGAGAGTTTACTAAAACTCTTGCTACAGGTTTTTTTTCTATGAATTGTTCTATCACATATGCATCGTTGGAATATATTGAAAGGCTTTGACCTTTTTTGTCGTTTAAAATTAATTCAACGCATTTTTCGCAAGCATTTAACCAATCATTTTCTATATATAGGGAAAGTATAGGATTATATTTTTCTTTTGAATAAGGGCTTTTTTCTGATACGTATGGTTTTGTAACAACTAAAATTTTTGTATCTGAATCAACTTTTATTCCTGCAATTTCGGCGATTTGCCTTGCGCTTCTTCCTATAAGTTCCTTTCTGCAATTATGGTCTTGATCATATAATATTTTTTCAAGTTTTATATGTTCGTCCTTACTTAGAAAATACGCTCCATATTCTTTGAATTTTTCTACAACCTTTTCATAAGCATTTTCTTCTACTACTATTGATTGCTCTACTCCTGGCAAAAGGCCGTTATTAAATGTTTTTGAATTTATAACTTCACGACTTGCCTTATCTATATCACAATCTTTGTCGATAAATACTATGTTATTTCCTATTTCCGCTTTAAAAATTTGAGCCTTATCGTTTTGTATTTTTCTTTTGTTTTCGCTTAGAAGATTTTCTAATATGAATGAAACTTTTTCACTTTCATATAAAGTTTTTTCTCCTAAGTCCGAGTTATAGGTTAAAATATCTAAAAAACCTCTTGGATAAAAATTTTCTTTTAGGATTTTTTTTATATCTTCAACCATTTTTGTTACAGTCTTTTCACATCGTAAATCACTTACTACAATAAGAGGGTTTAAAGCTCTTATCGCAAAATATATGGCTTGAAAACTAGTAAGTGTTGATAGGTATGGGGCTATGAATACAAGACTAACACCTTTTGAAAGAGCCACTTGTTTTGAATTTTTTCCATTTACTATGTCGAATATTTGAGGATAGGCATTTAGTTCATCATCTAAATTATCTAAATAATAATTTCCAAGTTTTATCTCATCCTCATATTTTCCATATGATGTTTCTTCAAAAGACATTTTTGCAAGTTGGTCTATGTTAGTTTTGTAATATTGTTTTATTTTTTTTAATAGTTCATTTCTTGTTCCTTTGTCAATGCCAAGAAGAATTTCCCTAGAATTTTCTGCCTGTTCTAATAAAATTCTTGCTTGTTGAATCGAAAGAAGATCTGTATCTATTACTTTCATAGTCCACCCCTTAAATCAAATTATCTAAATTATAAATTTCGGTTACTTTTTCTAATTCTGGATGTGGGCTTGGTATTACTAATGACGAGTAAACTTCTGCTCCCATAGCTTCTACTGCCTTAACTCCTGCTTGTACTGCTGATTCAACTGCTGACACATCTCCTTTTACAAGTATTGAAATATATCCACTAGCTACGTTTTCGTAACCAATAATTTCTACACTACCTGCTTTTTCCATTGCATCTGCAGCTTCTAGCACATATACTAAACCGAAAGTTTCTATGCCTCCTAATGCTTGCATCTTTTCTCCTAATCTTCAACTTTATGAACTGATATTACCTTGCTTACATTTGTTACTGGTCGTTTCATAACATTATGAGCTGTTATTTTTCCAATTTTTTCGCCTTCAGCTACTCCAGCTTTTACTGCACTCATACATGATGAAACATCTCCTCTTACTATTACGGTAACTAGAGTTGATCCTACGTTTTCATAGGATACAAGTTTTACATCTGCTGCTTTTAGCATAGCATCTAATGCCTTTATAGCTGGCAACATACCCAAAGTTTCTATAAGACCTATTGCTTGTGATTCGTACTGCATATTTTCACCTACTTAATATACGAATTTATAGTTTGTTTTTGTTCTTCGCTTGCTTTATAATATACGACTAGTTCGTCATTTATTAGCGTATATGAATCTTCATCTACTAGGCCATTTTCTTTTGCTGTCATTAGACTTTCCATTATGTTTGCCTTAGTAAAAGCTTTGTGATCTTTAAATTCATTTTCTAAAGCTTGATAAACATCGTTTGCAGATGCCTTATCAACCTTAGTAAAATGTTTTAATATTTCATAGTTTAATGGTCTTCTCATTATCTGTTACCTCTTTTTAAATAATCAAGCGGATTTACACTCATTATGAATATTCCTAATGCCATAA
The DNA here is from genome assembly GCF_000159095.1 of Anaerococcus tetradius ATCC 35098. Taxonomy (GTDB): domain Bacteria; phylum Bacillota; class Clostridia; order Tissierellales; family Peptoniphilaceae; genus Anaerococcus; species Anaerococcus tetradius. Next base: position 66,794 of record NZ_GG666300.1, on the reverse strand, counting down.
GAAGTGAGCCGAACCATGCTATTGGTGCTATTTCATAACCTGGATTTTTTAAAATTATTCCAAGTATAATCCAACAGAAAAAAGGTCCCCAGAAAGTGTATGTACCATTACATGCCATACCCAAGGCTGCTCCACACATTGAAGTTCCTTTATACCAAAAAGCAAATGATATAAAAGTAAAAAATCCACTGGCAAATAAGATCAAAATAGTTGGATCAGTGAAAGCTTTTATGAAAAGACTTGATATAAGATGGATTCCACTTCCTTCGATTAATCCAAAAATTGGCAAGACTATAAATAGGTTCGCTAATGAAGATGTTGTTTGTCTAATTGCAATTCCTATTTCAGAATCAATCATTGATGTACCAAATCCTGCTATTACTCCTTCAAGTCCCCAGCCAAAAGCTGCAATTATTGCAAGAATTATTCCTAAAATCATTCCATCTTTAACTTCTCCAGTAAGGCTTGTTGCACCTATTAATAGAGATGATGCTAGGCAAATAACAATTCCTAAAATTGTTCTTGCTGATAATTCTTGTTTCAGAATTACTCTTCCAAGAATTGCTCCGATAGCAACATTAAGACCTGCTATAGGTATAACAACTGGTCCTCCCATTTGAACAGCAAGAATATATGTAACTCCTGCTATAGGTCCTCCGACTATAGCTGCAAACACCATTATCATTCCAGGCTTTGTTTTTAAAGTTTTTATAAAATCTCCAAATTTTCCTTTAAAAATTGAATTTGCTAAAGCCCAGATTGCTGATGTTAAATCGTTTATTCCTGTCGCAAGAGTTCCAAGAATAAAAGATAATGTAATATAGGAAAGTCCTGCTTTTCCAGAATACCAAAACTTCCATATTCCATATACTGTGGCTGTAGTTACTAATGCTGTATAAAGTCCATAGTAAATACCAGATTGAATTCCGATATTCAATCCCCTATTAAAATACTTTTTATCAAGTTCTTTTTTAGTGGATTCTGCTTTACTAACAGCAGCCGAATAATCTTTTGTTTTTTCCACCACTTTGTCTCCTTTTTCTTATTTGAAAACATACAAATGTTTTCCTTGATTAAATATTAACAATTTACCTAACGTAAAAGTCAACTTTTTTCTTAAAATAAATTTCCTAATTGAAATATCAGGTTTTAATTGATATTATTTTGTCATTGAGCTAACTATTTTTTCGTCTAGCTTTTACCTAAGCGTAAAAGTTTTTGTATCATTCCTAATTTTTTTTAGATATTTTTACTCAAGAAAATTTATAAATCAATAAATTTCTTTTATTTTTGTCTATATTCCAATAAATTTCCCTATATTTTTCATCATGAATTTTTAAAATCTCTGGCATGGATTCGCTCATCTTGTCCATTTTTTTCTTTTTATCTAAAACTAAAACTTTTTTTATCGTGAATTTTTACCATATTCATAAGTTTGAGTTTCATTTTTTTCCAAGCCATAAAAAAAGAAGCAAGTTTCCTCGCTTCCCTTTGTTTTTATTCTTACTTTCTTTCTAGTTCTATTTTTACTTTTTTGTCATTTAGTTCTAATTGTTCACTAGCAAGATCTTTTCTTTCGAATTTATCTGCTAGGGTTTCTTTTTTGATTTCTTCTTTGAATTTTTCTAGAGAGGCTTCTAGTTCATCATCTGCTTGGTAGTAGATGTTTATTCTATCTGTTACTTCAAAGCCACTATCTTTTCTCATGTTTTGAACTTTTGAAGTAAATTCTCTTGCGTAGCCTTCGTCTAGGAGGTCTTTAGTTATTTCTGTATCTAGGATTACAAAGACATTGCCGTCCATTTCTACATCGAAGCCTTCTTTGGCGGTGATTCTTATGTCGAGATAGTCTTTGCTTACCTCATATTTTGTATCTGCTAGGGTGATTTCTTGTGGAGCTTTTTCTACAGCTTCTATAAATTCTTTGGCATCTACACTTGCTAGGAATTTGGCAAAGTCGTTAACCTTGGATTGGAAGATTTTTCCTACTACTCTAAAGTCTGGTTTTAGGAAGTAGTCCATAAAATCTGATAGGTCATTTTCGAAGTCGACTTCTTTGATGTTTAGCTCTTCTTTGATTAAGCCTGTAAGCTCTGCGATTTTATCTTTGTAGGCTCCATCTACTATGATTTTTGATAGAGGTTGACGAACCTTGATTGATTCTTTTTCTCTTGAAGCACGTCCTAGGTTTACTATTTTTCTTACAAGGTCCATGCTAGATTCGATTTGTGTGTCTATCAAGCTCTCATTTGCTTCTGGAAGGAGGCTTGTGTGAACTGTTTTTTCTCCTGTAAGTGACCTATAGACTTCTTCGGCTATAAATGGTGTTACTGGAGCTATTAGCTTGGATATGGTTAGTAGGGCGTCAAAGGTGGTCTTATATACGGCTTTTTTGCTAGCTGTTAGGTCTTTTGACCAGAATCTCTTCCTATTTCTTCTGATATACCAGTTAGATAAGTCTTCTACTACAAAGTCTGATATCATGTGAACGACTTTGTTGTAATCAAAGACTTCCATGGCTTCGGTGTAGTTTTTGATTAGGGAATTTAGCTTAGAGTAGAGCCACTTGTCTATTTTTTCTAGTTGACCATCTTCAAATTTTGCAATTTCTTCTGCGCTTAGCTTATCGGTGTTGGCATAAAGAGCGAAGAAGTTGTAGACATTTTCGAAGGTTCTAAAGAAGTTGTTTTTAACTTCGACTAGACCCTTTTCGTCAAATTTTGTTTGCATCCATGGTGGAGAAACGTAGAGGGAGTAGAATCTTACGGCATCTGCTCCATATTTGTCAAAGAGGGCAAATGGGTCTAGGGTGTTGCCCCTTGATTTACTCATTTTTTGACCATTTTTATCGACTACAAGGTCATTAACTAGGACGTTTTTGTAAGGTGCTTTTCCTAGGGTGATGGTTGATATTGCCATTAAGGAATAGAACCATCCCCTTGTTTGGTCAATTCCTTCAGATATGAAATCTGCTGGGAAGTAGTTGTCAAGTTTTTGGCTCTTGTCGAATGGATAGTGGATTTGGGCAAATGGCATAGCTCCTGAGTCAAACCAAACGTCTATTACATCTGGCACCCTGTGCATTACTCCTCCGCACTTATCGCACTTAATACTTACATTGTCAACATATGGTCTGTGAAGTTCTATGTCTTCTGATATGTCCTCGATCGCACGCTCTTTAAGCTCAGCTCTTGAAGCAACTGTATCGGTGTGGCCACAATCATCACATTTCCAAATATTTAATGGAGTCCCCCAATATCTTGATCTTGATATAGCCCAGTCCTTGACATTTTCTAGCCAGTTGCCGAATCTCTTATCGCCTATGGTTTGTGGGAACCAATTAACTTCGTTGTTGTTTTTAACCATAGCATCTGAGAATTTGCTCATTTCTATATACCAAGATGGTTTTGCGTAATATACAAGTGGGGTATGACATCTCCAGCAGTGTGGGTAGTTGTGCTCTATAGTTTCTTTAGCAAAAACTTTTCCTTCTTCTTGGAGGTGTCTCCAGATTTTCTCGTTGGTATCGAAGATAAATTCGCCCTTCCAAGGAGTTTCTGTAAAGTTTCCTTCTAGGTCAACTGGTTGAACGAAGGCAAGATTATATTTTCTTCCTATTTGATAGTCGTCCTCACCAAAGGCTGGTGCTGAGTGAACTATTCCTGTACCATCTTCTGCTGATACATAATCGGCAAGGGTTACTATGAAGGCCCTATCTTCACCAACTTTTACATAAGGCATAAGTTGGTCATATTGCCAATATTCCATATCTTTTCCAGGAAATTCATCTACGATTTCATATTCCCTTTCTCCCATAAGTTTTTCTACAAGAGATTTGGCACAATAGTAATATGCGTCATCTTCTTTTACGAAAACTTTGGCATAGGTTAATTCTGGATGAACGGATAGGGCTACGTTTGATGGAAGGGTCCATGGGGTTGTTGTCCAAGCTAGGAAGTATTCGTTTTTTGTATCTTTTTTCTTGAATTTAACTGTAAGGGTTATAGTCTTATCCATTTGATAGCCTTGGGCAACCTCATGGCTTGCAAGACCTGTACCACAACGAGGGCAATATGGCATAACCTTTGCTCCCTCGTAGATGTAACCTTTTTTGAAGGCTTGATCTAGAAGATACCATTCTGTTTCGATGTAGTTGTTATCCATTGTTACATATGGCTCGTCCATATTGTAGAGATAGGCCATTCTATCTGACATTTCTCTCCAAAGGTCTGAATATTTCCAAACAGATTCCTTGCAAAGCTTATTAAATTTCTCTATACCATAGGTTTCTATGTCGTTTTTGTCATGAAAGCCCAAGGATTTTTCGACTTCAATTTCTACTGGAAGACCATGGGTATCCCAACCTGCCTTTTTTAAAACTTTGTAGCCTTTCATGTTTTTGTATCTACTTGTCATATCCTTTAAGGTACGGGCTATAACGTGATGGATTCCTGGCTTACCATTGGCTGTTGGTGGGCCATCAAAGATTATATATTCCTCGGCATCTTCTCTTGTTTTGAAGGTTTCGTCTAAGAGGTCGATATCTTGCCAATATTTTTCTAATACCGCTTCCCTTTCTCTTACATTTTTACTGTCTAAAGATTTGAATTCTGACATTACTAACTCCTTTTTTTGTAAATTTTCAAAAAATAAAACCGTCCTTAAAAAGGACGGTCCACCGTTTTAATAAACAATTTAACGCAATTGTAACGTAATAAACTAATAATTCATTTATTAGACTAGAAGATGATCTTCGCCCAGTAAGCTTCTAGCAGCTTTCACCTAACCTGCCTCTCTTTTAGATTAATAAAGGGTTACTCTTCTTCATAACATCATATTTATAATATAATATAATACTAACAAAGTTTTTTGTCAAATATAATTGTATAGGCTTGACTATATATGTCTGATTATCTTAAATTTCTCCAAATTATAGACATCAAAATCATCTATGTTGGCCCTATCCTTGGCATCCTCAAACATTTGATAGTCGCTTTCGTAATCATTCCTATAAACTATAACAGGGTTATTTTTGTAATTTAGTAAGAGTCCATGATAGACTCCGAAGTCTTCGATTTTTCCAATTGGTGTTACCTTGTTTATTTCCAAAACTTGGATGTAAACATCATCTAGGTCTTCTTTTTTGAGGGCTAGGGCATTGTTGAAGATGCCGAGATTTACTGTTTCGTTGATTATATCTAGGGCGATATTTTTCCTAGTTGGATATATTGAGCCAGCTCTTTCCCTCTTATCTCCTATATTAATTTCGATTAATACTCCGTTGTGATTATTTTCAAATTCTTTATCATAAGTACTTAGGTAGCTTCCAGTATCTAGGTAGTGCTTCAAAGAATCGAAAGCAAGTTTTACAAATTTATCCATGATTTATCCTAACAATTTTTCTATATCTTTTTTCATATTTTCAGGTTTCTTGTTTGAACCAAAGCGACTTACTACATTTCCTTCTCTATCAATCAAAAATTTTGTGAAATTCCACTTAATAGCCTTGCCAAGACCTGGCTTTTCTGTTTTTAGGAAGCTGTAGAGGGGTGCTTCGTTTTCACCGTTGACATCTATTTTTTTGAATCTATCAAAGCTTGTCCCAAAGTTTAAGGCACAGAAGGAGTCTATTTCTTCGTCAGATTCTGGTGCTTGATTTGCAAATTGATTGCAAGGAAAGTCCAAAATCTCGAAGCCTTGATCCTTGTATTGTTTATAAAGATCCTCAAGAGAATCGTATTGCTTAGTAAAGCCACAGTGAGTTGCAGTGTTTACTATAAGGAGGACCTTGCCCTTGTATTTTTCTAAACTTATTTCATTATCATTTTTATCTAAAACTGTAAAATCATATACGCTTGTCATAATTTCTCCTTTTTAGCTCTTCTCTATTGATTATACTGTTAATTTCCTTCTCATCTATTTTATAAGGCTTCTATTTTTTGGGCTATTTTCCTTGTAAAAAAAGCTGTTGCAAGATCTCTTGTGATTTTGCAACAGCCTCTTAATTTATTATTCACCTAGCTTAGCTTGTATTTTAACAAGTCTAATTAGCTTTTAGATTTTACCAAGCTGGTAACCAAGCTCCTTTTGTGATTTTTTCCATGTCTTTTTTAGTTTCTTCTGTTTGATAATATTTTACAAATTCTTTGTAGTCTTCGTTGTTTTCGTCTTCTTTTCTTGCTGCTATTAGGTTGATATATTGTTTTACAGAGTCAGTTTTTGGATTCTCTTTAAAAATTGCAGTGTTTTTATCAAGGCCTGCGTCAAGAGCGAAGGTGTCGTTTACTATTGCTACTTGGCAATCATCTAAGCTTCTTGGTGTTTGTGATGCGTCCATTTCAACTAGTTTTAATTTTTTAGGATTTTCTTTTACCTTATCTATGGTAATTATATCTCCTGGATTTCCGTCTACTTTGATTAGACCTGCTTCTTGAAGTAGGAAGAGGGCTCTTGATCCGTTTGATGGGTCGTTTGGTAGGGCTACCTTATCGCCTTCTTTTAGTTCATCTAAAGATTTAATCTTGTTTGAGTAGATGGCAATTGGTGCAAGCATTGTATTTCCGATAGATACTAGGTCTGATCCTTTTGATTGGTTAAATTCTTCTAGGAATTTATAGTGTTGGTAAGCGTTTAGGTCGATATCTCCTGCTAGAAGGGCTTCATTTGGTTGGCTGTAGTCAGAAAATACTACAAGTTCTGCCTTCTTGCCTGTTCCTTTTTCATATCTTTTGATTACTTCTTTTAGGACGTCGTTGTATTCTCCAACAACACCGATTTTGATTACTCCACTATCTTTTTTTCCTGACTTTTCTTCTGGCTTTGCCTTTTCTTCGGTCTTTGCTTCTTGTTTGCTATCTTGTGCCTTCTCGTTATTTTTTGCCCCACAAGCGCTAAAGCCTAGGACTAGGGCTAGAGTTAGTGCGATTTTTGTAAATTTTTTCATTATGTTCCTCCCTTAATTTACATATATATTATTAAAGATTTTCATCTTAATAACCACGATTGTTAGTCTTTAGTGACTAGTTTTTCTTATGAGTATGTTTGATACTCCTTGGATGATAAATACCATTATTAAAATTATGATTACTGATATCAAGACTACATCATCCTTGTATCTTTGATATCCAACTGCTATGGCAAGGTCTCCTATACCGCCACCACCTATAAGTCCTGCCATTGCTGTAAGGCCTAATAGTGAGATTAGGGTAATGGATGCTGCCCTGATTAGTGAAGGAAGTCCCTCCCTAAGGTAAACTGAATAGATTATTTCGACTGGTCCCTTGCCCATTGCTTCAGCAGCTTCGATTACTCCTGGATCAACTTCTGCTAGGGCTTGTTCAACCTGCTTTGCAAAAAATGGAACTGCCGAAAATATTAGTGGCACTATAGCTGCTGTAGGGCCTATTCTTGTGTGGACTATGGCCTTGGTAATTGGAGCTACTAGAGCTAGTAAGATTACAAAGGGAATGGCCCTAAAGGTATTAGTTAGTTTATCTAATATCGAATAGAGTTTCTTATTTTCGAGTAATCTTCCCCTGTCTGTTACTACTAGGATTACTCCAAGTATAAGGCCAAATATTCCTGCGAATATAGCAGAAACTACTAGCATATACAAGGTTGCCCAGGTTTCATCTACTATCCTATCTGATATGGATATGGCATAATCAAAGTATCCCATCTTTACCTCCCAAGATTTTAATTCTTACATCTTTATCTTTCAAGTAAGTTAAGACATTATCCAGGCTTCCTTCAGAACCCTTGAAGGTTACTATTAGATTTCCTACAGGAGTTGATCCTATAAACTCTATATTGGCAGCTAGGATGTTGGTCTTTATTTTAAACTTCTCGTAAATTTCATTGATAAGTGGCTCGGTTGTGCTAGCTCCCTTGTAGTTAAGCTGAACAAGGATTTCATCATCTCTAAGGATTCCTATATTTTCCTTAACATCTGCTATGGTTTGTTCGACATTTGTAGAAGTTTCTACGAACTCTCTTGTCAATTTTTCCTTAGGATCTGAGAAGATATCGAGGGTTGAGCCTTCTTCAACAACTTTTCCATTTTGCATTACTGCACATTTGTTGCAAAGGTCTTTAACAACTTCCATTTGGTGAGTGATTATCACAATAGTAAGCTTTAGCTTCTCATTTAGTTCCTTTAAGAGGGCTAGAATTTGCTTAGTTGTCTTTGGGTCGAGGGCACTTGTAGCCTCATCGCAAAGAAGGATTTCAGGATCAGAAGCTAGGGCACGAGCTATGGCACATCTTTGCTTTTGTCCTCCAGAAAGCTCCCTTGGATAGGAATCTATCTTATCAGCAATTCCAACTAGCTCTAGGAGGTCTTTGGCTTTTTTGATTTTCTCCTCCTTGCTTGTCGATTTATCTCTTTTGATTGGAAAGATTACATTATCCAAAACTGTAAGATTATTCAAAAGATTGAAGTGTTGGAAAATCATTCCGATTTTTTTTCTTCTTTCCCTAAGTTCCTTGTTGGATAAGTCTAGAAGCTTTTCTCCCTTAACTATAACTTCCCCTTGGCTTGGCCTTTGGAGAAGGTTTATAGTCCTAACTAGAGTTGACTTACCAGCTCCAGAAAATCCTACGATTCCAAAAGCATCTTGCTTTTCAATTTTAATGCTTACATTATCGACTGCCTTAAAGCCATCGAAGTCGACTGTAATATTGTTTAACTCTATCATATCTTCCTTCCTATTGTCTCAATAAAAAAAGTCCCCAGCTTCCCGAAGGAAACTAAGGACGAAAATTCGCGTTACCACCTTAATTCACAAGTGCTCGCACACTCATGCTCTCATCAAGTACATACATACTCTAATTCTATAACGGGAATTCCCGTGCGACTCTAATATCGAATCGCCCCATCAAAGGCCATCTTCATCTAAATCCTTATCCACCCCTTTCACCAAAACGGGGCTCTCTGTAGAACGAAAATCTAGATTACTCTTCTTTTCTGTTGGTTTGTTAAGTTTATCTTGTCGATAAAGATATATTACCATGGATTTTTTTACTTGTCAAATAAAATATATGTATTTTTGTATAAGCATTAATTTTTAGAGCTTTGGTAGAATTTTTTAGAAAAAATTTATCCATGAAAGATAGGTAAATTTCCTTTTTAAGCCCATAAGTATTATAATATTAATGAAATAATAAAGGGAGGTAATATGGTAGTATATAATCCAAAATCAAAAGATGCTAATGAATTTATAAACCATGAAGAAATTTTAGAAACTCTCGATTATGGCAGAGCTAATGCCCATAACAGAGAGCTTATCATAGATATTTTAAATAAGGCAAAAAAGGCTAAGGGCCTAAGCCACAGGGAGGCCTTTGTGCTTCTATCTTGCAAGGAAGAAGACCTTAACGAGGAGATTTTTAATCTAGCAAGAGAACTTAAACATAAGTTTTATGCCAATAGGATAGTGCTTTTTGCACCCTTATACCTATCAAATTATTGTGTAAATGGCTGTTCTTATTGCCCATACCATGGTCAAAACAAGACTATACCTAGAAGAAAATTAACTCAAGATGAAATCCGTGAGCAAGTTATAGCCCTACAAGATTTGGGTCATAAGAGACTTGCCCTAGAAGCTGGAGAAGATCCTATCCATAACCCACTCGAATACATACTCGAGTCCATTCACACAATCTATAATATCAAACATAAGAATGGCGCTATCAGGAGGGTTAATGTAAATATTGCTGCAACTACAGTTGAAAATTATAGGAAGCTTCACGAAGCAGAGATTGGAACTTATATTCTCTTCCAAGAAACTTATAATAAGAAAAATTACGAGGCTATTCACAAGTTTGGACCAAAGTCTAATTATGAATACCATACCGAAGCCATGGACAGGGCCTTTGAGGGTGGCATAGATGATTTGGGCCTTGGAGTTTTGTATGGGCTAGATTCTTATGAGTATGAATTTGTAGGACAATTGATGCACGCTGAGCACCTCGAAGCTAGATTTAATGTAGGTCCTCACACAATTTCTGTTCCAAGAATTCAACCTGCTGATGATATTGACCCTAACGACTTCGACAATTCCCTCTCAGATGAGATGTTTGAGAAAATTGTAGCCTGCATAAGGGTAGCTGCTCCTTATACTGGTATGATTGTGTCAACTAGGGAAAGTGAAAAGGTTCGTGCTAAGCTCCTTGAGCTTGGAATTTCACAAATTTCTGGCGGTTCAAAGACTTCTGTCGGAGGCTACACCGATGATGAAACCAAGGGAAGCGATCAGTTCGAATTGTCTGATAATAGAAGTCTTGATGAGATTATCGACTGGCTTATAGCTAAAGACCATGTTCCAAGCTTTTGCACAGCTTGCTACAGAAAGGGAAGAACAGGAGAGACCTTCATGGGTATGGTTAAGCAATTTGGTATAGGAAATATTTGTCATCCAAATGCCATAACTACCCTCGAAGAATACCTCGTTGATTATGCTAGTGATAAAACTAAAAAGGATGCCGAAGCCCTCATCCAAAGAGAGCTTGATAGTATTCCAAACCCTGAAGTTCGCAAATCAACTATAGAAAAACTAGAAGAAATAAGACAAGGACAAAGAGATTTATATATCTAATATGAAAGTACAAAATAGCGAAAGGCTCCATATAGGAATTTTTGGTCAAACAAATTCTGGTAAATCGAGCCTACTAAACTACATGACAGGAACTGATACGGCTATTGTTTCAAATATAGCAGGAACTACAACAGATCCTATTAGAAAGGCCATGGAGATAACAGACTTTGGCCCAGTTCTTTTTATAGATACAGCTGGAGTTAATGATAAGACTAGCTTAGGTCAAGCAAGGATTGCTAAAAGCAGGCAGGTTATTGATAAGTGTGATGTCTTCATCTACTGCCTAAGCCTGGATGATGATATGCAAATCCTAAATGAGCTAAAGAAAAAGGAAAAGCCAATAATTTATGTAGCTAGCAAGCAGGATTTGCCAGTAGGTAGTGAAATAAGTGATAAATATAAGGACCTTGCTCCTCTAAAGATTGATATAAGGAATAAGGATGACAGGCTAAAGATTTTTGCTAGGATTAAGAGCTTAGAAAAAAAAGATGAGCCTACTATCACCAAAAATTTGGTCAAAAAGGGCGACTTGGTTGTTCTTGTCATCCCCCAAGATAAGGCCGCCCCAAAGGGAAGGCTAATTAAGCCCCAAGTAATGACTATTAGAGAGCTTATTGATAAAAAGGCTACAGCTATTTGCTGTGATTTGACAAGTCTAGAAAATACTTTAAGCTCCCTTAACAAAAAGCCCGACCTAGTAATCTGCGACTCCCAAGTCTTTAAGGAAACTAGCGAAATAATAGAAGAAGGCACGAGCCTTACCAGTTTTTCCATACTTTTTTCTGCCTTTAAGGGAGATTTACCTTATTTTATAAAATCTGTAAAAAGACTCGACATGCCCCTAAAAAGAGTTTTGATAGCAGAAGCCTGCACCCATCCTCCTATTGATGAGGATATTGGAACAGTAAAAATTCCAAGGATGCTCAAGAAAAAATATCCAGACCTTGAGATAGAATTTGCTAGGGGCGATAGTCTTATAGACTACGATAGATACGATTTGATCATATCTTGTGGAGCTTGTATGTTTAATAGAACTACTATGCTAAGCAAGGTAGAAAAGGCAAAAGAAAAATCTATAGCAATGACAAATTATGGTATCACCATAGCCTATCTTAAAGGAATCCTCGATAAGGTAGTCCTTCCAGATTAGATACTAAAGACCCAAAAGCTTAGCTTTTGGGCCTTTTTCTATTTCTCTTTAAAAAGATTAACTGTATCTTCTTGTTTTTTTATCGTAAGTTATCACATCTCCCCTGTCGGTTACGATTTGATAGCCTGCATTTTTTATCCTAAGTTCAAGGCAGGCCCTACATTCGGCCGCCTCATCTCCTGTACAAATTTTGTTATCATAGAGGGAATATTTTTCCCTAACCATGGTTGGGGAAAGGTTGGGCATAAGGACATTTGCTCCAGCTTGAAGGCCTCTTTCCCTGCCCAGAGGATTAATAGTTCCAAGGGCAGTTGTAGCCGGTATTAGGGCGTAGGGAAAGAGGATTCTAAGGATTGATACTAGCCTTAGGGTCATCTCAAATGACCCATTAGGAAAGTCCTTGAAGGGAGTATCGTGCTGGGTCATGTAAGGGCCTATGCCTATCATGGCTGGTTGTAATTCTTCTAAGAAGCGTAGGTCTTTAATAATAGACTCTGTTGTTTGGTAGGGAGAGCCTACCATGAAGCCACCACCTACTTGAAATCCGATTTCCTTTAGCTTCCTTAGGGCATCTCTCCTATTTTCAAAGCTCATTGAAGAAGGATGGAGCTTTTGGTAGTGGTCTTTATCTGAAGTTTCTTCTCTTAATAAATATCTGTCGGCCCCTGCCTCAAACAATCTCTTGAATGATTCGTAAGACCTCTCCCCAAGGGAAAGAGTGATAGCTATATCGTCATGGAGGGCCTTGATTTTTTTAACTATATCTACCATGATATCATCAGTGAAATATCCATCTTCGCCCCCTTGGAGGACGAAGGTCCTATATCCAAGCTTGTAACCCAGTTTGGCACAAGATATGATATCCTCCTCGCTTAGCCTATATCTTTCTACATGATAATTTGACTTTCTAATTCCACAATAATAACAATCATTCTTGCAAATGTTAGAAAATTCAATTAGACCTCTGACATAGACCTTATCTCCATAAATCTCTTTTCTTATAGCATCTGCCCTCTTGTTGAGGACTTCTGTTAGAGAGTCATCTTCTATCCATCTTTTAAGGGTCGAATCATCATAATAAGTTGTGTTTTTAACCTGCATAAGCTTTTATTTTTCCTTCTTGGCCTTTGACTTATCTTTTTTAGCCTGTGCCTTCTTAGCCTTCTTTATTAGCTTTTTGAAAAATTCATCCTGGTTTTTGACCTTTATAAACTTTGATTTGATTTTTCCAAAAAAATAATCTTTTTTCTTCTCTTTGCAATGACCTAAACAAGTTTTCTTTAACTTAAAACCGTATTTGTCACTCAGGTCTTCTAATTTATCTATGTCAAGCTTTGAACACTTTTTGCATACTTTGACTTTCATAAAAACTCCTATAAAAAAATCAGGAGACCAAAGCAAAAGTTCTATTCACTTTTGCAACAGTCTCCTTGGGTTTGGTAAAATAAATTCATTTATAATATACTGCTATAAGCTATATTTGCAAACTAGATTTCTTATCGAAAGTTTTCTTAACTCCTAGTCATCCTTAACAAAAAGCTTGTAGGGAAATTTAGATTTTTTAATCTTTGGCAAATATAATTCTATATCTTGCCCTAATTTTCCCTTGAAATAAGCTTCAAGGTCTATATATCTTTGCCTCAATTTATCATTGTCATATCCTAAATATAGGTCCATCCCTCTTTTTAGACCTATATATTCATCAGAAAAAATCATATAGAGGTATTGGACTAAAAGGTCATAGTCAGTGTAGCTAAACTTGTAGAAGAAATTTTCTAAAAATTCCTTCTCTTTATCGTCTAATTTGTACAAGTTTTCATAAAGACATAGATCTTTTATAGCAAAAGCCTGACTAAGGGCAAGCCTTGCTGGAAAAAAATATGCCTCATCCCTAAGGATCTTATAGCCATATAGAAAATCCTTATCATTTGACTTCATTAGGCCGATCTTTCCTAGGGCCCCACAAGCAAAGGCCAAGTCCTTATCAAGACCTAGGTCTTCTGCCATAGCCTCTGCCGTTTTTCCTACAAGAAAGAGGCGAGCAATCCATCTGCCAGGCCTTGCCTTATAGGCCTCTTCCAAATAATTTATTATCTTGTCCTTGTTGGGAATATTCCCGAAGCCTTTTTTATACATTAGTTTTAATCTTTCCTAAACAATAATCTCTTCCATCTTCCCCTCTTAGGGCAAAGTCTATGGACTTATCTTCTCTTCTTGCGAAAGCTTGAATTTGTTTTTTATCCCTAATTTCATTTCTGTAGATTAGCTTGATATAACTTATATCCTTGTCATAAATATCGACAGTTTCTTTAATCAAATCAAAATAGACGGCATTGTTTATGTGGAAATTATTATCCAAATCTGCTCTTCTTAACTGAATATCTCTGATGAAGGCTAAGTCATTTCTTATTTCCATATCGTAGATATCAAAGATTGGATTTTCCTTTCCATATGCTAGGCTTAGATTTTGGGGGATTTTTATAGGACGAAGCCTAGTAATGTCCATCAATAGGAAGGTCGCTTTAGCCCTTGCTAGGATATTTCCCCTACTTTCAACTATAAAGTCCCTATAAGCATAAAATTTATCCATATGGGTGGGAATTGTGGTGATTTCTATTTCTTCTCCCAGTCTAATATTGTTTTCGATTTGTATATCCCAAGAGTAAATTATCCACCTTAGATTTTTCATATCTATGTCTTTTTCAAGTATCTCTGCTTGATCAAAGGCAACTTCATTCATAAGAGCAACTAGATATCTCATTGAGATATAATTAAAAGGATCTACATGCATCCTTCCTATTTTGAATTTCTTCTTGAATTTCATAGGGCCTCCTTTTCTAGAGATATATTTATAGGGGAGCTACACTGATAAACATTTGAGCAATGTTGAAATAAACAATTAGTCCAACAGAATCAACAATGGTAGTTATAAGTGGACTTGCCATGATGGCAGGGTCTGCTCCTAATCTACTTGCAAGCATTGGAAGGAGGGAGCCTACGACTTTGGCTGTTATAACCACTAATAGCAAGGTCACTGCTACTATAAGGGATATCTCTACTCCAACCTTATCAAAGAACATACACTTTAGAAAACTTACTAGACCAAGCGATAGACCACACACAACTCCTACCCTAAATTCCTTCCAGAAGACCTTAATCCAATCCGATAATTCAACATCATGGGTTGCCATGGCACGAATGACTAGGGTTGAAGTTTGGCTTCCTGCATTTCCACCTGAGTCTGTAAGCATTGGTATAAACATATTAAGGGCAATTATCGATTGAATAACTGCCTCATAGCTTCTAAGGATTGTAGATGTGAAGGCTGATGATATCATCAAAAACATCAACCAAGGAATCCTGTTTTTCGCTAATTTCCGAACGCTCATCTTACTATATTCTTCCTCTTCTGGAGTTGTAGCTGCCATGATTTGGAAGTCTTCGGTCGCCTCTTGCTCGATTATCCACATGATATCATCAACTGTGATTATACCTACCAGCATATTTTCCTTATCCACAACTGGAAGGGCGGTAAAACCGTATTTTTGGAAAGTCCTCGCAACTTCTTCTTGGTCTTCATCTGTCCTTACAGAAATTACATCCTCATAGAGGAGGGATGATATCAAGGTATTCTCATCGCTTGTAACAATATTTCTTAGGGAAACGTAGCCAAGAAGCTTTTTGGTAGTATCAGTTACATAACAAGTATAGACTGTTACCTTGTCCTTGCCTATTCTTTTTATAGTGGCTAGGGCTTCTTTTACTGTCATGTTGATTTTTAACTCAACAAATTCTGGAGTCATAAGACTTGCTGCTGAGTCTTCAGGGAATTTTAGGTATTGGTTGACCCTCTTTCTTATTTCAGGGTCGGTATTTCTTAGAATCTTTTGGACAACTGATGCTGGCATCTCTTCTAGGGTGTCGATCATATCGTCGAAGTCCAAATCTTCAAGAAGATCTGTAAACTCAGCATCATTTAAGCCCTTCTTTATCTTATCCTTATCGGAAGGATCAAGCTTGGCAAATACTTCTATAGCATCTTCCTTTTTGAGGAGCCTAAAAACTAAAAGAGCATCATCAGAGCTAAGGGTCGATATAAATTCTTCTATATCGACCGGATTAGTCCTTCTTAATAATTTTGAAAGATTTACTCCATCTTTCTTAGCTAGAAGTTCTGCTAACTCCTCTACCCTCTTTGAATAATCCATATATTTTTGCATCTATTAATCCATCTCTGAAAAAAGAACTTGAACAGCCTTTTTGAATTGTATATCTTTAGATAGGTTTTGCTTGTTTATTTCTTGATTTTGATCTTCAACATCAACTTCTACATCAGGCTTGACACCAATTTTATTAATCTTTGCTCCTGATGGTGTATGATATTCGCTAATTGTAATTTTTGCTCCAGAACCATCTTCTAGTGGGAAAAGTTTTTGAACAATACCCTTACCAAAGGTCTTCTTTCCTATAATTTTTGCTCTTTTTCTATCCTTAAAGGCCCCAGATAGGATTTCACTTGCTGAAGCAGAGTTTTCGTTTACAAGAACAGTCATAGGGATATCATCATTAGCCTCGTCTGATTCTTCAGTTATGACCTTTCCCTTCTTATCTTCTGTTGTAACTATAACTCCCTTACCCAAGAACTTATCAGCTATGGCAAGGCAAACATCAAGTGATCCGCCTGGATTATTTCTAAGGTCTAGGACTAGGCCCTTTATACCTTGATCTTTTAGTTTCTTGTAGGAAGCGTTGAAGTCCTCACCTGTTACATCGTCAAAAGATTTGATGTGGATATAGCCGATTTTCTTACCCTTAATGGTAAAGCTTGCATCATCTATGGTATCGACCTTTACATCACGTCTTGCTACCTTTAAGTCTATATCCTTGAAGTTTTTGCCATCTTTTTCCATCCTGCGGATAGTTATTTTGACGTCAGTATCTTCTTCGCCCTTCATAACAGCCACTGCATCTTCCATTTGATCTGCACTGTATTCCTTGCCTTCGACTTTTATGATATAGTCTCCAGCCTTTAGTCCTGCTTCAGCAGCAGGAGAATCGTCAAATACTTGGACAACTTTAATAAAGCCTTCCTTGCTAGCTTGAACCAATACGCCTATTCCCTTATATCTTCCATCTAGGGTTTCCATAAGTTTCTTAAACTCATCGGCAGTGTAGTATTGGGTGTAGGGATCACCTAAATTAGCGAACATTCCCTTTAGAGAACCTTCATACAAGTCTTCTTCCTTGTAATCGAAAAGGAAATTCTTATCGAGAAGATCTCTTAGCATATGCATATCTTCCAAATGAGCTTGTTCTGTCTTAGTAATTTGTCCATTAGTTGATGGATGGTTGAGGCCAACTATATAGCCTGTAAAAGCAAGCCCTGCTGATAAGGCGAGAGCTAAAAATATTTTTCCTAATTTTTTCATAAATCCTCCGTCTTAAAGTATATACTATATCATATCACAAAAATTGCCAAGAATACATAAAGGAAATGAAAAATAAGCTTATAACAATAAAGAAATAACTACTCCACAGAAGAAAAGATAAATACTGTAAATAAAAGCCTTATATGGTATAATGTAGGAAAAGAAAACGTAATTTAAAGGAGTTTTTATGAAGAAAAATAATATCACAAAAGGAATAATAGCCCTAACACTCGCAACAAGTTTCGTCCTAGGAGCAGGTCAAAGCTCATTTGCAGCAGAAGCTACAAGTATAAGTCAAAAAGAAGATGTTAAAAAAGCTTTTCTAGATGCTTATAACGAACTAAACGGAACTTATACAGAATGTTTATCTTTAAGAAATAAAGACTATACTTATATTAATGCAACTTCCTATTCTAAAGCAGCTTTTGATGGAACAATTACTCAAATCGCAAACTATATTGGTTCTATAAACACAGATAAAGCAATGACAGATGCTGAAAAAAAGGCATATATACCTGAAATGAAAGCTAAATTAGAAGAACTAAAAACTGCTAGAGACAGACTAGATGGTAAACAAGTTGACTCCCAAACTTTAACTAATCTTATAGATGATGCACGTAGCTTTATTAGAAATGATGAAAATTACAAGGCAGCATCCCAAGACCTAAAGGCTGCTTTTGACCTAGCTCTTACAAATGCCTATACAGTTTATGGCAAAGGTGATAGCTTATCAAAAGGTGAATACGAAAAGGCTGTAAGTGAACTTAGAGATACTAAGGCTGCTATAATTAGATATGTAAAGACAGAAGATACTAAGAAAGTCTTGGCTAAGAGAATTGAAGAGGCAGAAGTTTTATTAAAGGATAAGAAAAAATATTCTGCTGATAGCGTAAAGATATTTGAACTTGCCCTTACAGCTGCTAAGTCTACAGCCGCA
This sequence comes from Anaerococcus tetradius ATCC 35098, assembly GCF_000159095.1. Lineage (GTDB taxonomy): Bacteria > Bacillota > Clostridia > Tissierellales > Peptoniphilaceae > Anaerococcus > Anaerococcus tetradius. Next base: position 48,683 of record NZ_GG666300.1, on the reverse strand, counting down.
AATCCTAAAGCAAGTCTTGAAAATTACGAAGATATCATCCAAAAACTTGATACAGCTAAGGAAGATATGCTTGGAAGCGATAAGGATGCAAAAATAAAGAAGGCTCTAGATAAGTTAAAGAAAGCAAAAAGCGAAAGCGAAATTACAGTAAAAGCTTGTAAGACCCTTCTTGATTTCCCAGCTATAGCTAAAAACTACGGAGATAAGATTAGAACTTACCTTGTAAAGGCTGAAAAAGTAATCAAAAATGCTGAAGAAGTTATAGCCAAATACGAAAAACCAGCAAACAAATAAGAGGAGTAATGATGTTTAAGAAAAAATTAATAGCAGGACTTCTTGCATTTAACTTTGCTTTTCTAGGAATAGGCCCTGTTTTTCAAAAGGTTAGCCCAGTTAATATAAGCTATGCTGCTGAGGATGATGCTACAAAACTTAAAACTCAAAAAGAGCAATTGCAAATTGGAGTTGATGATAGCGTAAATATTTTCGCTTCTGAAACCTATAATTTGATAAAAAAGCAAAGCCTAAAGGCTAATTATGTTGAAGCCTTAGAATATGCGAAGACCTTGTTAAATAAAGAAAACCCTAGCTATGAAGAATTAAGAAATGCTACCATAGCCCTAAATAATGCTAAAAGCGAGATAAGAGAATATGGCAAAAAAATCTTGGCAGTTCAAAAGCTAAAGGCTGCTGTAGAAGAAAACAGGATAACTATTAAAGCTATTAAATACCTTATGAATACTTATCCTGCCATAGCTAGAAGTATTGGACCAAAGGCTAATGCTATAATAGAAAAAAGTAATAGAGTTATTGCTAATGCCCAAAGAATCATTAGTCAATTCGAATAATATCAAGAATCAACCGGTCAGTTTGACCGGTTTTTCTTTTTCCAAACTTGCTTTATAATATCATTAGGGTTAAGTATAGGGCACTTATAGTATTTTAAATTAAGGTGGAGTTTTGGATACTGAATAGTTGTTAGTCTTATCAATCGGTCTTGCTTTTCTTAATATAGATATAGTAAGGTCAGCTTCAACTATAAGCATAGTCACAGCCCTTCTTTTCATGCTTGGCTCTAAGATAGGCTCAAAACTTGGGATGAAGAGCAAACAAGTGGCAGAGCTTGTTGGAGGTATATTTTAATGGACATAGTATCGAAGATTCTTATTGAGCATCTTTTTTCCAATAAAAAAAGTAGATGAAGACATTTTTTCATCTACCTTTTTGCTTTTACTCCCTACTCGGGAGTTTTTTATTGATTAATCAAGCCGAGCTTTCTTATTATAGTCATAAAGGCTGATAGAAGGACAGCTACAACTGATGCTAGAACCATTCCTTGTAGGTGGATTGATCCAAATTTAACGGAAAGACCTGATAGACCAGCTATAAAGATTACTGATGTAAGAACTAGGTTCATGGACTTTGAGTAGTCTACCTTTTGATCAACTAAGAGTCTAATACCACTTGTACCAATCATTCCGTAAAGAAGGAAGGTTACTCCTCCTATTACATCTCCAGGTATGGTTTGGATTATGGCTGCTAGAGGTCCAATGAAGGCCATAAGGATAGAGATTACTGCAGCTCCTCCTATAACTTGAACAGAATATACTCCAGTGATTGCCATAACTCCTATATTTTCTCCGTAAGTAGTTGTTGGCACTCCTCCTACAAGACCTGATAAGGCTGATGAGAAATTATCTGCAAAGATTGACCTGTGAAGGCCTGGATCTTTTAGTAGATCTCTGTCTATGATATTGCTTGTTACAACTTGGTGGGATATGTGCTCACTTGTTATTACAAGAATAACCGGAAGCATAGCTATTATTGCACTTGCTGAAAACTTTGGCATGGAGAAGGCTGGCATAGTGAAAAGACTAGCTTCCCTAACTGGGGTAAAGTCTACCATACCGAAGAGAATTGAAACTATATAGCCTACAACTATTGAAATAAGAATTGGAATAGTTGAGAAGAAGCCCTTAAAGGCAACTGATCCGATTATGGCTGTAAACAAGGTTACAAAGAAGATAAAGAAATCTTTTTTGCTAGCATTATCGGTCATAAGGTTAGCACCTATAGATCCTCCTGTTACAGTATTACCTGCAAGCTCAAAACCAATCAAGGCTACTACTGCACCCATGGCTGCTGGAGGAAGAACGACATCAATCCATCCTATACCAAACTTATAAATTATATAAGCAAGAAAGCAACCCAGAAGTCCGACCACAATAAAAGCACCTTGCGCATATTGGAAACCTTCGCTTGCGATAATAGCTGTACCTGGAGCTAGAAATGCAAATGAAGAACCCAAATAAGCAGGTGCTTTTTTCTTAGTAATTAAAATAAATAACAATGTTCCTATACCATTCATCAATAATACAATTCCTGGATTAATACCAAATAAAATAGGAACCAAAACACTCGCTCCGAACATTGCGAAAGTGTGTTGGATTGACAAAGGCAAGAGTAATTTCAATGGAACTTTTTCATCAACATGGTAAATTTTTTTAGAATTTTTCATAATACCTCCCTAATTTTTCTCATGCTATTGTAGCAAATTAATGAGGACTTGTCAAACAAAAAAAAGCCCCTTGGGACTTTTTTAAATGATTATTTACTTTTTAATAATTCGATTGAAATTTTAAGGGTAAAGACTTACAAAAGGTCCTCACCTTTTAGTGAGTCGATAATTTCATCTTTTATATCGTCTATCTTATCCTTAACTTCATCTAATTTGTTATTGTTTTTAAGATATAGGTAAGCTCCTACTAGACCAGCTCCTGCTGTAAATAAGATTTTACCTAGGGTGTTTTCTTCTATTTTTTTCTTGTTATTTTTGTAATCAAACATGATAGCCTCTTTTCTTATTTCTATGGTGGTTTCCACCTAGCTACTTATTATATTTGAATTATACTTTTAATATTATTAACTTTCAAATTAGATTTTGTTAATTTATAGCCCCCTTATTTTAATATATATCTCAGTCCTCTCTTACTAGAGGCATGGACATACATCTAGGACCACCCCTGCCGACAGTTAGGGTTGATGAGTCAAGTTTTATTACTTCTATATCATTTTCTTCTAGCATTTGATTGGTTACTGTATTTCTCTTATAGACTATTACCTTGCCTGGTCCTATAGCTAGGGTATTGGATCCGTCTGTCCACTGCTCCCTAAGGGCTGCTATAGGATCTCCTCCCCCACATGGTAGAAGTCTTATCTTATCAAGTTTTAACGAATCTCTCAATAGCTCATCAAGAGATTTTTCTATAAACTCTTCTTCAAGCCTATGGTCTTTGCTTGTAAATTTAACAGCATGGAAGCTAGAAATTATTCCCGGATGATAGGTAAAAGTGTCATAATCTATTTGGGTAAATACAGTATCAAGGTGCATGTAGGCTCTTTCGTTTGGGATATTTATAGCTATAATTTCTTCTATCTTATTTTCATCATCGAATAAGACATTCTTTGCCAAGTCCCTAATTGCTTCAAGCTCTGTTCTCTGACTTATTCCTATCATCAAAAGATTTTCGTTGATATTTAAGATATCCCCACCTTCTATGTGATATTTCTTTCCCCTGCCATAGAAATTCTTTGTATCCTTGTAGTCTTTGTGATATTTAAAAATATAATCTGCATAGATTGTTTCCCTTGACCTAGTTACAGAATACATGGTATTTATACAAACTCCATTTGCTATTGATGAGAAGGGATCTCTAGTGAAATAAAGGTTGGGCATGGGATTGATGGCGGTGTATTTGTAATTAAAGAGGACATGTTCGTTTTTTATACCTAGCTCATGTAGGGTTATCCCACTCATGGTCTTTAGGATAAATTCCTTGCTATCTTTTATTGATTCTAGAAGTTTTTTTGCTTCTTGATAAATAAGATCATCACTTATTCCAGCCTCAGCCAGATATTGATTCAGAAATTTATCTCTAAGTTCTTTATTATCTGCTATGGTTTCAGCCATCAAGTCTTCTAGGTAAAGAACTTCTACTCCTTCATTTCTAAATATTTGAGCAAAATTATCATGCTCTTCCTTGGCCTTATCTAGGTCTGGTATGTCATCAAATAAGAGTTCATCCAAGGCGTTTGGGGTTAGGTTTAGTAGTTCCTCGCCTGGTCTGTGAAGAAGAACTGTTTTTAACTTGTTAATCTCGTTGTTTACATTGATATTTCTCATGCTTTCTCCTTAATTATTCCTAAAAAAAAGGCAGTTTCTCTTTGAAAAAACTACCTATAATCAATTAGCCCTGCCAATATCTTTAATTTTATATATATTATATCAAAAAGCTTAAAAAAAGGAAAGTTAATAATTAAATAGGCTTGAAATATATTATGGAACGCATATAATGTTGGGCGAAAGTTTTTTATAAGAAATTTAGGAGGGAAAATGAAAAAATTCAATATAATAAGCCTACTTCTTGTAAGTGCTTTTGTCCTAAGTTCCTGCGGGAAGACTTCCGACAAAGCTAATAATAAAAAAGAAGAAATAGCATTAGAAGATAAGGCTATAGATAAAAAAGAAGATAAGGTAGAAGAAGTAAAACCACAAAATCCTGACCAAGCTGAAGGAAATGTTATTCTTCATAGGTCCTACCCAAGAAATAAGGGAGCAAAGTCCTTCACACGCATAGTTGTTGCCACAAGCCAAGATAAAATTGTTGGCCTATCAATTGATCAATACCAATATGAAAACAGCACAAGCGACCTAAAGGCAGTTGTAAATTCTGATAAGGACTTTGGCAAAGGGGCTGTCAAGGATAAAAAACTCGTATCTAAAATGGAAAATGAGAAGCTTTACTCAGCCGAGATGAAAAAATCCGGAGCCAAAACTAGCCTAGGCGAAAATTATGAAGCAATAGCAAATTTCGTAAAGGGAAAAACCATAGGAGAAGTTGAAGCTTTCTTAAAAGATAAGACAGATAAGCAAATAATGGAAGCTGTTGGAAAAACTGACTTTGAATCCACACCTTACCTAATCAAAGCCATAGTAGATAGTGCAAAGGATAATAAATTTATATCGGTAGGTCATGCCGAAGATCCTGAAAACTTAACTTTCAAGACTATAATAGGAAAAGGCCACGGGGATAACTCTTTTGCTGATTGCCTAGTAGCTATGGAAGGCGATAGGATAGTTGCGGCAAGCTTTGATGAATACCAATACTTGGAAGATGGACTTGGCCTAAGCAATGCCGATGATGAATTTGCTAAGGGCTATGCTGATAGCAAGAATGTATTGGGATCAAAACTTGAAAATAGCGATAAGTACTCAAAGCTAATGGCAGAAAAAGCCAAATCTAAAGTCTCCATCAAGGATAACTTCGAAGCCATCGAAAAATTTGTTTCCGGCAAGACTGTTGACGAAATCAAGGCTGCCATAGCTTCAAAGAAGGAAGATGGCACAATTGATTCAATTACTGGAGCAACATTAAAGGATACCGCAAGCTACCTACAGCTTATTGTAGATGCTTCAAGCAAATAAAATTAAAAGATGATATTTGGAAAAACAGTTTCTAAATATCATCTTTTTTTGCCCTTATTTGTAAATAAAAATCAGCAATAGACAATCTATCCCTGATAAAGCTATTTTATTTATTATTAGCAGAAGCTTCTATCCTTACAATTTTTACAAAAAGTCCGATTATTCTAGTGGAAAGCTTAGCAAAATAACAAGCATAACTACCATTAGCCCTATACCAATTAGGGTGAACGAGTCTTCCTGTTTTTTCAAAGCGAGGATAACCAAAGCTATGGATAGTAAAAAAAGGAATAAATATAGCTGGATGAATATTCCCTCGTCAAACTTCTTATAAACAACCATCATTATTACCACAGCCATAATCAAAATTATTATAGAAATAACAATCCTGCTCTTCCTATTTTCCATGATAGAATTTAGAAAACTTATGGCGGCTATAACCATAAGCAAGGGCCATAGTAAGTAATCAAAAAATAAATTTATCATAATACCTCTATATAATTATATCACATATGGCCATATTATTAGCAAATTTATTGAAATTTATGGAAAAATAAGCTCTTGCAGGGTTATCCCACAAGAGCCTTATCATTATTTTACTGGTTTTAATAAATCGCTTTTGATGTAGCCTGCTTGGCCATTAATTGATACTCTTGACCAGCCGTCTTTTTCTAGGAGAACTAAAATTTCATCCCCTGGATGGGCTTCTCCTACTATTTCTGAGTCTGTGCTTGGTTCGGATCTCATATTTACCACATCTTCAACTTGGTAATTTACTCCAGCCATAACATCAGAGTCTTCATCGCCCTTGTCTTTTTCGTCTTTAGCTTCTTTTGTTTCTTTTGTTTCTTCGCTATCTTTATCTTTTTCGTCTTTAGAATTTTCTAAAGCTTCTTTGCCATCCTTGTTTTCTTTGCCTTCTTTAGATTTTTCTGTTAGTTCAGTCTTGTTATTTTCTTCTGGATGACGCTTTGATACATAAGTGTCATTTGAGCATGAAGCCAAGATAAGGCTTAGACAAAGAAGCATCAATACTTTAATCTTTTTCATTAATTTTCTCCAAACAATTCCTTTACTTCGGCTTCGCTATAAACATAGTTTGTAATAACTAGGCCCAGGATATCTGCATTAACTCTTTCGAGTTGTTCAATTGATTCTTGGTAGATGTCGTTATCCTTGTTAGCATAGGTTGTAAAAATAACTACTCTATCTGCAAGGGAAGCAAACATATTAGCTTCTGCTATATCTGTATTTGCTGTTGTGTTTACAAATATATAATCATAAGAAGCCCTTAGGCTTTCAAAGAAATTTTTAATGTCTGCTGGTTCTAGGAACTCATCGGCATAATCTGAAACCTTACCTGAATACATTAGATAAATATTATCGTGTTTTCCATCATAATTTATCAGATCATCTATTTGGTAATCACCGAGGATTCCATCAATAAAGCCTCTTTCTTTTTTATCATTAGTTATTTCTTCAAGGCCTGCTTCCCTTAGATTAGCATCTATTAGGAGGATTCTATCACCTTCCTCAGCTAGGTGCTTGGCCATAACATAGACATTTAAGTCTTGGTCGGTGTGCTTTGATGTTGATGTAAAGGCTATTACTTTCTCATCATTGCTAAGAGCACTTAGCAAACCATCTTCAAGATTATAGAAGGCTTGAAGAGCGATCTCTTTTTTCTCTTCATCTTTTTTTCTAAACATCTAATTCTCCTTTGCTATATGGTGGAAGCTTGCCTAAGATTGGATAATCTTTGATGATTATATCTTCCTCGACCCTATTTTGTCTGTTAATTCCATAGAGTATTTCGTTTTTATCAATTACTATGGTTTCAGCTGGATTTTCATTGTCAAAATCAGGAAGTTCTTGGCTTTTCGTATCTAAATAATCGAAGTCATCATCATTATCATAATCATTATCATTAGACTCGTCATTGTCTTGATATGAGTAATCTTCTTTAGCTTCTTTTCTAAAGCTCATCCTACCATTCTTAACTTCTCTTTTGCCATCAGAAACAATTCCCTCATAGTCTTTATCGCTTGCTTCGTAAGGCTCTTGATCTTCTTCATCTAGGATAGTATTCTTAGCCCTAGCAAGGAGGACTTTGTTATTAAAAGAATTTACCCTAATCATTCCTATAAGAGTAGCTAGGATGAAAACAGCCAAGCCTATAATTGCTGAATAAGTTATACCATTATTAACCTTACCTGCTGATTGATAAGAATATTCCATAACTTGAGCCTTTGTTCCGTAGATGTTTCCAATTACTCTTACAGCAAGGTCTGCATATTCATCAGCTATATCTTCTGCCCTTTGCTTATTTGTATCAGTAACAACAATATCTACTACTGAAGAACCTTCGATTGGCTCGATTTTAAGCTTAGTATCGAGCATGCCTAGAGACATATCTATGCCCAAATTATCTAGGACAGTCTTTTTAATCTTATTTGAGTTAATGGTTGCTGCATAAGTTTTTGCATCGCTTGCATTTTCATTAACACTTTCCAAATCTGTAGTAATAATCTTACTCTTCGCCTTATATTCATTAAATCCTGAATAGGACAAGGCAAAGTAAAAAACAACTGCTGCAAGTATTCCCCAGATTAGGCCTGCAGGAATTGCACTAAAGAGCGATCTTTTTTCTTTCATTTTAACCTCCAAAATCCTTTGCACCTTCTAACATTATCTGTCTTGCTCTTCTTATATCAACATTTACTAATTTTTCTGGATATCTTCTAATAAAATATTCTATATAAAATCTATACATCTTTGGAAATAGAGCCTTGGCTAGTTTTCCCTTATCATAGAAAAACTTTTCGTCAAAACCCTTAAACCAAGTAGAATCATCATTGTAAATTTTTGCTATCGTCTTCATCGAAGTTCTAAGCCTAAGGCCTTTTCTTATGCAATCAGCAATAAAAATCGAATCCTCCCCAGAACCATTACCAGTTCCAGCACCGAAGTAGGTCGATAGGTAGATATTTTTTTCGGCGATTTTTTCTCTCTTAAAAGCAAAATGCACCGAACCATATCTTAGGGCATTGTATATCTTTAGGTCTTTTTCTTCCCTTACCTTGATTATCTCTTCGCCATTTTGATAAATTATGGTTCTAAAGACGAAAAAGTCGACATCAGGATGCTCGATAAAGGCCTCCTTAATTTTCTTTTCATAATCTTCTAAAAAGACTTCATCATCATCACAAAAGACTACTATATCAGCCCTAGAGTTTAGGATAGCGAGATTTCTACTTCTTCCAAGCCCCTTGGTGTCTGTCGATATCATCCTTATCTTAAACTTTCCCTTATCAAGCTCTTCATAGCCATTGTGATCACATTGGTTAATAATTAGGGCATCAGTTGTGAGATTGAATTTCTCGTAGAAGTTAATGTCTTTGACATTCATAGCCGATATTAATACTTCTATTTTCATAATCACCTCGTACTTTCTGCCTTTTCCCAAGTGGCCTTGCTCTTACCTGTAAACTCATTTTTTGCTCCTAGAATTTGGGCTAGCATCATCATAGAATAATATCTTGGAAAATATAGGAGCTTATTTTTAGCCTTTGTAAGTTGACCAAGTATAGCAAGAATTATAAAGACGAGTTGGCCTAAGAAAAATAGCTTATAAATTAGTCCATATTTTATAAGAAATATATTACTTATAAATAATACTATATGAAAAAAAGCCTGCAAGAATCTCAAAGTCTTGTGATTAAAGTGGAAGAAGGAAAACCATCCATATTTAAAGATATTTAATCTTCTTAGGTTGGTGAAAATATTAGTAAGAATCCTTCTTTGCATCCTTACCTTCCTCTTAAACTCATCACTTGTTGTAGCACCTGCCTTTTCGAAGGCTATGGCCTTTTCATTATAGAGGGCCCTTTTCTTGTTAAGGCCAGCATAGAGGGGCATCTCGTAGTCGTGGGAGCTAACTAGATTGTAATTTCTATAATCTTTCTTCCTACAAGCATAGATTGCTCCATTACCGGCTGCTATGGTCTTTATATTAGACTCTATCTTTCTCATAGTAAGTTCCATATTCCAGTAGGTATTTTCAGCTACAACAGAGGCTTGATCGTCTTTCTTATAAAGCAAAGATCCGCATACATATTCTATATCATCCGCTGTAAAATAAGATACAAGTTCCTTTATAGCATCTTCTTTGAAGATAGAGTTGGCATCGGAAAATACTAGGATTTCTCCCCAAGCAGTTTCAACCGCCTCATCTTGAGCATTAGTCTTACCCAAATGATTTTTGACTGTATTTACCCTTATAGGAAAGTCAGGATGCTTTTTAATAAAGTCTTCGCAAAGCTCAACTGTCTTATCAGTCGAAGCGTCATTTGCTATTATGACCTCTAGATTCGGGTAATCAGTTTTCATAATATTTGTAAGTTTTTTTACAATTACTTTTTCTTCATTGTAGGCTGAAATTATTACAGAAACCATGGGCCTGTAAGCATAGTCTTGTTTGTTTTTTCTTTTAATAATTTTATCTAATAACAAAAGTGTAAGGGGGTAGCCTATCATAGGATAAATAATGGCAAAGGCCGATACCCAAAAAATTATTTTCATAAACACTCTCCTTAGCATATTATATAACATTCATTATACTGGAAGCAAATAAAGATTGCTTCTTCTTTAACCTATGCTCTTGTAAAATTTTTTCCTAGGGATATACTTATCTAATAAAAAAGAAAGGAAAAATAATGACTATACAAGTAGATATCTTACAGACTCTCGGTCTTGCCATGCTTGCCTATGTCCTGGGAGTCTTTATTAAAAATAAATTTGATTTTTTCAAGAAATTTTTTATCCCCTCTCCTGTAATAGGGGGCCTTATAATAAGCCTTGGAATTTTTGCCCTTAAATCATCCCTAGCTGTGGATTTTAAGTTTGATAAAATCCTCCAAGACTTCTTTATGAATGTGTTTTTTGCATCTATCGGACTTTGTGCTTCCTTTAAGAGCCTCAGAAAGGCAGGACTTATTGGAGTAAAACTTGCCATTTCCATAATAATCCTCCTTCCCCTGCAAAATATTATAGGAGTAGGAATTTCCCTTCTCTTAGGAATCAATCCCCTCCATGGTATAGCCATGGGATCAACCTCTATGACAGGGGGTATCGGCTCTGCCATATCCTTTGGCAAGATAATGGAAACAATGGGGGCTGTTAATAATACCTCCATCGGAGTTGCTGCTGCAACTTTCGGTCTTTTGGTAGGCTCTTTAGTAGGAGGTCCAGTTGCCAAAAGGCTTATCATCAAAAACAAGCTAAAAAGCTCTGGCCTAGTAGAAAATTTCAGCCTAGAAAAGGCCAAACACCAAATCAGCCAAGCTTCCTTGATGAAGGCTATAGTTCTTGTTGCTTTTTCTTGTTTTTTGGGAACTTTTATAAATCTAATACTCGCTAAAAGCTCTTTAAGCTTTCCCTACTATGTGGGTTGCCAATTTGGAGGGCTAGTCATAAGAAATGTTTATGATTTTATGAAAAGGGACCTTGATATAGAAAATGTAAATCTAGTAGGAAATATTTCCTTAAATCTCTTCCTATCCCTCGCCCTAATCAACCTAAACATATCTGCTATAATAAGTCTAGCAGGTCCTATGTTTGTAATCCTCATAGCCCAAGCTATCTTTATAGCAATCTACACTAGCCTTGTTACTTACAGGCTTTGTGGCAAAGACTATGACTCAGCAGTAATGGCAGCAGGTCATTGTGGGGTTGGTTTGGGTCAAACTCCAAATGCCATGGCAAATATGGAGGCTATCATAGAAGAAAGAGGCCCAGCAGAGCTTGCCATGTTCGTCTTTCCTATAGTTCTTGCCATAGCTGTAAATCTGATGAACCCTATCGTTATTACTTTCTTTATAAACTATTTTGCCTAAAAAAACTGGCCTTAGAGAAATTCTGGGGCCAGCTTTTTTTTATTTAATTTTTACACAAAAACCATCCCAAGGACTAAGAAGCCCACTTTTTTTAACTTCATCCACATCTGTATTAGAGATGATTATTTCTTTATAATCTCCTAGCTTATCGAATTTTTCTTCTTTATCTGAGAGATTTACAACTATTAGATATTTCTCATCCTGCGTTTTCCTATAATAGGCAAAGACTTTTTCTTCTGTATCGACAAGTTCGAAATCACCATCTACTAGCCAGTCCTCACTTTTTCTTAAAGCTACTAGCTTTTGATAGGTGTAGAAGATAGAATCTAAATCTTCTAGAGCTTCTTCTACATTTATCGTCTTGTAATTTGGATTTACTCTTAGCCAAGTCTTATCCGCCTTGGAAAATCCTGCGTTTTTGCTAGCGTCCCATTGCATAGGAGTCCTTGCATTATCACGACTTACGACAGAAATCCTATCCAAAATATCCTCTTCGTCCTCACCATTTTCTAGACATTCTTTGGCATAATTTATCGATTCAATATCAGCAAATTCTGATAAGTCTTTGAAAGGAAAGTTGGTCATTCCGATTTCTTCACCCTGATAGATGTAAGGAGTTCCCCTCATTAGGTGGAGGAGGATTGCCAAGGCCTTGGCAGATTTTTCCCTAAATTCATCGACATTAGCCCAAAGAGAAAGGACTCTTGGTAGGTCGTGATTCTCCCAGAAGAGAGAATTCCAACCCTTACCAAGCTCTAATTCCTTTTGCCATTTATTAAAAATTTCCTTTAATTTAGAAACATCGAGGTCTTTTTCATAATACCACTTAGGCAAATTTAACTTATGTTGAAGGCCTATATGTTCGAATTGAAAAACCATGGATAGTTCTTTGTTTTTTGGGTCCGAATAAAGTTTGGCTATTTCAGGACTTGCTCCCCAAGTTTCTCCAACTGTTAAAAGGTCATAGTTTCCAAAGGTATTTTCATTCATCTCCTTTAGGTAGGAATGAAGCATAGGGCCATTTTCACGGATTTCTTTATCAGGAACTTTTCCTAGGAGGTCTATTACATCCATACGAAAGCCTCCTATCCCCTTATCAATCCAGAAATTCATCATATCGTAGATTTCATGACGCAAGGCTTCATTTTCCCAATTAAGGTCGGGTTGTTTTTTGCTAAATAGGTGTAGATAATACTCTCCAGATTTTTCGTCATACTCCCAGGCAGAGCCGGAGAAGCTAGACTTTAGGGAATTTGGCTCATCTCTCCAAATATAGAAATCACGTTTAGGACTTTTGCGATTTTCTTTCGCTTCAATAAACCATGCATGCTCATCAGAAGTATGATTTACTACCAAGTCCATTATAATCCTGATGTCCCTCTTTTTCGCCTCTGCTATTAACTTATCCATATCGTCCATATTGCCAAAAATATCTGCTATAGCCCTATAATCAGAAATATCATAGCCATTATCATCCATGGGACTTTGATAGACTGGAGAAAGCCAAATAGCGTTGATACCGAGCTTTTCTAGATAGGAAAGCTTTCCTATAATGCCTCCTATATCTCCGATTCCATCATTATTTGAATCCATGAAGGATTTAGGATAGATTTGATAGATAGTCGCCTTATGCCACCAGTGTTTTTGCATATTTCACCTCTAATAATTCTTATTTTCTTTAGCTTTATTAATTTTTATAAAACTACTTATCTTAGTGCTTGAAACAAGTTAGGCAATGACAATTTATCCTTCCTATAGCCTCAAGAAAGGAGTGGATTGTGATTGGCCCTAGGAAAGAGAAGGATCTTTTTTTCATGTCCTTGGCTATTTTTTCTGATAGGGGACTTTGGGATATAACTTCTCCCTCTTTTCTCTTATAGTCAATAACTTCCCCAATGAAGCTTTCTAGATATTTGTCGAAGGATCCAAATTCTTCCCTTATTTTTATAAAAGCTCTGGCGTTTTTTACCAAAGCTTCTAATTTTTTCCTATTTCTAATAATTTTTTCATTTTTCATCAGCTCTTCGATTTTGTTTTCGTCATAGTTTTTAATTATTTCATAAGAAAAACCATCGAAGGCCTCTCTCATAGCCTCTCTTTTCTTTAGGACTATTTCAAAGCTTAGACCGGCTTCAATAAATTCCAAGACTAGGATTTCGAAGATATATCTATCGTCATGGCTTAGCCTGCCATATTCCTCATCGTGATAGGCTATAAGGATTGGGCTTTTTGCCCATTCGCATCTATTTTTCATCTCAAAAAATCAAAAAGTAAACAAGGACTAGGACTGAAAGAATAATCCTGTAAATACCAAAAGGGATGAAGTCATTGTTTCTAATGTAGGCCATAAATTTCTTGATTACAAAATAGGCTACTAGGAAACTTAAAAGCATTCCCACAAGAATCAAGACCCATTGATAGCCTGTAAAGCCAGAGAAGTTCTTTACAACCTTTAGGAGAGTTGCTCCAAGCATGGTAGGAATAGCTAGGAAGAAAGAGAATTCTGCCGCAGCTGACCTTGATAGGCCCAAAATCATAGCTCCCATAATAGTTGCAGCTGACCTGCTAGTTCCTGGTATCATAGCAAGGGTTTGAAAAAATCCTATGGCGAGGATAGTCTTGTAGGAAACCATGGCTATGTTATCATGCTTAACCCTATTTTCCCTCTTGTTTTTCTTCTCGACAAAGATTATAACAAGACCCCAAACAAGAAGCATAGCTGCTACTACCATTGGTTTAAATAAGTGCTCGTCTATGAAATCATCAAAGAGTAGGCCCAAGACCATGGCAGGAAGAACTCCAACTATTACCCTCTTCCAAAGCTCTATTGTCTTTCTATCTGGGTGAGTTAACCTGTAATAGGCCCTGGATTGACCATTTAGCTTGTCGTAATTTTTAGGAAAATACTTGGAAGTTTTTTCCCTATCCCAAGGGTTAAGCCTTTTAAAATAAATTACCACTACAGAAAGGATAGCTCCCAATTGGATAATTACATTAAAGGCATTGGAAAAAGTTTCTCCTTCCATTTTTACAAATTGATTTACCAAAATCAAATGGCCAGTAGATGACACTGGCAAAAATTCTGTCACCCCTTCCACTAGGGAGAGGATTAGGACCTTAAAAAAATCTACTATCATTCAAATTCCTCCAAGAACGAGTGTTTCTCGCCTTTTATTTGATAGCCCAGAACCATATCGCAGTTAACATTTTCTGCTGACCTTAGGATGGACTTTTCTACTTCCGGATTATCTTTCTTCAAATCTGCTATTAGCTCTTTAATCTTCTTTCTAGTATAGGACTCACTAGACTTTGTTACGGTGCAGGCACAATTTAGGGCTTTTAGACCTACATAGTCCCTCCACCTTTTAATATCATCTTCATGAAGATAGTAGAGGGGTCTAATAAGTTCCATTCCTTCGAAGTTTTGGGCTCTTAGTTTGGGCTTCATAGTTTTAAAATTTCCTGCATAGAGAACATTCATCATAGTTGTTTCGATAGCATCGTTCATGTGATGGCCTAGGGCTAGTTTGTTGCATCCTAGCTCCTTGGCCTTGTTATAAAGAAAGCCCCTACGCATCCTCGCACACATATAGCATGGATAGGCCCCCTTGGTTATAGTTTCTGCTACTTCAAAAACTTCTGAATCATAGATTGTAGCATCTATATTTAGGTATTTGATGTTTTCTTCTAAAAGCTCTCTATTTTCCTTATCATAACCAGGATCCATAGAAATATATGCCACATCAAATTTGACCTTTGAGTGTTTGTGAAGCTCCTCAATGAGCTTGGCAAGGATTAGCGAATCCTTCCCACCAGATATAGCGACAGCTACCTTATCTCCTTCATTTATCAATGAAAATTCCTTTATGGCTTTGATAAAGGGCGACCAGATTTCTTTTCTATATTTTTTTATAAGTGATTTTTCTATTTCTAATAATTCCATTATAACTCCACTATTTTTGAAGGCTCGTATCTATTGCAAACCTCCAAATCAATATCTTTTTTTGTATCATAACCAAGACTTCTTAGGTAATTGTCAACTGTAAGTCTTGAAAGCTCAGGGGTATTGTTGGTTTCTGAAAGGTGAGATAAAAAAACCGTCTCATTTTTTCCAACAAGAGCATCAGCAAGGGCCTCTGCGGCTTGATCATTTGATAAGTGCCCCATATTTCCCATAACCCTGAGCTTTAAATTGTGGGGATATGGCCCCATCTTTAGGGCTTGCAGATCGTGATTAGCTTCCATATAGTAGATATCCGATCCCTTTATCTCGTAAGCGATTTTTTCATCAACTATTCCTGTATCAGAAAGAATAGTAAGCTTCTTGTTGCCAATATATATAACATAGGCGACTGGCTCCATAGCATCGTGGTGGATAGCTACAGGGAGGATATCCATGGACTTAAAGTTTATAAATTCATTTGTCTTAAAGACTTTAATATTTTCTTCCTTTAGCTTCTTTATTTTTTGTGTCAAACCCTTCCAAGTTCCTTGGTTGGCGTATATTGGTATATCAAATCTTCTCGATAGGACTCCAGCCCCCTGGATGTGGTCATTGTGTTCATGAGTTATGAAGATTCCATCGAGGTCTTTTGGGTTTTCTCCTATTTGGCCTAGGAGATTTTCTATTTTCTTTCCAGAAAATCCAGCATCAATCAAGATACGACAGCCCTTGTATTCAAGAAAGCTGACATTGCCAGATGATCCTGATGATAGGGTTACAAATCTAGACATCTAGGTTAAAATATTCCTTTAAGAAATTAGCTATGGATGCTTGTTCATTAGAGCCAATTATATAATCAGCTGCTTTTTTAGCTTCTTGTCTTCCTGATCCCATAGCCACACCACATCCAGCAAATTCCAAACTCTTGATATCATTCATACCATCTCCAAAATACATGATATTTTCCCTTTCAAGCTTTAAGATTTGGCAAAGCTTCTTTAGGCTTTCAGATTTGCCAGCATTTTTATTTAATATCTCCAAAAGATGGATTTCATTTCTCATAATCTTATAATCTTTTTGGAGTTTGGCCTTGTTTTTTTCATAAAAATCATCAAGAACTTCCTTATCACCATTTAGGGCTATCCTTGATATGCTATCCTCTATATCCTCAAATTTTTCAAACTTAAACCAAGGCATAGACACTTGCTTTTGATCAACTATAAAGGCTTCATTGGGAACTTCATCATTTAGGTAGAGGATATTCATAGTGTGAATACTAAGTTGGAGATCATATCCTCTTATCATCTCTTCTAAAAACTCATAATCAGCCTTGGCTAGGGGGTTTTCTATTAGGGCCTTGCCATCAGCATTTCTTCTAACAAAGGCTCCAGTCCCACATATAGAGTAATCGTCAAAACTCATAAGATTAAGCTTTTGGCGCATCTTCCACATACCATTAAAGGTCCTGCCAGAATTTAAAACAATCCTTATTCCCTTCTTTTTAAGTTTTTCTATGACCTCGACTGTTTGGTCAAGTATTTCTTTTTTATCATTAAGTAGTGTCCCATCCAGGTCAAACACTATCATTTTTATATCTTTATTCATAGGTCTCCTTCTTGCAAAATTCTAGATTTAAACAATTTTGTGGACTATATTATAATACTAGAAGGGCTTTGATTTTCAATTCGTTTGAAGACTTAGCCAGGGAGGTGATATAATGATAAAAAGAAAGTAAATCAAAGAAAGGAAATGTCTTGGGAAATTATAAAGCAAAATTAAAATTAGTTATAAGAAGTGAGAAAACAAACTTCTACGGCCCTGGAATCAATGAGCTTCTCCTTCTTATTAATGAAAAAGGCTCAACCAAGGATGCTGCTAACACCATGGGCCTATCCTATTCTAAAGCCCTCAAGATTATCAAAAGATGCGAAAAGGAATTGGGTTATGGAATAGTAAAAACTCAAAGAGGTGGCGCCGATGGAGGAAAAAGCATAGTTACAGAAGAAGGCCTTAGGCTTATGAGAGCCTACAAGGACTTTAATGATGAAATAAATAAAAATTTGGACGAACAATACCACAAATATTTTCCCTTCCTGGAAGAATAAGAAGGATTTTTTAAGCTAATAGACAAGTATCCTACATTTTTAGCCAAGCTAAGCTTTTGTAGGATACTTTTTCATTTTATAAAATACTTTTATTTTACATAAGCCCTAACAGCATCAGCAACTTTATCTGCCACTCCTTTTTCGAAGGCTTTCGGGATTATATATTCTTCATTCAATTTATCATCTGGAATCATTTCAGCAAGGCCTATTGCTGCTGCAAGCTTCATCTGATCAGTTATAGCCCTTGCGTGGGCACTCAAAGCCCCCTTAAATATGCCTGGAAAGGCTAAGACGTTGTTAATTTGGTTAGGATAATCGCTCCTACCTGTTGCAAAAATCTTAACTCCTGCCTTTTTAGCTTCATCATAGTCTATTTCTGGAACTGGATTTGCCATGGCAAATACTATTGGGTCAACATTCATGTTCTTAATGTCATTTCCGTCTATAATATTTGGAGCAGATACACCTATAAATACATCTCTTCCTCGCATGGCCTCCTTTAGGCTTGCCTTTAAGTTTTCTTCATTAGTAAATTCTGCAAGTCTTCTTTTTACATCATTACTACTTTCTAGATGATCTTTATTTATAGTCCCCTTAGAATCACAAACTATGATATGACTAATCCCATAATCTCTTAAAAGTTTAGCTATAGAATATCCAGCAGCTCCCGCTCCTGAGATTAGGACTTTAACATCTTCTTTTTTCTTTCCAACTATCTTTAGGGCATTTATCAAAGCTGCAAGGCTTACAATAGCAGTTCCATGCTGGTCATCATGAAATACTGGAATATCTAGGATTTTCTTTAGACTTTCTTCTATATAGACGCATCTAGGTGAAGAAATATCTTCAAGATTAATACCCCCAAAGCCTGGAGCTATATTTTTTACGGTTTTTATTATCTCGTCTGCATCTTGGGTATCCAAAACTATTGGCACTGCGTTTACATCTCCAAATTCCTTAAAGAGAACTGCCTTTCCTTCCATGACAGGTAAGCCAGCTTCTGGACCAATATTACCAAGACCCAAAACAGCCGATCCATCACTTACTACGGCTATTGTATTAGCCTTTGATGTGTAGGTGTAGGCTTTTTTCTTATCTTTGGCAATTTCCCTGCAAGGCTCTGCAACTCCAGGCGTATAGGCATAGGTCAAATCTTCTGCATTTGCTACTTTTGCCTTAACTAAGGTTGCGACTTTTCCTTGCCACTGTTTATGTTTTTCTAAAGCTTTTTCATATACGTTCATATATTGCCCCCTTCTTTATAAGATAATTTTAACATAGAAAACGATTTTATGAAACAAAAAAGAAAAGCCCATCTAGGCTCTTCTAAATAACTTTTTCATAAAAGATGAAGAAGTGTAATTTAATATATTTTTCTTATAAACCCTACTAGCAAGTTTGTAGACTACAAATATTGCAACGACCATAATTATTATAGCGATAAGACCAGCCCCAAGCCCAACACTTGCCTTTATCATCCTCAAAGGCATGAAGAAAACTGAAAGGAAAGGTAGGTAGGATAGGACTTTGATTAGGATATTCTCATCCTTATTCATGAAGGTCATGGCTAAGGCAAAGGCAAAAATTATCACAATCATCATAGGACTTGCGACCTTTCCTGCATCTTCTTGCTTTTGAGCAAGAGAGCCAAGCATTGCAGCTACTATCATAAAAATAAGGAGGCTTAGGATGACCAAAATCCCGATTTCTACTAGCATTAAAATATTTATCTCGCCTAGGTAGGATTTTATGTTGATGTTAAATTTTTCTTGAATTCCGTAAGCTTTAGCTAAAAAGTAGGCTATAATTCCAACAAAGCCATAAAGAGCGGTGTGGGTTAGTATAGCTAGGAAATTGCCGAAAATTTTTCCTGCAAAATACTTGCCAGCCCTAATAGATGAAAAGATAAATTCTATCATCTTAGAGCCTTTTTCTGTAGCAATTTCTACAACTATGATGTTAGAATACATTATTAACATCATATACATATAAAAAACTAGTGCAAAATAAGCAAAGTACATTATCTCAGACTCAGAGCCTTCTTCTACAAGCTTAAAAGTGGCCTTTCTTTGTAAAATCTCTAGCTTATCAAAGCCCAAACCTGAATTTTCAATGTTTAAAGCATTTTGTACTTCCTTCAAGGCTCCATTAAAGGCGAGGATAGCTTGAGAGTTAATATTTTTTGTATGAAAATCTGCTAGAAGAGATCCATTTTCTTCTTTAATTTCTGCAAAACTTCCTATTTTTTTATCTTCCAAGGCCTTTTCTGCCTTAGCCTTATCTGAGATTTTATAGCCAGGCATACTTTCAAAATATTTTCCTATCTTTTGATCACAAACTACATAGGTGTCCTTGACATTAGTGTCTTGGGAAAAGTAGGCTATAGCTCCACTTACTCCCATCATTATGACAGGCAAGAGAACCATAATCCAAAAGCTTATGGACTTCATTTGTTTTTTCCACGAATCTAGGGCAACTGTCCAAAATCTAGACATCTTCTTCCACCTTTCTTGTAAATATCTCATTCAAACTTGGAGGAGTTTGGGCAAAAACTGGTATATAATCGAATCTTTGGCTTAATCTCTGATAGATTTTTCTTCCATCCTCTGGATTTTGTAACCTTAGCTTGTAAGTTTTATCTTCTTTTTTGTAGCTAAGAGGAAAATCATCGAGGATATCAGCAATTTCTCCCTCACATTCTATAAGAATTTTATCTTTTGGATAAGAATTTCTTATTTCTTTAGGAGAACCATTTAGGACAATTTTTCCATCCCTTAGCATTACTAGCTTGTTACACATATCTTCTATATTTTCCATATTGTGAGATGAGAAAATTATGGTAGTTCCAGCCTCATTTACCTCTTTGATTATATCTTGCAAAAGGCTAATATTGTAAGGATCGAGACCCGAAAATGGCTCATCCAAGATTAGAAATTCTGGTTTATAGATAAGGCTTGCCAAGAGTTGAACCTTTTGTTGGTTACCCTTGGATAAGTCCTTGATTTTATCCTTTAGCCTGCCCTTTATCTCAAATTTATCGAAATAATATTGGAGGGTCTTATCATCCAAATTTTTCATCAAATTTAGCCTAGCAAAATATCTGATTTCTTCTTCAATAGTCTTTTTGGGTGAAAGAGACCTTTCTTCTGGGAGAAAGCCTATTTTTTCTAGGGGGATTTTCTTCATGGGAACTCCACCATAGAGAATTTCTCCCTCAAAAGAATCGAAAAAGTCCATTATACACCTAAAGAGAGTAGATTTACCTGCTCCATTTTGCCCAATAAGACCAAAAAGGTCTCCCTTCTCTACTACAAAGCTCACATCATCCAAGGCCTTGACCTTAGCAAAGGACTTGGATACATTTTTAATCTCTAACATACTATCTCCTAGCATTCAAAATCATAGAACAAAGCCTAAGACAAATGGAAAAAGCAAAACTATAGCAAATAAGAGCTTAACCCAATTGTTGGCAAAGTTCATTGTGCTTCCTACTCCAACTCTTTTTTCGACAAACATTGCGGGGTCATCTGGATTGTAATAAATAAGTCCACCCAAAATCCACTTATCATCCTCTTCCTCATAGCCATACTTTCCCGTTTTGTTTAAGGCTGACCCATCGACTGACCTAAATCTTCCTATAAGAAGACTTCCACCAACAGAAAATCCTATAGTAATGATGCCCAAGACCTTGACAATCAAGTCATCTCCCGTCTTCATAAAGGAAGAAATTCCAACTTGAAAAAGAACTATAAGCAAGAATGAACTTGTCACAAAATAATAGGTCCAAATTCTTCTCGTTTCCAAGATCCTATCCAAGGATTCTTCAGGCATATCAGGACTTATCCTCATCTTTGATAGAAGTTGGGAAAGATTAGAAATAAACATCACAGCAAGCATTAAAAAACTTACAATAGTTGGGGACTGGATAGATAAGTAAGACTTATAAGCCATTCTATCTATCTCTCCTCGGCTATTCATATGCATTATTAGCTTAGCTGGATAGTTTTCATAATCCAGGTGGATTTTTATGGCGAAAATTATTACTATAAGGAGAAGACCTAGGTAAAGCCCGAAAAATTCCTTCTTGTTAAATATTTTTGCCTTGGAATAATCAAGGCTTACAAATTTTCTCTTATCTAGCTTTTGATTTTTGCCTAATACTTTTAATTTTTTGTTGGCAAAAACTAAAGGAAGATAATTTATAAAAATCGAAAGTACATATAAGACATTAGTGAGTATTAAATTTTCTGTAAGATAGCTTAATCCTACAATAAACAAGCCCAATCCTATTCCAAGAAGGATAGTTAAAGTCTTATAATCTTTTACTATCTTTCTAACTTTTTCATCCTTTTCAAATCCTTCAGCAAACCTTACTCCGAGGATATAACCCCTTTTTGAATATGAAGTTACGAAGGCTTGGATAAGGCTTATTAAAACTATTATTAAGGCATAGAATATAGCCATCTTATTAGCTTCACTCATCATTTCCCTCCCAAATATTTCTTATTAGTTTTTCAAGACTGGTTTTTTCGATATTTTTGACCTTGGCAAGGGCCACAATAAAATCGAGTTCTTCTTTTACCTTACTCTTCTGCGCTTCTGTTATATCGTAAGACTTATCGACAATTCTCGATCCAAAACGCCTATCCATCACAATAATGCCATCTTCTTCTAGCATCTTGTAGGCCTTATTTACAGTATGAAGATTAACTCCAATATCTCCTGCTAACTGCCTTACTGATGGAAGAGCTTGCCCAAAATCTAATTCATTTTTAGCCAAGGCCTTTATAATAGCTCGTCTGATTTGCTCATATATAGGCATATCTGACCCAAAATCAATTTCTAAAAACATGAGCCCTCCTTTCTTGTTATAGTTATTATATAACAGCTCTAGCAATTTGTAAAGAGTAAATAAAAAAGCTCACAAATAATGCAAGCCTTTAGCCATTAAAAATTGTAATGGTTCATTGGTAGGGTTATTATTTCGTTCATTTCTTTGGGAAGTTTTATATCCCTAGTAAGGCCAAGAAAGCTTATAGCCTCTCTCCCATATTTTTTTCTGATCTTATAGATGGCCTTATCGCAGTTTTCTTCTTTTTCTTGTTTTTTATAATCACAAAAGACATCTATCTGACTTCCTCCACCTTCCTTTCTAAGCTTGATTGCCCTAATACCCACAGCCCTAACAGGAAAATCCCATTTATACTTTTCCTTAAATAAATCAAAACCACTTCTGGCAAGGACTATGGATGATTGGCTGGCAAGCTTGATTGGGCTTTGGTAATTGTAGGATTGAAGTTCATTATTTCTTACAAAAATTTCTACCCCACAAGCTTCAAGTCTTGCTTCTCTTAGTCTCCTTGATACAGAAAAAGCAAGCTCTTGAAGGACATTAAAGACTTCCCTGTTAGTCAAAAGGTCCTTCCTACAGGTAGATGAGTTTCCTATAGTCTTAATTGGCTCTTGGTGGTCCCTGTCATGGACTGGACGAATGTCTAGACCGTTAGCATACTCCCAAAGATAAAGACCATTTACGCCAAGCAAGTTTCTTATCAGGTCAAGGTCTGCCTTGGCAAGCTCGCCTAGGGTGAAAATCCCTATCCTATTGAGTTTTCTTTCAGTAGCCCTTCCGATGCCAACCATCTCTCCAACAGGAAGAGGCCAGACTTTTTTTCTAAAATTATCTTCTCTTATGATAGTAACCGCATCAGGCTTTTTCATATCTGAGCCAAGTTTTGCAAAAATTTTACAGAAGCTTACCCCGACACTGACTGTTATTCCCAGCTCCTCCTTCATTCTTTGGCGAATTTCATTGGCTATCTCTTCCCCACTTCCAAAAAGATGGGTTGAGCCTGTTACATCCAAGAAGCACTCATCGAGGCCAAAGGGTTCTACTTGATTAGTATAATCATAATAAATTTTCCTAGCAAGCTTAGAATGTTTGAGATACTGGTCATATTGGGGAGAGACTAGGGTAAGATTAGGACACTTGCCCAAGGCCTGCCAGATTGCCTCTCCGGTCTTTACCCCTGCCTCTTTTGCTTCTTGGCTTTTGGCAAGGATTATTCCGTTCCTATTTTTAGGATTTCCTGCTACTGCCATGGGGATATTTTTGAGTTTAGGATTTAATTTTTGCTCTATTGATGCATAACAAGCGTTCATATCTGAATGTAGTATAACTCTTTTCATAATTTCTCCTTGAATTTTAAAGACTTTTAATATATAATTAAGACAATAAATGACTTATGAATATTATAAGACCTTGAGTGTCTTTTGTCAACGATTTTATAAATTAAAAGTCTTTATATTAGCAAAGGAGTTTATATGGCATTCGCTAACAAAGTAAAAGAATTAAGAGAACTAAAGAAACTAACCCAAGAAGACCTAGCCAAACTATGTAATGTTTCCACCAAGACCATATCAAGGTATGAGCTTGGGGAATCAAAGCCAAGGTACAGGAAGACCTACGACCTTCTGGCAGAGCACCTAGATACAACTCACGATTATCTTGTAACAGACGAGGATGAGTTTATCCTAAAGGCTAGAGAAAACTTTGGCGAAAATGGAGCAAAGGATGCCCAAGATATGATTAATGGGGTAATAGGCCTTATGGCTGGTGGGCAACTCCCTGAAAATGACAAAAGAGCAATCCTAGATGCCATATCAGAGGCCTATTATATAGCAAAGATGGAAAATGAGAAGAAGGGTAAATAATGGGAGTATCCTACGATAATATCTACAAAAAAGCTAGGGAGCTCATAGAAAAATACAAGTCAAGAGATCCTAGGGATATCCTAGAAAGAAGAGGTGTCCACCTCATAGCCTTCAAGACCAACACCCATCTTTTGGGTATGTATAAAATAATAAAGGGAGTAAGCTTTGTCTTCTACAATCCCTTTGTCGATGAAAGAATCCAAAATATGGTCTTTGCCCATGAACTAGGCCATCATATTTTCCATGAAGATGCTGCCTCTAATGAGCTTATAGAATATGAGCTTTTCGATATAAATTCAGAAATGGAACTTGAGGCCAATATCTTTGCAGCCCACCTCCTTCTTGACGAAAAAAGTCTAATCGAAGATGTCAAGGAAGGCTACACCTACAACCAGCTTGCGAGTATGTATGATGTAAATGTCAATCTCATGATATTTAAGCTAAATGAAATGCACAGGATGGGTATGCCCATAAGAAAGGAAGCCCCATCCAAGTCTACCTTCTTTAGGGATATAGAAGATAGGACCTATAATTACTAGGGATTGTAAAGAATTCTTTTTCCATAG
>NZ_GG666300.1:4540-22677 GCF_000159095.1 Anaerococcus tetradius ATCC 35098 | reverse complement strand
GATTTCTTCTTAAATTATTTAGCTTCTGAAACAACTTTTATTGTTTCATCTTTATCTAGGGAAGATCTAGCGAAGATTGAGTAGCCTTCTCTTTCTACAACTAGGTATCTGAAAGAGCCATCGTCCCAGAATTTACCATCTTTGTCGCCAACCTTCACATCTTTTGCATCTTCTGGCATTTTGAAGAGTCCTTTGAATCTTTCAGCATTATCAGAAAGTTGAACTGCAATCTTTTTGGCAGGGTTGTTCTTTTCGCCAAACTCAATTGTCAAAAGATCTTTTTTCTCATCTCTAAAGTTTTCTCCAAAATTTTCTGGAAGATAGTTGTATTTTACATCGTAAATTGGACTATCGAACTTCTTAGCTGAAGCGTCTTTTTTATTTGCGTCTTCTTTCTTATCTTCCTTGCTATCTTTATTATCAGCTTTTTCTTCTTGTTTTGTTTCTTCTTTAGCGTCTTCTTTCTTATTAGCATCATTTGAACAAGCCATAAGACCAAAAGCTAGGCTTAGAGTCATAGCACTTGCAAAAATTTTTTTAATATTCATTCCCTTCTCCTTTATATGAATTCGGTTTTAATTATACTAAATTTCCGAGCTTAAAACAAGTGATTTCAACGCTTTAACAGGTTTTCAGTTTAAATAGCGTCATCTTTTTGGAGGTCTAGGACGCAAGTAGCCATAACTTCTACGGCAGGTCTTATAGCCTTATCTGAGCAGTAGAAATTTTTGCTATGAAGGGCCTCTTTGGCATGGCCTTCTTCTCCGCTTCCAAACCAGTAGAAAAATCCTGGAACTTCTTTCATATAAAAGGCGAAGTCCTCACTTGCCATGGTGTGGCCTTCTGTGATTATATTTTCTTTGCCTAAGATTTTTTCTGCAGATTTTAGAACTTTTTCATACATTTCTTCGCCATTATATACAGATGGAATTTTTTCTGTATAGGTGATTTTGTATTTACATTCATAGGCTGTCGCTATATTTTCTACTATAGCCTCCATCCTTTTTATAGATTTTTCAAGATTTGATTCTGATAGGGATCTAATTGTTGCTGATAGGTGGGTCTTATCTACAACTAGGTTGTCTTCTGAGCCTCCACTTATAGAATTTACAGACAAAACTGCATTGTCGAAGGGATTTGTGTTTCTTGAGATTATAGTCTGGAGGGCCATTACTATATTTGAGGCACAGACTATTGGGTCGATATTTAGATGAGGCATAGAACCATGTTGTCCCTTGCCAAAGATGTCGATTTTAAAATTAACCTTCGAGCTCATCAAGGAACCCTTCTTGATGATAGCCTTGCCGAAGTCTACTTCTGGCCAATTGTGAAGACCTATTACCCTATCAATTTTCACTTTTTTGAAAAGTCCCTTGTCTATATATTCCTTGGCTCCCCTAGTAATTTCTTCGGATCTTTGGAAAATGAAAACTACATCCCCATAAAGCTCGTCTCTATGTTGGGATAAGACTGTTGCTATGGCAAGAAGAACTGAAGTGTGGTAATCGTGGCCACAGGCGTGCATTACATTTTCTATTTTTGACTTATAGGAAACATCTGTCTCTTCCTTTTGTGGGAGGGCGTCAATATCCGCCCTAATACCAACAACAGTGCCCTTCTTTCCTGTATTTAGCCTTGCTATAAGGCCTGTTTCGATAGGAAAGTCTATTATTTCTATATTATCAAGTTTTTCTAAATATTTTCTTATTATCCCTGTAGTCCTTACTTCCTTGCCGGAAACTTCTGGATTCATATGGATATCATGTCTAATCTCTATAATTTTTTCTAATATATCATCTGATAAGCTAAAGCTCATTTATAGATATCCTCCTTTTACTTCTCTACTAAGAATATACTTTTAAGAAAAAAACCTACAAATAAAAGCTAATGGGAAAATTTGTTTATCTTTTCCCATTAGCCTATTTTAAAGAAATTTATTTCTTTTACTATCAAAGTCTAGGTCTGATTTATAAATTTCATCTATTTTTATTTGATTTTTCTTTGCCAAAGGCTCGATTTTTTCTATATCTTCTTTTTTATATACATAGACCGATACGCCACAGGCATGGCTCGCCTGTCTTGGTGTTGGGGCAAGGGTTGCTTTTATCTTCTCTTTTCTTAATATTTCTAATAAGCTTGTGGCTATAGCCGCATTTTCTACTAAAATAAAATATTTCATTAGTCAAGCATTTCTATAAATGCACCTATCCTTGTCTTTAATTGTTCTGCATCTTCGTCTGTATAGTCAGTTTCTATTCCTATGCAAGGTATGTTTTCTTCTTGTAGTCTTTTTTCTACGAAATATCCTTCTGTATCGTAGATATTGCAGAATTTAAGGTTGATATCTATTACTCCATCAGCATTGTATTCGTGATAGAGTCTAATTATATCGTCAATTCTTGATGTATTTGGTGTAAAGCAAGCGCAGTTTATGCTTCCTAGATATCTTTTGGCGAGATTTTTAACTTCTGTATCCAAATCTCCCTTGGTTTCATCTACTGGGTTTTCTATATATCTAATACCCGTACACAATTCTTCTCCTACAACTGCTCCACCATTTGTTTCGATTATTTGGTGTAATTTCCAGTTTGGAATTGAAAGTGGTGTTCCTGTAAGGAGGATTCTTTTTGTTCCCTTTTTAAATACTGATACATTTTCCTTAACCCTTTGGTCGAGTTCATCGCAAAGTTCATTTACTTTTTGGGTAAATCTTACTGGGTCATCAAAAAATGAGATTTGGGTTATTAGAAGGGTATCTCTTCCTGAGATTGGAACATTGTCGAGCTTTCTAAAGTCGTAAAGTCTTTGCATGGCACGTCTTTTGTTATTAATCATTACAATTGCATCGTGCAAGTTTTCTGCTGTTACTTTATTTCCAGTTAAATCTTCAAGTCTATCTATGTATAAGTTAATTTCCTTCTCCCATTTTTCGAAATCTTCCTTCCTCTTCATTTGTGGGATATCCATTATATACATTGGTGCATCTTCTGCCA
Source organism: Anaerococcus tetradius ATCC 35098 (assembly GCF_000159095.1). Lineage (GTDB taxonomy): Bacteria > Bacillota > Clostridia > Tissierellales > Peptoniphilaceae > Anaerococcus > Anaerococcus tetradius. The sequence continues at coordinate 19,684 of NZ_GG666300.1, read as the reverse complement.
AGATTTCCCAAGCTTTTTTCTTGCCGTCACAAGTTGTTTCGCCGACAAAAAGGTCTGCTATCCTAAAGAATGGACAAGTTCTATCAAATCTTGCTCCAAGTGATGCCTTAATCAAAGGACAAGTCGCTGTTGGCAATTTTTTCTCCCCACCTGGAACCCAGAATTGTGAACCTGAACATAGCCCTGTAGAAATTCCATTTGCTGCCCAAACAACTTCTTCTGGAACATGGATACAAAAACTTCCAATAACTTTTTGACCATTCTTTTGAGCTTCAATCAATTCTGCAGGTCTTATTCCGTGGATATCTGCTGTAACTGCATTAAAATAATCCATCTTTTCTGGTCTGTCTTCTTGTGATAAAAAAACATCCCCAAAGGCTTGTGGCAAAGCTTCGCACAACAAATCGTGCTTATCAAGGTCCATACTCAATCCGTTCCACATTTCATGATTCTTATCCATATTATTTCTCCTTGTAAGTTAAGATTTTATCCGCCTTATATATGCATTTATCAAAAGTAAAGTCAGGATTTTTGGACTTTACAATTTTATAAGCTTGGTCAATATTTTCATCGATTAGATCAGTAACTGCAAAAGGACAAGTCGCTTGTATAATTTTCCTTTTAATATTTTTCCTTTGGTATTTGGACCTTATGTATTTTAGAAAAGAGATTCTTTCATCTAAATCTTTGATAAATCTTATGTAGAATCCTAATTTATAAAGCAAACTTCCATCTATATCACTTTCTTCTAGATCCCTTAGAAGAATTTTGATTATGCCGAGTTTATCTTGACTTTCCTTATAGATTTTTTCATCGAAAGATATTTCCTTAATATTTTCAAGATAAGCTCTTAAATCGTTTTCATACACTAGATCTTTGTCAGTGGATTTCTTCAAACAAGTATTGAATTTCTCACAGAAACTATCAACAACAAAAAATCGTGATGAATATATAAGGGGACATTTTTGAGTTTTAAGATAGGCAATAGTAGAATTTATTGGATCACAAAAATCATCTACTTTACAATAATCAAAAATATGGGCATCCAAGCCGATTATTGGATATGCGATAAAACCATAAGAAATTATAAGAGCCTCACAAGTATCGGATGAAACTCCGACTACCCTATCATCTTCCATCTTTGCATAAATTGCATCGACATAAGCCTCTCTTCTAAATTCTTCTAGGTCTTTTTTCATAAGATAGCTGCTCCGATTGCCCCAGCAAATCTTCCATCTGGATGGCTATAAAGCTTACTAGCTAGTTTTTCTTCTAGAGATTTCATTATGTAGGTATTATTTGAAAAACCACCAGTTAGAAAATAACCTTCGGGATTGGACTTTTTTTGAGCAAGTTTTGAAACTTTTGAAACTATAGAATTGATAACCCCACTTGCTATATCCTCTCTTTTTGTTCCCTTGCCCATCAAAGAAACTACTTCAGATTCTGCAAAAACAGTGCAAGTTGAGGAAAGCTCAATATCTTTGCCATTTTTAGCCATTTGGAAAAATTCATCAAGGTCAAGACCAAGTCTATTTGCCATAACCTCCAAAAATTTACCCGTTCCAGCTGAGCACTTATCATTCATCAAAAAATCAACAACCCTATCTTCATTTTGGACTATTACCTTAGTATCCTGTCCTCCAATATCTATGACTGTCTTATCTTTTGAACCTAAAAAATGTGCTCCCTTGCCATGGGCGGTAATTTCTGTAATCACCTTATCGGCAAAGTCGACTGCAATTCTTCCATAACCTGTGGCTGTTATGTGGCTTTCCTTTCTACTATAGCCAAGGCTTTCTAACTTGTTAATTATCAATCTTCCAGTTTCCTTGCTATTCCATCCGCTACTTATGACTTCTTTATAAAGTATTTCATTTTTTTCATTATTTATGACAACAAATTTGCTTGCTGTCGATCCAATATCGATACCAATATAATACATATTACCCTCTCTATCTAACATGATATCATAAATGAAAACTTTTTCAAAGTAATTCGAAAATTTTTTATAAAATTTTAAATGAAATCCCCAAAAAACTGAATTTTGGGGATAGGTCACTTCTTCTTATTTATTTTTTATCTTGTCATTTCCTCTAAATCTTTTTCCACACTAGTATTTCCTGAAATATTGAAATTTTCTACCAAGAAATTTACGACTGTTGGTGAAAGAAAGGCAGGAAGAGTTGGTCCTAGGTGGATATTTTTTACACCAAGGCTTAGGAGGGCGAGTAGAACTATTACAGCCTTTTGCTCATACCAAGCTATGTTGTATTCGATTGGAAGATCATTTATATCATCTAAGCCAAAGGCATCCTTTAGGGCAAGGGCTATTTGGACAAGTGAGAATGAGTCATTACATTGACCAGCATCTAGCACTCTTGGTATCCCATTTATATCTCCTAGACCAAGCTTATTGTATCTATATTTCGCACAGCCTGCTGTAAGGATTACATAATCTTTAGGAAGGGCCTTGGCAAAGTCAGTATAGTAAGACCTTTCTTTGTGTCTTCCGTCACAGCCTGCCATTACTACAAATTTCTTGATATTGCCCTTCTTAATCTCATCAATTACCTTATCGGCAAGATCTATTACTTGCTTGTGGGCAAAGCCTCCGACAACTTTGATATCTTCTAAGTTTGTTGGAGCCTTACATTTTTTAGCTAGCTCAATTATCTCTGAGAAATCCTTCTTGCCATTAAGATCTGCTTCTATATGCTTACAGCCTGGATAGCCTGCGTTTCCTGTTGTAAACATCCTTTCCTTGTAGGTGTTATTTTTCTTCATAGGAACTATGCAATTAGTAGTCATAAGGATTGGTCCGTTGAATTTTTCGAACTCCTCATTTTGACTCCACCAGCTATTACCATAGTTACCATGGAAATTATCATATTTTTTAAATTCTGGATAATAATTTGCTGGAAGCATTTCTGAGTGGGTGTAGATATCAACTCCGCTATCCTTTGCTTGCTCAAGGAGCATCTTCATGTCGTTTAGGTCGTGGCCTGAGATTAAAATTCCTGGCTTCTTACCCGCTGAATAATCTACTTCTGTGATTTCTGGGTTGCCGAAAGTTTCTGTATTAGCCTTATCAAGTAGGGCCATAGCCATAACTCCGTGGCTTCCAGTCTCCATTACAAGGTCTATTAGCTTAGTAATATCTGTGCAAGCTTTAGTAGTTTCTTCTAGGGCATAGGCTAGGAATTTGTCGACTTTTTCATCTCTGAAGCCTAGGACATTGGCGTGGTGGTTGTAGGCTGCCATTCCCTTTAGTCCGTAGATTACAAGCTCTGTAAGAGACCTTTCATCCTCATTCATTATATTTAAAACACCAACTTCGATAGCCTTTCTCCTAAGCTCATCGCTATCGTCTGACCTATATCTAGCAAATTCTGAAAGCTTGTCACTTTCTACATCTTTTAGAAGCTCATCTTTCATAGCCAAAGTTTCTTTAACTAGATTAAGTATAGCTTTCGTATCGAAGTTTGCATTGGTAATGGTTACGAAAAGATTGTTTGATAGTCTATCGTAATATTTTTCTTCAACTTCGCCCCTTTTATTTATCACTTCAGCAAGTCCCTTTGTTACATAAACAAGCAAGTCTTGCATATTTGCAGTATCTTCATTCTTACCGCAAACTCCTTGTATTTTACATCCTTGATTCTTAAAAGTTTCTTGACATTGATAACAAAACATACATTTCTCCTTTATTTCTTATTTCCTTAACTGTATCTATTATAAGCTAAAGGCTAGTCCTATTTCTGTAACATATGTTACGATAATGATTTTTTCAAAAAAATTAGTATATTAATAATAAAGAGCAATGATAGTAAGATAAGGAGGAATTATGTCATTTTTAGATAAACTAAAGGGAGTTTTTTCTGGCGAAGAAAAAAAAGATGAACATATCCAAAAGGAAGTCAAAGAAGATGAAATTATCCTTGCACCAATTACAGGAGAGGTTAAGGATATTAAAGAATGTGTCGATCCTGTTTTTTCCCAAGAGATTGTAGGCAAGGGCGTTATCACTATCCCAAGTGAGGGTAAGGTTTATGCTCCAGTTGCTGGCAAAATCTCAATGCTTGCAGAAACTGGCCACGCTATTGGTATCACTAGTGTTAACGGTACAGAGCTATTAATTCACATAGGTCTAGATACAGTAGAGCTTGAAGGCAAACCTTTCGAAATCAAAGTAGCTAGCAATAGCCAAGTTCAATGTGGGGACCTTCTAATAGAATTCGACATTGATGCTATAAAAGAAGCTGGCAAAGAAATCCAATCACCAATCATTATTACAAATACTGATGATAAGACAATCACTTGTCTTAAACTAGGTCAAATAGTTCATGGCGAAGACCTTCTAAAGATAGAAGCTTAATTACTAATACCAGGTTTGATATAGGCCTGGTATTTCTATTTAAACTGGAGGATATATTGAAATTAATCGGAGTAGACTTAGATGGTAGTCTTCTTAATAGTAAAAATCAAATAAGCGAAAGAACGAAAAAAACACTAATAAGGTCCATGGAAGAAGGCAATAAACTTGCTATAATTACTGGTAGGGACTTCTATGCGGCGGAATTTCTAGGAAAAGCCCTGGCCTTTGATAGATATGGCGGTCTTATTTCTTCATCAAATGGTGCCCATGTCTACGATATGAAAGAAAAAAAGACCATTATTAACCACTACCTAGATTATAATCTCATAAAAGAGATGATAGCTTTCGGCAAAAGTCTTGGTTTTGATTATATAATCTATCACAAAGGAGAAATCCTCGCTGAGAATGACAGAGCCCACAGCCTAGAATTTTTATCACAAAAAAACAAAATGCCTTATAGGATAATAGGAAACTTAGAAGATAAGATAGATTTTCCCCTAAATAAGCTCCTTTTTTCTGCAAGGCCAGAAATAATAGAAAAGAATATAGAAAAGTTTAGGGATAGATTCAAAAAAAGAGTTAATCCCATCCATTCCATGCCCCAATTTCTAGATTGTATGCCACTTGGAATAAACAAGGGCAAAAGCATTTTGGAAATAGCCGACTATTTTTCCATAAAACATGAGGACACTTATGCCTTCGGTGATGAAATAAACGATATGGAAATGATCCAGATGGCAGGAGTTGGAATCGCTATGGCTAATGCTAGCAATAGATTAAAAAAAGAAGCAGACGAAATTACTTTATCGAATGATGAAGACGGGATAGCTTATTATATAGAAAAGAATTTATTAAAGGAGAAATAATGAAATTAATAGGAGTAGATGTCGATGGAACTCTTGTAAATAGCAAGAGGGTCATAACTGAAAATACAAAAAGAGCCTTAATTTCTGCCATGAAAGAAGGCCACAAGGTCGTAATAGTTACTGGAAGGCCTACTGCTGGGGCTCGTGACTTGGCAGAAAGATTAGAATTTGAAAAATATGGAGGTCTTATTTCAAGCTTTAATGGAGGAGCAATAACAAACTTTGCTACAGGAGATCTTCTTTCTAACCACGAAATGGATCATAAGCTTGCAGTAGAAATCTTAGAATTTGCCAAAGACCTAGTCCTCGAGACCATGGTCCCTTATAAGGATACAGTTTATAGCCCAAAAATCGGTCCTTACACAAAGGGTGAGGCTACTACCCTAAAGATGGAGGCAGTCGAAGTAGAAGATCTCTATAAAAAAATCGACTTTCCTGTAAATAAAATCCTCTTTGCAGCAGACCCTGAAATAATTGATGATCCAGCAAAAAAACTTTATGAAAAATTTGGAAAACTTACAGTCCAAGTTAAATCCTCAAGATTTTACTATGAAGTTATGCCAAAAGGACTTTCCAAAGGAAAAAGCCTTCTAGAAATAGCAGAAATATTTAATATAGACCAAAAAGACATAATAGCCTTTGGTGATGAAATGAACGATGAGACTATGATTAAAGCTGCTGGAGTGGGAGTTGCCATGGGAAATGCAGTAGAAAAAATAAAAGAAATAGCAGACTACGTAACCCTCACAAATGACGAAGATGGCATAGCCTACTATCTTGATAGATTTGTTTTATAAAAGCTTTGGATAAACTTTGAGAGCCTGGGCTTAATTCTTGTAATCTTCAATATTTATTACATGGTCAAAGCTTTGTAGATAGGCTTTGTCTTAATTATAAGTGATTACTATTCTAGTTAGATTATCTAGGCTTTCGATTAATCCTTCGATTGACCTAGCACTTTCTGGATCAAGTCCACTAGTTGGCTCATCGAAGATTAATACTTCACTTCCCTTATACAAGGCCCTAGCAAGTTCTAATTTCTTTTTCTCGCCACCAGAAAGACTTCCGTTTTTTATTACCCCGTCCATCTTCTCATGATAAACTCGACTTAATCCTACCCTATCGATAATTCTTTCAATCCTATCTCTATCAAGCCCATCATCACCCATAGCGATATTGTTTATGAAAGTATCCTCAAATACTATAGGATTTTGTGGGATATAGTATATACTGTCATATAATTCTTCTTCCGAAAAATCCTTGAAGTTGCCATTAGAAAATGAAATCTCTCCACCATAGTCTTCATTTACCTTCATAAGAATCTTGGCAAGAGTGGACTTACCAGAACCTGAATTTCCAATTATGGCATAGGACTTGGCTTTTTCTATATCCAAATCCATCTTATCAAAGACCTTGATAGGTCCATAGGAAAATGATAGATTGTTTAGCCTAAGGTCTAGTTGTGGAATTTTTTCTTCTTTGACAATTTCTTTCCTTTCAGGAATCTCCCTTATCACCATCTCCTTTATTTTCTTAGTAGATAAAATGTTAACCAAATATCCAAAAGAATCTGCTAAAGTCGCTGTAGAAATTGAAACTAACTTTAGAGAAGCCAAGAGGTCAGATAGTTGTAAATATTGATTCTTAACCAGAATACTACAAATATATGTAACTGACAAAGATGATAAAATATTAATACTAAAAAGAGTTTGACCGAACATGCTAATGGAAACATTTAGATGGGTTAAAGATTTCAATAACCTATTATCATCCACATCAAATTTTTTCAAAAAATATTCTTTATTCTCTTGTTCTCACATCTTATTAAAAAACTATCTTTTCTTATCGACCAATCTACTTTTCTAAATTTATATCGTTAGATAAAACATTTCAGTATCACTTCTTGTCACTAGTTTTTTAAATATATAACATTAAAATTTTTGTATTCATTTCTATACTCAGTATCAGCAATCAAAAATGTTTTGCCAGAATTTTCGAATTCTTCAAATATTAATGATCTAATAGCAAAATCTATAGAAAATAAATTATTGTCGATTAAAATCACATCCTTACCTGATAGCAAAGCTCTGGCTATAGCAATTCTATCGATTTGCCCTCCTGATAGTTCATCACTAATTAGTTCTTTCCTATCCTCCAAATCATTTAATGAAAAAATTTCTACAATTTCTCTATACATATAAGGATTACCGTCAGTAACTATGTTCTCATATAAATCTTCGCTTAATACTGATGAATTCTTAAGAACCAAACAATATTCTCTGTTACTAGCAAGCTCTTTAAAAATCCTGCTCTTACCAGAACCATTGTCTCCAATTAATACATTTACTTCACCCAAACTTATTCTATTTATGATATTATCAACTTTAAAAATAGATTTATCTTCGCATAAATTGAAGTTCAGCTTATTATTAAAGGAATCTAAACTCACTTTCAAATCATTATTTATTACTATAAATGTCGATACATATGTCGATAAGTCATTTATGATAAAACTATAGCTTATCAACAAAGCAAGGTCTCCTACAGAAAAGTTTCTAAAATATATTACTGCCAAGAGTATAGATATTAAATTCAAATCTACCAAAGATTGGTTGATAGTGTTTATCATAATATTGAAATAGCTATACTTAAACTTATCACTCTTATTTTTCATTAAATGTTTATTATAGATATCAAAATATTTATTCTCCAGAGATTCAATCCTTATTTTTCTGCTTTCACCTATAACATCTTGGTATATCTTTATGAGGTTAGTTTCATTGTTTCTTATAATCATACTTTTATCGTAAAGCTTATCTTTTAGAAAATTCAATATGAAGAATATAAGTATAGGAACTACTAGTATAACCATAGCTACATAAATATTTATTGAGGCAATTATTATAAACGCTATTATAGAGCCAACTACATTGCAGATTGTATCAACTCCATATGATATATATGATACTATTGAATTAATATCATTTTGAATAGTATCAATAAATATTTGGCTATTAGAATCCGAAACTTTTCTAGATTCAAGGCATTTGCTAATGATTCTCTCATACATAACATTGACCCACTTATGTTGCGCCTTAATATCTATATCTGCTCCCAATTTTATAAGTGGAAATCTTAACAGAAAGATAATTGTATATAAAAATACAATGATTAATAAATTATTATTTTGATTTGAGTCAAAATAAAGTTTGATTAGGTATGATAATAACAAAGGAATATTATGTGCTAAAAGCCAAATTAGCAAGTCTAATACAAAATATTTAGGATATTCTTTAATTAAAGTTTTTACATTAATATTTTCCAAGATCAATCACCTCGTCTGCCATGGCAATAATTCTCTCTTCATGACTGATAATAACTATGATCTTATCAATATTATCAGCAAGCTTAAAGAAAGCATCACATTTACCTTCGTCAATCCCCAAAAACGTCTCATCCATTATAATGATATCCTTATTTGAATTTAAAGCCTTAAGAAGATATAAGCTCCTATATTCACCATTAGATAATTCATCCAATGGGGTGGCAAAATCCTTATTTGGAAGAAAAATATTTAGAGTTCTTATGGATTCTTGATTTTCACTAATCACATCAGCAATGATAGCTTCCTTAGATAATTCAATTTTTTGATCTATGTATTCTATCTTTTCACTAATAGATTCTTTCTTAAACATCCTTATATCAATATCATTATATTTTATACTTCCATCTATTGGATCAAATAGCCTAACCATCAAGTTAATCAGTGTTGACTTACCCGATCCAGAGACTCCTCTTACAAGATATTTTTTCTTAGAGAAAGTGTAATTAAAATCTTTAAAAATTTCCTTCTCAGAATAGGAAAAACTTACATTAGAAAACTCAATTTTGGATACTTTTTCACACAAATCATAATTCCCATATTCTAGTTTTCTAGAATTTAAATCTAAAAATCCAAATATTCTTTCTTTTACAATCCCTATATTAGGTAGAGTCTCTAATTGTAATCTTATCTCCATAATTGGATCTTCTATTAAATCAATATAATATATAAACAAATATAAGCTTCCCAACGTTACTAGCTCATTGTTGATTAAAAATATTCCTGATATCATCACAATTATCTTCATAGATGAAAATACAAAAATAGAACTAATCCAATACTCATAAGAAATAAAGTTTGATACAACTTCGTAACTAAAAAATTTCGATATTGATTTTCTCAACCTGTTTATTAAATAAGTATCTTTATCAATGTATACAAACTCCTCCAATAAAGTAAAAGTCTCAGAGAATAGACTTATCATTCTATCATAAGTTTCCTTGGTATTTTTAACCTTGATTTTAGATTTTTCCTTAATTTTATTTAATAAGATTAAGAAAGCTATAATCATCACAATAAATAAAAATGAAAAATAAGATAACTTATTAACTGATACAATAAAAATTCCAGAAAGAATTAAAATATTCTTAAATGTTATCGATAAAAAATTTATATAAAAATCTATTAATGAGTCCACATCCTTATTTAAATTAATCAATTTTCCTTCATCTTCTCTAATAATATTTAGGTAACTAATATCAAGTAACTTAGACATCATATTTTTTTTGAGATCATACTCTAATGAATAATTTAGATAATTTTCCAATAACATATCGAAAATATTAAAAATTCCCTTAGCTATCACTAGTAATGCAATCACCAAAAAAATATTTTTCAATCTATATATATTTGAAATGTTATCAATAAATTTAGATATATAAATAGGATAAAAAACCATTGTCAAGGATATTAAAATAAGCAAAATTCCATGAATAGCAATAATAAATTTTTTTTGTAAATCAATTTTCATAATTACCTCTTAAAATAATGAGCTGCTGCAAAACTATGATTGTATCGTATCATCATTATAATTACCACATAAAAATTTCAGTCTCGTTTGATAACTTATTGAAATTTTTGTATGTGTTCTTTAGTTGAAATCTACAAATTTTTGATTCTGCAACAGCCCTTGTGTTTTTACTATGCCTTCTTAATTATTCTAATTTTTACAACATTTTTTGTAGAAATACTACCTTTGCATTTAGACATAAATTCACCTCCTTTAGATTTATTTATAAATAATATATATTATTTATATTTCTTTAATTATTTCAACTTCTTCATCACTATAAATATAGTGGACTACCTCCTTTGTTTTGATAAATGTACTTGTAATTTCGTTGTATATTTTACTTGGAATCTCTTCAAGATAGTTAATAAAATTTTCTATAGTATCTTCAACTTTAGAATTAGATACTAAGTAATCATAATACGAACATTTTTTACTTAATGCCCAATAATTTTTTCCATCCAAATAATTGACTATCATAAATGGAAAGAGCATACAAAATAATGGTTTATTTTTTTGAATTTTACAGTTTCCTTTTGAATCTCTCAATTTACATGTTGGGGACTGCTGTGTTAAATCAATGTTTCCACTTTCATCATTATCGAATGTATTTAATAAATTTATATTATCATTCAAACAAACAATTTCCGCCCCTATATCCACTAATTCATCAACTTCACTTTCAAGAATGTGTATAATGCCTTTGCAATCACTATATTCGCATTCTATACATGATTCATGTATATTAGAAAATAAATCTTTATTTAATCTATCTTTAATTAATCTTAACAATATAATTCTTTTACTACCATATAAAAATTGTCTATGGAATAATATATAAATATATGATAAAATATTAATTTAGGTGATGTATATGAATGATAGAAAATATATTTTCGGGAAATTCTTAAAGGATATTAGAAATAAGAGGAATTTAAGTCAAGAGAGATTGGCTGAGCTTAGTTTTATTAATATCAAAACTATTTCTAATATGGAAAATGCCAAGGTTAACTTTGATTTGGATAACTTGGATAGACTTTCTTCTATTTTATCTGTCGATTTGATTGAAAAGTATTTTGAGATAATGTATGAAGATAGCTCAAATATTGAAAATATCATTTCTTCCTTAAATAGCAAAGATAGGTACGAAGGAAAAGATCAGTCTCTTGAGATTAATGAACTTATAAGAATAAAAGAAAGAACTTCTAGAGATGTTGTGAAGATTAAGGCTTTAAAGTTGATATTGTTTTTTAGGAGTATGGAAGTCAAAGGTAATCCTGCTCTTAGAAAGAATTTGATTATAAAGGCACTAAATGCAGGTGGAAAGTTTGATTTCAACGATCTAAATAATAATTATTATGATAATATAGATTATAGGATTTTGATGAACTATGCAACGTGTTTAGATGATCAGCAAGAAAAGCTAAGAATTTGTAAGTTTATAGAAGAGAGCGATGTTTTAGATAATAATGTTAGAGCAGTTTTGTACCATAATATTAGTAATATTTATTACATATTGGAAGATAATCAGAAAGCTCTAGAATATATTAATATGGCCTTAGCTTATAATTCGGACAATCCTAAGTCCGCTGTAATGCTTTACACAAAATCTATCATTCTAATGGATGATAAGCTTCCCTACGAAGATTATATAAAAGAAGCACTCGATATTTCTAAAAAGACTGATCCTGATACTTATAATTTCATCTTACATAAATTCAAAAATATAAAAAGATAGCTTACTAGTATGCTTATTCTAAGGAGCAATTATGATTGAAAGAGTAACAGATCTTGTTAAGGAAATTCTAATTAGAAAGAAAAATATAAATCTCGCTGTGGATATGACGGCAGGTAATGGTCATGATTCGGCCTTTATCCTTGATGTTTTGGGTGCAAAGAAGCTTATCGCCTTTGATATTCAAGAAGAGGCAAGGGAAAATACCTTAAATTTACTTGGACCTAGGGATAATTTTTCCTTTATTTTGGACAGTCACGCCCATATTGATAATTACATAAAAGAAAAAATCGACTTGGCCGTTTATAATTTAGGCTATCTACCAAATTCTGATAAGACCATCACTACAAGGGCTGATTCTACTATAGAAAGTTTAAAGAAGGTCTTAGGACTTCTACAGAAAAATGGCAGGGTGATTATCACCATCTACCCAGGTCATGATCAAGGAAAAATCGAAGCGGATAGGCTTGAAATTTTCTTAGAAAAGCTAGACCCAAAGGATTTTGCTATCCTTAAATTATCCTACCCAAATAAAACAGATATCTCACCCTATGTTATTCTCATTGAAAAGAAATTCTAAATATTTTCCCTAATAAAATCATTGGTCAATTCAAAAATTTCTAGTCTTTTTTCATAACTCGTAAAGTTGTGGCCAATATTTTCTATTTCTATATACTTACAATCCGTGAACTTCTCTTCTAGAAGGGTCATGGATTCTTTTTCTATAACAGGATCTTTTTCTCCCCTAACAAGGAGGACCTTGCCCTCATAAGACTTTGCCATTTTTAAAAAATCATATTTTCTGCTATCTTCTACAATCTTTGCCGATAGTCTAAGGCCACCCAAGTCCTTCTCGCCTACAAGTTGGCTTCTGGATAAGTCATCTAGGCTTTTTATAAGATTTGAGTTTTCCAAAGAATAGTTGATTCCCGGCGCATAAAGTATAAGTCCCTTGGGATTTTTAAGCTCTGCTATTTTTATTGCTACAGCCCCTCCCATTGAGTGGGCCCTAATAAATATTTTGTTTTTATCTACAAAAATTTCTCTTTCTACACTTTCATAAATTAGCTTTGCATCTTCAATCTGCCTAGTAAAGGTCAAATCGTAAAAGCTCCCCTCGCTTTCCCCACAGCCCCTAAAATCAAATCTATATACAATAAAGCCTGCTGCAGTTAGGTACTTTGCTTGCTGGATTGACATATAATTAATTCCATTCCTATCATCCATAAGACCATGATAGAAAATTATTGGAATATACTTTTTATTCTCGTTAAAATCATCAGCTGTATTTAAAACGCCTCTAATGATGTCGTTGTTAGCTACTCTTATACTTTTGTAAAAATACTTCATAGTCCCTCCTAGCCTATATTTACCCTAAATTTAATAAAAAAGTCTTGTAAGATTATGTAAAATATATTAAGAGCTATTGACTAAATAAAAATATGATGATATCATTATGATATCATAAAGAATAAAAGGAGGAAGTATGGATAAGTTCGAAAAAAAACTCGAAAATTCTAATAATGTTGAAGAGAAAATTCTTAAAGCGAAAAAGAATGGTATTGTCATCTTAATTATCTACCTAGCCCTTCTAGCTGGGTCTATCTTAACTATTGTAGTTAATGGAAATATTCTCGATAGTGGAGATTATTCTAGTTTAAACATTGTTTTATTTGTTATAGCTATAGCCTATATAATCTTGGGTTGGATTATGCTATTAGGTCTTAAAATTTTAAAACCTCAAGAATCCTTGGTCCTAACGCTTTTCGGTAAATATATAGGAACTCTAAAGGGCGAAGGCTTCTACTATGTAAATCCTTTCGTATCTGCTATAAATCCAGCAGCAAGCACCAAACTTGGCCAATCAGGAGATGTTAGTGATAACAAGGGATTTTTCGACAAGGCTAACACGGCAAATTACCAAGCACCTAGCAAAAAAATATCGCTTAAAGTAATGACCCTAAATAATAGCAAGCAAAAAATCAATGATTATCTAGGAAATCCAGTAGAAATTGGTATAGCTGTGATGTGGAAGGTAAAGGATACAGCCAAGGCAGTATTTAATGTTGACAACTACAAGGAATATCTTTCCCTACAGACAGATACAGCCCTAAGAAATATTGTTCGCCAATATCCTTACGATGTGAACCCTCACTATGAAATCGACACGACTGGCGATGGAGAACCGGACGATGGATCACTCAGAGGTTCAAGTGAAATTGTCGCTAGAAGGATTAAAGAAGAAATCCAAGAAAGAGTAGAATTTGCAGGCCTTGAAATAATAGAAGCACGAATTACCCACCTATCTTACGCATCTGAAATTGCAGCAGCTATGCTACAAAGACAACAAGCTTCAGCCCTAATAGATGCTAGAGCAATGCTAGTTGATGGCGCTGTAGGGATGGTTGAGATGGCACTTGCTAAACTTGAAGAAAATAGCGTAATAGACCTAGACGAAGAAAGAAAAGCCGCCATGGTATCAAACCTCCTAGTAGTCCTTTGTGGTAACCACGAAGCAAGCCCAATAGTTAACACAGGAAGCTTGTATTAATGGCAAAAAAACAAATACCCCTAAGGGTATCAGAAAAACTATACGCTCAAATAGCCCAATGGGCAGAAGATGACTTTAGATCAATCAATGGTCAAATAGAATATCTACTAACAGAATGCGTAAAACAAAGAAAAAAAGACGGCAAATACGTATCAGAAACAATAGATGAACCAATAGAATTAGACATTGAGTAAAGAAAAAGTCCTACTTAGAAAATTATTTTCTGTAGGACTTTTTACTTGCAAGTTTTCTTATAAGACTAGATTTATGTAATAGATGCTTTATAGACATGCCAGGTCTATAAAAAATAAAGCGTGGACCAGAAAACTTCATAATCTCACGAATCTGCTCTCGCCTCGCAGGTTCGTAGCAGTGAATCTTACAGTAAGAACAAAATAGCTTACTAGAACCATGAATACAAGAAGAAAGCTTACTTTTGACATAAGCCTTAAGCTCACTAATCTCATCATCAGAAAAACTATCATTCTTCCTATGATACAAATCAATCATCTCACAAACAATCATGTATTCTTCCTTAAGTTTCTTGTCCATAAATCCCTCCTATGTACTAATACTATACTAGATATATCTATCTTAGCTTTTCTAATCTGTAGATTAGATTAAAAAAACAAGGATAACTCCTCAAATATAAAGTTAAACTATATAACAAATCATACAAGCAAATAAAATATTAAGGAAGTTCTCAGAACTGCTTGGTGAGT
>NZ_GG666300.1:0-3027 GCF_000159095.1 Anaerococcus tetradius ATCC 35098 | reverse complement strand
GTGAGCAAGAAGACACCTAAAGCTAAAGATGTTTGATTAGCCTTGCGGGACTCGAACCCTGTGGCCTTGTCCCTTGTAGGGTTTTAAATGCGATAGCATTTAAAATCTCTGAGGCGAATGAAATGAGACCAGAGATGAGTTTCTAGCTGCTCATAACCGGTTATTCGGCAAAAAAAAACACCTCATAGCTGAGATGTTTGGTGGGCCTCCAGGGACTCGAACCCTGGACCTACCGGTTATGAGCCGGGCGCTCTAACCGACTGAGCTAGAGGCCCACAATAATAAATTGTGCAGTGTACTATATTAATTAAATTGGTGGACCTGAGTAGACTCGAACTACCGACCTCACGCTTATCAGGCGTGCGCTCTAACCACCTGAGCTACAGGTCCATATATGGCAGGGGAGACAGGATTTGAACCCGCGACATCCGGTTTTGGAGACCGACGTTCTGCCAGCTGAACTACTCCCCTTCAAAGTTATGTAGAATTTACAACCGTATGCAATTATAATCAAATCCAAAAAATTGGTGCCCAGAGGCGGAATCGAACCACCGACACGGGGATTTTCAGTCCCCTGCTCTACCGACTGAGCTATCTGGGCTTATAATGGCGGAGAAGGAGGGATTTGAACCCTCGCATCCCTATTGACAGGATCTACTCCCTTAGCAGGGGAGCCTCTTCAGCCACTTGAGTACTTCTCCTTAAGCTACTAAGCTTATAGCTGACATATTCATAAAAATTATGAAGCTGTTTGCTTTTGGCGGAGAGGAAGGGATTCGAACCCTTGTGAGCCAATGACTCTAACGGTTTTCAAGACCGCCCCGTTATGACCGCTTCGGTACCTCTCCATGTATTAAATTATTGATAAGTAATCAAATGGCTTAGAATAAACATATCCATAAAAGTAATTCGTCGATAATCTCGACGAATTTCCAACATCACCCCAGATGGGGTGAATATTGTTTTTTGGTGACCCATCGGAGATTCGAACTCCGGACACCCTGATTAAAAGTCAGGTGCTCTACCGGCTGAGCTAATGGATCATATTGGCTGGGATAGCAGGACTCGAACCTACGCATACCAGAGTCAAAGTCTGGTGCCTTACCGACTTGGCTATATCCCAATGTTCAAAGTACGGTATAATTATATCATAAATGTAATCGGCTGTCAAGCTTTTTTTTACACCTAAGTCCTTGCCTTTTCACTAATTAGAAATTGTCTTTGGCGCGCCCTCCAGGATTCGAACCTGGGACACACGGATTAGAAGTCCGATGCTCTATCCAGCTGAGCTAAGGGCGCTCATCTAAGTTATAATAAACTTTTTGGAGCGGGTGAAGGGAATCGAACCCTCGCAACCAGCTTGGAAGGCTGGGGCTCTACCACTGAGCTACACCCGCATAGATGTAAAAGTTTGGTGGGGATGAGCGGATTCGAACCACTGAAAGCTAAGCTAACGGATTTACAGTCCGTCCCATTTGGCCAACTCTGGAACATCCCCACAAATAATATTTCCAAATATCTATTGGAGCTGATGATAGGACTTGAACCTACAACCTATTGATTACAAATCAATTGCTCTACCAATTGAGCTACATCAGCATATTGGATCACTATTGCAATCCAAATGGCGACCTGGATGAGATTCGAACTCACGACCTCCGCCGTGACAGGGCGGCATTCTAACCAGCTGAACTACCAGGCCATTCAAAGGACCATTGTCCTTAAACATTATAAATAATGTGTTGGTGGAAGTAACAGGGCTCGAACCTGTGACCCCCTGCTTGTAAGGCAGATGCTCTCCCAACTGAGCTATACTTCCATAAAAAGTGTTTTGACAATTAAAATTATATAATTGTGACCCTACTGGGATTCGTAACCCAGTCCCTTTTAGGGTTTCAAATCACAAGATTTGAAATCTTTGAGACGAACGTCAGTGAGTCCAAAGAACTTACCGCCGTGAACACGGTGGTATCCTCTTGTACGAAGAAGTTCTTTTCTAGTCTAATTTGACTAATAATGGTGACCCTACCGGGATTCGAACCCGGGATACCACCGTGAAAGGGTGGTGTCTTAACCGCTTGACCATAGGGCCTTAGTTAATTTAGCTTTTACAAGGTTAACTTGATAATGTTGAAGCTTTGCTTCAAGTGTCTTAGTCGGCTCCATGACGAAATCGAAGATTTCTATTTCGCGACATTTGACCTACCATCGATTTATTTCATAAATCGGGTTAGGATCAAGAACCGCTTGACCATAGGGCCTTATTAAATGGTTGCGGGAGTAGGATTTGAACCTACGACCTTCGGGTTATGAGCCCGACGAGCTACCAAACTGCTCCATCCCGCGATATTGTTAGAGTAGTAGGTGTTATTGGTGCCGAGAATCGGAATCGAACCGATACGGTGTTTAACCACCGCAGGATTTTAAGTCCTGTGCGTCTGCCAGTTCCGCCACCCCGGCATATATTACATAGCCTGCAGTAAATAACCAGCAAATTCATTCTCGGATTAAGCTCCAAGCTTGAGCATAAGAGCCATTAACGAGCCGAGCAGGCTTGTTTGGCGCTCAGGGTGGGACTCGAACCCACAACCTACCGGTTAACAGCCGGGTGCTCCACCATTGAGCTACCTAAGCATTACAACGATATAATTATAACATAAGCCTATATCGCTGTCAACATATTATCTAACTTGCTTAGATATTGTTTAGCTACTTCCTAGTCTCCCGGGAGGTTGCCCTCCGAGTACCATCGGCGTTATGAGGCTTAACTTCTGTGTTCGGTATGGGAACAGGTGTATCCCTCATGCTATCGTAACTATATTGTTTAGCGGCTTCCTAGTCTCCCGGGAGGTTGCCCTCCGAGTACCATCGGCGTTGTTAGGCTTAACTTCTGTGTTCGGTATGGGAACAGGTGTATCCCTAGCGCTATCGCCACTATATTTACGAACCTTTCTCGCCGTAAATTGTACTCAAGCTGCTTTGCACCTTGAACAATTCTGACGGCTGACCTACCATCAATTCATCTTC
>NZ_GG666301.1:63349-64953 GCF_000159095.1 Anaerococcus tetradius ATCC 35098 | reverse complement strand
GTCAGATGTAAATGAATAAGCCAGAACAAAAAACGGCTCATATTATATATGAGAGTTTGATCCTGGCTCAGGATTAACGCTGGCGGCGTGCATAACACATGCAAGTCGAACGATGAAGATATTTAGATTCCTTCGGGATGAAAAATATTGGATTAGTGGCGGACGGGTGAGTAACGCGTGAGTAACCTGCCTTACACAAGGGGATAGCCGTTGGAAACGACGAATAATACCCTATGACATAAACTCTTCGCATGAAGAGCTTATCAAAGATTTATCGGTGTAAGATGGACTCGCGTCTGATTAGCTAGTTGGTGAGGTAACGGCCCACCAAGGCAACGATCAGTAGCCGGCTTGAGAGAGTGTACGGCCACATTGGGACTGAGACACGGCCCAGACTCCTACGGGAGGCAGCAGTGGGGAATTTTGCACAATGGGGGAAACCCTGATGCAGCGACGCCGCGTGATTTAGAAGGCCTTCGGGTTGTAAAAATCTTTTGTATGGGAAGAAAATGACAGTACCATACGAATAAGGACCGGCTAATTACGTGCCAGCAGCCGCGGTAATACGTAAGGTCCGAGCGTTGTCCGGAATCATTGGGCGTAAAGGGTACGTAGGCGGATAAGCAAGTTAGAAGTGAAATCCTATAGCTCAACTATAGTAAGCTTTTAAAACTGCTCATCTTGAGGTATGGAAGGGAAAGTGGAATTCCTAGTGTAGCGGTGAAATGCGCAGATATTAGGAGGAATACCGGTGGCGAAGGCGACTTTCTGGCCATAAACTGACGCTGAGGTACGAAAGCGTGGGTAGCAAACAGGATTAGATACCCTGGTAGTCCACGCCGTAAACGATGAGTGTTAGGTGTCTGGAATAATCTGGGTGCCGCAGCTAACGCAATAAACACTCCGCCTGGGGAGTACGCACGCAAGTGTGAAACTCAAAGGAATTGACGGGGACCCGCACAAGCAGCGGAGCATGTGGTTTAATTCGACGCAACGCGAAGAACCTTACCAAGTCTTGACATATTACGGAGGGAATTAGAGATAGTTCCTTACTTCTTCGGAAGACTGTAATACAGGTGGTGCATGGTTGTCGTCAGCTCGTGTCGTGAGATGTTGGGTTAAGTCCCATAACGAGCGCAACCCCTATATTTAGTTACCATCATTAAGTTGGGGACTCTAGATATACTGCCGGTGATAAACCGGAGGAAGGTGGGGATGACGTCAAATCATCATGCCCTTTATGACTTGGGCTACACACGTGCTACAATGGCAGGTACACAGGGAAGCGAGACTGCGAAGTTAAGCAAAACTCAAAAAGCCTGTCCCAGTTCGGATTGCACTCTGCAACTCGAGTGCATGAAGTTGGAGTTGCTAGTAATCGTGGATCAGAATGCCGCGGTGAATGCGTTCCCGGGTCTTGTACACACCGCCCGTCACACCATGGAAGTTGGCAATACCCGAAGCCTGTGAGCTAACCATTAGGAAGCAGCAGTCGAAGGTAGGGTCAGTAACTGGGGTGAAGTCGTAACAAGGTAGCCGTATCGGAAGGTGCGGCTGGATCACCTCCTTTCTAAGGATGAGAAGCTGATACGTCAGCTTCTCAC
>NZ_GG666301.1:0-60179 GCF_000159095.1 Anaerococcus tetradius ATCC 35098 | reverse complement strand
TTTAGAGAGGTTCAAAAATATGGTGATGATGGCATAAGGGATACACCTGTTCCCATACCGAACACAGAAGTTAAGCCTTATAACGCCGATGGTACTCGGAGGGCAACCTCCCGGGAGACTAGGAAATCGCCAAACAAACAAGACTTGGTCATTCGACTGAGTCTTTTTTGTACATAAATTAGAATCTATAGAAATAACTAACACCTGTCACGAAAACCCGTTTGCTTCGCAAACTCTTCCGCACTATCGTGCTTAGTTTTCGGCATAAACATGCTAGTTAAAGCATGTTTATGTATACCGAACACAGAAAACAAGCACATCCGGCTCAAGGAGGATCCTCCACAGAGTGGTTCACCGAAGGTGAAAGCCTTATAACGCCGATGGTACTCGGAAGTAGCCGTCCGCTTGATTTAGGACCAAGCTCCCGGGAGACTGTTAAAAAGCCTAAATGGCATTTTAACCCTGAAACAAAGCTAGGTAAGCAGCGAAAGAGTTTCTCTGCAAACGGGTTTCAGAAAAAGGTGCTAAACAAATAAGATTTGGTCATTAGAAAAAAGAAATTTTCAGGAATTACGATATAATGATATAGAAAATTTTATATGGATAAAGATATGGATGTTAATTTTAAGAAACAAATAATGAATGATTATTCAATTACTTATGAAGAATTCGAAGCTAAAGGGAATATTTTTAAGGTAAATAAGGCTGATGATTCCTTTATGTTTAATGATAAGAAATTATTCTCTGCGATATGTACAGGAGGAAGGATATTTATGAAATCGGAAAATTCTGATTTAATAGATAAACTTAGACAAAGTTTCAAAGCTTATCCAGGAGCCTGGTTTGCTGAGGCAGATAATATCAGATCTTTATATAGAATTTTGGGAGAATTTGGCATTGAAATTGATAATTTTTTTCCATTGATGAGCTTTACTGATAGGAATGTTCTAGTAAGAGACTTTGCATTTACAAGGATTGAGAAAGAAGATATAGAAAAGTTTAAAGGAAAGACTAAAATGGCCTTTAGCTTTGATGAGGATGATAGATTAGGCCTCAGTTATTATGATGGCAAAAAATTAATTGCCCTTGCTGGAAGCTCTATTTCTGGGAAATATCTTTGGGATATTGCTTTGGAGAAATTTTCTGATGAATCTAAATACGTTGGCCTTGCTACTTCTATTTTAAGGAGTTTATCTTTAATAATAAGGCAAGAAAATCCAAATGTCAGCCCTATAACAACGACACAATTTTCTCATACCAGGTCAATTAACACTGCAATTAGGGCGGGATATGAAATGAATCTTTGCTTTACAGGAAGGGAAAAATAAGCCTTCATTTTTTGGACTGGATATTGAAAAAATCATTGAAAGAGGTAATTTATAAGGGTAATAGAAATTTTTGGAATGTAGCCAAGCCGGTAAGGCACCAGATTCTGACTCTGGAGATCACAGGTTCGAATCCTGTCATTCCAGCCAAAATCATAAAATGGAAGGAACACTCGTCTTCTGCAAATAAGCTCTCTTGCTCTTGGAGGGCTTTTTTTGTGTTCGAAAATGCTTTTACAAAGCTTGTTTCGCTTTTTACGCTCAACAGGTATTTTCTATAAATGTATAATTAAAGCTTCCTATGGTTAGATCTATTTATGCTGAAATTAAGGTCAATTTATAGGGCTTGCTATATCTTTATTTTAATAATTCTATTCTACTATTTTGTATAAAATGTTTGACATAAGATTTCAAGCCTTGTATTATATAGGTATCAAACAAAAGAAAAAAACAAAAAACAAAAAGAAACATAAGTTTTGAAAGGCGGATTTCTATTCTATTTTGACCACGATTTTACTTTTTATATAAGTCCCTAACAATTAAGGTCTCTTTAAGTGTATAAAGAGAAGTCTTTTTTATTGTATTAATAGGGTTTTATTATTTTTGTTGGGTCAAAAGTATTTGTTTTGTAGATAATCTTGATTATTGTGTTTTATCCATAGTTTATCAGTTGTTATAAGTTTTTACCTAGGCGGGTATAAATTAATTAAAGAAAGGTGGTATTTATGAAGGTTTATATTTCTTCAGATATGGATGCTTTAAAGTTAAAGGATGCTTTAATTTGTGAGCTTGAGGATTTATCTGTTGACTACGAAGATTTAACAGAGGAAGGATTTGATTTAGTTGATAGTTCTAACGCTGTTTGTGAGAAGCTTTTAGATGTTGATGGAATCTTAACAACAGGTTCGGATGATGCTAGCGTTGGAGTTGTTCTCGATAGATATGGGGCAGGAAGCTATATGGCTTGTTCTAAGCATAAGGGAATGGTTGCTGCAGAAGTGTCTGATGAGAGGAGTGCTCTTATGACAAAAAGACACAATGGTGCAAGGATTTTGGTTATGGGATCTGGAATTGTTGGAGAAGATTTAGCAAAATCTTGCCTAAGAAATTTCCTAAGCCATGGCTATGATGGTGGTCGTCACCAAATTAGAATTGATATGCTTAACAAGATGTTGTAGGAGGATATGATGAGAATAGCATTAGGATGTGACCATATAGTCACTAGTTTAAAAATGGAAGTATCAGATCATCTCAAAAGTCTCGGTCATGATGTAGTAGATGTAGGAACCTATGATAATACCAGAACTCACTATCCGATTTTTGGTAAAAAGGTGGGAGAGCTAGTAGCAAGCGGGAAATGTGATCTAGGGGTCGTACTTTGCGGAACAGGAGTCGGAATTTCCACATCAGTTAATAAGGCTTTTGGCACTCGTTGTGCCCTAGTTAGAGATTGTGCTACTGCAATTTATGCTAAAGAAGAATTAAATGCAAATGTAATAGCTTTTGGTGGCATGATTGTTGGTAGAGACCTTGCTTTCGAAATAATAGATTCATTCCTAAATGCTGAGTATAAGAAAACAGCTGAGAATGAAAAAATTATAGAAAAAATTATGGCTATAGAAGAAAAATATAGGGATGATGAGAAAGAGCAAGTTAATAATGATAAGTTCTTTGATGAATTTATAGAAAAATGGGATAGGGGAGAATACCACGATTAGGTACTTTCTTTAATTAAATATAAGGTTATTAAATTACTTCAATTAGGCTTGCGATAATAGACAATTGGATATATTAATTCCTGGATAGTCTATTATTTTATAGAGATTAGTGGCGGATATATAAGAAAAGATATCCCAAGAAATCAGCTTATTGGTGGAAGGAATTATCTGAAAGTAGGCAGTTGAAGTAGTTAATTCGAGTATAGTTAAAGTGGCGTGATGGAGACGCTATTTTTACTAAAGGAAATAACTATGTTAAAGGAAAGACGACACGAAATTATACTAAATAAATTGGAAACTGATGGGATGATACAGGTTTCTGATCTTGCTAATATTCTAGATGTAACGGACATGACTGTAAGGCGTGATCTTAAAGAGCTTGAAGATCAAAAGCTCCTTATAAGGGTTCATGGTGGGGCTAAGGGCTTGGATAAGTCTTTGACTCGAGAGTTTTCTAATGAAGAGAAAATTTTAAAGAATAAGGATAGGAAGGAATATATAGCGAAGATTATCGCATCTTTGATTGAGGATGATGAGAATATTTTTTTGGGAGCAGGAACTACTATTGAGTATGTAAGCTCCTACATGGCAAACAAGAATTGTAATATATATACTAATTCCTTATATTTGTTTCAAAAACTCAAGATGATTAGAGGTCTTAGGGTATTTCTTATTGGAGGAGAGTTTAGGGAGATTACTGGGGCCTTTGTTGGAAGCTTAGCCTTAGATCTTGTGGAAAAAATTAGATTCTCCAGGGCCTTTATTGGAGTAAATGGGATATGTGATTGTTTGGCTTACACTTATAGTGTGGATGAGGGCCTTCTCCAAGCTAAAATCTTGGAAAATTCTAATAAGTCCTATCTTATAGCTGATTCTTCCAAAATTGGAGTTGAGGATTTCTATGCTTTCTATAATATAGAAAATGCGGATGTGATAAGCGATGACAAAATTAGCCCTAAGGGAAAGAAAGAAATAGAAAAATATACAAAATTAATTAATTAAACTAAAAGCCTTGCCCCTGCTGGTTGACTAAAGATTAGGCAACTTATATAATAATAGTGGTAGTTACCAGTAGGAGGTAAAAATGTTTTTAGAAGAAGATTATATTAGAGAAAATGATGCTATAAATACTTATAGGGAGATTTTTCAGCAAGCGGATATCTGGGAGCTTGTTTATGATAAGTATGAAGAAGAGAAGGAAAGAATTGATGATTTCTTGAGAAAGGTCAAGGGATGCAAGGTAATTTTCACAGGTGCAGGTACTAGCGAATATGTGGGAAATATCGCTAAGGAATATTTGAAAGCCTATGGTGATTTTGACTTTGAATCTGTTGCTACAACTGACCTTGTTTCTTGCCCTTACCTTCATTTTAAGAAAGACTGTAAGACTCTCCTTGTTTCTTTTGCAAGAAGTGGCAATTCTCCAGAATCCCTAGCTGCTGTAGAGCTTATGAATGATCTTGTGGATGATCATTATAACCTTGCTATAACTTGTGCGGAGGATGGAAAGCTTGCAGAAAAATTATATGATGATGAGAAGGCCTATGTGTTTATAGAACCAACTGGTACAAATGACAAGGGTTTTGCTATGACAAGTTCTTTTACATCTATGCTTCTAACTTGTCTTTTAGTATTCGATAGGAAAAATCAAAATAAGAAAGAGCTTGTAGGAAAGCTTGTTAGTGCAGGAAGAGAAATTCTTGCTGATAAGGAAAATATTGAAAGTATGGTCAATTTTGATTTCGATAGGATAATTTATCTTGGCAGTGGGCCTTTGTATAAATTGACTAATGAAGCAAGGCTAAAGGTTCTAGAATTGACAGCAGGCAAGGTTTCTAGTATGTATGAGTCTTCGATGGGCTTTAGGCATGGTCCTAAGTCCTTTATAGATGAAAATAGTTTAGTGGTATCCTTCCTTTCATCAAATCCTTACACAAATTCTTATGATAGGGATATATTAGAAGAGATTAGCCTTGATAAGATAGCAAAGAAGGTCATAGCTGTTTCAGGCAAGGACCTAGAGGTGTCTTATGAAAAGTTAGTTTATGAGGTAGATGGTCTAGATGATGCCTATCTTTCTGTCCTTTTTGCTCTTGTTGCCCAACTTATTAGTCTAATTACGTCACTAAGGGTTGGCAATACACCAGATAATCCATCCAAGTCCCATACAGTAAACAGGGTAGTAAAGGGAGTTACTATACACAAATATAATAAGTAGGTGAAAATGAGTCTTTATTCTGAGCTTGTAAAAGATATTACAGACAAAATTTATACAATGGAGAAGGGCGATAAGATTCCTTCTGAAAGGCAACTTTGCATTGATTATGATGTCAGTAGGACAACAGTTAGAAATGCCATAAGACAGCTAGTAAGTTCTGGCCTAATAATCCAAATCCAAGGCAAGGGTAGTTTTGTAACTGGTAAGCACAAGTTAACCGACAACCTATCAAACTATTATTCTTTTACCCAAAGAACCATTGCCAATGGTATGGTACCAAAGTCAGAGATACTTGACTTTAGGATCAAAAAGGCCAACAAGGATTTGGCTAAGCAAATGCAAATTAATAACGCAGATTTGATTATTGAACTAGTAAGACTTAGGCTTGCAGATGATGAGCCTATGATGTATGAAACAACTTACATTCCTTACGATAGATTTACTAATATTTCCAGGGAGCTTATTAGCGAGAAGCCCCTTTATGACATCTTTGATGAATCTAATGCTGCGATTTTTACTGTAAATGAAAGATTTTCTGTTTCTAAGTTAAATAACAAAATAGCAAATTTCTTGGGGCAAAACCCTGATGCCCCAAGCTTAAAGATAATTAGAAAGAGCTTCGACTTTGACGAAAATTTGGTCGAATACACCATTTCCTACGCCAGAGGGGATAAGTTCTATTATGAAACTAGCTACAGTCCTAGATAAGTAAGGAGATTAAATGTATTATTGTGCAAAATATATTCTATTAGAAGATGAAGTTTTAGAAGATTATTATATGGAAGTGGAAAATGGAAAAATTAAATCATTTTCCAAAAAAGAGCCGGAAGAATACGAATATCTAGGAGAAATAATCGCTCCAGGTCTTGTAGATACTCATATCCATGGTTATGGCGGTAAGGACATTATGGATTGCAAGGAAGGCTATCTTAATGAAATATCAAAGGGCATCTTAGAGTGCGGAGTAACAAGTTTTCTTCCTACAACCCTTACCGATTCAAGTGAAAAGCTAGATAAGGCTTGTGAGCTAATAGGAAAAGAATACAAAGACGTTGAAGGCGCAAAGGTCAGAGGAATCTTTCTTGAAGGACCATTTTTCACAGAAAAATACAAGGGAGCTCAAAATCCTTCCTATATGTCCGATCCTTCTATCGAAAAACTCAGAAGATGGAAAGACTTATCTAAGGGTCTAGTAAATAAAATTGCCATAGCTCCAGAAAGAAAGGGGGCTATAGAATTTATAAAAGAAGCTAACGCCATGGGAGTGAGGGTTGCCTTGGGCCATTCCGATGCAAGTTATGAGCAAGCAAAAAAAGCAGTAGAAGCAGGAGCAAATATCTTTGTCCATGTCTATAATGGCATGAGTGGTCTTCATCATAGAAAGCCTGGTATGCTAGGAGCTGCTATGAATACAGATTCTTATGGAGAATTGATTTGCGATGGCCACCATGTAAATCCAGCCGCTGCAAAAATCCTAATGGATGTAAAGGGACGTGATAGGATAGCCCTAATTACCGATTGTATGTCAGCAGGAGGCATGGCTGAAGGCGACTATATGTTAGGAGACTTTCCTGTAATAGTAAAAGATGGAACAGCAAGACTAAAAGATGGTGGCTCTCTTGCAGGATCAATCCTAAAACTAAAACAAGCAGTCAAAAATGTAGTAGAATGGGAAATTGCAGATGTCTTTGAGGCTATACAAATGGCAAGTCTTATACCTGCCAAGTCAGTTGGAATTGATGATGTGTGTGGTAAGCTTCATGTGGGCTTTGATGCAGACTTCATAGTTCTTAACAAAGACTTAGACCTCCTTGCAACTTTCCTTAATGGAGAAAGGGTATTTGGATGATACTAACTATAACAGCAAATCCTTCTGTAGACATATCTTACCAACTAGATAAATTTAATATAGACGATGTAACAAGAACATCAACTATCAACAAAGAACCAGGAGGAAAGGGCATCCACGTTGGCTATGTCCTAAAAGAACTCGGGGCTGAGCCTGTTCATTCAGGCTTTGTTGGAGGAAAACTCGGCGAATTTATAGAAGAAGGCTTAAAAAAAAGAGACCAAGAATCTAGATTTATAAAAATCGAAGGAGAAACAAGAAATTGTATAGCCATCCTTCACGAAGGAAAACAAACTGAAATTCTAGAAGCGGGACCTACAATAAAAAATGAAGAGGCAGAAAAATTCATATCGAGCCTTGATGAAATAAGCCAAGGCTCAAGGATAATAAATATATCAGGTTCCCTTCCTAAGGGATTAACAAGTGATTTTTATAAACAAATCATTAAATACGCCAAAAGTCACGGTAAATTCGTATCAGTTGACACATCAGGTCAAAGCCTAAAAGACCTTGTAAATGCAGAAATAAAACCAGACCTAATAAAACCTAACGAAACAGAAATAGCCGACCTACTAGCTAAAAAAATAAAAAAAGAAGACTTAAAAGATATCCTAAAAGAAGAACCTTTTAAAGATATCCCATATATAATAGTATCTATGGGCAAAGACGGAGCTATGGTTAAAATTAAAGATAAGATTTACAACGCCCAAGTCCCTAAAGTTAAAGCCATAAATCCAGTAGGAAGTGGAGACTCCTCCCTTGCTGGTGCCCTTTTTGCAATAGATAAGGATTATGATGATATAAATATAATAAAGACCTCTATGACTTGCGGTATACTAAATGTCCTTACAGAAGAAATTGCCCACATAGAAATAGAGAAGTTCGATAAATATTTTAACGAAATAAAAGTTGAGGAGTTAAGATGAAAATTTCACAAGAAAAATTAGAAAATCTCAAAAAATTAATAAATGAAGACGGAGCTATAGCTGCCCTTGCAATAGACCAAAGAGGCTCAATGGAAAAAATGATGGATAAAGCCAACCCTGACCTAAACAATGTCGAAGGTATAGGTGCTTACAAAGAACTAGTTTCTAAAGAACTTACTCCTTTCGCATCATCAATCCTCCTAGATCCTATCTATGGAGAAAAAGGAATTGCTGCTAAGGCAGAAGGACGTGGTCTTATCCTAAGTTATGAACAAACAGGCTACGACGAATACGACGAAGGAAGACTACCTCGCCTAATCGACTTTATGAGCGTTCTTAGGGCCAAGGAAATGGGAGCCAATGCCATTAAAACCCTACTTTACTATGATTGCGATGATGAAGAAAAAACAAATGACATCAAAAAAGCTTGGGTAGAAAGAGTTGGCTATGAATGTGAAGGCCTAGGACTTCCACACTTTTTGGAGATTATAACCTACGATAGAAATATGGACTCAGAAAAAGGTGCTGAATACGCTAAAGTTAGACCACACAAGGTAAACAGTGCCATGAAAGAATTCTCTAATCCAAGATATAAGGTAGACGTCCTTAAAGTTGAAACACCAACCAATATGAACTTTGTAGAAGGTCTTGGCAAAGAAGAAGCAGTATATACAAGAAAAGAAGCAATCAAACACTTCAAAGACCAATCAGACTCAACAAACTTGCCATTTATCTTCCTATCAGGAGGAATCACAGCAGAACTTTTCCAAGAAACACTAAAACTTGCAAAAGAAGCAGACTCCAAATTTAACGGCGTCCTATGCGGAAGAGCAACATGGAAAGACTCAGTAGCAATCTTTGGCAAAGACCAAGCAGAAGCAAAAAAATGGCTAGAAACAACAGGCAAAGAAAACATCCAAAGCCTAAATGAAGTATTAAAACAAACAGCTCACTCAGTCTTTGAAAAGATTGAAGAGTAAAAATAAAGGAAAGAAAAGCAGAAAAGAAGTTTTTAGCTTGTTTTCTGCTTTATTATTTTATGAAGAAATACTTACGCTTTTAAGATGTCCATTTTCTATTACTAGAACTAATCCTAAGCCTGAGTCCTTACATTCTTTTAGATATTTATTAAACTCATCAATTGTCATGATATCAGGCTTTGCCATGCCACTTGTTGCTTGAAATACTGTGTTTTCATCAAAGGGAAATTCGTAAGTTGAATTAGCCATTATTTCGTAACCCTCAAGGGCTTTAGGGTCCTTGTTATAGGATAGGCTTCCCTCGATAGTAAATATATTTTTGTTTGAGTCAGCGTAGGATGATTTGCAATAGCCTATTTCTCCTTGAGCTTCGCCCGATTTATCTGAAGAAAGAATACTTAGATACATACCGTCCTTATAGGAAGAAGACTGCTTGCTAGAAGCTTGTTCGCTCTCATTTTTCTTATCTTCAGTTGGACTTTCTTCACTTTTTGCTTTTTCACTTGTTTTATTAGAAGTATCCTTAGACTTATCGGTATTTTCTGCTTCCTTAGTTTTTTTCTTATCGGTTTCCTTTTTTGGGGTATCATTTTCTTCGACTTCTATATTTTTTTCCTTAGTCGAATCACTATTCTTATTATCTGCCTTGCAGGAAGAAAGGATTAGGGATAGGGCAAGTAATAAAAATATTTTTCTGCTAATTTTTTTCATAATTTTCACCTCCTAGATATTCTACCTCTATTTTTATGACTTATGAAAAATACCTAACAAAAACGATTAGGAAAAGTTGAAAATGGTTATAAGTAAAATAGGAAAAGCTTTTTAATTTATGCTTTTTGCTAAGCTAGTTAAATTGTAGATCATCTTGACAAAGGCAAGCTATTTCATGAAAATTTTAGATATATTAGTAAAATTTTTATAAATATTTTGACAGGTAAATATATTTGACAAATCTACTTATTAATATTACAATTTAATTAGATGACAATTATAAAAGGAGGATTTTATGCTTTTTAAGACAACAGATGCACATGAGGCCCTACGTAAAAAAGTTAGAGCTTTCGCTGAAGAAAAAGTAAAACCAATCGCTTTTGACCTAGATCAAAAAAACGAGTTTCCAGATGATATAGTAAAAGAAATGGGTGAATTGGGATTCTTGGGAATACCTTATCCTAAAGAATACGGCGGCCAAGGTCTAGATGTTATTTCTTATGCAATCGTTGTAGAAGAATTATCAAGAGTAGATGGCGGTGTTGGTGTTATTTGTTCAGCTCATACATCTTTAGGTTCATGGCCAATCTTTGCTTTTGGTACAGAAGAACAAAAGAAAAAATACCTAACTCCACTTGCTAAGGGTGAAAAATTAGGTGGCTTTGGACTAACTGAAGAAAACGCTGGTTCAGATGCTGGTGGTACAGAAACAACAGCAGAACTTGACGGAGATTATTATATCCTAAATGGTAAAAAAATATTTATAACAAATGCTCCAAAGGCAGATACATATGTAGTATTCGCAGTTACTACACCAGGTATCGGTACTCATGGTATTTCAGCATTTATCGTAGAAAAAGGTTTTGAAGGATTCACTTTCTCAGATCATTATGACAAGTTAGGTATCAGATCATCTTCTACAGCTGAACTTCACTTTGATAATGTTAAAGTTCCAAAGGAAAACCTACTAGGTAAAGAAGGTCAAGGATTTAAGATTGCTATGGCAACTCTTGATGGTGGTAGAATTGGTATCGCTTCACAAGCCCTAGGTATTGGTCAAGGTGCTTATGAATCAGCTCTAGCTTATGGTAAAGAACGTGAACAATTCGGTCTTCCAATTGCTCACTTACAAGCAAATACCTTCAAACTTGCTGACATGGCTACAAATCTTCATGCTGCAAGACTTATGATATATACAGCTGCAGAGTTAAAAGAAAATCATGAAAGATATTCTGCTGAAGCTGCTATGGCTAAACAATTCGCATCAGACCTTGCTATGAAGATTACTACAGAAGCTATACAAATCTACGGTGGTTCTGGATTTATCAAGGGTGTTGATGTTGAAAGATTCTTTAGAGATGCAAAGATTACACAAATCTACGAAGGTACTAACGAAATAATGAGAGTTGTAGTTGGTGCTAATACTGTTGGACGTCCTCCAAAGATGAAAAGATCAGGCGGAAGTGCCAAAGAAGCAGGTCCTATAGCAGGTGTTCGTAAAAAAGAAATCTATACAGGTGATCCAAAAGAAGCTGTAAAGAATTTAGTAAAAGCCCTAAAGAAAGATGGCTATGACTTTACAGTTGGAATTGATCCAAATACTCCAATTCCAGATGCACAAAGAGTAGTTGTTGCAGGTCGTGGTATAGGTGAGAAGAAAAATATGAAACTAATAGAAGAACTTGCTCATCAAGCAGGTGCAGCTATTTCATCATCAAGACCAGTAGCAGAAACACTTAAATATGTCCCACTTGATAGATATATAGGTATGAGTGGTCAAACATTTAAGGGCAACCTCTACATTGGTGTAGGAGTATCAGGTGCAGGCCAACACTTAAAGGGCATGAAGAATGCTTCAACTATAGTTGCAATCAATAATAGTGCAAATGCTCCAATCTTTAATAACTGTGACTACGGTATAGTAGGAGATGCTATGGTTATCCTTCCACTACTTATCAAAGAACTTGATAATGGCGAAGAAAAGAAACCAGCTCCACCTATGAAAAAAATGAAAAGATCTAAACCAAGAAAAATGGCACCCAAAGAAGATATTTACGTGGATTTGGGATCTGGTTACGAATATGACCCAGAAGTAGGCGATCCTAGCCAAGGTATCGAACCAGGAACACCATTTGACAAATTACCAGATGAATGGGTAAGCCCAGTTTCTGGAGAAGCCAAAGACGAATTCATCAAAATGGAATTCCCAGAAGATAGAAAGTAGTAGGAGGATTTAATGTATACAGTTAGAAAAGTAACAGATGATTTATATTATGTAGGTGGGGATGATAGAAGATTAGCCTTATTTGAAAATATATTTCCAATTCCTGAAGGAGTTTCTTACAACTCATACCTACTAATGGACGAAAAAACAGTTCTAATCGATGCGGTTGACTGGGCTATAACAAGAGAATATATGATTAACGTTAGCCGTGTGCTAAACGGTCGTGATCTTGACTATATGATAATCCATCACATGGAACCAGACCATTGTTCATCAATTGAACTTATGCTACAAAGATATCCAAATCTTAAAATCATTTCTTCTGAAAAGGGAGTAATGTTTATGAGACAATTTGGCTACCATGTAGATGATAGATACATCGAAGTAAAAGAAGGAGATACCTTTAGCTTTGGTAAACACGAATTTACTTTCGTTGAAGCTCCAATGGTACACTGGCCAGAAGTTCTAATGAGCTATGACTCACATGACAAGGTTCTATTCTCAGCAGACGCTTTCGGTTCATTTATAGCAAACAATGGTAGACTATTTGCAGATGAAGTAAATTGGGACAGAGACTACCTAGACGAGGCAAGAAGATACTATACAAACATAGTTGGTAAATACGGAACATTCGTACAAAGTGCCCTAGCAAAAGCAGGCGGACTAGACCTTAAATATATCTGCCCACTTCACGGACTTGTTTGGAGAGATAACTTCGGATATATAATCGATAAGTATGTACACTGGGCAACTTATGAACCAGAAGAAGAAGGTGTGCTAATCGCTTATGCGTCAATGTATGGTAATACAGAATACGCTGCTCAAGCGCTCGCAAGCAAACTTTGCGAAGCAGGCATTACAAACATCGCCCTAAGAGATGTTTCAAGCACAGATATATCAATCCTAATCGCAGATACCTTCAAGTATTCTAACCTTGTCCTTGCATCAGTAACCTATAACCTAGGTATCTATCCAAAGATGAAGGACTTCCTAAATGATATGGCTGCTTTAAATATACAAAATAGGGCTGTATCAATTATCGGAAATGGTACTTGGGCACCACAAGCAGCAGAAAAAATGGAAAAATTCCTTGACGAAGAAATGAGACTAATGGATGTGCTTCCAGAAGGACTAGACATTGTATCAAGCCTTAAATCACAAAAAGAAGGCGATATGGATGCTATAGTTGAAGGAATTAAAGACTCTATGAAAAAACGTAGAGAAGAAAAAGCAAAAGCTGCTTCACAAAAGAAATAAATCAAGTATTATAAATTAGCTGTTTAACTTAAAGGATCTCCCTAGTTTGGGAGGTCTTTTACTTTATCCTAAATATGGAAAGTGAGAGCTTCTTAGCTAATTAAGAAGAAGGAAGGGTGAGAAGTTATCTAATCCTAGTAAAAACTTCTCCATAAAATCTACTAGTCTTTATTACTTATATGATTTCGCTATTTTACAAGCTTATGTGGAGATATTTCCAAAAGAAAGTTTTTAGAAAATAAGAGATTTTTAAGGCAGAAAAAAAGAGCCAGCCTAAGCTAGCTCCTTGTATATTACGACTATTTATTGCCGTCTTTGTTTTCTTGAGTTGCGTCTTTGTTTTCTTGAGCTGCGTCTTTGTTGTCTTCAGCTTTTTTGTCTTCAGACTTTTCGTCTTTTTTGTCTTCAGCTTTGTTGTCTTCAGCTTTTTTGTCTTCAGCTTTTTCGTCTTTTTTGTCTTCAGCTTTTTTGTCTTCAGCTTTTTCTTCTACTTTTGTTTCTGCTGATGTATCAGCTGGTTTTGCGTCTTTTTCAGCGTTGTTTCCACAACCTGCAAGTGCGAATGATGCAACTAGTAATATTGCTGCTAATTTGTTTGTTTTCATTTTTATCACTCCCTTTTTTTCGTTAACAATGAATTGTTACGTATTAATTATATACCCAAATCTTAATTTGTAAAACAAAAATTAAAAAAAATAAGCCCCTATTTGCAGCCATCTTTATAATAATTTAACCTGCTTATGATATAATTTATTAGATAAGAGGAGGAGTTTGAATGAAAGTATTGATTGTTGAAGATGAAAAGAAGCTTTTAAGGCTTTTAGAAGAAGGGCTTAATATTTTAGGTTATGTTACAGATACGGCTTCAGATGGCGAAGAAGCCCTTGATCTAGCTTATGTAGAAAATTATGATATCATTATTCTTGATATAAATTTACCTAAGAAAGACGGTTTTGAAGTCCTAAGAGATATCAGGCAGTTTAATAGGGAAGTTAACATTATCATGCTTACAGCAAGAAGCGATATTGATGATAGGGTAAGGGGGCTTGATTACGGGGCTAATGATTACATGACTAAGCCTTTCGACTTAAAGGAGCTTGATGCTAGGATGCGTTCCCTCCTTAGAAGAAAGTCAATCATGGAAGAAACTGAAATTATGATAAATGATTTAAGTTTTGATACCGTAAAAAGAGAAGTTGTCTACGATGGAAGAATCCTAGCCCTCACAGCCAAGGAGACTGGGATTATAGAATATCTTTTCTTAAATAGGCAAAGATATGTTACTGTAGAAGAGATAATGGAGCATGTATGGGATTCCAACGCTGATGATTTTTCAAATACTGTAAGGGTTCATATGTCTTCCCTAAGAAAGAAGATTAAAAAGGCAACAGGCAAAAATTATATAGAAAATGTTATTGGCAAGGGTTATAAAATTTATGAAAACTAATAAATCTTACGATTCTATAGTCATAAGACTTATAGCTTCTGTAGTTATAATTTTCATATTGATGATAAGTGCTTCTAATTATCTTATAAATAGGAAGCAAGTATTGGTTATGGAGGCGGTTTTTGATAGATTTTCCCAAAATCTTCCCCCTAATAACGAGTCCATGGTCCTTCTAGTTGATAGCGCTCAACTTAAATCAACTAGTGACTTTAGGCTCTATCTAGGTCTTGTTATGGGAGGGGTTTTGCTAATAGGTTCTCTTACTTTCGCCTATATTATAAATAAAAGCCTCAAGCCCCTAAAGAAATTGGAAGAAAAAATTGGAAAAGTCGATATAGAAAAGCCGGAAAGTTTTAAGGGAAGCTTTGCCATGGAAGAAGGGCCAAGTGAAATCATGGAATTATCGGAAAAGTTTGATGATCTTATTCATAGGATATATAAGGATTACAAAAGGCAGAAGGATTTTGCATCAAATGTAGCCCATGAACTTAGAACACCCATAGCTATAATGCAAGCTCAAGTAGATGTCTTTAGACAGAAAAATAAAGATGCTAGCCATATAGAATTTATTGAAACCATGGATAGTAATCTAAAGAGGCTAAAAAAATTGATAGATTCTGTTTTGCTCTTGAGTAGGAAAAATAAATTAAATATTAGCCATATCAGCTTGGATGATATGATTGATGAAATTCTATTTGATCTAGAAGATAGGGCTAGCAAGAAAAATATTAGCCTTAACTACAATTATTCTAATATAAACCTAACATCTGATGACGGTCTAGTCCAAAGATTGCTTTTCAATATAATAGAAAATGCAATAAAGTACAACGAGGAGTCGGGCAGGGTTGATATAGAAGTAAGTGAAGCTGGTGAAGATGTCCTTGTTAAGGTATCTGATACGGGTATAGGCATAAGTGATGAGAAGAAGGAAGAAATTTTCGATTTATTCTATCAGGTTGACGATTCGAGAAACAAGGAAGGTTTCGGTATAGGCCTATCCCTTTCTAAGGAGATAGCAGAAAGCCTATCCGGTAAAATCGAGGTTAAAGATAATAAACCAAAAGGTAGCATATTTTTATTAACTTTTAAAAATATTTAACATGAATTTAACAACTCTTATGCTAAGATATAATTGAGGTAAGGATATGATAAACAAAAGAAGAAATGTTGGAAAGTTACTTTTGCTAATCTCCCTAGCCTTCATAATATATGGAGCTAGGAGAGGGGAGATGGATACAGTTTTATCAAAAGCTGTAAAATTATGTTTGGAGTGTATAGGAATTGGATAAGATAAAAAAATTAAACCGCACTGTCATTCAGGCCCTTGCAAGCCTTATGACTAATATCCATATCCAAAACTTCTTTACTGGCAGAATATACACAGGACCTACTAAAAGAGCTTGTGTGCCAGGTCTTAATTGTTACTCTTGCCCGGCAGCAGCTGGATCTTGCCCCATAGGATCTATGCAAGCTGTAATGGGTGCCAAAAAATATAAGTTTTCCTATTATGTTGTAGGAACTATGATGTTTTTTGGAGTGATATTTGCAAGGCTTATATGTGGATTTCTTTGTCCTTTTGGATTCTTCCAAGACCTCTTGGCAAAGATTCCCTCCAAAAAATTAAGTACAAAAAAATTAAGGGCCTTGCGTTATATTAAGTATGTAATTCTTCTGGGACTAGTACTTGCTATGACTCTCATACTAGAAAATAAGTATGAGGTAATTCCTCCCATATTCTGTAAGTATATATGCCCTCAAGGAATACTAGAAGGAGCTATACCACTCGCAATCAAGAATCCATCTTTAAGATTAGGCTTAGGAAGCTTGTTTAACTTAAAACTTACTATTTTAATCATAACAATTATCCTGTCTATAGTATTCTACAGACCCTTCTGCAAGTGGATATGTCCACTTGGTGCCTTTTACTCCTTATTTAACAAATACTCCCTCTATCAGATGGAGGTCGATAAGAGTAAATGCATAAATTGTGGCAAGTGTGCCAGGATCTGTAGGATGGATGTAGATATAAGGGAAAATGATCATCACTTAGAATGTATAAGATGCGGTGATTGCAAGAAGCAATGTCCAACAAAGGCCATATCTTCCTCATTCAAGCAAAGGAGAGACTATGAAAAATAAAATTCTTGTAGCAATACTTGCTGCACTAACACTAACAGCTTGTGGAAAGGCAAACACAGAAAAAAAAGCCGAAGAAAAACCAGAAACTAAACAAGAAGAAGTTAAAAAAGAAGATGCTAAAGAAGTCAAAGAAGATGACAAAAAACAAGAAGCTAAAAAAGATGACAAAACAGAGGCAGTAGATGCATCAAAAGCTGGAGCTAAGATGTTACCTGACTTCAAGGCAACTGACCAAGATGGCAAAGAATTTAGCAAAGAAGACATAGGAAAAAATGATGCCACAGTAATCAATCTTTGGTTTACAGGCTGTTCTGCTTGTGTTGAAGAAATGGCTGAACTAAATGACCTAGCAACAAAGATTAAGGGTCAAGATAAGGTTAACTTCATCTCTATGTGTACAGACAAAAACTATGATGATTCAACCAAACAAGCTTACGAAAGAATAGTTAAAGATAAAAAGCCAACTTACCAAGCCCTAGGAGTTGAAAATGAAGGAGATATGAAGACCTTCCTTGAGAACATCTTTGTATATCCAACAACTATAGTTGTAGACAAAAATGGTAATGTAATAGGAGATCCTGTTGAAGGTGCCCTAACAAACCCAGACCAACAAGCAAAATTACAAAAGAACATAGAAAAAGCTATCGAAAGTAGCAAGATGGCTAAATAAAAAGTTTGATACAAGGAAGTATAAAAATTTAAAATTAACCCCAATCTCTACAAGAACGATTATCATCTAAAAACTTCCTTTATCTATAAATAAAAGGCCCCTAGGGGTCTTTTAATTTGTGTAAAATTATTTTTTATAATATAATATCTATAAATAAAGGAGTAGAGAATGAATAATAAGAAGATAATTGCTTTGTTGATATGTTTATCTAGCTTTACAAGTTTAAGTCCTTCATTTGCTGATGGAGGGAAGAAGCTAGAGGAAGATTTATATCAAGAAAGTCTTTATAATGAATCTATTGATAATGTTGGTGGAGACAAAGATGAAGCCAATATAGAAAAAGATAATCCTAGTGAGGATGTTAAAGAGACTCCTTCAGAAAAAGTCATTGATGAAGGAGAAATTCGTAAGATATTGAAAGAAATCAAGGAAGAAGATCCGATATCTTACGAGCAGGAAGAAGAAATCGAAGAGATATCGAAAGACCCTAAGACTAATACAGGAGATACAAGTAGCCTTCCTATAGTCTATTACGACACTTCAGATATAGATGAGATTTTTAAGGAAAACAAACAAACAGCTGATGAGAAAATCAAGGTAAGCGGAGATTATAAATTAATCAATAAGGATAAGACGACCTATCTTTATGACAAAGAAGGCAAGAAGCTTTCTGGTAAAAGAGAACTTTCCGGCAAGTCCTATTACTTCGATAAGGACAAGGGCCTAGTAAAGGAAAGTGAAGTCATAGCTGATGGGGGAAGGTTTGCCGCAAACTCTAGTGGAGAGCTTACTCTAGTAGAAAAATCAAAGCCAGGTTGGATAGACCTGGAAGGCAGGAGCTATTTCTTCCAAAATGACGGCAAGCTTGCCAGAGGCCTTTACGATACGGGAACTAACAGGTATTTCTTTGATAAGGAAACTGGAGCCATGGCCCGCAGTGAAATCAACAAGAAGGGCTTTGATAGGATATATTCTGAGGCCAACGGCATTGCCCACTACATAGGCTGGGACTATTCCAAGGGCAAGCTTGGATATTTCAATGAAGATGGAACTTACACCAAGGGTCTTAGGACTATTGACGGAATCACCTACGGTTTTGACGAAAATGGTAAGATTTTCAATAGACAATACAAGAAGTTTGGCAATCAATGGTATTATTTCAATAAGTATGGCGAAGCAAGCAAACACTCAGGAAATTTCGCCAAAGGTTGGGTTGGAGATAGGTATTACTTCTCAGACGGAAAGCCTGCAGAAGGCCTACAAAAAATTGGCGGAGTAACCTATATATTTGATGAACTAACCAAGGAGACCATGACCAATACGACCAAGGTAATTAATTTTAACAGATACAAGCTAGATAGCCATGGTCGTGCGACATTTATCGGAAAAATCGATACTAGACAAGCGGTTATGGGAACCAGGGGACTTTTTAAGCCAGGATTTTCTCAATATCTTAATAGAAAAACTCCTTACTTTACCCAGAAAGACCCTAGATGGGCTAACAGAAGATTTTCAAATGGAACATTTTCAGGATACGGATGCGGACCAACTGCCATGGCCATGGTCTTATCAAGAGAGCTTCATAGAAATGACATCTACCCAACTAATACAGCCATAGATGCCAATGATTACGAAAACGATGGAACCGAATGGCAATATTTTATAGAAAATCCTAGGGTGTATGGATTAAATTCCTATGACGTTCCAGTAAACAAAAAAGCCTTCATCCAAGCCCTAGAGAC
Organism: Anaerococcus tetradius ATCC 35098; assembly: GCF_000159095.1. Classification (GTDB taxonomy): domain Bacteria; phylum Bacillota; class Clostridia; order Tissierellales; family Peptoniphilaceae; genus Anaerococcus; species Anaerococcus tetradius. The sequence goes on along the minus strand of NZ_GG666301.1, from coordinate 40,973 downwards.
AGGAACTATGGTAGTAAGAGTAGGGCCGGGATATTTCATAAACGGTGGTCATTTCATGGTAATAGATTCCTACAAGGATGGATATTTCCTAATCAATGACCCTTACTATTCAGATAAAAATACAAGGGAAAAACATACTTTTGATAGATTAAAGGCAGAAGTAACGGTTGCATGGATTATCAAGAAGTAAACAAAATTTATAGGGCGAAGGTCAAAAATCTTCGTCCTTTTTTATGAATAAAATTTGTTTTTCTATTCAAAAAAACCTTTTCTTGAGTTATAATAATTGTATAGGAGGGCTTTATGGAAGATTTTAGATTTGAAAGTGATTCACTTGGAGAGATTAAGATAAAAAAGCATGCCTATTATGGAGCTAATTCTCAAAGGGCTTTGGAGAATTTCCATATTACAGGTAGACACATGGATCCATTCTTAGTCAGGGCTATAGTAGAAGTCAAGAAAGCCTGTGCTATTGAAAATAACAAGGTAGGGATTTTATCTGATAGAAAAAAAGATGCTATAGTAAAAGCTTGTGATAGGGTCTTGGACGGGGAGTTTTTTGAGTATTTTGTAGTTGATCCAATCCAAGGTGGAGCAGGAACATCTTTCAACATGAATGTAAATGAAGTTATAGCTAATATCGCAAATGAGCTAATGGGAGGAGGGCTTGGAACTTACGAGTTTATCCACCCAAATGATCATGTAAACAAGGGTCAATCAACCAATGATGTAATACCATCGGCTGGAAAGATAGCCCTAATAAGATATACTATGGAATTAAAAATAGAAGTTAAAAACTTGATAGATTCATTTGAAAGAAAGGCTAAGGAATTTGATTCTTATATAAAAATGGGCAGGACTCAACTCCAAGATGCGGTGCCAATAAAGCTGGGTCAAGAATTTAGTGCCTATGCCAAGGCCATAAGAAGGGATTACGAGAGGCTCGATGCGGCAATTCGTCAATTATCCTACCTTAACTTAGGAGGGACAGCCATAGGTACGGGACTTAATGCGGATGATAAATATATCAAAGAAGTAGTTCCTATCCTTTCTGAAATTTGTGGTATAGAGCTTTTCCAAGCAGATGATTTGGTAGATGCGACCCAAAACTTGGATTGTTTTTTATTCGCTTCTTCTGTCCTAAAGACTTTAGCTAGCAACTTATCAAAGATATCTAACGACCTAAGGCTTCTTTCTTCAGGACCTACAACAGGAATTAGCGATTACAATTTACCTGCCAAACAAGCAGGCTCATCAATAATGCCTGGTAAGGTTAACCCTGTTATACCAGAAGTTGTAAATCAGGTGGCCTTTCTAGTTATAGGAAATGATATAACTGTAACTATGGCTGTTGAGGGAGGTCAACTTGAACTTAACGCCTTTGAACCTATAATATTTTACAGCTTATTTGAATCCTTAAAAACCCTAAAGGCAGGAGTTTATACCCTTTATACAAACTGCATAGACGGAATAAGTTCAGATAAGAAAAAATTAGAAAAGAAGGTAGAAAACTCAGTTGCAATAATTACTCCTTTTGCCCCACACATTGGCTATGATAGGGCTAGTCGAGTTGCCAAGGAATCCCTAAGAACGGGGGTATCCGTAAGAGAAATTCTCATTAGAGATAAAATTATGACAAAAGAAGAGATTGATAAGATACTAGACTATGAAAATATGACCAAAGCAGGGATAATTGATGAAGAGAACATAAACAAGGATTAGCTATGGATAAAAGAATTGAAAAAGATAGCATGGGTGAAATCGAAGTAGAATCTGACAAGTATTGGGGTGCCCAAACACAAAGATCCTACCAAAACTTTCCACAAGGCTTAGATCTAATGCCAAAAGAGCAAATCATGGCCCTAAGCCTCATAAAAAAGGCGGCTGCCCTTGTAAATAACAAGCTTAATAAGCTTGATGATAAGAGGAAGGATCTGATAATCTATGCCGTAGATAGGATTCTTAGTGGAGATTTTGATGACAACTTTCCACTAACTGTTTGGCAGACTGGATCTGGCACTCAAAGCAATATGAATGTTAATGAAGTAATAGCCCATATAGCTAATGAAAAGGCAGGAGAGTTATTAATTCATCCAAATGATCATGTGAATAAGTCTCAAAGCTCAAATGATACTTTCCCAACAGCCATGCATCTAGCAAGCCTTAGCTTGATTGAAAATGAACTCTTAAGAGAAATTGATAAATTTATAAGAGCCTTGGACAAGAAAGCAAGCGAATTTGAAGGTATTATAAAAACTGGAAGGACCCACCTCCAAGATGCAACCCCCATGGGTCTTTTTAGTGAAATTGGAGCTTATGGAGAAATAATAAGAAGAGATAGGGATAGATTAATAAGGGGAATAGATGAATTAAGGCTTCTTCCAATAGGAGCGACTGCAGTAGGAACATGTCTTAATGCTCCGGAAGGCTACAGCAAGCTAATGGTAAAAGAATTAGAAAGGCTAAGTGGCCTTAAACTAATAGAAGATAGAAACAAATTCGTAGGTCTATCTTCCAAGCAGGCTATGGCGACAGTCCATGGGCTTATTAAGGTACTTGCTGAAGACTTAAATAAAATTGCAAACGACATAAGATTTTTATCTTGTGGGCCAAGAACTGGTATAGGAGAATTGCTTATACCAGCAAATGAACCAGGATCTTCTATAATGCCTGGTAAGGTAAATCCGACTCAAGTCGAGATGCTAACTATGGTAGCCATTCAAATTATGGCAAATGATACCGCCATAACCTTTGCTAATGCTTGCGGTCAACTGGAACTTAACACCTATATGCCTTTGATAATTTATAATATGATAAAATCTATCAAGCTTCTAACTAAGTCAATGGCATCCTTTAGGAGGAACTTGCTTGTAGGCCTTCTCGCAAACGAAGCAAAAATTAAGGAAAATCTCGACAAATCCCTCATGCTAGTTACAGCCCTTAGCCCCTATATAGGCTATGACAAGGCAGCAGATCTTGCCAAATATGCCTACAAAAAGGGTCTAAGTCTAAGAGAAGCTAACAAAGAACTGGCTTTTATAGAAGATGGGAAGTTTTTAGAAATAGTAGATCCAAGAAATATGATTTGATAGGAAGATAAATGAAAAACTACATTAAAAGATTAAATTGGGATGAAAAAAATTATAGAGCAATTAACAACTTAATAGCAAAACATGGTATAGACAGTCCAGCCTATGACCCCAACAAGAGACCATTTGCTGTCTTTGATTGGGATAATACCTCTATTATAGGCGATGTAGAGGAGGCTCTTCTCTACTATATGATAACAAATCTTAGCTTTAAGATGGAAGTTGACGAGTTTTTTGACCTAATAATCAAGAATGTAGATAAGAATTTCTATGCCGATAAATATAATAATCTTGAAAATAAGAGATTAAACATCGACCTTATAGCCTATGATATCAAAAAGGCCTATGAGTTCCTATACAAAAGGCTTGATAAATTCGGAGGAAATCAAAGTCTTGATGAGCTAAAGAAAAGCGACTACTACAAGGAATTTGTAACAAAGATGTTTTATAGATATAGGGTAAGCGATTATGACAGGCAGGCAAAGGATCCTTATTGTTGGATGAGCTTTCTTTTGAAAAATTACAAGACCCAAGAAGTCGAAGCCCTCTGCAAAGAGGCCTATGAAGCCATGAGAAAAGAAAAAATAAGGGTGGAAAACTTTACTTCGCCAGCTATAGAATCAAAAGCTGGCAGGGTCTCTATAGATTATTTCGTAGGAATAAGCCCCCTTCCTGAGATGGTAGATCTCTATCAAACTTTCGAAGAAAATGGTATAGACACCTACATAGTATCAGCCTCCTTCATAGATGTGGTAAGGGCCTTTGCTAGCGATGAGGATAATTTCTACAAACTAAATAAAAAAAAGGTCCTAGGATTAAGATTAGAAAGGGATTTAGGAGGAAAGATACTTCCAAGTCTTGATAAAACTTATCCAATAAGCATCAGAGAAGGCAAGGTTGAAACCATAGATAAACTTATCAAAAATGCCACTAACTACGGGCCTATAATGGTAGGTGGAGATAGCGATGGCGACTTGGCCATGCTTACATCTTATGATTTAACAGAAATATCTCTGATAATTCATAGAGAAAATTATGGTCTTATAGATGAACTAAGAAAGAAGGCCTGGGATGGGTCAACTAGATTTTATAGCCAAGGAAGAAATCTATTAGAAGGAAAGTTCATAGCAAGCGATAAGTCTTGTGGTTACAATGAATAAGAATGATCCATAAGAGCTTGTTTAAACTTCAAAAAATATGAGGAAAATGCCTGCTTGTAAATTTGTTGGATAAATCTATAAAATCCTCTAACATATCAGGAAAATGTTTTGATAAATTTGTTTATCTATATACCATGTTACAAGGGTAATATAAAAAAGCAAGATGATACAGAGATTGATTGGGGGATTTATAATAAATCCTTTAATAAGCAAGCTATTGAAAACGTTTGACCAAAATGCTTGACATACCCTTTATCCTCCTGTATAATCTATTTTTGAAGTAAGAGTTAAGAATTTGCAATAAGAAAATATTGGGTAAAAATATTGGATGAGAGATCCAGTAAAATTTAACTAGGCCGCGGCCTATTTACCTTTGCAAAAAAGTATGGGGTGGCTTATGCTGCCCTTTGTTTATTAAGGAGTGATTATGACAGTAAATGTATCTGTATTCGATATTATAGGTCCAAATATGGTTGGGCCTTCAAGCTCTCATACAGCAGGAGCTTGTAAGATAGCTCATACAGCAAGACGTATGGTAGATAGAAATTTCAACGAAGTAATCTTCTACCTCCATGGTTCCTTTGCCAAAACCTACAAGGGACATGGTACAAATAGGGCTCTTGTAGGAGGAGTCTTGGGTTTTGACCCAGAAGATGAAAGAATAATCCATTCTTTTGATTATGCTGATAAGGCAGGTATAAAATATTCTTTTGTGGAAACAGATCTAGGAGATGTTCATCCAAATACAGTTAATATTGTCTTCAAGTATCCAGATAGACCAGCTCTTTCAGTTCAAGGCTCATCCATTGGTGGTGGAGCTATAGTCATTACAAAGATGAATGGCAACCCTATTGAATTTAAGGCCAACAAGCCTACTCTCTTTATGTCCTATGCTGAACAAAAGGGAGTTATAGCTTTCGTTTCAGGTATTCTCTTTGATAATGGCTATAATATCAACACTATGAAAACTATCAAAGAAGGCAACAATGTTATGTTGGTATGCGAGTTAGATGATCCACTTAGAGAAGATATCTTAGAAAAAATAAGGGCAGGTAAGGATTTTACCTTCCTAAAATATATAGGAGTTTAGTATGATAACTACTATGAAATCATTAAAACAAAGATGTGAAGAAGAAAATAAAGAACTTTGGCAACTAGCCTTAGAAGACGAAATAGAAAATACGGGCAAGAGTGAAGAAGAAATCTGGGATAGATTGCAAAGAACCCTAGATGTTATGAAAAATTCTGCTAAGGCAGCCCTCGAAACAGAAGTATATTCTGTTACGGGTATGACTGGTGGAAATGCGAAAACAATGCATGATTATTTCTTAAAGGGAGAGTCTGTCCTTGGCGAGATTCCATCAATAGCTATGGCTATGGCCCTTTCTACTTCAGAAATTAATGCAGCTATGGGAATTATCGCTGCTGCACCAACAGCAGGCTCTTCAGGAATCCTTCCTGCGACTCTTATGACTATGAGATATAAGTATAAGACCAGCGATGAGGATCTTAAAAAAGCCCTCCTAGTGGCAAGTATTGTAGGACAAGTAATCTTCGATAATGCGACCTTTGCTGGTGCAGAAGGTGGATGTCAAGCAGAAACAGGCTCTGCTGCAGCAATGGCAGCGGCAGCTGTATGTTTCTTGAGGGGTTATGATATAAAGATTCAAGAAAATGCAGCGACAGCAGCAATCTTAAATATCCTAGGCTTGGTATGCGACCCAATCGGAGGTATGGTAGAATTTCCTTGCAATATTAGAAACGCTAATGGAGTAATGAATACCCTAGCAAGTGCCGATATGGCTATGGCAGGAGTGAGGATGGTAGTTACTTTTGATGAAGCGGTAGATGCCCTAAAGAGAGTTGGAGATGCCCTACCAGCAGCCCTTAGAGAAACAGGCGAAGGTGGTATAGCAGTTTGCCCATCAGCCCTAAAGCTAAAGGCTAAATATATAGATGGTAAATAGAGATTAAAAAAAGGCGATGCTTAGAATAGTTTTTCTATTCTAGAGCATCACCTTTTTCTGTGCGAAATTTTATTTCCAATAATCTAATTCATCTTTGATTCCTATACTTTTAGAAACAAAGCTTGGGTCTTTACCTTCCTTTATTTGTTTTCTATAATCATTTAGGCAGGCTAGGGCTTTATTTGATAGGACCATAATTGCTGGTAGGTTTATTAGGGCCATAACTCCCATAAAGAGGTCGGATAGGTTCCAAACAAAGGCTTGCTCTTGGATAGCTCCAAAAAATATTAGGAAGGCAGCTATTAGTCTGTAAGGAACTCTTTGTTTTTCTTCAAGTTGTCTGCCAAATAGATAATCGAAGTTTGAATCTACATAGTATAGATTGCCGATAAAAGTTGTAAAGGCAAAGAGGACTAGGGAGGCTGATATAAAGTAATAGCCGAGAGAACCGAAGACACTTGCCAAAGCTTCTTGGATAAAAGGAGCTCCGTCAAGGGCAGCTGTTGGTTCAATACCTGAGCTTAGACCCATAAAGGCTGTGGCTGAACAGATCAAGAGGGTATCAATAAAAACTGATATCATTTGTACTAGACCTTGTTTAACAGGGTGGCTTACCTTGGCAGCGGCTGCTGCATTTGGTGCAGAACCTATACCAGCTTCGTTAGAATATAAGCCCCTTTTCATACCTAGGATCATTGAAGAACCTGCAAGACCAGAAAATATAGACTTAAAGTTAAAGGCATCTTCAAATATTCTTCTAAAGACTTCAGGAATCCTAGCAATATTTAAGCAAATCATTATCAAAGATACTATTACAAAGATAATTCCCATAAAAGGCACGAGTCCTTGGGTAATCTTTATTATTCTCTTGCCACCGCCGAGGATTACAAAAGCAACGGCTATGGCGAAGAATCCGCCTATGATTTTTGGTGTTATATTTGCATCATAAATCGCATAAGAAGCGAAGGATGATTGGAGGTTGAAGCTTGCAAGCATATTAAAGCCTACTGCGTAACAAACTATTAGGGCGATAGAAAATACTACGCCAAGACCTCTGCTCTTTAGACCTTCTTCTATATAGTAGGAAGGGCCACCATAAGAGCTGTGTTTTCCCTTCTTTTTGTAAATTTGAGCGAGGGTTGATTCAGCAAAAGCACTAGCAGCACCAATAATTGCTACAAGCCACATCCAAAATACTGCTCCATAGCCACCCAAGCATATAGCAGAAGATACACCAACTATATTTCCAGTTCCGACTCTTGAAGCTGTCGAAATCATAAGGGCCTGGAAGCTTGATACATCGGATGCATCTTCTGGTTTTTCCCTTATAACCTTAAAAGCTTCTTTAAGAAGGCTTACTTGGATAAAGCCTGTTCTTATTGTGAAATACAGACCCACAGCAATAAGTAAAACTACAAGTATGGGAAAGTATAGCAAGGAATTAATTTTACCAATAATTACATTTAAGTTTTCCATAATTTCTCCTAACTTAATACAAGTCTCAAGTAAGCCCCTTTAGCTTAGCATAGACCATCAACTTAATAAACTTTATTAGTATGATATAATGATGTACTATACCGCAAAAAAGAAAATTTTTAAAGGCTAATTAAATTTTATCGAAGAAAAATAAGTTGGCATCCCAAGATATTTTTAAATTAGCATGCTTTTTGATAAAATACAGTCCTGATTATTTAAGATAATCTTTGACAAGGGGGAAATATTGTTGTTCAATAATAAAATATTAACAGATTAATTTGAATTTATTGTTTTAATTGATAAAAGAAAGGAGATAAAAGAGATGAATCAAAAATTAGATCTCACTAGGGGACCAATTTGGCAAACTTTGGTAAAGCTTTCTATTCCCCTAGCCCTAACTGCCTTTATACAAATAGCCTATGGTTTTGTAGATATGATTTGGATATCAAAACTCGGTACTGATGCTGTTGCAGGAGTAGGGATCGCTGGTTTTGTCTTTTGGATTGCCAATTCTTTGGGCCTTATACCAAAGGTTGGAACGGGAGTTTACGCTTCTCAATCTTTTGGCCAGGGCAATGAGAAGGAAACGGTAAGAGTCATAAATAATGGGATAATACAGGCCCTTATCATAGGTTTTTCCTTTACTATTTTTGTCCTTCTTATTAGAAATGTCTTTATAGAGGCTTATCATCTAGGAGAAGCCTCTGAGTTATTTGCTAAGAAATATCTTTTTATAATAGGCTGTGGTCTGATTTTCTTTTTTATCAACCCCATGTTTTCCCAATCCTTTACTGCCTTGGGAGACTCCATTACTCCTTTTAAGATAAATGCCATAGGTCTTTTTGCCAACATGATCCTAGATCCTCTTTTAATCTTTGGTCTAGGGCCTTTTCCTGCCCTTTCTATAAGTGGAGCTGCTATAGCTACTATCTTTAGTCAGTTTTTGGTTAGTCTTTGCTTTTTGATAGCAGTTATTAGGCAAGATGATTTAATAAAAAAGGCGATTTCTGGTATTGATTATAGGATGGATTGGCAGGTGGAGATTTTTAAGTTAGGTCTTCCTGCTGGCATCTTGAGTGGATTTCATGCGTCAATATCTATGATTTTAAATAGATTTATGGCAAGTTTTGGACCTGTTCCTGTTGCGGTTGCATCTATCGGAGCTCAACTCGAGTCGATTTCTTGGAATACGACCGAGGGAATCCAAGTTGGAATCCAAGCTTTGGTAGGACAAAATTATGGGGCAGGCAAACTTAGAAGGGTGATTGATATTATCAAGGTAAGCTTAAAGCTTGTAGCAAGTATCGGTCTTATAGCAAGTCTTGTCTTGTTCATCTTTAGGTATGATTTATTTAGGCTCTTTACTTCGGATGATATAAAAGCGATAGGCCTTGGTGCTGATTATCTTTTGATACTTTCATTAAGCCAACTTATGATGGCTATAGAAATAGGTATGGCAGGAGTCTTCAATGGCTTAGCTGATACCAAGACTCCATCTATAATAGGTCTTGTAATGAACACATCTAGAATACCAATCTCCTTAATCCTTATGCCTTTTTTTGGAGTTCACGGAGTGTGGATTTCTATGAGCTTATCAAGTAATTTGAAGGGGATTTTCTCCCTAATTTTCCTTAGAAAAAAAGTAATTAAGCTAAAAGAAAAAATATAAAAGGCCTTACTTCCTTGTGGGAGTAAAGCCTGTAATAGATAAGGATTAGTCCTTTAATATTTTATCGAAATCGAAAGAAGCGAGATTATCTACATAGTAGTCGGCTTCTTTTTTTATGAATTCCCATTCTTTTTCGTTCCAAGGAAAGTCCTTTATTCCAACAGTTTTTATACCTTCTTTTTTGGCGGCCTTAATAGCATAGAGGGCATCATCAAAAAGTATTAAATCACAAGGCTTTTTCTTGTGCTTGTCTATGGAATACTTCCAATATTCGCCTTGGGATTTTTTTAGGCCAGTTATTTCTGGTGTCGCAAAAAAATCGAAGATATCGCTTATGCCTAGTCTTTGGAAGGCTTTTTCTAGGTAGGTGTGGTTTGTAGATGATGCGACAGATAGCTTGTAGCCTTTTTTCTTTAAAGCTTTAAGAAAATCTATAGCTCCTTCTTTGGGCATAAGTTCTTTGCTGTAGGCTTTATCTATCCTTTCTTCAAAGAAGTTTTTCACCTCATCCTTAGTCATATCATAGCTGAGATTTTCTGCCAAGTATCCGCACATATCTTCAAAAGAATAAGCTTCTAGCTCTCCCTTTTCTTCTTTGGGGATTTTGTTAAGGTCCTTGTCATATTTTTTGAAGAGGTCTTCGAGAGGCTTTATCCAAATATGCATGGAGTCGAGTATGGTTCCGTCAACATCAAATAATAGTCCGTACATTTTTATCCTTTCATGTTTAGCTCTTAGTACATTTCTTAATTCATTAGTTTTTATTCTTTCTAGCTATAAACTTAGACCCATTATACCGCTTTGCCTCATAGATAGATTTATTATATAATTAGGCTAAGGAGATATTATGAATACTTTATTAGAACTTTATTTGACATTTTTCAAGATGGGTCTTTTCACCTTTGGAGGGGGCTATGCCATGCTTCCACTTTTGGAAAGAGAAGTCGTAGAAAAGAAAAAATGGGCAAGTCATGAAGAGATTTTAGACTACTATGCTATCGGCCAATCGACTCCAGGTATTATTGCCATTAACACTTCGACTTTTTGTGGCTACAATGTCGCAGGAAATTTTGGAGGGATAGTGGCAAGCCTTGGCTTTGTTACTCCTTCTATAATAATAATTACAATAATAGCTAAGTTTCTTAAAAATTTTAGTGATTTTGCCCTTGTTCAACATGCCTTTTCTGGTATAAGGATAGGAGTTTGTGCCCTAGTCTTTTATTCAGTGGTAAAGATGATTAAGAAAGATGCCAACACTAGGCTTAAATTTTCTATATTTCTTGTAACCTTCATAGCCATAGGCCTTTTATCAATTTCTCCTATACTTGTGGTAGTATGCGTTGGAATTTTTGGTGTAATTCTCGGAAGGAGAAAAAAAGATGCTTAGACTTATGTGGGAATTTTTTAAGGTTGGACTTTTTGCGGTTGGTGGAGGTATGGCGACTATTCCCTTTCTCTATGATATAGGGGAGAAGTTTGGATATTTTTCGTCAGCAGAGCTTTTGGATATGATAGCTGTTTCAGAATCGACCCCAGGGGCAATAGGCATAAATATGTCAACCTATGCAGGTATAAACGCCTACGGCAACCTAGGAGGTCTACTTGCAACCCTTTCTTTAATAACAGCTCCTGTTATTATTATCTTATTTATTGCAAGAGCTATGGATAGTTTCAAAAATTCAAAAATAGTAAAGGATGCCTTCCTTGCCCTTCGTCCAGCAACAGCAGGACTAATCCTTGGAGCTATGAGCTCAGTTCTTCTTCTAAGTTTATTTGATCTTGAAAGCTTTAGGCAAACTTATAGATTAATTGATTTATTTAGACCAATCCCAATAGTTTTATTTACAATATTTTTTCTTATGCTTATTAAGTTTAAAAAGATAAATCCTATATTTATAATAATTTTGTCAGCAGGTCTAGGTATTGTGCTTGGCTTATAAAAAGTAAGCGTACCTGCTTATAGCTACAATTTAATGTTTATACAAACAAATTGCCTACAAGAATTTCATGTAGGCAATTTTCGAATGTTTTTATTTTCTTCTAGCGACTTTTGCAATCTCTCCGAGTATTAGTGGTATGAGGGAAAGGATTAGAACTGGTATCCACTCCCAAGTTAGGGCTACTACTTCGAACAATTTAGTAAGTATAGGAACATACATTACAAGCAATAAGAGGGCAAAGGATAGGATGGTTGCCTTTATTAGTTGTGGGTTTGAGGCAAAGCCTAATTCCTTGAGAGTATATGTTTCTGACCTTACTGAGAAGGCTCTTAGAAGTTCGCTTGTGATTAAAGTTGCAAATACCATGGTATGGGCTCCCTCTATTGAATCAGGGAAGATTAATTTTAGGCCGACTACATAGGAAAGAAGGACTGCAATCGTGATAAAGATTGATTGGGAAATAAGATTTGTCCTTGTCTTTCCAGATATAATTGATTTTCTAGGATCTCTTGGATCTTCTTTCATGATGCCTGGCTCTGCTGGTTCAACACCAAGGGCAAGGGCTGGGAAGGCATCTGTAACAAGATTTAGCCACAAGAGTTGGATAGGGGTAAGAGGGCTTGGAAGGCCAAATAGGATTGATAAAAATACTATGGCGACTTCTGCTATATTACAAGATAGGAGGAAGGAGACAAATTTTTTGATATTTGCAAAGATTACCCTGCCTTCTTCTACTGCATTTACAATTGTTGCAAAGTTATCATCGACAAGAATCATATCTGCCGTATCTTTGGCAACGTCAGTTCCTGTTATACCCATTGATATACCGATATCTGCATTTTTTATAGCTGGAGCATCATTTACTCCATCTCCAGTCATGGCTACTATTTCTCCATTTTCTCCCAAAGCTTTCACTAATTGAACCTTATTTTCTGGAGAAACTCTAGCGAAAATTCTCTTAGTTTTTACAATCTCTCTTATTTCAGCATCTGTCTTGTTATTTAGGTCGCTTCCTTGCATGGCTTGGTCTCTACTGGTAGCTATGCCTAAATCTTTTGCTATGGCAAGGGCTGTTTCGAAATAATCACCTGTAATCATGATAACGTCAATTCCAGATTCGTGACATTCTTTTACGGCAGCCTTAGCTTCAGGTCTTGGTGGATCAATCATGCCAGTAAGTCCTACAAAGACCATATCGTGCTCAATATTTTCTGTAGTAAGGTCTATATCCATGCTTTCTAGTGGTTTAAAGGCATAGGCCATGACCCTTAGGGCTTGGCTCGCAAGGTCGGTATTCACATCGAGGGCCTTTTTCTTTAGCTGTTCACTAAAATCTACTAGCTTTCCATCAAGCAAGACTTTTGAACACTTACTTATGATAATGTCTGGAGCACCCTTGGTAAAGGCATAGTATTCACCTTCTTGCTCGTGGAAGGTGGTCATCATCTTTCTTGTAGAATCGAAAGGAATTTCATTTAGCCTTGGATGTTTTTCGTTAAGATTTTCTTGGTTTATATTCCATTTTTCAGCAAAGCTTAGCATAGCTCCTTCGGTAGGATCGCCTGTAATTTTGTAGGAGTTATCTTCTCTAGTAAGATTTGCATCATTACAAAGGCTTGCTATAGTCATTAAAAGCTTGATTTGCTCATGGTTTTTTACAATTTCTCCCTTATCATCCCTAATATCTCCAACTGGTTCATAACCTGAACCTTCTACCTCAAATTCATTTTCATCAGTATATATTTTGGTGATGGTCATTTCGTTTTGGGTGAGGGTTCCAGTCTTATCCGAACAGATGACAGTTGTTGAGCCTAGGGTTTCTACTGAGAGGAGATTTTTAACAATAGCCTTTCTTTCTGCCATCCTATTCATGCCTATTGATAAAACAATAGTTACAACAGCGGTTAAGCCTTCTGGTATGGCAGCAACAGCGAGGGAGACTGCTATCATGAAGTTTTCTAATATACCCATGTTTGATCTAAAATATCCTACCACAAAGACTAAGATACAAACTACAACCACTAAAACTGCAAGCAATTTTGATAATCTCTTTAATTGTCTTTGGAGAGGAGTATCTTTGGCCTCTACATTTTCAAGGCTCCTTGCGATTTTTCCTATTTCTGTATTAGCTCCTGTAGCTGTAACAAGGCCCTTACCATGGCCATAGGTTACAATTGAAGAAGAAAAGGCGAAGTTATCCCTATCACCGATTCCTATATCTTCATTAAATTCTTTATTAAAATCTTTTTCTACGGCAACAGATTCTCCTGTAAGAGATGACTCATCGATTTGGAGGTTGCTTGATTCTAACAATCTCAAATCGGCTGGGATAATATCACCAGTTTCTATTACTACGACATCTCCTGGGACAAGTTCTTCTGCCTTAACCTTTTTTCTGACTCCATCCCTTATGATGGTTGCCTCAGGCGAGCTCATCTTCTGAAGGGCTGCTACAGAATCTTCCGCACGACCTTCTTGGATTATAGACATAATAGCGTTGATAACAACAATGGCTATGATTATAGCACATTCTATGGCATCTCCTGTAAAAGCTGACACAAGGGCAGCTAGGACAAGAAGGATTACCATAGGGTCGGCAACTTGCTCGATGATTTTTTTAACAAGAGATTTTTTGTTAGAAGATTCGATTGAGTTTGGACCGAATTCTTCTAGTCTTTTTCTTGCTTCATCAGAAGTTAGACCACGATTAGGATCGCTTTTATGCTTTTTGATTACTTCGTTTAAACTTCCTTTATAGTCCATATTTCCTCCATTAAATTTTCACAAAAGATATAAAAAAGACTTTTGGCAATAAATGCCAAAAGTCTTGCCACCTTTTAGGGTTTATCCAACCGGGATAAAATCCGTTCTGACGATTGAATAATTGGGCTACTCCCTTTTGCTTACCTATATTATATAATAATTTATATTATTTACAACTATTTTTGTATAAAGTTAAAAAGCAATTTATATAGGCTCATAAGGCCTTTCTCGTGAGTTCTCTCATAGCCATGGCTTGCAGCAACTCCACTTCCTACTAGGGCATGGCGAAAATCATTATCGCTTGCCACTGCAGCAGAAGCGTCTGATCCATAGTAAGGATAGATATCTAAGCCATAGGAAAGGTCTAATTCTTTAGCTAGGTCAACTAGTTCGTTGGTTAGATCATAATTATAAGGGCCTGAAGAATCCTTAGCGCAGATTGATAACATGGTCTCATCGCAAGTAAGATCATCATAAACTACTCCCATATCGACAGCTATCATATCTCTTATTCCTTGAGGATGACCACTTGCAGCCCCATGACCAACTTCTTCATAAATAGTAAAGGTCATATAGAGGGGTCTATTGATTTTGATATTCTTCTCCTTAATCTCCTTAGCGAGGGCTAGGAGGACTCCAGCACTTGCCTTATCATCGAGATGGCGGGACTTAACAAAGCCATTATCTATTCTAAATCTTGGATCAAGGGATATGAAATCTCCAGGAGAAATCCCAAGCTTTTTAGTTTCTTCGGCTGATCTTGTAATCTCGTCAATTACGATTTCCATGCTTGTATCATCCCTCTTGGCATCTCTTGGGTCGGATGATCCGTGAACAGCAGGCTCGTTTAATCTAAAAACTCCTGTAAAAGTCTTGCCAGATCTGGTATGGATTATAACATTTTCACCTTCTGCATAATTGAAAGGATAGCCACCAAGGCTTGTTACCTTGAGCCTTCCATTTGCC
Source organism: Anaerococcus tetradius ATCC 35098 (assembly GCF_000159095.1). Lineage (GTDB taxonomy): Bacteria > Bacillota > Clostridia > Tissierellales > Peptoniphilaceae > Anaerococcus > Anaerococcus tetradius. The sequence continues at coordinate 25,943 of NZ_GG666301.1, read as the reverse complement.
TTGATGCTTCTTACCATAAGCCCTAGGGTATCGACGTGGGCTGAAAGAAGAAGGCCATTTTTATCTCCTTCGACTACAGGAACTACTACATTGCCCTTGTTAGTTTGATAAGGCTTATAGCCTAGCTTTTGGAACTCTTCTATAAGATATTTTTCAGCAAGTTTTGTGAAACCTGTTGGTGATGGTGTATTTACTAAGTCTTCTATATATTTTGTTATTGTTGATATTTGCATAAATTCTCCTTAACCGTTACTAGCGGATGATGCGTTTTCTAAATCTTTTATATTGTTTAGGGCTAGGCAAAGGGCAATAAGCTCTAGGCTGAAATTTTCGTCTAAGACCTTTAATTCATATTGATCAGTTAGGGAGAAAATTTTCTTACTAGCTTCTCCTATGACCTCTCCCTTATAGAACATCTTAAATTCATAGTCCCAGAAATTACCCTTAAGGTTGATCTTTCCATCTTCCATAAGGATATCTATTGATTTTTTGAAAAAAGCTAGATTAGACCTTATGGTCATATCTTTTTTGCTCTTATCAGAAAAAGATATGTAATAAATTGGTAGGAAAGATAAGAGTTTCCTATTTATAGTGAAAAGTTCTTTGTCGTGGGCATCGGAAACTTTAGCCTCGTAGCCCAAGAACTTAAAGGTCTGATCTACAAAAAATGTCTTTTTTCCATCCTCATCGAGGATTGGATAGTGATCAGTTATCTTGAAAAATTTTTCCTTAAAATAATATTTTTTCATTTATTTTCATCCTTTTTTCTAGCCTAGATATCATTTAAAACTAAGGCTTATTTGCTAGAATCCCTAAGTATTAGCTTGGCCTTGACAGGTCTTATTTTTTCTTTTTTGTTACCCTCAATAATATTAATCAAACTTTCTATGGCAAGCCTTCCGAGCTTATCGTAGGGAAAGTCTACGGTCGTTAGGGAAGGGTTGGTGATAGATGATATTTCATAATTGCCAAAGCCTGCTACGGAAATATCGTCAGGGATTTTGATGTTTTTCTCTCTTAAAGCTTCGATTATACCAAAGGCAATATTATCTGTAGCTCCTAGGTAAAAGGTTGATTTTTCCCTATCTAAAATTTCCTTGGCCTTTTCGTAGGCAGTCTTCTTGGTGAAGTCGAAGTGGTGGTGGTTTATTTTTATTCCACTTCCCTCAAGGACATCACTTAAACCCTTAAATCTCTTGCCTACTGCATGATCGTATTCTCCGACATCGAAATAGCTAATTTCCTTATGCTTTAGTTTTTTGATATAGGTTGCCATTAGCCTACCAGCCTCGTAATCATCGGCTATAACGGAACTAAAGCCATCAAGCTCTTGGCCAAAAATAACTAGAGGAGTATCTAAATCTTTAAGGACTTCCTTATGTTTTTTGGTAATATTAGAAGCAAAAAGAATTATTCCATCGACATTAAGCCCCTGCATCTCTTCTATAATCCTTACTTCTTCATCCATATCGTCATTTGAGCAAGAAATAAGCATAGAATAGCCACTATCCTTTAGAAAGAGGTTGATAGAATTTAGGGCTGTGTTTTTTGTATAGCCTATAAAATTTGGGATTATAATTCCTATAATATTGGTCTTGGTCTTTTTGAGATTCCTCGCATAAGAGTTAGGAACATAGCCGAGCTTATCAATAGCCTCTTTAATTTTCTTTTTCGTTTTATCACTTACAGAGCCATCGTTTAAATATCTTGAAATAGTCGATTTTGAAAAGCCTGTAGCCTTTGCTATATCATTTATATTTGCCATATATCCTCCTCTCCTATAATAACAAATAAATAAAAAATTTAAAAATAATTTGACAAAGGAAACGTTTTTGCTATAATAATATTAACGGAACCGTTCCCATTTTTATCTTGTAATTATTAAAGGAGCAATTATGGATTACAAAAAAGCAGCAGAAGAAGCCATCAAGGCGGCAGGAGGAAGGGGAAATATTTCTTCTGTAGCCCACTGTGCGACAAGATTAAGAATAGAAGTAGTGGATAAGGATAAAATCAATATGGATAAGGCTAAAGAGCTTGAAGGTGCTAAGGGGGCAATGTTCAATGAAGGCCAACTCCAAATTATTTTTGGTACAGGAACTGTAAATAAGGTTTTTGATGCTTATGAAAGTTTGAAGGATAAAAGCTCGGATGACTTTACAAAAATACACGAAAAAGCTGTAGAGAATAAGTCGAAGAACCAAAATAATCCATTAAAAAGAGCTATAAAGACTTTTGGTGATGTTTTCGTGCCAATCATTCCAGTCCTTGTTGCTACAGGATTATTTATGGGGCTTAGGGGTCTTCTGACTCAAAAGGAAATTCTTGCAATTTTTTCAATGACTCCAGATGATATTTCAGGAAATTTTTTGATGTGGACGCAAATTTTAACAGATACAGCTTTCGCCTTCTTGCCAGCTCTAGTAGCTTGGTCAGCCTTTAAGGTATTTGGGGGAAGCCCTGTTATAGGTATAGTTCTAGGTCTTATGCTAGTTCATCCTAACCTACCAAACGCCTATCAAGTAGCAAGTGGAGATGCTAGTCCAATTATCATGTTTGGCTTCATACCAGTTGTAGGCTATCAAGGAACAGTCCTTCCAGCCTTTATATCAGGCTTTATAGGAGCTAAGCTTGAGAGAAATTTAAGAAAGGTAATTCCTGATAGTTTGGATTTACTCCTAACACCTTTCCTAGTTCTTGCTATAATGAGTGTACTATCTCTCTTTGCCATAGGACCAGTTTTCCACCAACTCGAAGTTGTAGTATTAAACGCAACAAAATGGACTCTGGGACTTCCTTTCGGTATAGCAGGCCTATTAATAGGTGGTTTCCAACAATTGATAGTAGTTACAGGAATCCATCACATATTTAACTTCCTAGAAGTTCAACTATTGGCAGATAATGGTAGAAATGCCTTTAACGCCCTCATATCAGCAGCTACCGCAGGTCAAGCTGGAGCAGTCCTTGCAGTTGCAATCAAGACTAAGGATAAAAAAATTAAACAAATTGCCTATCCTTCAGCCCTATCAGCAGTCTTGGGCATAACAGAACCTGCAATTTTTGGTATCAACCTAAGATTTGTAAGACCTTTTGTAATGGCTATGGTCGGTGGTGCAGCAGGAGGATTTTTCGCATCAATCTTTAAATTATCAGCAACTGGTATGGCAGTAACAGTTATTCCAGGTACACTCTTGTATCTAGACAATGTCTTTATGTATTTGTTAATGCTATTAATATCTATCGGAGTTTCTTTTGTTTTAACCTACATGTTTGGTTATTCAGATAAGATGCTTAAAAATGAATAAAAATTTTGGAGCTGAGATTAATCTTGGCTCTATTTTTTTCTGTGGCTTTTGCACGACGCTTTGATAAAAATAAGAAATTATCTCAATCATTGACAATTTCTTATAAGAGATGTAAAATTCTCTTAAGTTAGGGGAGGGCTTTACTTATGCCGGCCCCTTTGATTGTGTAAGGAAGGTTATAATGCAAAAAAATTTTTTAAAAAGAACTTTTGACAAGCTTACAGAAAACCCGGCCTTTGTTTTGTCTTTGGGATTTCTGATTCTGATAAGCCTAGGAGGACTAATTCTTACGACTCCTTATGTTACCAATTCAGCTACCAGAACTAGCCTTGTCGATTCTTTCTTTGTTGCAGCAAGTGCATCTTGCGTAACAGGTCTAAGTCCTGTAAATACAGGCTATCATTGGAATAGCCTTGGCCAAGTTGTAATCATTATCTTGATACAAATAGGAGGCCTTGGAATAATGACTTTAGCCTCCATAATTCCTTTAATCTTGAGAAAAAAGATAGGCATTAAATCAAGGCAAATTCTAAAGGAGCAATTAAATGTAGAAAGCATGGCAGGCATGGTTAGACTCTTTAGGTATGTCTTAGCCTTTACCCTCATAGTAGAAACTCTCGGAGCTATATTACTTTCTATTAGATTTATTCCTAGCTATGGTTTGGGAAAGGGAATATGGTATGCTATATTTCATTCTATTTCAGCTTTTTGCAATGCAGGTTTTGATATAATGGGGGATTCTATTTATCCACTTAGAAAAGATCTTTTGGTTAATATAACCATAATGCTATTAATAATAACCGGCGGTTTGGGCTTTATGGTTACAAGTGAACTTTTCTATAAGAAAAATTTTAAGCAGATATCTACTCACTCAAAGTTGGTATTGGTAATTAACCTTGTTTTGATTATTGTAGGAGCGGTAGGCTTTTTTATCCTTGAATCAATAAAGGGGGGAGTTTTAATCAAAGAGGGACTTCAAGCTTCAATTACAGAATCCTTCTTTCAATCGGTATCCGCCAGAACAGCTGGTTTTTATTCTGTAAACTTATCTCAAATAAAGGATTCGACAGCACTTCTCCTTATAGGGCTAATGTTTATAGGAGGATCTCCAGGATCAACGGCAGGAGGTATCAAGACTACAACCTTCGGTGTTTTGGCTCTCGCTACTTACTCAGTTATAAAAAGTCAAAAAGAGCCAGTCGTCTTTAATAAACATATAAGTGACGAATCAATCAAAAAAGCCTTATCAATTTTTATGATATCATTCTTTATAGTGTTTTTGGTAAGTTTTATCATAACTATTACTGATGATTTTAATTTTATGGACACCTTGTATGAAACTGTATCAGCCCTTGCTACCGTTGGAGCTTCTAAGGGAATTACAGCAGATTTATCAAAAATTGCAAAAATCCTTCTAGGTTTTTGCATGTATCTAGGAAGGATTGGTCCAATGACTATGGCCTTTGCCTTTGGCCTCAAGCCAGATGAGAAGTTAATCAGATATCCAGAATGTTTTATTAGTATAGGTTAGGAGGGATTATGGAAAAAAATGTTATTGTATTAGGTCTAGGAAGATTCGGTTATTCTGTTGCAACCAAGCTTTTTGAAAAAGGCATTTATGTAACAGCAGTAGATTCTAATTACACAAAGGTAGAAAAAATAGCGAATTTTGTATCAAGTGCTGCCCAAGCGGACATTACCGAAGAGTTAGCCATGAAGTCTTTGGGAATAAATAACTACGATGTTGCAATAATCGCAACAGGAACAGACATAGAAGCATCAATCGAGGCTACTTTAATTTGTAAGGATAGTGGAGTTGGCAAGGTAATAGCTAAGGCTACCAGCCAATCCCATGCTAGAATCCTCAAAAAAATTGGAGCCGATCAAATAGTCTATCCTGAACTTGATACAGGAGAAAGGTTGGCTAGGTCACTTGCAGGCTCAAACCTTCTCGAGCTTATTCAATTTTCGAATGATTTTTCCCTAATCGAAATCAAGGCCCACAAGGATTGGATAGGAAAATCTCTTATAGAACTTGATTTTAGAAATACCTACAAGATGAATGTAGTAGGATTCGAAAGACAGGGAGAGATGATCATGGAAATTGATCCAACTACCTTGATTAAGAAGGACGATGTCCTAGTCCTCATAGGCGATAATGAAAACGCTAAAGCCATCGAAGAGAACACTTGATTAGGAAAACGTAATGGACTCTAGATAGCCAGGGTGTAATTAACTTAAATAAGTTAATAAATATAAATTATAGGAAAAATAAGAAAAAGTTTGCATAAAATTATAAATGATGTTATAATAAAGTTAGCTATTAAATAGCTAGGTTTTTCATTATTAATTCCTTATAGTTTTCCCTTAGAAAACTAGGACTAACTTATTCTTTTCTATAAGGAGGAGGGGCTTTGCGAAGCCCTTTTTCTGTGCGTAAATTTAATTGATGAAAAATCGGGTATAATAAGAAAAAATAATGAAAGAGGGAATAACTATGTATTATCCATATTCTTTTGGATATATGTTTTATGATAAGACCTACTTCTTGGTTATAATAGGCCTAATCATAAGCATGCTTGCCCAAGCTAATATCCAAAAAGCCTTTAGTAAATATAGTAAGATTAAATCTAATAGGGGGATAACTGGCTATCAAGCTGCCAAGTATATCCTAGATGTTAACAATTACAATGATATATCTATTAAGAAAATCGGAGGAAGCCTATCCGACTACTTTAATCCTGCTACAAAAGAAGTAGCCCTATCAAAGGAGTCCTTCACTGATACATCTATAGCCTCTATTGCAGTAGCAGCCCACGAATGTGGCCATGTAATCCAATACAAGGAAGGCTATATACCTTTAAGGGTTAAGTCATGGATAGTTCCTGCGGTAAACTTTGGTTCTAAACTTGCCTTTCCAGTAATACTTTTGGGCATATTCTTATCCCAACAAAAGCTTCTGGATATAGGACTAATATTATTTTCCTTAGTTCTAATCTTTCAACTGGTAACCCTACCTGTCGAGTTTGATGCATCAAGAAGGGCTATAAGGGTAATTGATGAAAGTGGAATGCTTGCGGGAGAAGAACTTGAAGGAGCTAAGGCTATGCTAAAAGCTGCTGCCTACACCTATCTTGCAGCAACCCTTGCAACAGCCCTCCAATTTTTAAGACTATTTCTTCTCTATGGAAATAGGAACAATAGAAGAGATTAGAAGAAATTATGGGCGGATATAAAACTCTTATGGATTGATTCAATCTAATAAGAGTTTTGTCTTTATAGAAAAAGTCCTAGTCTTTATAGGCTAATAGGAGCTTAACTTGAAAAGACCTTTGTAAATAGTACAATTTTACTAGGAATCATTATGATTCTTTGTTTTTAAATAAGAAGGTCAGAGATAGTCAATGCAATTGACTAGTATTTATATAGAAAGAGTGGTGAATTATGGCAGGTCTAACTTCAGAAATAGAGATGTTCCTTAAAGCTATGCTAGAGGATTCTGTTGATGGCATGCTTGAGATTGGAAGGAACGACTTGGCTCTTCGTTTCGATTGTGCCCCAAGTCAGATTAACTACGTCCTTTCGACTAGATTTACTCCATACAATGGATATCTAATAGAAAGCAAGCGTGGAGGTAATGGCTTTATTAAGATAATAACTGTAGTCGATGAGGATTCTTACGTTTCTTATCTAATCAAAAATCTTAAGAAGCATATGAGCCAAAACGATGCGGAAAGTCTTTTTAGAGATTTGTTAAGAAGGAAGTATTTTACAGACAATGATTGTATCATGGCAAGATATGCCATTAGCGACAAGGCCCTAGCGGGGATTTGTGATATTAAACAGAGAAATGCCATAAGGTCAGATATTATAAAAAATATCTTACTTAGCTTATTGGCGAGGAGTAATTGATATGAAATGCGATAGATGTGATAATGAAGCGACTGTTACAGTAAAGACTATAATTAATGGCGAGGAGAAAGACTTCCACTTATGTAACGAATGTGTGATGAAATTTACAGACCTTGCTGTTGATGATAAGGGCGAAATCAAAACTGGTATTCAAAAGCTTGATAAGAAAAAAATCGAGAACTTAATTGATCAATTTTTGCCAAGCCTCGATGAAGTTATAGATTCATATTATGATTATAGGTTCAAGGAGAATAATTATTCCTATGGATTGTTAAATAATCTTGCTGATGATTCTTGCCCTACTTGTGGCAACCTAACATCTTCTATTAGAAAGGGTATCTTTGCTTGTCCAGACTGTTATAAGTTTGATGATAGGCTTACAGATAAGATCCTTAAAACCTTTAACAATTACAGCTTATATGAAGGAAAGTTTCCTAGAAGAGAGAGGGACTTTAAGGATATAGCTGTAAAAATTAAAAATCTTCAAGAACAACTCCAAGTTTTAGTAGAGATTGAAGATTATGAGAAGGCAGCTGAGATAAAAGAGCAGATAGACGAATTGAATATGCAGGTGAAAAATTGATAGAATATACAAAAGATATAATCCTATCTTCTAATCTCTCCCTTAGGAGAAATATCAGAGGCTATGATTTTCCAGCTTCCATGTCCTATGAGGCGAGTGGGGAGATTATAGATATATTCAGGGGGATTTTTGGAGATAGGCTAATCCTTCTAGAAGAATTAGATGAGAATACCCTTAATGAACTCATAAATTCTTTCGTTCTTAGTGAAGATTGTACCACCAAGGCCCTAAAGATTGGTCTTGTCTTTGAAGATGATTATATTATAGTTATAAATGATAGAGACCACTTGTCAATAAATGTTAGGGATTTTAATCTCGACTTGAAATCGGCCTACAAGAAGGCTTCCTTGCTTGAAGAAGGCCTTGATGAAAGTTTAGATTTTGCCTTTTCTCCTGAGTATGGTTATTTGACCCAGGATGGGAGAAATACGGGAAATGGCCTTGAGATTTTCGTAAAATGTTTCTTTTTTGCTATGGTTGATGACGAGAAGGCGTATTTTGGCTTAAAGCAAAGCCTCATCCACGAAGCTATCTACTTGCAAAAGTTTGTTCCTAAAAATTACAAGAGATATGCTGATGACTTGTATCTTCTAAAGAACATCGGCAATTATTGGAAGGATATAGACAAGATTTTAGCCAAGTTTGAGAAGGCCCTAGATATTTTAGTGAGAAATGAGAGAAGATTTAGAAGAGATTATCTAGTTTTAAATGGTATAAAAGAAGCTGAGATTGAAGATTATATAGAAGTTATGTTAAGTAATCTAAAGCTTGGTCTTGATAAGAGCTTGGAGCTTTTAGCAAAAGACCTCTATGGTCTTAAAAAATACAGACTTTTAGCCTTCGATACTGATTTTACAAATGATGAACTAGACTATCTTATATTTAACCTAACAAAGAATAAGTATGAGGGAAATAGGGATGATAGAAGAAACCTATTTCTAAAGGAATATATTGAGGAGCGATAATGGAAAATAATAGACTAAATAGACTTACCTCCCAGGCAAGAAGAGAGTCGTATTCCCTAAATCATGATTATATAGGAAGCGAACACCTCCTACTTGCCTTGATGAAAACAGGCTCCATAGCCAACAAGGCCCTAGAAAAAAGTGGGGCGAATTATGATCTTTTTAGATCAATTGTAATAAACAACATAGGCAGGGGAACTTGCCAAAGACCTGCCACAGAGTTTTCCAAAAATGTAAGGGATATTTTTGAAAGAGCAAGGCAGATTGCCATGAAAAGGAAAAGTTCTATGGCAAGCGAGGAAGATATTCTTCTTTCGATAATTAATGATGACGATTCCTTTACCAACCTTATGTTTCTCTTATCAGGTATTGATAAGAATATCATAGCCAACAATCTGGAAAACATGTTGAGGGAAGTCTATAAGGCAAATGCCTCATCATCTGAATTTTCTGAAAATGTAAGTAAATTTACAAACAACCTAAATGACCTTGCTAAGGCTGGCAAAATCGACCCTGTTATAGGTAGGGATGACGAGATAGAAAGACTCATACAAATTCTTATGAGAAGAAGAAAGAACAATCTTATTCTTATAGGAGCACCTGGTGTAGGAAAAACCGCTATAGCAGAAGGTCTTGCCCAAAGAATTGTCGATGAAGACGTACCAAAAATTATAAAAGATAAGATAATACTAAGCCTTGACCTTGCCAGCATGATAGCTGGAAGTAAGTACAGGGGAGATTTCGAAGATAGATTAAAGAAACTATTTGAAGAATTAGAAAAAAGAGACGATGTAATCTTATTTATAGATGAATTTCACATGGTTCTTGGGGCTGGAGCATCCGAAGGATCAATGGATGCGGCAAACATCCTAAAGCCAATTCTTGCCAGGGGAGAGATACAAATTATGGGGGCTACAACCATAGATGAATATAGGAAGCATGTCGAAAAAGATTCTGCCCTTAGCCGTCGTATGCAACCAATTCAAGTCGATGAGCCTAGCCTTGACGATTCAAGAAAAATCATAGAAGGCCTAAAGGATAAGTATGAAGCCCACCATGGGGTAGAAATAAGAGAAGATGCCATAAAAGCTGCAGTAGAATTATCGGATAGGTATATAACAGATAGGTTTCTACCTGATAAGGCTATAGATTTAATAGATGAATCCTGTGCTAAGCTTAGAATAAGAGCCTACCAAGAAGAGGGAGAAGCAAGTTCTAACAAAGATTTCCTAGAAGATTTGCTTATAAAAAAAGAAAAAGCTGTAAGAGATCAAGACTTCGAAACAGCAGCAGAGCTTAGAGATAAGATAAACCAAGCTAAGTTTGACCTAGAAATCGAAAAAGAAAAAGAAAAGGAAAATAAGGATAAACTCTTTATAGCCTATGATGATATAGCAAGTGTTGTAGCAAAATGGTCCAAAGTCCCAGTTGAAAAACTCACAGAAGATGAGAAAGAAAAATATTCAAGGCTTGACAAAGAGCTAAAAATGGCAGTAATAGGTCAAAAAGATGCCATAGATTCAGTAGCAAGGTCAATAAAAAGGGCCCGTGTAGGTCTTAAAGACCCTAAAAAACCAATTGGCTCCTTCATATTCGTAGGACCAACTGGTGTAGGAAAGACCTATCTTGCAAAAACCCTAGCCCAAGACCTCTTTGGCTCAGTCGATAAGCTAATAAGAATTGACATGAGTGAATATATGGAGAAATTTGCAGTTTCAAGATTAGTAGGTTCTCCTCCAGGCTATGTAGGCTATGAAGAAGGCGGTCAGCTAACTGAAGCTGTAAGGACAAATCCTTACTCGGTTGTCCTCTTTGATGAGATAGAAAAGGCTCATCCAGACGTATTCAACCTACTTTTACAAATCCTAGATGACGGAAGGCTTACAGATGGTCAAGGAAGAACTGTTGATTTTAAGAACACAATCATAATAATGACCAGCAATGTCGGAGTAAGAAGTCTTAGCACGACCAAGACCATAGGTTTTGAACTAGAAGATGAAAAAAAGATAAACGAAGAAAGAACAAAGGATATAATACAAAAGGCCATCAAGGACTCCTTTGCTCCAGAATTTCTAAATAGGCTCGATCAAGTAATAATGTTTAAGCCTTTAGGAGAAAAAGAAATCGAAGAAATCACAGGCCTAATGCTTGAAAAAACAAAAGAAAGACTAAATGAAATCGACCTAGATATAAACTATGATCAAAAGCTAGTAAAACTTCTAGCCAAAGAAGGCTTTGACCCAGAATATGGGGCAAGACCACTAGAACGTCACATCACAAAAATGATAGACGATAGGCTAGCAGAAGATATCCTAGATGGCAAACTTAACAGAGATGAAAGCATAAGAATATCAGTTAGGGGAGAAGGCCTAGTCTTTAGAAATTTAAGCAGGGATAAGAAAAAAAGAGAAGAGAAGAAAGAAGTAGAAAAAGTTAATAGTTAAGACAAAGACTAAGGGTTAAAGCTATAAATAGCCAATAAGAAGCTAAGCTTTCTAGCCCCTAGTCTTTTTTAATGAAAAATGCCCCTTAAAAATAATACACTCTTAATCTTATATGCCTCTTCAAAGGAATCTTTTATTAAAAAATATAGGGCATAGAATTTCTAGGTTTGTGTGAAAATTCACACAGAAAATAATAAAGAAAAAAACTGGAACACATTTTCCTTTTTATCTTTTTAAAAATGTATATATTCATATTTTTTTATTATATTTAGCTTTGGGAACAGACTTAGACATAGAAGCTGGAAATATTTTCACAATATCAAATTAATAATTAGAAAGATGTTAAAATGAAGTAAATACGAGCTTATCCATAAAAAAATTAATATTTATACCTAGATTTAAGTGAATGCACTAGCATAGTAGATAAAAAAAGTCAATATGGTGGATTAGTATATTACAAGCCTTGCGAGGGTATAAATATGTATAAAAATTAACAAAGATAAAATTTCGCAAATAGAAAATGCTTCCATTTAATTTCAATTTAATGTATAATATATAATACAGAACTAAATAACGTTTTCATTATTATGGAAGCGAAGGAGGATTAAATGAAAAACAAACTAAAGATGTTGATGGCTTTATCTCTATCAGTTATTCTTGCTTCATGCGGTGGCAAGGGTGGCGATAAGGCTGAGAAAAAAGCAGCGGATCCAGGAGATGTTTCTGGCAAGATTACTGTTCAAGCAGAAGAAGAATGGATGGATTATTATAAGAAGGCTGCTGAGAGAGTTAAGGAAAAATATCCAAAAGCAGAAATCGAATTTAAGACAGTTAAATCTTTTGACCACTTAGATGTAATCGATCAAACAGATGCAAGCAACGAAGATGTTGCTGATTTATTTGCAATTCCTGCAGATAGACTTGCTGGTCTTGTAGAAAATGACATTTTAGGATCAATCGACTCCAAAAAACTAGCTGACGAGATTGGTGGTTGGGATGATTTCGATAAGGGAATAGGTGGAAACTTCAAAATAGATGGTGAATATTTTGCTTTCCCATACAATATCGAAACATTAATTACTTATGTAAATAAGAAAAATGCAGAAGCTAAGGGTGTTGATTTAACAAAACCTATAGAGCTTAATGATGTTAAAGATGAATCAACAGTTCTTCTACCAATATTTGACGCTTGGTACGGAGTTGCTGCAACAAACTCATCAAATATAGAACTTTTAGGAAAAGATGAAGAAGGAAAACTCTTCTCTGACTTTACTAAGGATTGGAAAGATCTTGAACCAGAAAAACAAGCAACTGTTAAAGCTCTTTATGAATACTGGAAAAAACATGATGCAGCTGGAACTAAGTTATTTGACCCAGATGCTGGTTGGGGATATATAGATGATACATTCAAAGAAGGCAAAGGCGGAGTTGCAAGACTTGGCGGAGCTTGGGATGCAGCATCAATTTCTGAGCAAGCTGGAAAAGATAACCTAGAGATTTGCCCAATTGATCAAATCACCCTAGCAGGTAAACCACTAAATCACTGGCAAAGTGGTTGGGGACTTGCAATCAATGCTAGAATCGAAGAAGATGCTAACAAAAAAGCTATAGCAGAAGCTATGATTAAAGAGATTGTAAATCCTAAATTCGCAACAGATTTATACAAATCTACAGGTAAAATTCTTGAAAATGTAAAGAATGATGACTACCAAAAATCTGATCTACCTGACTCAGACAAGAAGATTATAGAAGCTACAATCAAATCTTATGAGAAAGCTCCAGCTAGACCATTATTCAAGGAATGGGGCAATGTTTGGGATACTTATAAGAATGCAATTCTTTCTTGGAACTCAGTTAAACCTGCCAATGAAGAAGAAGCTTATAAACAATTACAAGCATCATTTAAATCAATGATGGCAAACTTTAACAAATAGTCAATAGGAAATAAGGGGCTGTTAGAATTATGATTTTCATATTTTCATAAAGTTTAGCTTAACTATTTAGGCTTTAAGCTCGACTGGCTTCTGGCCTTAGATGTTAAACTTTATGAAAAGAATTTCATATGAAACATCCCCTTTATCTATTATGATTAGCAAGGAATTAGAAAAAAAGAGAGAAAAATTTCTTATTAGAGTTCTAATAACTTCTGCAATTCTTATCTTGGCCTTGTCTATGGAAGCCTTGATGATGGCAAAAGATGTGGATGTCTATAGAAGCTTTCTCTTAAAAAATCCAGGTCTTAGCTTTGATGAATATATTAACTCGGTTATGTTTAACTTATTCATCAGGGTTTTAAGTCCTCTTGTAATTTCCCTTTATACATTTTTTACAGTAAAAAAATTCGGTGTTAATTTTTTCTACAAGGTCTTCTTTTCGGGAATGACTGTAATTGAAATTATCAACCTCATCCTACAATTTAAAATCGGATCTATATTTTACTATGTAGCTATAATTTTAAACTTCATTTTATTATTTATTATTGCAAGGGAAGAAAGGGTGTAAAATGACATATGATAAATACCTTATAGATGATATTGGTGAACGCCGAGAAAGGAAAAATCAATACATTTTAGATTCTATAAAGGCGGAAGAAAGTGGTGGTCCAAAGATTGACCCCCAAAACCATCCTTATAATCAAAAACTAAAAGCCTATGAAGAAAAGAAAAAAGACCTTTTGAATAAGGCTAGCGAGAAAGCCAAAAATGACCCAAATTATAAGATTGATCAGAAATATTTGAGAGACTTATATTATACCAGGTCAATAGCTAATGATATGTTAGCTTTTTATGAACAAAACAAGGACTTATCTTATGATAGTGAGCTTGATTATAAGTTGTGCAAACTAGATTATGAGCAAATCCCAAAGATTATAGAAAATGATTTGCAATTAAAGAGTCAATTGGAAAGAGCGAATAATAGGCTTGAGAAATTGACTACTGATGAAATTGAAAAAAACAAGAAGTTAATTGAAGCTGATAGGGATGTACTCAAGGATAAATTTGAAGCAGATAATAACAATCTCAAAGAGTCTTTTGAGGGTGGAAGAATTTCCAAAAAAGCCTTCCAAAGTGAAAAGGAACAATTAAAACAAAAGTTCAAAGATCAAAACAAGAGACTAAATTATAGAAATCCTGAGGTTTCCTTAAAGGAAGAAATAGCTTCTATAAAATACAAGATAGAAAAAGACTACAAAAAGGAAATGAAAATCCTTGAAGCTGACAAGGCTGAGGCTAGGAGAAGGACTCCAGTAGAGGTAGAAAAAACTTCTGCCTACAGGTCTATTATTTCTTTGCCAATTCCAGGTCTAGGTCAATTTTTAAATGGTCAATGGCAAAAAGGCTTGTTATTTTTGCTTGGCACTTTATTTATCTACCTAATAGCCATACCTTATGCCCTAGGTTTTGGTAATTACCAAGGCGAGGGTATAGCAGGACTTATTTCTCTTGCTGCTGGCGGAAAAAGACTAGATAGATCAATACTGTTTATGATTGAAGGAATACTTGCTATAGTATTTATAACTTTTTCTTTTCTAATCTATGTCCTATCCTTTAAGGACGTAAGGAGTGTCGAGAAAAAGGAGATGGCAGGTATCAGACCTAACAATTTCTTTGAAACAAAGAAGATGCTAAGAACAGATGGATTCCCATTCTTAATTACAGCTCCTGCCCTAATAGTAATAATATTTATAGTTATAGTTCCTATACTTACAGCTATAATGATATCTTTTACTAATATGGATCCTCAACACCAAAATAAGTTTACTTGGATAGGCCTAAATAACTATATAACCATAGCCAAGGGCCAAGGAATAGCAGGTCAAGCCTTCTGGCACATCTTTGCTTGGACTATAATTTGGACTATACTAGCATCAACTCTTGCTATAGTATTAGGTTTTATTTTTGCTCTTTTGGTAAATAACGAAAGAATTAGGGGAAAGAAGTTCTTTAGGACTGTATATCTTTTGCCTTGGGCTATACCAGCCTTTATTACCATCATGTTCTTCTCAATAATGACCAGCCGTGGTGGAGTTATAGCTGAGGCAATCAATTCCTTATTCCACCTAAGTCTAGATATAAAGAACAACACCTATCAGACTAGGGCGACTTTGATATTATTACAAGGTTGGTTGGGACATTCTTATATCTTCCTCCTAACTACTGGTGTGCTTCAAGCTATACCAAAAGACCTTTATGAGGCAGCAAGTATTGACGGTGCAACTGGAGCTCAAAGAACCTTCAAGATTACAATCCCACTAGTTCTTTTCCAAATAGCTCCAATGCTAATTAACCAATACACCTTTAACTTTAACAACTTCTCAATTATCTACTTATATAACCAAGGTGGTCCATTCAACCCAGAAGTCTATGGAAACCTTGCAGGAAGCTCAGATATCTTGATATCCTATATATATAAGTTAACTATGGAGAATCAATACCAGGCTATAGGTGCTGCGATTACAGTATTCATATCCATAATACTAATCATAATTTCTTATTTTGGATATAAGAATTCTTCAGCTTTTAAGGAGTATTAATATGTTTAAGAAAAAGAAAAATAGCGATTTATATTTATCAGATCTTCAACCCTTATCTGCTGGCGGAAAGACCCTACTAGGCCTTAGCTACATCATCTTATTGATATGGGCAGCCTTTATCTTAGTTCCACTTGTTATAATGGTTGTATCATCATTTAATGGCAATCAAGGTCAATATATATCAATGAGTGGAGATTTTGTCTTCTCACTTGATAATTTCAAATACTTGTTTGAGAAAACTGAATTTTTAAGATGGGTACTTAATACCTTAAAAATTGCGACAGCCACTACCCTACTAACCCTAATCTTTGTATCTTTTACAGGCTATGCTTATTCAAGATTTAGATTTAAGGGTAAAAAGGCTAGTCTTATAACTATAATGCTAGTACAAATAATTCCAGCCTTCGCAGGAATTACAGCTTACTACGCTATCCACTCTATAGTTTCTGGAATAATCCCAGTATTTTCTAGAGCAGCTATGTTAGTTTTAATTTATTCTGGTGGAGCAATAGCTTCTAACACCTTTATCCTAAAGGGCTATCTAGATACTATATCACCAGAGCTTGATGAGGCTGCAAAAATAGATGGATGTTCAAATATACAAGTTTATAGATTAATAATCATGCCACTTGTTCGTCCTATGCTTGCAATAATTGCCCTTCAATGTTTTATAGGACCATTCTTAGATTACATGATGCCAAAAATCTTACTAACAAATCCAAGTGATTACACACTTGCTACAGGACTTTTCACATTGATATCAGATGTTAGAAATATGAACCAACCAGCCTTTGCGGCAGGAGGATTCTTGTCAGCTATTCCTGTAATGCTACTATTTTTAGTATTACAAGATGAACTAGTAAGCGGACTATCATCAGGTGCAGTTAAGGGATAGGAGTTAAAAATGAAAGTAATATTAGATAACTTAGGAAAAAAATATGAGGGTCGTGATAAATTTACGATCAGAAATATAAATCTAGAAATAGATGACAATGATTTTTGTGTAATACTAGGTCCATCTGGATGTGGTAAGTCAACCCTACTTAGGATGATAGCTGGACTTAACTCAATTACAGAAGGAACCCTACGTTTCAATGACAAAATCATGAACACAGTTGAACCAAAGGATAGGGACATAGCTATGGTATTTCAATCATACGCCCTTTATCCACACATGACAGTTTATGATAACATGGCCTTTTCACTAAATATGAAAAAGGAAAGAAAAGAAGTTATAGATCAAAGGATTCAAGACGTAGCAAAGATTCTTCAACTAGAAGATTACCTCTACTCTAGACCATCAGATATTTCAGGTGGACAAAGACAAAGGGTTGCCCTAGGTCGTGCGATTGCGAGAAACCCAGAAGTATTCCTTATGGATGAGCCATTATCCAACCTAGATGCCAAACTTCGTGAGCACATGAGAGTTGAAATTGTAAGAATCCACAATCAACTAGATACTACAAGTATCTACGTTACCCACGATCAAACAGAGGCTATGACAATGGCGACAAAAATAGTTCTTCTTGATAAGGGTATTATCCAACAAGTCGGTGCTCCAAATGAATTTTACCAAAAACCAAACAACCTTTTCGTAGCAGGCTTTATCGGCTCTCCTACCATGAATATTATCAAAGGAAAAATCAAAGATGGTCTTTTTGTAAATGAATCTGGAGAAATAAAGGTTCGCCCAACTGATAAAGATTGGGACAAGATTAAAGCCTACGAGGGTAAAGAAGTTCACCTCGGCATAAGATCTGAAAGATTTATAGCAGAAGAAAGAGACTACAACTCAGTAAATGCTAACATAGAAGTAATAGAGTCCTTGGGTAAGGAACAACTTCTCTATACAAAACTAAAAGATGGCACAGAACTTACAGTAAGTCAACCAGGTTACCTTGACTATGCTGTTGGAGAAGACCACGACTTCACCCTAGATCCTGAAGCCCTACACTTCTTTGATGGCCAAACAACTGAAAGAATTAACTAAAACAAAAGCTCTCAATCGAGAGCTTTTACTTTCCTCCTTTTTCAAGATTTAGTAAATATTCTTTAACTTTTTCTCCATAGGCGAAGCCTCCGAGACTTCCATCTGATTTTTTGACCCTATGGCAGGGATAGATTATAAAAAAAGGATTAGTGGCTAAGGCCCTGGCTACTGGTCTGTAGGCTCTGGGCCTTGCTATTTTTTCGCTTAATTTCTTGTAGGTAGAAGTTTTTCCGTAGGGAATTTTTCTAAGCTCAGAGAGAACTTTCTTCTGGAAGGGACTTAAACTCGTATCGAGGAGCTCATAGGAAGTAAAAATCTTTCTTTTATTTTCCAGATACTCTTCAATTTCAAAAAAAACCCTATCTGTGATTTCAGATTTTTCGTCATTTGTGGAAACTTTATCGACCAATTCTATTTTCTTAATCAAATCTTCATAGCTAAATTTTATAAAGCCTAATTTTGTCTTGTAATATGCGTAGATCATGTCTTAACTATATTATTTGAAGATAAATATGCCACAAAGCGTATAGTAATAGTAATTGCAAGATTAAAGAGAAAGGTTGATATGAATTTTAGAGAAAAGATAGAAAAAATTGTAAATTTTATTAAGAGTGGAGAAAAAGAGACTAAAGACTTTTCTATAGGCTTTGAGTCGGAACACTTTGTAGTTGATAAAGACAGCCTAACGACTATTTCCTATTATGGTAAAGATGGGATTTGTGAGTCCATGGCAGAGATAGGAAGGCTTGGCTATGATATAAAAGAAGAAGAAGGAAACATTCTTGGCCTTAGCAAGGAGAATTTTGATATTTCCATCGAACCTGCCAGTCAATTCGAGCTAGCCATAAGGTCGAAAAAGAGCATTAATGACCTTTATAGGGACTATACAAGGGCTATGGCAGAACTTGTCCCAATATTTGAAAATAAGGGTCAAATTTTGGCAAGTGTTGGATATCATCCCAAAAGCAAAATCTCTGCTATAAAAATCATTCCAAAGAAAAGGTATGATTTCATGTACGAATATTTTAGGATAAATGGAGGGGCCTACGCCCACAATATGATGAAGGGAACAGCGAGCCTTCAAGTAACCATAGATTACGCTAATGAAGAAGATTTTAAGAGAAAATACTTCCTAGCGAGTGCCCTAAGCCCCTTTTTGTATTCGATTTTCGATAATGCCTATATTTTTGAGGGCGAAGTTTATGATAAAAGAAATCTCCGCCAGATGATTTGGGATAATTGTGATAGACAAAGGACGGGAGTCTATCCTTTTGCCTTTGATCATGATCTTTCCTATGAAAAATATGCTAGAAAAATCCTTGATACAGACATAATCTTTATCAAGGAAGATGGAGAAGAAAGCTATAAGGGAAGGGTCAAATTCTCTGAGATCATGGATGAAGACTTTAGTGATGAGATGATTTTTCACGCCCTATCCATAGTATTTCCTGATGTTAGGGCTAAAAAATATCTAGAAATTAGGATGCCAGATGAGCTTCCTTACCCTTACAACTTTGCCTGCCTTGCCCTAATCAAAGGCTTGTTTTATGATGAGGATAACCTAAACAAACTTTATGAGATTTTTGAGGATATGGACTATCCACAAGTAACTAATCTAAAGAGTAGATGCGAAAGATATGGCCTTCATGCCAAGTATAAGGATAAGGAAATCTATAAGTGGGCCTTAGACTTTATAGATTTGGCAAAAAAAGCCTTGGATGATGAGGGAGATTTCCTAGACCCCCTAAGAGAAATTCTTGAAGAAGGAAAAAGCCCTAGAGATATTTACGAAAAGCTCTACAAAAAAGATCCTAGAGAGGCCATAAGAGTTTTCTCTGCTAATAATTCACAAAGGAGTAAGTGATGGCAAAGCTAAAAAAGGCTTACGAATGTAGTAATTGTGGTCATAGCCAGCCTGTGTGGGCTGGTCAATGCCCAGAATGTGGCAAGTGGGGAACCATGCATGAAACTATTTCCGAGAAAACTTGTCCTAAGCAAAGCCTAGTAGTGGAAAATAAAAACGCCATAAAGCTAAAGACCATAGCCCTTGACGAATCGGAAAGAATCAAGTCGACCTATAGTGAATTTGACAGAGCTATTGGAGGAGGTCTTGTTAGGGACTCTGTTTCTATCCTTACAGCAAGACCAGGAGCAGGAAAGTCAACCCTCCTTCTACAATTATCTAAATCTTACGCCGATAAGGGTCTAAAAGTTCTCTACATTTCTGGAGAAGAAAGTGAAAGCCAAATCAAGTCGAGGGCTGATAGGATTATGCCTTCACTTCCAGAAAATATTTGGATTCTTTCGACAGGGTCTATGGACCTTGCTATAAAAGAGATAAAGAAGATAGATTGCGATATAATTTTTCTAGACTCTATTCAAACCTTTAGCCTAGCTGAATTTGACAGTAAGGCAGGAAGCCCTACTCAGACCATAGAAGTAGCCAACAAGGCAGTAGAACTTGCCAAAGATAGTCAAAGAAAAAGAGCGGTTATAATGATAGGCCATATGACAAAAAAAGGCGAGATGGCAGGGCTAAGGACCTTGGAGCACCTAGTTGACACCGTCCTAATCCTAGATGGTGAAAGCGAAGAAGACTTGAGGGTTCTTACTTCGACAAAAAATAGATTCGGAAGAACTGGTGAGATAGGTCTATTTTCTATGGATGAGGACGGACTTAATGAAATAACAAATCCGAGCGAATACTTCATAACAGAAAGAAATACCGCCATAGAAGGTTCGGCAATCTCTGTAACCAAGGAAGGCTCAAGACTCTTAGAAGTAGAAATCGAATCCTTGGTATCAAGATCTTTTATGCCCTATCCTCAAAGGATAGGCGACTCCCTAAGAAGGGATGACCTAAACACCCTAATCTCGATTCTTCAAGAAAGAGCAGGCCTTAATCTCTATGATCAAAATGTCATAATAAAAACAACTGGAGGACTAAAACTAGGCGAGCCTTCAGTAAACTTGGCAATAATGATCTCCATTGCATCATCCCTAATGAAAGTCCCAGTATCTGATAAGAGCGTATTTATAGCCGAAGTGGGCTTAACTGGTGAGCTTAAAAAAGTTCCCCAAATCAAGCAAAGACTAAAAGAAATCGAAAGACTTGGCTACAAAAATGCCTATGTGGCAAAAAATTCTGTAGATGAAAAAGAATTTAATGACCTAAAAATAATCCAACTAGCAAATATCAGAGAAGTTGTAAAAGAGGTCTTGGGAAAATAAAAACTAGAAAAAAACTTTAATCGGCTAAAATGCCAAGAAATTTATGAACGCCTATAAAAAAATTATGGCTTTCTGGAAAATCAAATAATAAAAAACAGACTAAAAGCTTTGAAATCGCTCTAAAACGCCTTCAAAGCTTTATCTTTTGCCTGGGGCTTTTTAGATAAAAAAATAAAATCTTAACAGAAATTTAATATCACATCATTTATACTATACCCAGAGGGTATAGTATATGATTTTATATTTATTCACAAATATAAAATTTTTAACCTTTTATAAAATTTGGGAAAATTAAAAAAATTAAAATTTTTGTGGTCAAGACTCAAGGAAAAATAAACTTTTTATAAGCAAATCACACTTTTACAAGCTTCTAAGAAAAGAAGCACTCCAAAAAAATTGTAAACATCAACATTTATAGCGATAAACCCCCAGAATAAGAAACTAATAAATCATTATAAAAAATCCCTAAAAAAATTTAAAAAAGTATTGACAATGATAATTGTTCTCTTTATAATAAGAATTGATTGCAGTATTATATTTATATAGTTGCATAATTGCATAAAATATTGCATATAAAGTTGAGAGTATAGACAAAACTCCTTGATAATCCTTTCTAGAAAACAAAACCTGAGTCTAAACAAAACTCCCACAATTTGACGGCTAAGGTATATGTTATTTCTTTCTTTGTTTCTATTAGTGCTCTCAAAGATTTTGTCTATAAGCTGGGCTTTATATAGTTTATAGGCTTGCTTTCTAGATGATTTTCTCTAGCTTGCAAGCCCTATAAGCTATCAACCGGCAAACATTTAAAATGCAAAGTGGATTACATTGCTATAGCTAGGATTAATTTCTAGCTAGACTCATAGGAAATATCTGTGACCAGAGGAAGGATAAGTTAAGCTACTTAACTATGGTATTTTATCTTCTTGTTAGAATCCTATAGGAAAAGCCATATCTCATAGAAGTCTTGTTAATTTTCACAAAAATCCTTATTGTTCACTATGAAAGTGGATTTATTATTAAGAGTCTATAGGTTAGATTTTTGAATGTTACATACTCAACTGAACGTATAAAAACGATATCAAGGCTAAAGCCTCTAAATATAGCTAAAGGCGAACTTAGGCTAGTAAATAAGAAAAAGAAATGAAAAAGCTTATTTATCGAAAAATAAGAAAATATTGATGCTAACTTATTGTCTACTAGATAGGATTGGACTTTGCTATTATTCGAAACTTAGTTCTAAGACTTGGCTATAGCGAAAAGATTGCAAACAAACTTATACAATTATAAAAATAATAACTGTAATTAATAAAATAAGTTAGGAGTAGTTAATGGGGAATAAAAGATTAGAGTGGATATCTGTATCGTCACTTATACTCGCTATTTCTGCTGGAATTGTATTCGGAACAATTTCCATAGGCTCTCAGTCTAAAAAAGCTGATAGTCCAAAAAACAAGACCGAGCAGACGGAAGACAAAGACAAAAATACAGAAAAACACAAAAAAGATGATCTTAATGATGATAGTACCTATACTGACGGCGTCTATGAAGGAAGCGCAAGAGGTTATAGCAGTGATGTAACAGTTAAAGTTACTATAAAAGATGGAAAAATAGCGGATATTGAAGTTGTTTCACAAGATGAAACACCTGAATACTTTAATGAAGCTGTAAAAGTCTTAGATGATATAATTGATGCCAACAGTACTGACGTAGATTCTATCTCAGGAGCAACCATATCATCAGATGCCTTAAAAGAAGCTGTTCAAAACGCTTTGCAAAAAGCTGAGAAGAAGGGAACTTCAAAAAAAGGAAAATCCCAAAAGAATAAGAATAAGAAAAAATCTAGCGCTAGAAGCAGAAAATCTAGATCTAGTGGATCAGCTATTGGTCATTCTTCTGGACCAGCAAGGTCTCTGGCTTCATCATCAGTTAATATACCAGAAGGTGGTCGCCTAAAAGATGGAACATACCAAGGATCTGCCTCAGGATATAGGGGAAATATAAGCGTATCTGTAAGCGTAAGAGATGGCAAAATTGCTGGCGTAGACATCCTTAGCTACAATGATGATGATGCTTACTTTAACAGTGCCCTTGCAGTAATCAACAGGATGATTGGTCAAACAAGTGCTAATGTTGATTCAGTATCAGGAGCAACCTACTCAAGCGTGGGCATAATAAATGCTGTAAATGATGCTCTAAATAAGGCAGTTGAAGGCCCATCTCAAGGTAAAAATAATAAAAGAAAAGCAAATTCAAAAGCTGCAAACAAGCCACTAGCAAAAAATAAGAAAACAGAAAATGACAAAAAACCTGGAAGCAAGTCCAAAGATAAGCCATCAACCCAAGCTACAAGGCCAAAAGAAGGCAAGCTAAAAGATGGAACATACACAGGATCTGCTAGAGGCTTTAAGGGAAATATCGGCGTATCAGTAACAATAAAAGATGGTAAAATAGCAAGCGTCGATATAACAACGAATGAAGATGACCAAGCCTACTTCAACAGTGCTCTAGGAGTAATCAACAAGATGATAGGCAAACAAAGCGGAACAGTTGATTCAATATCAGGAGCAACCTACTCAAGTGTGGGAATAATGAATGCAGTAAACGATGCAATCAACAAGGCTATAGATAATTCATCAAGTAAAATCCCAAGCCTTCCTACACCAGCACCAAGTCCACTTCCTACACCAAGTCCATCACCAGCACCAAGCCCAGTGCCAACACCAAGCCCACTTCCACCAAAAGAAGGCAAGCTAAAAGATGGAACATACACAGGATCTGCTAGAGGCTTTAAGGGAAATATCGGCGTATCAGTAACAATAAAAGATGGTAAAATAGCAAGCGTCGATATAACAACGAATGAAGATGATCAGGCCTACTTCAACAGTGCTCTTGGAGTAATCAACAAGATGATAGGCAAACAAAGCGGAACAGTTGATTCAATATCAGGAGCAACCTACTCAAGTGTGGGAATAATGAATGCAGTAAATGATGCAATCAACAAGGCTATAGATGATTCATCAAGTAAGATTCCAGAAATTCCTAAACCAAACCCATCTCTTCCACCACTACCACAACCACTACCAGAACCAGGCCCAGGTAGTGAAGAAAAACCAGGCGAAAAACCAGCACCAAGCCCAGGAAGCGAAGAAAAACCAGGCGAAAAACCACAACCAAGCCCAGGCAGTGAAGAAAAACCGGGCGAAAAACCACAACCAGGCCCAGGCAGTGAAGAAAAACCAGGTGAAAAACCACAACCAGGTCCAGGTAGCGAAGAAAAACCAGGCGAAAAACCACAAAGCAAGGAAGAAAAGGCCCTAGAAGAGAACATGAGAAAGGGAGAGCTTGCTGAGGGTTCATTTGACGGAGAAGGCTCTGGATACAATACTGGAAAAGGAAAAGTTAAGACAAAAGTAAAAATAAAAGATGGCAAAATCATAGACATTGTAAGAGATGAAGATAGCTACCCAGATGATGGAGACTCATTCAGAACAACATCTGCCAAGATAATTAAATTCCTAAAAGACCCTGTAAATGGTAAGCGTAACATAGCTATAATGAAAATGCACATGGATATGGTAGAGCAAATTGCAAATGCTACAGATCCTGTTGCTAAGGCTAGGGAGCTTGTTGGGGATTATGGAGCAAACTATATCAAGAATAATAAGGATAATCCATCCTTCCCTCTAAGAGCTTACGCTTCATATGCAGTCAAAGCCTACCTATCACCAAAATACAAGGCTAAGGAAATGTATGATGCAGTATCAGGTGCCACATTATCAGCTGGAGGAACAGCCCTATCTGTAGATGCTGCCCTTGCTAAAGCAGAAAATGATAAAAAGACAAATAGCAATATAGACAAAATTGAAATTGTAGAAAACAAGGATGCCTTGATAGAGAAAAACTTCTACACCAAAAAGGTAGAGTTGCTTTCAAATAAAGCTGACTTACTTGATTTGAGTGATTTAAAAGTAAAACTTATTTACAAGGATAAGAAGGAAGAAATAGTTTCCTACAAGGATTTTGCTAAGTATGGCCTAGAAATCAAAGGTGAAGATGGAAAAGCTATTTCTGATAAGATGAACTTTACAGATGAAGTAAAGAATAAAAAAGTTCTTAATGCAACAATTACCCACAAGGACTCAAAGAGAAGTGTAGATTTAGCTATTAAATTCGGTCTTTATAGCAAGGACTATATAAAGAAAATGGAATATAGCCTAGATGATGGCAAAAATTGGAAAGAGATAGCAAATCCAGCTTTATCATATGAAAACAAGAAAAATATAGCTGATAAGCAAAGCATAATGCTAAAGAAAGATGAGCTAGGAAAGCAAATCTTAGTTAAGACTACTACAGTAAGTGGAAAGACTTACACCTACAAGAGTGACAAAGATGGAGTTAAGTTTGATAGCATAAGACTTCTTTGTACAGATAATTCTTATGAGAAAAATAACAACGCATCATTTGCAGTTTTCCTTGTTATTAGTGAAGATAAGTCAACTCCAAGTAAGCCAGGTCATGAAGTAGATCCACAAAAACCAGAAACTGAAGCTAGCGATGGTGATATCGACCTAACATTTGCTGATAAGAACCTTAACCACAGAAAGATTGATGACCTTACAATCAAGGCTGCCAATGGTGTTACAATAACATCTGCTGAGGGACTACCAGATGGCCTAAGGCTAGAAGGAAATAAGATAGTAGGAACTATTGAAATAGCAGATGATAAGTTCGATGGAACTAATAAGGTGATTGATGTAACAATCCATGCAACAAAAGATGGAAACAACATCAAGAAAACTTTCAAGATGAATCTCTACCAAGATAAGGACAGGGATGGAATAAATGATGACGACGATGCAAATCCAAATGCCTTCAATCCTGAATTTAAGGGAAAAGCATATAAAGACAAATGCTTGACTGGTTTTATTGGTGACGATGAGCCAAGCATAGATGACTACAAGAAGTTGTTTAAAAAC
>NZ_GG666302.1:2399-58427 GCF_000159095.1 Anaerococcus tetradius ATCC 35098 | reverse complement strand
TTTTTTTGTTTTTGTCAAATTTTTCTATAAAAAAATCACTGACCCATGTAGATCAGCGATTTTCCTTATTCTTCTTCTGGATTATAGTTAACTATGGCTACCATTTTTCCGTCTTTGTCTTTTATTCTTCTTATTTTTCTATCGAAGTCCAGTCTTTTCATCCATATGTTTTTTTCACATCCCAGGCATTTTAGTTTTATGTCAGCACCTAGCCTTTGGATTTGCCATAAGTTTTCTCCACATGGATGTCCTTTTTTTAGGCTTACTATGTCATCTACTTTGTATTTTTTCATTGTTTGCACTCCACTAATGAACTTTTCATATTTCTTTTTTCCATTTCATATTTTATCATTTCTCTTATTTGTCTAGATATTTCCCATTGCATTCCATTTTTTACTTTTGCTGTTATTCTTACTTTGTATGAGAATTCGTTTAGGTCTTTTATTTCAAATATTTCAAATTTTTTCTTGAATGCCTTTTTATATTTTTCTTTTTCTGCTATTTCACTGGATATTTTCTTTACCATTTCTTTTACTTGATCAAGGCTTGTATCGTAAGATACACTAAAGGTCGCCTCAGATATCATTAGACCCCTGTTGAAGTTTTGGACGCTGGTTATTTCCGAGTTTGGAATTATGTGTAAGGAGCCATTGAAGTCCCTTATTTTTGTTATTCTAAAGTCAAGAGCCTCAACTTCTCCCTCTATTCCTGCTACTTTTATCCATTCGCCGACTCTTATTTTATCATCTAAGATTATTAGTATCCCTTTTATGAAGTCAGCAATTATTGTCTGAGTCCCAAGTGCTATAGCTACACCACCAACCCCTGCTGTAGCTATTAGAGTTGATGTGTTGATACCGAATATGTCAAGAACCATAGTTATAGCTATGAATATTATTAATACTCTTATTATGGAGTATAGGACCCTAGAGATTGTGTGTATTTTGTTTGTATTGACTGAAGATTTTTTTACTAGGCTTCCTTCCAGAAACTTATTTATTATTTTTTTTATAAGAGCAAGAATTATGACACTTACTAAAACTACTATAACTAGGGATATGGCTCCATAGAGCAGTTTATGCTTCATTATTTCTCTTACCATTTCTTGCTTTTCTATTTGTTCAATCATTAATTTCCCTTAATATTTCTTCTGCTAGTTTTTTGTGAAAATCCCTAGCCAAATGAATGCCATCAATGTATCTGCCAGAAATCCTCCTTGCATCTATTAGGATAAAATCTTTATTTTTTCTTAGCTTTCCTAATTTTTCTGTTAAGTAGTCGATTTTCATATTAACTTCTTTGTAAAAAATATAACTGGCTTCTTCTTCTATATATGGAGGTATAACTATAATTGTTTTTTCTAGCTTTCTCATATTTAATATACGTTTTAGATTTTGGTAGGCAAATTCTACGCTTATCGCGTTTAGAAAGTCATTCGTACCAGCAAATATTATAAGGGTGTCTTCTTTGTTTACTCCCTTGAATCTTTGGTATCTTTCTAATATTTCTTCAGTTGTCGAACCATTTACTCCCAAGTTTCTAACAAGAAAGCCCGCCTTCTCAAGAAAGCGGGTATAATTTTTATCTTCTACAAGATAGCCTTGGGTAAATGAATCTCCTAGGCAAATTATTTTCATTGTATTTTCTTTAAGGCAAGACCTGTTCTAGAAGGAATATATATCTTAATTCCATCATAGTCTGTTCCTGCCAACCTTTCTGTTTTATATACTTCCTCGTGGCTAATCCTATCAAATCCTCCAAATCTTGACTCATCCGTATCCATAGCAACTATAAATTCTCCTATGTCATGGATTGGCAAATGGAAGGATTCGTAAGAATTTTCTGGATGGAAGTTAAAGATATAGACCACATCCTTATTTCTGTAAGCTATAATTTTTCTGTCATTGTCAATCCACAACCTGTAGGTTTCAGTGGATAGTTGCTTATTGTTTTTTACAAACTCAATCATAGCTGTATCAAAGTTGTTTAGATATTGGTATTTCAAATCTTTGGAGTCGGCAAGTGACCATTGACGTCTGGCGTAGTGGTAGGAGTAGCCATTTCCTTCTCTCGGAAAATCTATCCATTCAGGATGACCAAATTCATTGCCCATGAAGTTAAGGTAGGCATCTGCTCCCATGGATATAGTAATCCACCTAATCATCTTGTGGAGGGCTACGGCCCTATCTATGATTATGTTATGATCATCTTTTCTCATGTTCCAATACATTTCTTGGTCGGCTAGCCTAAATATAGTAGTCTTTGAACCGACTAGGGCTTGGTCGTGACTTTCGACATAGGAAACTCTTTTTTCCTCTGGCCTATGGGTTGATAGTTCATACCACATTTGTGATAAGTCCCAATCTTCATCACGCTTTAGTAGTGATTTTTCCCAAAAATCAGGCATACCCATTGCTAATCTATAGTCAAAGCCAATTCCTCCATAGGAAATAGGCAAGCACATTCCAGGCATTCCACTCATATCTTCTGCTATGGTTATTACATCACTTTTTATTTCTCTGGCCAATTGGTTGGCAAGTTGCAAGTAATTAATTGCTTCAATGTCTGTATTCATAGAAAAATATTTCTTGTATGAGTCAAAGGCCTCTCCTCTTCCATGGTCCTTGTAAATCATTGATGTTACTCCATCAAATCTAAATCCATCGAAGTGATATTCTTCTAGCCAATATTTGATATTTGAAAGAAGGAAGTGGCAAACTCCGGGCTTTTTATAATCGAAAAGCTTGGAGTCCCAGTCAGGATGATTTCCTTCTTCTCCATCATGGAAGAATTGATAGACTGTTCCATCAAATTCATTAATTCCTTCAGCTGTGTTTTTTACCGAATGAGAATGGACTAGGTCCATTATTACATTAAGACCTAATTTATGGGCAGTATTCACCAGAGATTTAAGCTCATCATTTTCTCCATACCAGGAGCTTGGAGCAAAGAAGTTTGCTACTTGATAGCCGAATGAACCATAGTATGGATGTTCTGCTATAGCCATAAGCTGAATAGTATTGTAGCCGCCTTTTTTTATTCTAGCAAGGACATGTTTTTCAAATTCCTTATATGAGGATACCTTTCCCTCTTCGCCTGCCATACCAATATGAGCTTCATATATAAGCAAGTTGTCTTTTTGAGTCTTAAAGCCATCATCTTCCCAAACAAATTTCTTCCTAGGATTTTGTATTATGGCTGCATAGTCAAGATTCTCATTTCTTTCGACCCTAGTCGCATAAATAGGTATCCTATCTCTTATAGATCCATTTGCATCAACTAGGACCTTAACTCTCGACTTATGGGCAAGAGTTCTAATGCCTTTTATCTCAATTTCCCAATCTTCATCGTTTATCTTCTTCATAGGATGAGAATGTCTATCCCAATTATTAAAATCTCCTATAAGGTAGAGGCCCTCAGCGTGAGGGGCCCATTCCCTATAAATCCAACCTGTTTTTGTTTTGTGAAAGCCGTAGTAATTGTGTGCATTTGCAAAATCGGTTAGCTTTTTACCTTTTCCTAGGAGCTTTTGCCTTTGTCTTTCGAAAGATTCCATCCTCAAATTAATGTCATTTTCATAATCTTTTAGCCAAGGATCAATGTTTAATATTTCCCACTTTGCCATACACCCTCCTAACCTTCTTTTCTTAAATTATTTTCCTAAAATTTTCGCTGTTATTTCTTTTGGTACTTCTTCATATCTTACAAATTCCATAGAGAATGATCCACGAGCTGATGTTTGGCTTCTTAGGTCGATTGCATAAGTTAGAACTTCTGCTAGTGGAGCTTCTGCAAGAATAATTTGGCTACCGTCAGATTGAGGTTGCATACCCAAAATTCTTCCACGTCTCTTGTTCATATCTCCCATGACATCGCCCATGTTAGCATCTGGAACCTTTATTTCTAGTTTCATAACTGGTTCTAGTAGGATTGGATCTGCTTCTTCTATACCCTTCTTGAAGGCAATCTTGGCAGCAGTCTTGAAGGCTTGCTCATTTGAGTCTACTGGGTGATAAGAACCATCATATAGGGTTGCTTTAATACCTGTAACCTTATAACCACCAAGTGGGCCTTCTGATAGGGATTCTATAAGTCCTTTTTCTACTGCAGGGAAATAGTTCTTAGGAACTGCTCCACCGAATACTTCTTCTTCAAAGACGAAATCTTCATCAACTGGCTCAAATCTAATAAATACATCACCATATTGGCCTGCACCACCAGATTGTTTTTTATGTTTACCTTGAACATCTGACTTAGATTTGATTGTTTCCCTATAAGGAATCTTGTATTCAACGACTTGTGTATTTACAGAATAATTATCTTTTAGTTTATCCATCAATACTTCTAGTTGGACATTGCCTAG
Organism: Anaerococcus tetradius ATCC 35098; assembly: GCF_000159095.1. Lineage (GTDB taxonomy): Bacteria > Bacillota > Clostridia > Tissierellales > Peptoniphilaceae > Anaerococcus > Anaerococcus tetradius. Next base: position 54,064 of record NZ_GG666302.1, on the reverse strand, counting down.
ACCTGAAAGAATTGATTGGCTAGTTTCTTGATTTCTCTCTTGACCAAAGGTTGGATCTTCTTCGGCGAGTTTTTGTAGGGCTTCTGAAATCTTATCCTCATCATTTTTGCTTAGGGCTTGGATTGCGAAGAATAAAACTGGTTTTGGATATTTTATTTTCTTATATTCAATCTTATTTTCCTTTGTAGCTAGTGAATCCCCTGTTGAAGCAGACTCAATCTTAGAAAATGCTCCTATATCTCCTGCAACTAACTTATCGACCTTGATTTGTTCCTTGCCCCTTAGGACGAAGAGGTTCGCTACCTTTTCTTCAACATCCTTTGTTACATTATAAATCTTATCGTCTTTCTTTAAAGTACCGGAAATAATCTTAAAGATTGAAATTTTACCTACAAATGGGTCAGCAATTGTCTTAAATACAACTGCAGAGAATGGTGCATCCTTATTTATTTCGAAAGCTTCATAGCCTTCTTTTACCCTGTAGCCTATATTTGCAGCCTCATCATCTATGGCTGGCATATATTTTGTTATGCAATCGAGTAAAGATGTTAGTCCTATTTGTTTATCACTTGATCCTGCTATAAGTGGAACAACATCTCCTTGAAGGATTGCCTTAGATAGACCCTTCATAAATTCTTCTTCTGAGAACTCTTCTCCCTCAAAGAATTTTTCCATTAGACTATCGTCAGATTCAGCTACAGCTTCTATGACTTGATTGTAAACTTCTTCAACCTCTGCCATTCTTATCTCAGGAATCTCTACTTCTTTCTTTTCGTCATTTTCATAAGAATAAGCTTTTTTATCAATTACATCAATAATTCCTTCAAAATTTTCCCCTTCTCCAAGCATTAGGGTTAGAGGGATGATTTTCTTGCCAAATTCTATGTGGAGGTCTGATACTACCTTGTTGAAGTTAGCATTCTCTTTATCTAATTTATTTACAAAAATTATGGATGGTAGATTAATTTCTTGGGTATATTTCCAGTATTTTTCTGTTCCTACTTCTATTCCATTTTCTCCATCTATTACAAATAGTGCTGATTCTGCAGCTCTTAGGGCCTGCAAAACTTCGCCTTCAAAGTCAAAAAATCCAGGAGAATCTATAAAATTAATCTTAAAATCATTATATTCGATTGGAATAATTGAAGTTTGGAGGGATATTTTTCTCTTTTTTTCTTGTGCTTCATAATCTGAAACAGTTGATCCGTCTTCAACTTTTCCCTTCTTATCGATCACACCAGTTTTGAATAGTAATGACTCTGTCAATGAGGTCTTACCAGCTTTTGAGTGACCGACCAAAGCTAAATTTCTGATTTTAGATGTGTCATAATTTTTCATATTTACTCCTTTGCGAAAACATTTATTCTTTGCATAATAAAATGTTCTTTTTTGATATTTATACTATAATTATATAGCAAAAAACAAAATTTATCCACTAAATAGAAAATGTTTTCACGCAGTCAAGTTAAAAGCCCCCGTGAAGGGGGCTTTTAGTGTTTTTTGATAGCTTCTTTTAGATAATCTAAAACCGTCTTAGACTTTCTAAGTTTATCACTTGCTATATATTTGCTTATGGCTTTAAGGGTTTTCTTGTTATCTCTGCTTGCGAAAATGAAGTCGCCATTGTTTTTGGTGTGAATTGCAAATCTATTAATTCTTTTACCAAAGATAACTAGGGCAGTTATTAGTTTAATCTCTGTCCAAGGTATTTGAATGAAGTCATTCTTATTTCTATTGTTATAATATTCGAAGGCCTTATCTCCTACCATTATCTTTCCATTTGATGTAAAAGCGTTGAGATTTGTCGCATCAATAGCAAGATCCACCCTAGTATTTTGTGATTTTATCATTACATTATGCCAAAGAATCTAGCGACAATTCCTATTGCAAATAATACAAGAATTATTGTAATTGGAGAAACGTCTTTCTTTAGAAGTTTACAGATTCCAAGGGTTAGTAATAGTGGAATGAGTCCTGGGATTAGGCTATTAAGGTTATCTTGAAGGGTTGTAACCTTAACTGGATCTAGGGCTGTAGCTCCAATAGAGTTATATTGGCTTAGGGCTTGTTTTATTCCTTCTGCTCCAGCAGGAAGATTTGCCCAGTCTATATAAGAGCCTGTTTGTTGGGTAATTTCTGATACCTTTACTGTAAAGTTAATTGATACCCATCTTTGTACTAGGGCTCCAACTATAAACATACCAAGGATTGATGCCATCAAGGTGATTTTACCTAAGAGTCCTCCTGAAAGGTCTTTTGTAATTTCGCTACCTGCCTTGTAGCCCATCTCTTGAGTCTTCCATTCAAAGAAGTATCTAATTAAGTTCCATGCTACAAAGAAAATTATTGGTCCTAAGATATTGCCGGATAGGGCAAGAGAAGCTCCTAGAGCACCTAAAATTGGTCTTAGGGTAAACCAGAATACTGGATCTCCTACACCTGCAAGTGGTCCCATCATTCCTACTTTGACACCGTTAATTGCAGCATCATCTATTGGAGTTCCATTCGCCCTTTCTTCTTCCATAGCAAGGGTAACTCCCATTACTGGACTTGATACATATGGGTGGGTGTTATAAAACTCCAAGTGTCTTTTTAGCGCTTGTTTTTGATCTTCCTTATCCTTATAAAGAGCCTTGATAGCTGGAATTATAGAGAAGGCCCAACCACCATTTTGCATTCTTTCGTAGTTCCAAGTTCCTTGGAGAAATTGGTGACGGTTGCAAACTTTCCTACGAACAGATTCTGTAAGGACAATTCTTTCTTGATTTGTTTTAGTATTTTCAGTCATAATTGCTCCTTTTAATAATCATTAATTATATCGCCAAGTGGGTCGCCAGAGCCTGAACCTCCACCTTGATTAGACATTGCCAAGTTTTTGAGTGTCATATAGATTATAGCTAACACCACACCTATAACACCAAGACCTATTAGGGTTATTTGTTTAATAGCAGCAAATACAAAACCTAGAGCAAAGAATGGCCATGTTTCTTTTGTACTCATCATGTTTAATACCATAGCATAACCTACGGCCGCAACCATTCCACCACCTACAGCCATACCACCTTTTAGCCATTCTGGCATCATGTTTAGGGCATCAGTTACTACTTTTGGTGGGATGAAGCAAAGAACTAGGGCAGGAATAGCAATTCTTAGTCCTTGCATAACAATTCCCATCCATGATAGGACTTCTATTTTCCCAAAATCAGCATTTTCTGCCGCAGCATCCATACCATGAACCATTGGTATAGCAAGAGTCCTTGCAATCATTGTAAGAAATAACCCTGCTACAGAAAGTGGGATTGCAAGAGTTATTGATGTGTTTATTGCTGTCTCTACATTTTGGCTACCACCTCCTAGGGCAAGAGCCATGATTATAGCACTCGCTACAGAAGCTAAAGCAGCATCTGGAGCAACTGCCGCACCAACATTTGCCCAACCTAGGGCTATAAGTTGTAAAGAACCGCCCAAGATAACTCCTTCTTTTAGGTGACCTGTTACAAGTCCTATTAGGGTACAAGCAACAAGTGGTTGGTGGAATTGGAATTGGTCCAAAATCCCCTCACAACCTGCAAGAAAAGCTACAAGGACAATTAAAATTATATTAAGTATATTCATAATTTCTCCTATTAATTCATATTAAGTTCGCTTTTTGCTTTCTTCATTAAGTTGTCAAAGTTTTCGCTCTTATCTGCTGGAACTTTTCTAACATCAATCTTGATTCCGTATGATAAAATTTTATCAAAACACTCAACATCTTCTTTATTCATTGAAACCGCATTGGTAAGGTTGATGTCGCCTTTTTTGTAGGCCATAGATCCTAGGTTAACCTTTTCTAGTTTGCCACCTATTTCTAGGAATTGCAAAACATCTTGTGGTTTTTCAAACAAGAGCATAACACGAGTTGCCCCGAAACGAGGGTCATCTACAATTTCTTTCATCTTCCAAATTGGAACTACGTGAGCCTTAACTCCTGGAGGAGCTGCCTCCATTACCATGTTCTTTCTTAACTCATCCTTACTTACATTATCGCTTACTACTATGATTCTGTCCGGGTTAATGGACTTTGTCCAGCTAGTAGCGACTTGACCATGAAGAAGTCTTGTGTCTATCCTTGCAAGGCCAATGTCAATTTTGCCATCGCCAAGGACTGTTCCTTCAGGGATTGCTCCTTTTGGACTAGAAGTATCCTTAACTTCTTCTTTCTTCTCTTCAACCGGATTTAGCTCTTCCGGTTTGATTCTTACGCCTTCCTTGGCAGATCCTACTATAGCCTTTGCTACATCGTGGCTTTTGTCCGCTGTAAATCTTTCGCTTAAAGCTTCGATAACCATAGGAAGGTTCATTCCTGCAACTATTGCCCATTTTTCTTCATTACCCTCAAATAAATTTGAGCTTTGGTTAAATGGAGTACCACCCCATAGGTCAACCAAAAAGAGGATTTCTTCAGAATCTACTGCTTTTATAGCATCTTTGAGCTTTTGTCTGAACTCATCTGGCCCCATTGAAGCTAATAGGCAAACTGACTCGAATTTTTCTTGCTCGCCAAAAATCATTTGGGCAGATTCTTTGATACCATCTGCAAATCTACCGTGGCTTGCGAGTATTATTCCTAGCATACGAACTCCTTTCTTTAATTAGTTTTAATATATTCATAATATACCCACCTTCCAACATCCTAAGCCTTAAAAGATAATTTTTATTAATAATTTGGAAAAATACACCCAGCATTTCTTCTAACCCCATCTAAAATCCATGCTCTAAGTAGCTTCAGGAAATATTTATCGATTTCCTTGTATCACTTTAACTATAGGCTTATCATATTTCCTAAATTTATAAATAATCTATCCAAGGCTCATTTAAGTTTACTTGTTCATAATCTAAAAATATTAATATATATAAGTCCTAGACGTCTATTAGCTTGGGCTTACTATTATTTCTAACTCAATGACAAGTCAGTAAATCTTTTTTGCCATCAATAGGGCTAAAAACTTCTCTAACAGTTTTTTCTGCCCTCCAAGCCCAAGTTTCATAAGTCTCTTTCAAAGATTAGCCTTAGTAAACTTACCTTTATATAATAACATAATTTCACATCTTGGCAATAGTTAAAAACTTATCAATTTCTCAATATAATTTCTTTAATCTATAAGCTTATTTTAAGTAGTATAATATTACAAATGGAGGAAGTATGACTTACGATTTATTAAAAAAAGAAACTTTTGACAAATTAGGCCTTGAGGTTTTCTATTATGAGCATAAAAAAACTAAGGCCAAGATTATATATGTTAAGACAGATGATGAGAATAAAACTTTTGCTATAGGCTTTAAGACACCGCCCACAGATTCTAAGGGCAAGGCTCATATTATGGAGCATTCTGTTCTTAATGGTTCCAAAAAATATAGGACCAAGGATCCCTTTATGGATATGGCCTCCTCTAGCCTTCAGACCTTCCTAAATGCCATGACCTATCCTGATAAGACTGTTTATCCAGTATCTAGTGAAAACGATAAGGACTTTAGAAACCTAGTAGATGTCTATTTGGATGCCGTTTTTAATCCCTTGGTTTTGGAGAAGAAGGAAATTTTAGACCAAGAAGGTTGGCACTATGAAATGGAAGATGGAAAGATTAAAGGAATTTCTGGAGTTGTTTATAACGAAATGAAGGGGGCACTTTCTGATCCAGAAAGTCTAATCTATAATGACATCAACTCCCTATTATATAAGTATAGTCCTTATGAACACGAGTCTGGTGGCAATCCTGACTTTATCGGAGATTTATCCTATGATGAATTTATAGACTTTTACAAAGACCACTATCATCCATCAAACTCCCATATTTACTTTTATGGAAATATGGAAATTGAGCCACTCCTAAAAAGTTTAGACGAAGATTATCTAAGCAAATACGACTATAGAGAGATTGATACTTCCATAGAAGTAAAGGAAAATTATTATCCAAAGCTAGTAGAAGGCAAATACCCAACTAATAAGTTTAAAGAAAATGAAGATTACTTATCCTACGCCTTTCTTGCAAGCTCTGCCCTAGATAGCAAAGAATACCTAACTCTTTCAATCCTAGTTAACACCATCTTTAATATGGATTCGTCTAAGATTAGAAATGAAATCATAGAAAGGCTCAATCCAGAATATTTCTATGCAAGACCAGGCTATGGTAATAGGTCTTCTGTCCTTATCCAAGCTCAAAAGGCTGATGGAAGTAAGATAGATGAATTTGTAGAAATTATAGAAAGAGGCTTAGCTGAAGCAAGCAAAAATATTTCCATAGATAGCCTAAAGTCCGCTTTTTCTATATTTGATTTTGCCCAAAGGGAAAATCTCAACGATGTAAATCGTGGTCTAAATTATTATTTGATGACAAATTTCGATGGAGATCCTTTTTCTGTCTTTAGGATAGTGGATGTTTTAGATGAGTTAAAAGCTCTTATAGGGACTGGCTACTATGAGGATTTTATCAAAAAATATTTCATCAACAATAAGACCCGCCTAATCCACCTTGCAAGACCTGATGAAAATTATTGGCAAGAAAAAAATCAAAGCTTTAAAGATAAGATAGACAAACTAAATGCCACAATGGATGAAAAATCTTTGGCTATAATAGAAAACGACCTAAAAAGGCTCAATAATTATCAAAATAGGGAGAACACTCCAGAAGAAAAGGCGACCATACCAAGGCTTGACCTAAAGGATGTACCTACTAAGCTAAAGGAAATTCCAAGAGAAGTCCATGAGGATAAGTTCAAGATAATCTATCACGATTTAGAAACAAGTGGCCTTATCTATGCAAATCTATATTTTAATGTAAACCATCTAAGCCTAGAAGAATTGCAATATCTCCAACTAATCAATGAGTTTATGGGATCTATCGACACCAAAAATATTTCCTACAAGGAGATTGACGATGTCATCTGGCAATATTTGACAGGACTTAACTTTAGCCTAACAAATATTAGAATTAAGAAAGATGAAATCGAAAGTTACCTAAAGGCTTCCCTAAAGACCACTAGAGAAAATATTGATAAGGCCCTTGACATCATCAAGGACTTTCTATCAAATTCTATCTTCGATGACCAAAAGAGATTAATCGAACTGTTGCGAATTAGAAAATCAGTTTTCGAGTCTAATATGTATGACTCAGGACACCTCATAGCTATTAATAGAAATAATTCTCATATTGATAAGCTTTCTTATATAAAGGAGGCGATTTCTGGAGTTTCATATTATCTTTTTGTTAAGAAAATGATAAAAGAAGCAGGTGAGGACTTCCCTAGCTTTAAGGATAAACTTTCTAAAGTTTATGGAAAAATCTTATCTAAAAATCTCTTAGTAAATCTTACAGGAGCTAAGTCTGACCTAGACTTCTTTAGAAGCTCAATAGAAACTAAGCTAGGCTTTTTGGATAAGACCTATGAGAAAAAAGAAATTAACTTCGAGAAAAAAGCTATCAAGGAAGCCCTAGCCTCTGATGCTAATGTAAATTACGTTTCAAAATCAGCAGACCTTAAAGCCTTCGGAGCCAAATATGACGGTAGATTCTCTCTAGCAAGTGCTATAATATCAAACCCTTACCTCTATGAACTAATAAGGGCTAAGGGAGGAGCCTATGGGGCAGGCATGCTAGTAGATAGGTCTGGACTTTTTTCTAGTTATTCTTATAGGGACCCAAATATTAGAGAGAGCCTTGATAATTACGATAAAATTTCTACTATAGCAAGAGAGCTTGTAATGGATAAAAGGGATTTCGAGAACCAACAAATCTCTGCTATGGGGACAATCCTTAGACCAAAATCTCCTTCCCAAAAGGCCGACATGGATTTTCTAGCCTACATGAAAGGAAATCCTAAGAGCGAAGAAGAAATCCTCGCTGAGATTAAAAATGCCAAAATTTCTGATATTAGAAGTTTTGCTGATATCTTTGAAAAGGCCCTAGCCCTTAATAATATTTGTGTTTTTGGTAACAGAGGAAAGATAAGGGAAAACTCTGACCTCTTCGATAAGATAATAGACCTTGCTGATTAAGATAATTAATCAAAAATGAATTATATTTAAATATCTTTTATAATAAATTGATTTGTAGTATGATATAATTAAGAAAACAAAAGGAAGAATTATGTCAGATAAAAATAATAAAAATAAAAAAAACATCTCCGATTTTGTGGAAGATATCGAAAACTTCTCTTTTGACGATATCCCCTTTGCAGAAATTGGCGAAAGAATAAAAAATTCAATTAACGGAGCTTTAAGGGGCTTTTCTAATTCAGCCAAGAAGAGTCTTCCACCTACTAGAAATCCAAGGGTCTGTGCCCAAAAGCCACCACAAAAAGATTCGGGAGTCTTTGCAGGTATAGTTTCTTTTATAGGAGGTCTTACCGCTCTTTCAGCCTTTCCTATGTTACTCGATGGGGAGGTTATTGCAGCTTTCTTATCCTTCTTTTTTGGTATAGCCTTTGCAGGAGTTTTTTGGAAAATATCAGCTAGACTTAAAAGACTATCTAATAATTACCTAAGATATCTTAGGGAACTTGGGGATAATACAGTAATTTCCATCAAGGACCTGGCAAGTGCTGTCGCCCAAAGCGAAGAAGAAACCACCAAGGACCTCCTCTACATGATGAAGAAAAATTATTTCATGCAAGCAAGGATTGTCGAAAATGGAAAAATTTTTATCCTAGATATACCAACCTTCAAACTCTACAAGGAAAAACTTGAACAAATTCCTTCTTATAGGCAAAATCTAAGTGATGATAGCATGTTAGAAGCTAGTGATATGTCAGTTGAAGATTTAAATAGCGAAAGAGCCAAGGAGATTATTGCTGAATCCATAAAATCTTTGGATAAGCTTAATGATGAAAAAGAGAAAATCGAAAACTTAGCTTTTAGGGAGAATTTGGGAAAGCTTATTGATAATTCAACTGCTATCCTAAGGATAATCGAGAAGTATCCAGAAAAAGCAACAGGCCTTAGCAAATTTTCAAATTATTACTTGCCTACCAGCTTAAAGCTTGTTGCTTCCTACAAGGATTTCGAACTAGTAAATAGTAGCGACCCTAGGATATTAAAGTCCATGGGAGAAATCGAAGGCTCTATAAAAACTATAGGAGAGGCCTTTGACAAGATGAAAATAGACCTCCTTGATGATAGGGCCATGGACATAAAGACTGAAATCGACACAATTAACCTCTTGTTAAAACAAGAAGGGCTCGCAGATGATGATTGGAGTAGAAAATGAGCGATATTAAATTAACCCTTGATGGGGCAAATGAAGATGACAAATTAGAAGAAGTCGGAAAAGAAATAGACCTAGTAGAAAATAAAATAACTTTTTCTCCTGAAGAAGACAAGATGATAGAAGATTTTTCCCAAAAAATCGACCTTGAAGATACTAATATTATCCTCCAATATGGATCTGGAGCCCAAAAGAAGATTTCAAACTTCTCAGAAAAAACTCTCGATACCGTAAGAAACAAGGACCTCGGAGAAATCGGTGGCCTTCTAGATAAATTGGTTGTGGATATAAAAAGTATGGATGCCGAAGAAAGCTCTGGTCCACTCGGCTTTTTCAAAAAGCAAATAAATAAACTCGATGCCCTAAAGTCTAAGTACCAATCTGCAGAAAAAAATATTTCTGATATTTCCAAGATCTTAGAAAACCATCAGATAACCTTGATGAAGGACATTTCCATGCTTGATCAAATGTATGATCTTAACGAAGAATATTACAAGGAAATTTCCATGTATATAGAAGCTGGCAATAGGAAACTTATGAAAACTTACAAGGAGGATATACCAGCCCTTGAAAGTAAGGCAAGAACATCAAATCTTCCCCTTGATGCCCAAAAGGTTAATGACTTAAAATCCCAAGCCAATCGCTTCGAGAAAAAACTCCACGACCTAGACCTAACTAGAATGGTATCAATTCAGATGGCCCCACAAATAAGGATGGTTCAATCATCAAATTCCATCATGGCAGAGAAGATTCAAACTACAATCGTAAATACCATACCTCTTTGGAAAAACCAAATGGTTTTAGCCTTGGGTATGAACCACACCGAACAAGCTATCAAGACCCAACAGAGGGTAACTGACCTTACTAATGATCTTCTAAGAAAAAATGCCGATATCCTAAAGCAAAATACCATAGAAACTGCCAAGGCTACCGAACGTGGAATAATTGACCTTGATACAATCAAACACACCAACGAAGCCTTAATTTCAACTATAGAAGAAGTGAGAAATATCCAAATAGAGGGCAAAAAGAATAGAGAACTTGCCAAGGCTGAGCTTAAAAACCTTGAAGAAGAACTAAAGAAAAGGCTAAGCATAGGAAACTAGGGTATAATGTATTTGGTAATCTTTATCAATACTAGGGACTGTTTTACTTAGGGCTTGATAAAGTAGAAGAAGAATTAAAGGAGAAATAATGACTGATAAATTAGAATTTAAGTTCGACTGCCAAATGCTTATAGCAGGCGAAGATTTGGACGAAGATGAAATATTTGACTATATAACAGAACACCTAGAAGGCGATAGCCTCCTTGCTGTAGGAGATGAAGACTTAATCAAAATCCACTTTCACTCCAACAAACCTTGGGAAGTCCTAGAGTATGCAGCAAGCCTAGGAGAAATTCACGATATAGTAATAGAGAATATGCAAAGACAAGCTGAAGGCCTCCAAGGCTAGAAATCAAAAAGACTATCAGGTACAGAGATTGATTGATAGTCTTTTTTTTGGGGATAACCCCAAGCCTTATTTACTTTATTTCAAAATTTTAATCCAAGAGTTCTTTTAGTCTACCTATAACTTTGTAGTCGACTTTTTTCAATTCTTCGATATTTTTTGCCCCTACTAGGCACATAATAATTTTTATCTTGTAATTTAAATCCCTTAGGAAGTCTTCGCAAGCCTCATAGCCTCCATGGAGGAGATATCTTAGGACTTCCCCGCTCATAGCTGCCATATCAGCACCTATTATTATGGATTTTACGATATCCATGGCGTTTCTCAAACCGCCTGAGGCGATTATAAATACATTTTTTGATACGCTTCTTACATCTATAATTGATTTTGCTGTAGGGATGCCCCAGTCGTAAATTTCTGAGAAGTCTGTTTCTACATCTCTTAAATCTTCTATCTCTATGAAGTTGGTTCCGCCTTTGCCTGCTACATCAATGTATTTTACACCCATAGTCATAAGCTTTTGGGCAACTTTTTTGGAAATTCCAGAGCCTGTTTCCTTTACTATTATAGGCAAATCAAAATTTTCTACTAGATTTTTGATATTTTCATCAAGCTTTCTAAAGTCCCTATCCCCTTCTGGCATTACCAGCTCTTGGGCTATGTTTAGGTGAACCTGCATGGCATTTGCCTTGATTAAATCTCTTGCAAAAATAAAATCCTCTAGACTTCTTTCACTTCCCAAATTACCAATTTTGATTAATTCTTTATCCTTCATTAGGGTGAAAGCATCTCGACTTTCTTCATCGTCTATGGCTATAGCTTCGCTTCCTACAGCCATAGGGATTCCTACGCTCTCGCAAATTGATGATAAGTCTTCGTTAATATCGCAACCTGCCTCACCACCTCCGGTCATGGCGTTAACCATAAGAGGCATGGTGATTTTTTTGCCTAAAAATTCTATGGATGTATCAATTTCATCCAAGCTCAAATTTCCCAAGGCATTGTGCTCTATATAAATATCGTCTAGCAGGCTATTGGTTAAACTTTCACTCTTTAAATAATTTTCTATATGTTCGTCTTTCCTTAATCTTCTTTCTTCCATTTCTCCACCTACTATTCGTCTATATCGCTAGTGTCAGCTTTTTCGACTGTGCTTTCTTGAGGAGCTTCTGGGGCTGGCTCACTAGGCTTACTCTCCTCTTGAGGCTCTTGTTTGCTTGTATCTTCTGTATTTTCATAACTTGGCTCATAATATTGACCTTCTGGCTCTGGCTCATAGTAATAATACCTTTCATTGTTTGTATTACTATTATAGCTTGGAGGGTTAGCTGGTGCTTGATTTTCCACTGGAGGATCAGGTTTAAGACTTCCAGTATTTTCTTCCTCTTCTTTTTCGAAGCCCGCCTTAGACTTATCCCAGTTTTTAAGTTTGAAATCTTTGAAGTGCCTATCCACAAGCTTTAAGGTTTTTTCAAAGTCAGGTATATAATAGCTTGTCCCATATATAGTTTGCTCATGACCAGGAACCATATAGGTGCTTACCTTATCTGATGAGAAAACTTTCACATTATTAGCTAAATCCATCATGATTGGCATAGGTAGGTTGGTCTTAACATATTTCAAATAGTTAGTTATAAAAGTCATAAGATTAATCTTTTTAGACTTATATACAATTTGATCGACCATAGCCTTCACAAAACCTTGTTGGGCCTTGACCCTTCCTATATCACCATTTACATAGATTTTTCTAGTTCTAAGATACCAAAGGGCATGCTGACCATCGAAATGGTTCATTCCTTCTCTAATTTTTAGTCTTCCGACATCTATTGAGACACCTTCCGGCACATCAAAGTCTACACCTCCCAAGGCATCTATAATATTTTCTACAGCCTTGTAATTGACTTGTACATAATAATCTATATCAAGACCCAAAAAGTTCCTTAGAGTTTGCATAGTTAGCTCAATTCCTCCAAAGGCATGGGCATGGTTTACCTTATCAAATTCTTCTCTTATTTTAACCCTAGAGTCCCTAGGAATTGATAGAATGTCGATTTTGCCCGTTTCAGTATTTGCTTTCATAAGCATAATAGTATCAGTTCTGGTAAAATCGTCATTATTATCGCTATCTGAATTTTTATCTACTCCAACAAGTAATATCAGATGCTCATGTTCATTAGTAGAAACGGCATTATCATCGAAAGAATAACCTTCGCCAAAGGTCTTCTTTAGCTCTCTTGCTTGAAGCTTATCAAGAATTGCACTTGATCCAAAATATGCTAGAACAGCAACCATAACTACTGCCAAAATTCTTTTTAGTTTCATCTTATTTCCTTATCTAAATTTCAATAGTCCTTATCTATACTATTATATGCTAAATAACATCTCCTACAAGATACTTAGCTTTAGATTTGCACGAAAAAAAAGGAGGCGATGCCCCCTTATTAATCACTTAGAACTTTCTAATATCTTCCCTTAAACTTCAAGGCTTCTGCCATAGATTTGATAGCTACCATGAAAGAAGCTTGTCTGAGGTCGACATCTTTTTCTTCTGCCATATCGAAAATTCTTTTGAAAACTCTTAGCATATCTTCTTCTTCTTTATCTTTAACTTGATCGTAAGAGAAATAATAGCCTAGTTGATTTTGTATCCATTCATAATGGCTTACCAAGACTCCGCCGGAGTTTGCCATTATATCAGGAATAATAGTTACTCCCTTAGCCTCTAAGAAATCTGATGCAAGAGGAGTTGTTGGGCCATTTGCCCCCTCAGAAATAACTTCTGCCTTAATACTCTTAGCTATATCTTCTGTAATAACATTTTCTAGGGCACAAGGTAGGAGAATGTCAGTATCTAAACCAAAGAATTCTTCGTTAGAAATCTTCTTAGTTCCTTCTGCCTCAAAATCTAGGACAGACTTACCAGCTTCCTTTAGTTCTAGTAGGGCTTCTGGATCAAAACCATTTTTGTTAACTATAGCAGAAGAACCTGATGGAGCATTTTTATCGCTAGCATTTACAGCAATTAGCTTTGCCCCAAATTCCTTTAGATACTTGCAGGTAAAATATCCTACATTACCAAAGCCTTGGCAGATAAAAGTTTTTCCTTCCAAGCTTTCATTTTTTCTTTGATAGTAATATTTTACAGAAAGAGCAACACCAAAACCTGTAGCTTGATCTCTAGCAAAAGATCCGCCTAGGGCAAGTGGCTTACCTGTAAATGTAGCTATATCTTGCTTACCTTCATTTAGGCTTATATACTCATCAATAAAATATCCCATTATCTTTGCATTAGTATTTACATCTGGAGCTGGAACATCTTGTCTAGAACCTAAATAATTATTTATGCTTCTAACATAGGCTCTGGATAAAAGCTCTAGTTCTCTTTCGGAAAGTTCTTTTGGATTAACGCAAATGCCACCCTTGCCTCCACCTAGAGGAAGACCTAGGAGGGCTACCTTGATGCTCATCATCATAGAAAGAGCTTCAACTTCTTCTCTTGTAACCTTATCATCAAATCTAACTCCACCCTTGGATGGGCCTAGGGCTGAAGAATGTGCTGACCTATAGCCTTTAAATACCTTAGTGTAGCCCTTATCCATCTTTACAGGAATAGCTACTTCTAAGATTCTTTCAGGCTCTTTTAGTATCTCATAAACACTAGGATCTAGATTAAGTTTGTCACAAGCATCCTTGTATCTTAATCTGGTTGCTTCTAATATATCCAATTTTTCACTCATCATTAGCTCCTTATATTGTTTTATATTAATAATAATACATACATATTTATAGATAGTCAATTTTAAAAATAAAAAAACTTTCCGAAATTTTTCAGAAAGTTTTCATCAATTTTTAGCCCCCATTAGCTGTTGGATAGTTGTTATCGAATCCCTATAAGATTTGGATAAAATATCTGGTGCTGTTGGGTTTTCTTCATTAATTTTTCCTGCTGGATCATAACCGAGAGTATTGGTATAAGTAAATACTAGACCAGAATTTGGCATAACAGAATTTATTACTCCTAGGGTTATTCCATCTCCACCAGTATTTTGTCCGATAAGGGTTGCTGTGTTAGAATATTTTACAAAGTTTGCAAAGCCTTCTGCTGCAGAAAATACTTCTCCATCTACCAAAAGATACATAGAGCCTGGATAGCCATAATCCTTATCCGATGTATCTGGATTAATGGTTAAGACTTCCTTCATATAAAAGTCAAAACGCTTGAGATCATCAGCATGGTCAAGTTTTATTGCTGAGATATCGACATTAGAAAGTCTTTCTACATTTAAACTGTTATCAGCAAAGATAAGTTTAGACTCGTCAGATTCCTTGAAGAATAAATTGTTAGTAACTGTTTTTGGCCCAGTTATTAGCTTAGGTAGGAGGAAGTTTTGCCAATATTCCATGTTTCCTCCGGTATTTCCTCTTATATCAATAGCTAGGGCCTTGTATAGGTGTTTGTTTTGGAGAAATTCTTTTAAGACTTTGAGGTCTTGGCTATATTTATCGCTAGATGCCATAGACTTTACTTTTAGTAGGGCTATACCATCAGCCGCTTCTTCAAATTCTAGATTGTTATCAGAAATATTGTCAAATATAGCCGATCTTCTATCAAGATCAAGCTTTGCCTCAGTATCACTTTGGACTCCATCTATCCCATACCTATTTCTAACTACCTGCCTATTTAGGTTTAAAAATTCGTAATAAATTGACGGAGACTTCCAATTTTTAGAAAAATACTTCATGGTCTTTAGGACATAGTCCCTATCTGCAATCCTAGTGTGATTATTTTTTAGGTCTAGCATGACCTCTTCCATGGTTTTTCTAAATTCTTCGTCATTTTTGCATGCTTCTACCATGCCCTTATACTTATCATAATTGTTTAGAAAGTCCATCTTGTGCTTTCTCTTTAGGACACCAAAAAAAGGATAATTATTTTTGATTTGATCAAAGAAATAGTTAAAGTCCTCCACTCTTTGCTCTTTAGTAAGCTCTTTTGGTCTTTGGACCTTGGGAAGCTGAAGCTTTAGGGGATGGCTTAAACCCTTATACCATTTAAGGTAATCATCTACTGAAAAATCCGTAATCTTATCTGGGTAAAATGAACCGTCAGAAAGGACAAGTCCCTCCTTGTCATATTCCCTCATGGCTTTTTTCATTTTCATTGATTCAAATCTTCTTTCTACACAAGAAGTCAGAAAAAGGAGGATGATTAATAAAAAGCCAACCCTTAGTTTTTTATTCATCTATAAGTCCTCCATTTAAAACCAAATCTCTCTTGTAGAGATCATAGAGAAGGGCAATATTACCCAAAGGATTAACTAGAGAATAAATTATTATAAAAAGGATTATAAAGGATAATTTATTTAACTCAACTCTTCTGATAGAGGCCTGGCTATAGTTGGTGTTTTTGAGATTTAGGAGGGAATAAATCATAGCAAAGACTCCAAATACAATCTCAAATATCTCCCTAAAATATATACCAAAGGCTAAAACTCCCAAACCCGACAAAAACCATAACAAGGAGCTTAGTTTAACTAAGCTATTATATTTTCTTATTACATTTCTTTCTTTGTTTTTTCTCTTGCGCATATCATAATTCCAGATTCGGATAGACTTTCATGAAATTATCGTCCACATCTCCGTTTTTATAGTTAAGATAACCCGCCATGGCTATCATAGCCGCATTGTCTGTACAAAGTATGGTTGAAGGGTGGTAGAATTTGATATTTTCCTTCTCACATTCTTCTGTCAACCTCCCCTTCAATCTAGAGTTTGCTGCAACTCCTCCGCTTACTGCTAGTGTTTTCATCCCAGTTTCTTTTAATAAAGCCATGGACTTATCTACCAAAACATCGACAACTGCTTCTTGAAAGCTTGCTGCAAGATCAGCTTTATTAAACTCCAAGCCTTTTTGTTCCATATTATTAGCATAATTAAGGACAGCTGTCTTTAGGCCAGAAAAAGAGAAATCATAGGACCCCTTCTTTAGCATAACCCTAGGAAAGTCGATGGCTTCCTTATTTCCATCCTTGGCAAGCTTGTCGATTTTTGGTCCTCCAGGATAGCCTAGACCAATCTTTCTTGCCACCTTATCAAAAGATTCTCCAGCCGCATCATCTAAAGTCCTACCCACAACTTCATAATCAGTATAGGAGTTTACCTTACACAAATAAGTATGACCACCTGATACAACTAGACTTATAAAAGGAGGCTTCAAATCTTTATTTGATAGATAATTAGCACATATATGACCCTGCATATGATTTGCACCGATTAGGGGGGCGCCTGTAGCTAGAGAAAGTCCCTTGGCAGCAGAAATCCCTACCAAAAGAGATCCCATAAGACCTGGACCCTTGGTTACAGATATAAGGTCTATATCATCATAGCTAAGCTTAGCATCAGCTAGGGCCTTTTCGATCAGAGGATTTATCGCCTCAAGATGCTTTCTGCTGGCAATTTCTGGTACGACTCCACCAAATAAGGCATGGATATCTATCTGAGATGATATCAAATTAACCAAAACTTCTCTTTCGTTTTTTAAAATTGCAACCGAGCTGTCATCACAGCTGGTCTCAATTCCCATTGTATAAAAATCACTCATATAATTTCCTCTTCATATTGTAGGCATCTTCTCCCAACTTCTGATAATAATTTTTCCTTATGCCGTCTTTTTCAAATCCGAAATTCTCATAAAGGGAAATAGCCTTGATATTTTTGACCGATACCTCAAGCCAAATTTCACTTGTCCCACTTTCTTTACTCTTATCTATCAAATGCCTAAGAAGCTCGCTGGCAATTCCTTTTTGCCTGTGATTTTCGTCAACAGCTATGGTAAAAATCTCTACAAGATCAAGGACCTTACTAGCTATATAAAAGCCTACAACTTCTCCATCAAGTTCATAAACATAGTGCTTCAAGAGGGAATTGTCCATAAGCTCTTTTATAAGCTGTTTTTTGCTCCAAGGTTCGAAAAAAGATGCATTTTCTATTTCATAGACCTTGTCAGCATCCCTTATTTCCATCTTTCTTATCATTTTTATGTAACTGCCTTTCTGCTTGACTAGCCCTTAGATAATTTGGAACAAGTTCATAAAGTTTTGGGCTAGGGGCCTTATCTTCTAAGGCTATCTTAATCAAAGACCTGCCTATAGAATTGTTGAAATTAAGAGAAAGAGGCCTTGCCTTAGTAAATTTATCCCTATATTTCTCATTCATAGTTCCAATAAGCTCGACTTGTTGATCTAAATCATTGACAAGCCTAGCTAAATCGTCAATATTATATAAATCTTCCTTAATAAGTTCATTGAAATCCCCATCGAAGCAGGCCGCATACACCCTATCTCCCCTTGCATCAATCATAGGTAATTTAAGAGTCTTTGATGAAGAGTTATTAGCTAGGGCAAGGAGTGTAGATACTGGGATCAAATCCTTATTTCCTACTTGAGCCAAGGTCTTTGCTATGGTCATTCCTATCCTAAGGCCTGTAAAGGAACCTGGCCCCTTGGCTATGACGAATTTATCAATATCGGCTATCTTCATTCCAAGAAGGGACAAAAGACTTTCAATCATAGGAACCAAGGATTCGCTATGAGTTTTTTGTTGGTTGACATTAAAATCTCCAATAATCTCCACCCCATCTGATATAGTTACAGTAGAAATCATTGTAGATGTATCAATTGCTAAAATATTCATTTATTTCACTTCCCCTAGGAGTATCATTATCAATAATAAGCTGTCTACTAGTCTCATCTATCTTTTTTATCTCTAGATTAATCATATCATTTGGCAAGTAGCCTTCGACATTTTCTGCCCATTCAAGAATAGTGATAGCATCTTGAGGATAAAAATATTCCTCAAAATCTATATCCAATACATCGTCTGGATGATCAAATCTATAAAGATCAAGATGATAAATCTTTTTATCTCCATCGTAAATATTTACAATAGCAAAAGTAGGAGATGAAGAATCGTCTATATGAAAATACTTACAAATATAGCCTGTAAGTGTAGTCTTGCCCGCTCCCATATCTCCTATTAAATTAACGACATCGCCTTCTTTTAAAAGAGAGGCGAATTTATCTGCAAAATTTTTTAATTCTTCTAAATTTTTAATAATCATAATTCCTCTTAATTTATATTATACTAAGAAAGAGCAAATAAAAAAGCCCAATCGGTCTGATTGAGCTAATAAGCTATTTGTACTTGATTATATGTGATACTCTCTTATAAATCAAATCGGTAACAAGACTTGCTATAAGGCCCTTAACTATATTAAATGGTAATATTGATAAAATCATTAGAGAAAAGTAGCTCTTTACAAGGCCATTTGTCTTAGCTGTCATTGCTACAAAAGCATTTAGGTCTATACCCATAACCCTAGCATAGGTTGGAAAAACTACAAAAGCATTGGATATGGTAGCAATTGCAGTCATCGCTACAACTCCTAGGCTTAAAGCGAAGAGAGCATTCTTTTTAGTCTTTCTATTCTTATAAATACTTGATGAAACATAAACAAATACTGCACCAACTATGAAATTAGATAACTCTCCAACACCACCTGTTGTTGTCTTTGTAAGATTCAATATATTTTTGATAAGTTGGATAAGAACTCCATACCAAGGACCCATAGCAAAGCCACCTATGAGGGCTGGCACATCAGCAAGATCGACTTTCATAAATGGTGGGGCTATTGGTATTGGGAATTGAATAAACATCAATATGTAGGCAAAGGCTGCCAAGACACCAACTTTTACAGCTGAATTTAAACTAAAACTTTTACTTCTATTCATACTTCCTCCTTTAGGGCAATAAAAAATGCCCAAGATCAGGGCAAAAAAAGCAGATTATTATAATCTTCTTTCATCCAGACTATACTGTCGGTATTGGAATCTCACCAATTCAGTCATTCGACTCGCGGACTATACCGCCGGTTAAGGAATCACACCTTTCCCTGAAGATGTCGCTTTTGCGACTTTTGTTTAGTTTTTGTTAAAACCATCATACCATATGCTTAAAATAATTTCAAGAAAATTTGCTATTCGTTTTCACACTTATTTAAGATCCACATATAGCCCTTTTTATTAATGGTCTTTATTGGGTTAATTTTTGCTTTTTTGAATTGACTTCTTATCTTTCTTATGTATTCTCTTACAGACCTTTCGGTTGTATCAAAGCCTTTAGCGCACATATCATTAACTATGTCTTCTCTAGATAAGACCCTACCCATATTTTTAATAAGAATAGAGCAAATAGCAATCTCGCTTCTAGTAAGATCTAAGATATCGTTTCCTATCCTAAAGATTCCATTATCCTCTTCTAAGCTACATATGCCCAAGCTTACGATATTAGCCTCTTTTAGCTCTTCAACCTTTCTAAATATATCCTTTATAAACTCTTCTCTAGTTAGAGAATGGATTACAAAGTCCTTATCATCTATCTCTTGCTCGTAAGGATTTTTCTTATACCTTTCTGTAAGATAGATAACAGGAATTTTGGTCTTTTGTTTAATAAATTGAATAACCTGAATGCACTTATTGTGAGTCATGTCTACCAAAATTAGGTCAACGCCCTTTAGGTCTCTAAACAAGAGATCATTAATGGAATCTATCCTTTCTACAAGAACCTCGTTTTTGTTAAAACGAGTATTGATAAGTGAGGATACCCCATTTTCATTTTCTACAGACAGAATCCTCATTATTCCTCCTATTCTAAGGAACAAGCCCTTAATTATGTAATGTGGACAAATATCCCGTCTATTTCATTTTACCCTATATATAATAAGCCTGCAAAATAAAGCATTAGCAATATCTTCCTTGTATCATTAATAGCTAGTTAATGATTAATAGCCTAAGGGGGATTAGCATAAAGATAGCTTATATCTTCTCAAAAAAAAGAGCCCCTGAAGGCTCCATGTTTTATAGATAATATTTTTTCACTACGTTAAGTTCGTCATCTAGTTCGTAAACTAGAGGTTGACCAGTAGGAATTTCTAGGCCCATGATGTCATCATCTGAGATTTTCTCTAGATGTTTTGCTAGGGCTCTAAGGCTGTTACCATGAGCTGCTACTAGGACTGTTTCTCCATCTAGAAGTTGTGGAGCAATATGGTCGAAGTAATAAGGAAGAACTCTTTCGAGGGTTACCTTTAAGTTTTCTGCTCTTGGAACTACATCAGCTGGTAGGTGTTTGAACATTGGAAGCTCTTTTTGTTTTTTAGCTTCTTCATCACTTAGTTCTGGTGGAAGTGTATCATAGCTTCTTCTCCAAATATGAACTTGTTCATCCCCATATTTTTCTGCTGTTTCTGCCTTGTTTAGGCCTTGTAGAGCACCATAGTGTCTTTCGTTAAGTCTCCAAGATTTTTCTACTGGAACAAACATTTGTCCTGAATATTCTAGGGCAAAGTTACATGTTTTGATTGCTCTTGTTAGGACTGATGTGTGAGCGTGATCAAACATTATTCCTGCTTCTTTGATTTTTCTTCCAGCTTCTTTTGCTTCTTCTTCCCCTTTTTGAGATAGGTTAACGTCAACCCAGCCTGTAAATTTGTTGGCAAGGTTCCATTCACTTTGGCCATGTCTTACTAGAACTAATTTCTTTGTCATTATCTTCTCCTTAATTTTTCATCCATTTCTAACTCTTTTTGCTTACTTTTTAAAGCATTATTTCTTTCTTCGTCTAGGGAGTCCATCCAGTTAAGGGCTTTGGAGCTTCCAATTATTACGCATTCACTAGGATTGTCAGCTATTTTAACTTCTATTTGAAGCTTTTCCCTAAGCCTATCTTTTAGGCCTAAAGTATTTGCTGCTCCTCCTGTTAGGATTATTTGCCTATCGTAAATGTCAGAGGCAAGCTCTGGTGGTGTTACTTCTAAGACTTTCTTCACTCCATCAACAATTAAATCAATCTCACTTCTTATACAATCGTAAATTTCTGCCACAGGTAGGTATATTTTTTGAGGTAGGCCACTTGTTATAGCTCTTCCTGTAACTTCTAGAGATTGTTCAAGGTCAGCTAGTCCCGCTTCGATTTTGATTTCTTCTGATTTGGTATCCCCTATTAATATACCATATCTTTGTCTAATATAATCTTTAATTTTCCTATCGAAGGAAGTTCCTGCAGAATCAACGGACTTACTTGCCACAACTTGGCCCATAGAAATAACTGCTATGTCGCTTGTTCCTCCACCTATATCAATTACTAGGCTTCCTCCCACATCAGTTATATCACATCCTGCACCAAGAGCAGCTGCTAGGGGCTCTTCTATTAGATAAGTCCTATGACTACCTGCATTATCGCTGGCTTGAAGGACTGCTCTTTTTTCTACTTGAGTAGACCTTGATGGTACGCATATAAGAAGGTCTGGTTTTAGCAAGGCTTTTTTCACTGCCTTATCGAGGAAGTATTTGAGCATTCTTTCTGTCGCTTTAAAATCGGATATAACTCCATCTTTGATAGGCATGATTGCCTTGATATTGCCCGGCGCTCTTCCTATAAGCTTTTTTGCTTCACTTCCTACAGCGAGGATTTCATCAGTAAGTACATCTATCGCTATAACAGAAGGCTCTTCTAAGACTATTCCCTTGCCCAATACATATACTAAAACTGACGATGTTCCCAAGTCTATCGCAATAGCTCTTCTTAGTCTTGCCATATTATCTCCTAGTATTTTTTCAAATCATTCACTTTATCTAGACTTTCCCAAGTAAAGTCTTTGTCATTTCTTCCGAAATGTCCAAAGGCTGCAGTCTTTTTATAAATTGGTCTTTTTAAATCAAGCTTGTCTATTATAGCTTGAGGTCTAAAGTCGAAGTTCTCCTTAACTATTTCAAGGAGTTTTTCATCATCATACTTTCCTGTTCCAAAGCTATCTACATAAATAGAAAGTGGTCTTGCAACTCCTATTGCATAGGATAGGCCTATTTCTAATTTCTTGGCAAGGCCTGCTGCAACCATGTTTTTGGCAGCATATCTTGCCATGTAGGCTGCAGATCTATCTACCTTTGTAGGATCCTTTCCAGAAAAAGCTCCACCACCAGATTTAGAATATCCACCGTAAGAGTCTACTATTATCTTCCTTCCAGTAAGACCGCTATCTCCCTTAGGTCCGCCTATTACAAACTTACCTGTTGGATTTACATAGATTTTTGTATTACAATCCATGAGATTTGCGTCAATTACCTTATCAATTACTTCTCTGATTATATCTTCTCTGATTTTTTCTAAAGATACATCAGGGCTGTGTTGGGCAGATATTACTATGGAGTCTATTCTTTTTAGGACTCCATCATCATATTCTACGGTTACTTGGCTCTTTCCATCTGGTCTTAGGTAGGATAAAACCCCATCACGTCTAACCTTACTTAGTCTTTGGGAAAGTTTTTGGGCATAGACAACTGATAGAGGTAAGTATTCATCACTCTCATCATCGGCATAGCCAAATACCATACCCTGATCTCCAGCTCCAATTTTGTCATAGTCATCATGGCTATTTTGATAATCTTGGGCAGAATCTACGCCTTGGGCTATATCTGCTGATTGCTCTATGAGGGATGTTAGAACTGCTACATTTGAATAATCAAAACCTAGGCTTGGATCATCGTAGCCGATTTCTTTGATAGTATCTCTTACTATGGCCTCTATTGGAGCATAAGCTTGTGTAGATATTTCCCCTACTACTAGGACAAGACCTGTTGTTGTTACAGTCTCGCAGGCAACTCTTGAATCCTTATCTTGACTTAGACATTCATCAAGGATTGCATCAGAGATCTGATCGCATACCTTATCTGGATGTCCTTCTGTTACTGATTCGCTTGTTATTAATTTTTTCATTATTTCCTTCTTTCTAAAAGAACTACTGCGCGAGCTTCTATCCCTTCACCCCTACCGGTAAAACCTAGTTTTTCACTAGTAGAAGCCTTAACACTTATATTTTCTATATCACATTTGAGATGTTTAGCCAAAAGTTTCCTTATTTCTTCTCTAAGTGGGGATATTTTTGGCATTTCACAAATAATTACCGTATCGAGATTTCCAATCTCGTAGCCTTCTTCTTGCATTAGAGCTACAACCATATCTAGAAGATTTATGGAGTATATATCCTTATAGGCTGGGTCTGTATCTGGAAACAAATTTCCAATATCAGGCTTAGCCAAGGCTCCAAGTATAGCATCCATTATTGCATGGGTTAGGACGTCTGCGTCTGAATGGCCCAAAAGGCCTAGTTCGTAATCAAACTTAACTCCTCCCAAATACAAATCTCTTCCTTCAACTAATTTGTGAACATCATAACCAATTCCAATTCTCATTATACGTCCTTTTTCCTCTGAAGATATGCATTTGCAAAAATTATATCTTCTTGGGTTGTTATTTTAATATTTGAATACTCGCCATGGACAACCTTGACCCTTTCGTCCCTATCGAAAAATTCGAAAAGTTGGGAATCGTCTGTAACCTTAAACTCACTTTCTAGATATTTTTCATACATGGAAAATATTAGCTTCTTATCAAAAGCTTGTGGGGTTTGGATGTTATAAACATAATCCCTGTTTGGGGTAAAGTCTACATACATATTCTCATCTACGATTTTTACTGTATCCTTAGACTTGGTTGCAGTAATTACAGCCTTATTATCCCTGAGGGATGCTATGGTTTTAAGAAAAAGTTCAGGGCTTGCAAAAGGTCTTACCCCATCATGGGTTAAGACCAAATCACAGCTAGGATCTAGGGCCTTTAGACCCTCAAAGGTCGAAAGTTCCCTAGTATTTTTGCCATATACATAGCGAATATTCTTATAATACTTCTTTAGAAGCTCTTCTACTAACAGACTATCGTCTTTTCTGATGACAAGTATAATCTCATCAATTAAATCTATATTTGTTATGGTATCTAGGGTGATTTCCAATATTCTCCTTCCCCCTACTTCTATGTAGGGTTTGTTAATCTTAGATTTCATCCTTTGACCTGATCCTGCTGCTGTTACTATGCAGGATAAAAACTTTCCATCAATCATTCTTATGCCTTACAAATATCATTCTTCCGGCTGATGTTTGAAGCACTGATGTAACAGTCGCATCTATTGTTTGATCAATATATTTCACACCATCTTCTACTACAACCATAGTTCCATCTTCTAGATAAGCTACACCTTGATTTTTGCCCTTACCTTCCTTGATGACATCAACTCTCATCATCTCACCTGGTATAACCACAGGCTTTAAGGCGTTGGCAAGGTCATTTATGTTTAGGATTGGTATTCCTTGGACATCTGCAACCTTATTTAAGTTATAATCATTAGTAAAAATCTTACCATTCAAGTCAATAGCAAGCTTTAATAGCTTAGAATCAACTTCCTTTATGTCCTTATAGTCCTTGTTTATAACCTTTAGCTTGATTTTCTTATTTTCTTTAATCTTGTTGATTATATCAAGGCCCCTCCTGCCCCTTTCTCTTTTTAGGTCATCAGGAGAATCTGCTATATGTTGGAGCTCTTCAAGGACAAACTCGCTTACCACAAGTTCTCCTTCTATGAAGTCTGTTTCTATAATATCTAAAATTCTTCCATCTATTATTACAGAAGTATCTAAGATTTTAGGAGTAGCACTGTGCTTGTTTCTATCAAAGATAAAGCCCCTAGTTTCTTTCAAATCCTTAGTTTCTTTTCTCTGGAATATACCGAGGATGTCCTCTGCATTATTAGATGCAACTCTCCAACCCATATAGCCTAGCCCGATATATAATAAAATAGATAATAGCACAAAAATTAAATTTCCTACATAAGGAATGGTTAGTTCGGTTAGGGGTCTGGTTACCAAAGCTGCTATCAAAAATCCTAAGATGGCACCTAATATACCAACAATAAGCTTATTAGCTGGAAGTTTTTTTAAATTGTCTTCAAATAAGTTAAAACCTTCCGAAAACTTATCAGAAAACCTATCAGTTAACATGTAAAAAACTAATGCTCCCAATAAAGCTGCTGCAATATGAGCAAAGATTATAGCAAAGCCGGCGCCTGGTAAAAAATCCGTGCCGGCATTAACAAGTCTTAAAATCACTATGCCAAGAACAGCTCCGATTATTGAAAGCACTAATCGAATTATTCTTTTCATTTATTTCTCCTTAGAGTCCTATGGACTCATCAATCATTTTTTCCGCTTCTTCTTTTTCTAGAGAACCTGCCATTACTAATTCGCTTGCGAGAATTCTTCTTGACCTATTTAAAAGTTTCTTTTCAGTGGTAGAAAGTCCCTTATCCTTGTCCAAAATAGCTAAGTTTCTAACCATTTTAGCAATCTCAAATATGTCGCCTGTCTTTAGGATTTCTTGATTTTGTCTGTATCTTACTGTCCAATTGCTACTCATATCACTTGGTTCATCGTCAAGAATTTTAAGTACCCTATCTCCCTCTTCTTTACTTATAACATCTCTGATGTTCATGTCATTGATTTTATTTGTAGGGATTGATATATCCATATCCCCTATTGGCATCTTTAGGATGAAATAATCTTTTTCCTCTCCCAAAAATTCCTTTTTCTCTATCGAATCAATGATTCCTGCACCATGCATAGGATATACAATCTTATCGCCGATTTTAAACATTTTTACCTCCTAGGTTCTCTATTATATTATAACCTATTTGGTAAATTTAGTAAATGGCAGACTGAACAGTATATCACAATCTAGTAATAATTTCAATCCTTCAGACCATTTTTTATGCAAATTCTCTTCTTCAAAATTTCTATTTTGGCATCCTTGCTAGAACCACCGTAATCTCCATCAAGTGACCAGGCTATTTCCTTGTCCGTCCTTATCCTAAATGATGAAGCCTGCCTTAAAATAACCATCTCGTTTTCCTTCCTATTGGTAAGGGCTGATACTATTTTGTTTAAATCAGAAAGGCTATTAGGTTTTTTTACCATTGTTAGCTCGAATATTCCATCATCAAGACCTACATTTTCGCTAATTATATTGGTAAAACCTCCTACTGAATAGGAGTTTGTAACCATAAAGTGAACAAAATCACCTTCGATTTCTTCATCATCAAAATCTATTATGGCATGATTTGCATCCATTGATTGGAGGGGAAGGGCCTTTCTAAGGCCTTCAAAGACATAGGCGCTCCTACCGAAGATATTCTTCAAATCTTGGTCAGTATTGAAAGAAACATCAGAAATCGTTCCAAAGGCTG
Organism: Anaerococcus tetradius ATCC 35098; assembly: GCF_000159095.1. GTDB lineage: Bacteria > Bacillota > Clostridia > Tissierellales > Peptoniphilaceae > Anaerococcus > Anaerococcus tetradius. The sequence continues at coordinate 27,184 of NZ_GG666302.1, read as the reverse complement.
CCACATAGACAAAGTATTTATCATCTATCTTTCCTATATCTATCTCTTTTGTGCTATCACTTATAGCAAGCTCTGTGGCATCTTTTATATCAAGTGGAATCTCAAGAGACCTTGCAAAGTCATTAGTAGATCCTGTAGGCAAATATGAAAAACTAGGGCTTATCCCAGCTTTAAGAGCTCCAGAGATTACTTCATCCAAAGTTCCATCACCACCTGAAACCATAATTCTATCAAATTTATAGCCAAGCTCTTCTACAAGTCTTCTTGCATCTCCTGCTTGTTGGGTTGCATAGCTTGTAACAAGATAACCTTTCGCACTCAAAAAATCCACTATCCAACTAATATAATCAGTAATAATTTGCTGGCCTGAGTTTGGATTATAAATAAATAACAAGTCTTTCATTTTTAGCTCCTAAGAAATAAGTAATCTTTAGGATAACTTTACTATTTATTTAGCTATTTTAAAAGCTCTGATTTGTATATAAAAAAATCTAGGCGATTTAGACCTAGATTTTAATTTACTAAGCTACAGAAAGTTTCTTTTTGTGGAAGTATTCTGTGGCAAAATATAGGAGGGCTAGCTCAAGGATTACAAAAATAACAAAGATATAATTCATTTCAAAGAAATTAATGCTGGCATTTGCTCCCTCATATATACTGGCATTGACAGAATATTGGGCAAATAATTTTATTTGTATTAAATTTTCAATTATCACTAGACAAACCGCTACGAAGGTTGACCCCCATTTGCCAAGTCTTTTGAAATAATAGGAATTTCCAATACTCAAGGCCGCCATCATAGTTAGAGAAATCATTATCCCGAAGACAAATATAGAAAATATACCCTTGACTGCCACCATATACTGGTCATAAGTCATAAGACTTAGCACATTCTTAATCTCTCTAAAAAATCCGGCAAAGTTAATCCATTTGTTGGTTAAGGGTGCTACTAAGAAAATATTTACCATTAAGACAAGGTTCATGAATATTCCCAAAATCGTGTAATTTAGTAGCCTAGCAAGGCTTATTTTTCTTGTACTTGCTGGATAGGTTGAGTAAAGTGCAGCATATTTGCCGTAGAACCTGTCATTATCTCTTAGGACAAGAATTATCAAGCCTATGAAAGGTCCTGCAGCTAAGATTGTTATAGATATAACTGTTATTATGTTAAAACCATCTATTCCCGTAAGATGGGTTAGTTTAAGTCCCGTTAAGGCTCCAATCAAAGGAATAAAAAGCCAAGGTAGAATGGCAAAAAAGTCTTCTTTTAATATTTGTTTGAGTAAGTTTTTCATCTAAATTACCTCCGTAAAGTATTCTTCGACACCCATCTTTTGTTTTTCTCTAATGTCATCTACTCTTTCATTGACTAAAACTCTCGCCTGGTCTATGAAAATTGCCCTATCAAGCACTTTTTCGATTTCTCCTATAAGGTGGGTTGATATTATCAATATCCCCTCGTAATCAAAGTTATCTATGATTGTTTGAAGGATGATTTTTCTTGATTTTGGATCAATTCCACTCATTGGCTCATCTAAAAGATAAATCATAGCTTTTCTTGATAGGCTAAGGGCTATTTGAATCTTATCCTTCATACCCTTAGAACATTCCTTGATTTTCAAATTCATATCTATGTCAAAATCACTTATCATCTTTAGAAATTTCCCTTCATCAAAATCCGTAAAGAAATTTTTGTATAATTTAGAAAGCTTACAAATCTTTAGGGAAGGGTCAATTGGCAAGTGGTCTGGCTGATAGGAGATAAAGTTATTTGTTTCTTCTCCTGGATTTTTGCCATTAATCTTAACTTCTCCCAAATAATTTCTCTCAAGACCTGCAAGAATCCTAAGTAGGGTAGTCTTTCCCGAACCATTTTCTCCAAGTAGGCCTACGATTTGCCCCTTATCTAAATTCAAATTTACATGATCTAGGACAGCTCGTCCCTTATAAATCATGGTCAAATCCTTAATTTCTATCATTGCTTATCCTCCCAATAATTTTTTAATAAGTCTATTGCCTTATCTTTTTCTAAATTAAGACTTTTTGCCCCTTCTATAAAATCATCCGCAAATTTATAAAAGGCCCTATTAGATAATTTATCAATAATCTTTTTATCATCAGTTACAAATCTTCCAGCAGTCCTCCTGCTTTCACATAGACCTTCTCTTTCTAGTTCGCTAAGAGCCCTCTGGACAGTGTTGGGGTTTACTTCATAAGTTTTCGCCAAGTCCCTTACAGGAAGAATCTTTTCTCCTGCCTTCCAATCGCCTACTGATATCTTTATTTTGAAATCATCGACTAGTTGGAGATAGATAGGTCTATTATTATCAAATTCCATCTTAGCTCCTTTCTTAATTTTGTATTATTGTATTATTATCTTAATACAATAATACCACCTCTAGTAAAATACTGCAAATTTTTTTGAAAATTTTTTTATATTATTTTTTTATGTTAAAATAGTGAAAAGGAGAAAGCTATGAAATTAATAATTAACAATCTATCCAAATCTTTCGGCAAGAAGGATGTAATAAAGAATGCTTCCTATACTTTCGATCAAGGAGAAGTCTACGCTCTTTTGGGAAGAAATGGAGCTGGTAAAACCACTCTCTTTAAGCTTATAACTGACTCTCTTAGTAAGGATGAAGGAGAGGTCTTACTTGAAGATAAGGATTCTATAAAGCCTATCGACTTTAAAGATGTTTTCTTTATGGTAAGCGAGCCAGAACTTCCTAAGTTTCTTACTGGCAGGGAATTTATCAGCTTTTTTATTGAAGCCAACCGAGAAAATATTAAAAATTTAGCAAATCTTGACGACTATCTAAGCCTTGTTGACCTTGAAGTTGATGATTCAAATAGACTTATCCAAGATTACTCAACTGGTATGAAAAACAAGCTTCAAATGATTATGTTTTTGATTTTAAAACCAAAGGTCATCCTCATGGATGAGCCTCTTACAAACCTTGATGTCCTAGTCCAAGTTCAGATGAAAAAAATTATTAGAGAAATCCACAAGGACCATATCATTATTTTCTCAACCCATATCCTCCAACTGGCTAAGGATATTTGCGATAAAATAGTCCTAATTCACGATAAAAAATTAAATCCAGTAGACGGCCTCCTAAAGGATGATCCAAACTTTGAAGATACTATAGTAAGCCTTTTAGCTGGCGATGCTGAGGCAAGTGAAATAAAAAGAATCGAAGATAATTTAGGGGAAGGTCATGAATAAGAGTCTAAGAACTTTTTCCCTAATTAAAAGAATAGACCTCGCCAAGGCAATCAATGGCATGGTCTACTTTATAAGAAAAACTCCCCTCCTGGGTAAATTTTTGGGAGATAAGTATAGGTTTTACGAGTTTAAACAAATCGTCTATATGTTTTATCCACTCTTTGCCCTTATTTGGCAAGTAATTAAATCAGCTCTAGCTTTTGGAGTGGCTATTATTTTTATGATAAATTATAATAAATTTGCTCTAAAAATTTTAGGAAGCAATGAAATCATTATAAATAATATGGCGGGCCTAACTCTTGACGAATATACTGCAAGCCTTCTTGTACCAAGCTTTCTTTATATAGTTATAGGACTTTTTAGAAATATGATTGTCGATAATGGTAATTCCATCCATGAACTTTTCACAAATTTTTCTATGGATGCAAGGGATATTTTCAAAGCCTATCTCTACTACGAACCTATCCTAAGATTTGTGGGAAGGAGCCTTGTTTTTGCAATAGCCTTTTACTTTTTAGCTGGACTTTCCCCAATTTATTCCCTAGCCATGAGCCTTGCCATCTTATTTATAGAACTAGCAAGTTCTGTCTTCTGGATGAATCGAAGTCTACGATATGAAAGAAGTATCTTGGATAGTGCATGGGTTCATTTGTTTGCTATAATAATTTTCCCTCTTTGCTTGTACCTAGGAGATATCTACCTTGCTATACCAGCTAGCTATTTGAGCTTAGGAGTTCTAGTCTTATCCATAGTTGCATTTTGCTTTAGCCTTGCTTTTATGAAAAATTTCAATTCTTATGGGGCTGTAATTGAAAAAGCAAGCAGAAAATATGAACTTAGCATGGATACAATCAAGGACGCTCAGGAAAATCAAATAAAAATCAAAGAAAAAGATCTAGGCCAAGAAAAAGTTAAGGGTGAAGGTTTTAAGAAATTAAACAGACTATTTTTCCTAAGGCACAAGAGGCTAATCAAAAAGCCAATACTAATCAAAACTGGTATCCTTGTAGCAGTCGGCCTTGTTATAGTAGCCTTACTGTCCAAATATGGCTATAGTGGCGAAGATAGTTTGAATAAAATTGCCGCCTTTATAATCCCCCTAATCATGTATATGCTATTAAGGCAGGATAATATAATAAGAAGCATGTACCTAAATTGCGACCAAGGACTTATGCCTTATGGTTTTTATAGGGATAAGAAAAATATCCTAGCTATGTACAAGGAAAGATCTATCTCTCTTTTTAAAATAATGATTATACCAAGCCTTATCCTTATAGCTATCTACCTTCTTGTAGCAAGCTTTGATAAGACAATTGGCCTTAATCAAAAGATTTTAACTATAATCTATATAATCCTCTTAGACTTGTTTTTTGTAAACTTGCCTTTGATGGAATACTATCTCTTCCAACCCTTCAACAGGGAAGGTCAGAAAACTGGAAAAGCTGTTATGCTAATAGACGGACTCGTCTACGCTTCGGTATTTTTCATCCTTCCTCAAATCACAAGAAAGGTTTCTTATGGAGTGTTTTTGATGATTATGTCAATCTTTATCCTAAGCTTCATAGTCCTAAGCCAAGTTTTAATCTATAAATACGCACCAAGGACCTTTAAAATTAGAAACTAAAAAAAAATTAGAAACTAAAAAGTCGGTGAGAATAAGCTCACCGACCTTTTTTATATTCTTTGCAAGTCTTTTGTTATTACATTTCTTAGTAGGTAGATGATTATTACAGTTATAACAAATTCTACTGCCAAGTAACTTGCATTATAAATTATTGAATACATCCAAGGATTTTGTCCTTCTGGGGCGTAGGATGCGAAAAATATAGCTCCAGTTAGGGTATGGGCAAGCATCCTTAGGGCAATTCCCAAAAATGTTCCATAGAAAACTGGCTTGATGCTTCTAGTTTTTTCAAACTGGCTGGCAAATATTCCAGCTAGTCCCAAAACTCCAAAGGCTACCGGATAATCGAGTAGGGCTTGGATTGGATGATAGACAGAACCACCAAAAAGCAATTGGATAAAGCCATAAACTGCACCAACGACTATTCCTTGAAGGCTTCCATGTCTTAGGGCAAAGATAATTATAGGTATCATCTCTCCAGCTGTTACTGAACCTCCTTGGGGCATAGAAAATAATTTTATATAACCTAGCACGAAAGAAAGAGCTATACAAAGTCCTCCTTCGACTAGCATTTTTACTGACCAATTTTTCTTCATAAAAAATACCTCCTTTACACGAATGTTAGCGAGGTATTCACTTACCTCCGCCAGCATTACCTGGATCAGGTTAAGGGTCTTCTCTCAGCCACTGTTTGGCACCCCTAGTGTATATTCATAATATTGTTTTTTCCTGAATTTGCAAATCAAAAGTCCTTGAGGACATCTTTTTCTACAAAACCGATGTTGCCATTGTAATCTACTAGGGCGAAATCTTTATCACTTGGATCTATCATCTTCACTATAGAGCCTTTATCCAGCTTATCGACAGCTGATTTTTTGTCCTTGTCCGAATATATCTTAGTATCCTCGGTAATCAGATAAGAAAGTTCTGGACTAAAACTATTGTCTTCATCCCTATAAGTCCTTTCTCTTATCTTTATATCCATTTTTTGGTAGGCTTCATCCTTAGCACATCCTGTAAGGCTTAAAATTATCAGTCCTAAGCCAATTATTTTCTTATTTATCGTAAATCACCCCTAAAACTTTGCAACCCATATCTTCTATGGCCTTGATTTTTCTAATTAATTTTTCCATAGATATATTCTCATTTACTACGACAATCTTGTAGTCCTCATATCTTAAACTTATGATTGGTCCAAGCCCCCTAAGACTAGATTCATTGATTAAAACGTAGTTGTAGGTGTTCTTTAGGTCGAAAATCTTTTCTTCGAAGGCATAGGAGTCGAGGATTCTATCAGATTTTTCCCTTAGAATAATAAAATCCATATCCTTATATCTTAAAATTTTGACATCCTCTTCGCTAGATTGGTATTTCTTTTCGACATTTTTATTCTCGCCCATAGAATCAATCAAGCAAAGCCCTAGGGATGTGGACATAGTTTGGGCAAGTTTTTCTGAAAAATCATAGGTCGATTTTTTAGGGTTAATCGAAGTTATACCTATGACAGCATTTTCTGTTAGGTGATTTATAGTCGACTTGGTTGTGTATATACAAGCCTTCTCATCTTCATAAATATTACCCAAGACTCTAAGACCCATATCCTCTATATCTTTCTCATCCCTTATCCTATCTGATAAAATCTCTTTGAGGATGCTTAAAAGAATACCCAAGAGTAGGCCTGCAAAAAGACCAGCCATAGAAAATATCATCCCCTTAGTAAGAGAATATTTTTCAAGCTGTGGTTTTTGTAGGTAATTAATATTATCCATATTGAGAAGTTTTAGGGCATAATTTCTAAATTCTTCTGTAATCAAAGTAAGACAATCCTTAGCCCTATCTGCGTTAGTATCAGAAAAAGTAAAACTAATTACCCCTCCTTGAGGGTTTACATCGTATTCTAAATTAGCCTTAATTTCGGAAGGAGTAAGGACACCTCCCATTTTTTTGCCTACATCTGAATAAAGATCACTTGATTCTAGAAAACCGCTATAAATATTAGCAAGCTTCTCATTTAAAATTATATTGTTATAGCTTATAGCTTGATCCTTACTTTGACCTGTAACCATGAGCATGGCTGTTGACTTATAACTTTTATATTCCTTAATTACTGTCTTATAAAAAACTAGAGCAAATAACAAGATTGCTGGAATAAGGATTAGTAAGATATTTCTTTTTGCCGATTTCAATAATTGTTCTGTAGTAATTTTTCTCATAAGTTCCTCTTTTATTTTAGTGAATGAAGTGCGTTAAGATTGCTGAAGAAAAAGTCATATGTTGGTGCTTTCGCCATCAAAAATCCTGCATAAGGCAAGATGAAGATTATTATAGCCAAAGCTATAAAGAAAAGTCCCAACTTATCATCTAGCTTCGCCTCTTTTATGATTTTCGGTATAAATATCAACTGATAGATTGTAAAGAAATTGCCAAATCTAAAGGCAACAGCAGTTGATGACCTAAAGATTAACAGTACCATAAGTCCAAACCAAATAGCCTTAGAGCTTATCTCTACGAGAGAGTATTTCTCAAAAGTATATTTAGAAAAATACATGATCGAAAATAGAAATAACATCATAGCAAAAACTATCCTCGGGTCATAAAATTTCATAGGAAAGGCAAACATTCCTCCCGAGAATACATAAGTATTTAGTTTGCTAGATATTACCCCTAAGCCAACAGCAGCTGTTATAGCCCCTACTATATTAAATACAACAATAGAAAATACTGATGTAACCAAGGCAAAGCCCATGGTAAATATCTTAATGAAGTTACCAATCCTAAAGTTAATAAGGATGAGGAAGGGTAGGACTATAAGGGCCGACTTGTGAAAAGCTACACTAAAGGCAAAAAAGAAAAGTGCCCTCAGATATTTCTTCTTAGCTAGGAAGAAAGAAGCCAGCATGCTAAGACCAATTGCCGATGCAGTCCTAGATGTTTGCATATCAAATTGGATGAAGATAGGCAAAAATATTATAACTGAAAGGAAGGGGTCAGCTGATTCTTTGATGGTGATGTAGGCTATAGGTAAAATCGAGCATAGATTCATTATAACTATAACCCACTGCCTCGATATACCAAGCATATTGATAAGAACAGCAAAAAACCTAAAGGCAAATTCTACTGGATAAGTAAAATCAAAAATCTTCCTATAGTCATCCCCCAGGTCTTTTGCAAACCACAAGTAATTGTAGTAATCTCCATCGCCCGAACCTCTTATGCCTGCAAAGACGAACATTATTAAGAACATGACTCCACAGGCTATATTCATTTGTTTTTTGTTTTTAAAATCGATGCTCTTGTTTATAAAAAAAAGAAGAAGCTCGATTGTCGTAAATAAGGCAAATCCCATAATATATTCTCTCTTGAATATATTATAACATGAAAAGACCCAAAGACTAAAGAATTTGTGATAGGATTTTACAAAAAAATACACAAATTTATCAGAAAATAAAATTTCCCAAACGAAAACCCCTCCATCCTTCTTTTGGATTTTGGGGTTTAATAACTTGTCTATAAGTATCTTTATCTGAGTGAAACTCTACCAAAGTCACAAGATACCTTTATTGATAAATCAGGATCTTCTGTACTTGTGCTAATTTCATAGCCCTTGCCATCTTGAATCTTGTTGGCAAATTTTTCTGTAATATTTATAGACTTACTTTCAACATTAGCCCTAATTATTCCATCAAAATCGCTAGTATCAACTACCATATTGCCAAAACCAGACTTTAGCGATATCTCCTTAGTGCTTTTGATATTGAAAACTCTAATAGTTCCAGCATTAGAATTGGCAATTAATTTTGAAGATCCTAGACCATCTACCCTAACATTACCATTAACTGTGGAAATATCAGCATAATCTCCACCTATATTGTAGGCATAGATTGATCCGTTGACATTGTTTATATCTATTGGACCGAACACATTCTTAATATCTATCTTACCATTGACATTAGAAACATTTACAAAAGCCTTAGTATTTATCAAAAGAATCCTACCATTTACAGTATTTAGATCTAGATTATTAAAATCAACATCTGCTATCTCGATTTTTCCGTTAACTTGGTTAATAGAAAGATCATCATAGCTACTAGCTGGTAGGCTTATTTTTAAATCACAAGTAGCTTGTATTAACTTATAGGCTTCATTTAAGTTAATTGATAGCTTATCACCAGCTACTTCTACGTTTAGGAAGTCTGAAAGGTCAGCCTTTTTTGCCCAAACATCTGCCCTAATGACTAAAGAATTATCATCTGACTTGTCAATTTCTATATCACCATTTACTATATCAATATCTATAGTCTTAATCTCATCATCTACCCTAATTTCCTTATGGGTATTATACTCGCCCTTAAAGTTAAATTGGCTTAAATCCAAAGCTTGATCAAGATCAATGGCTTGGATAGTATCAGTTGCTTTTTTTATAATACTATCAACCGCTCCTGTAATCTTGTTAGTAAGATTATCAGACTTATTCTTATTTGATCCCAGAGCTCCTAGTAAGTCACTAGCTTGTTCAACAGTGATCTTTCCTTCTTTAAGCATATTTAAAATCATTTGTTTTTCATCATTCATCTTTAAGCTCCTCTAATAGACTCTTAGCCTTCTCAGCTGTAATTTCACCATTATCTAGCATATTGAGTATATCAATCCTGCCAGCCTTCTTGTCGACCTTACCCCCAAGTTTAGAAACTATTCTATCGATTCTATTTCTTACTGTAGGATAAGATATGCCTATTTCTTCTCCCACATCCTTAATAGAACCTCTTTTTTGTAAAAATAACTCAATAAATTCTTTATCTTCTTTATCTAATCTTTGAAATTTGTCAATCTCAAACTCGCCTGTAACTTCTGTATAGCATGAATTGCATCTATAAGAGGTGATAACCATCTCATCACCACAATTTGGACATTTATTAATCATAAGACCTCCCTTTTGATAAAATTATACTCGTTCTTATATATTTGTAAAGTTAGCTTTGAATATTTTAAAATATACGGCGAAATTATTTAACATATCAATCACAACTTTCAGATGTGTGAGTTTTGCAAATAAAAATCCACAAGTCTCCTTGCGAATTTCATCAAATATATTTCCTATCCCAAAAGGATGTTGTAGTCCTTATAAGCCAGATTATTGCATTTATCATGAATGCCAAAAGCATAGCTAGACCTAAAAGATAGAGTAAATACAAAAAAGAAGGAGTCATTGAAAGGCTCTTTTTCCCTATGCTTACAGGTCCTAGGAGTAGGAAAAAGGCGACAAGCCATTTGATACTTGTCTTTAAATTTTCCTTAAAGTCTGGATATATCCTATGTCTATTTGCATATTTTTTGTTAAAATTATCTCTTCTGATTTTAATTTCTTCTCTTTCTTTGCCAGAAGAGCTTGCGATTAAGGCTGAAAAATAATGTTTCATATCGTTAACCGAGTCGGTGTATTTTCTCAAATTATTTGCTTCTTCTTTGGAAAATCCTCTGTTTAAGATTTCCCTTGTAACCATAGCCTTTGATTTATAAGTAAGTCTTTTTTCCCTAAGCCTTCTCAATTCCTCTATACTTCTTGCCTGTTTTATCAACTGATTTGTCCTTAGCTCATAAGTTCTCATAAACTCGAAAGACTTGGTAAAGGAGATTACCAATAAAAGCATTATTATAAATTGGCTTATGATTACTACAAGCTCGCTTGCCTTTAGGAAAGTTACAAGTCCCATAACAAGGCTTGGAATAAGGATTGCTACAAGTATGTAAGCTAAAAGTTTAACTATAGATCTCATTATTTATTACCCTTTCATAGATTTCTACAAGCCTTTTGCCTGTATTTATTATAGATTTATCTTCTGCCTTGGCATAGGCTAAATCACCTAGTGATTTAAGTTTACCCTCGCAAAGACCTATGATTTTTTCCCTAAAATCATCTAGGTTTTTAGCCTTATAGATGTTTATCCCATCCTCATAATCCTTCTTAAAAATTTCTATATCACGAATTATAATGTCTGCCCTAGTTGCCAAGGCTTCCAAGAGGACTATCCCCTCAGTTTCTTCGTGGGTTAAAAAAAGATAAAGGTCAGATCCACTATAGGCAAGTCTTAAATCTTCACTATTTACATAGCCTGGAAATTTTACATTAGAAGGAGCTTGATCTATTAGCTTTTTGATATTAGGACTCATCAAGGCCCTATCGAGCTTACCAAACCAGATAAATTCATATTGGGAAAGGCTTTGGGCGATTTTAATAAAATCATCAATCCCCTTTCTCTTTATAGGAAGGCCTACCGATATAATCGACTTTTTCTTATCATCAAGCTTATATTTTTCGTAAAATATTTTCCTATCACAAGCTTTCTTTTTCCAAAAATCTAGGTCGATTCCATTGGAAACTACTTCGATTTTTTTGCCAAGCTTGTAGCCTTCTAGGATATTTTTGGAATATTCACTGGGCGTAAGGATTAGGTCTCCTTGCTTGTAGGCGTGGATTAACCACTTCTTGAAAAGTGGAGCTAATTGATTAGAAAAAATAAAGGAATTTCTAAAGTCTTCCATGGTTGAATGGCCATGATAGATTACTTTCTTGCCTTTTTTATGGGCTTTTTTGGCAAAAGCTACGGACTTAGGAAAGACAGTATTGATATGAACAAGATCGTAATCGTCATTTTCATCTAAGGTAAAGTCACATCCCACTTTCTTTAGGGCAGCTATTTGATGGTCAATAGCCTTGCCTACTCCACTTTCTTTGACCAAGTCATAGTCTTTTGAATATATTAATACTTTAATGCTCATACTCAATTATTACCTTCTTGTAGATATTCTCACACTTTTGACCAAAGGCCTCTACCGAGAATTTCTCAATAGCGAAGGATCTGGCATTTTTGGATAGGTAGTTTTCAAAATCTTTATTTTCCATTATCTTTTCTAAGCTCCTATTAAAGCCTTGGAAGTCCTCATAGACATAACCGTTGTAGCCATTAATTATCACCCCATCGAGGGCCCCATCCTTCCTACAAAGGGCTGTTGTTCCATTGGCAAGGGCTTCGTAGTAGGTAAGGCCTTGGGTTTCTGAAGTTGAGCCTGATACGAAAACATCAGCCATTTGGTAGTATTTGTTTACATCCTCGGGGCTTACCATGCCTACAAATTTTACTTCCTTAGCAAAGCCACTAGCAAATTCTTTTAGTTTATCAAGATGAGGTCCTCCACCAACTACATAGAGTTTTATTTTAGGATCAGCTAGTCTTTGGTAGTAGTCGATAATCTCTTCTATGTTTTTTTCTTCTCCAATCCTTCCCAAGTAGAGGAGGATTTTCTCGTCTTTTTCGATTGATAGAAGCTCTCTTGGATTAGTCTTAATAATTTCTGGTATATGGATACCGGTAGGAACTACAGAGATTTTTTCTTCACTTATGCCATATTCCTTTAATAGGTTAGAAGTTTTCTCACTTGGAGCTATGATTGCATTGCACATATCAGAAAACTTCTTGCTGGCAAGGGCGACTGCCTTCTTGCCCATCCTCTTACTTGCTATAAAATAATGGGTGTAATCCTCATAAATTGTGTGATAGGTATGGACTATAGGAATCTTACATTCGTAGGCTAGGGTCTTTGCCATAATGAAAGTCGAAAATTCACATTGGGAGTGAATTATATCAGGTCCCCATTTTTTTATTTCTTTTATGTAAGTTTTTGATAAGAGATTAGTTACTCTTGCTTCGGGGTAGATTTTTCTTGCTGATAGGCTTCCTATATAGTAAATATTTCCTGACCTATATGATTTTATAGTATTAGAAAGAGTCAAGATTTTAACATCGTGGCCCTGTTTTTCTAAATATTCTTTTAAATTTAAAACCGACCTTACTACTCCATTGATAACAGGATAGTACCAGTCGCTAGTGATTAATATTTTCATAAGTACCTCCTTATAAGGATAACATAAATAAAACAATTTACAAAGACTCGTTTAATAATTTATGATTGGTATAATAGAAGCTAGCGAGGTGAAATATGGGAGCATTAATAATTACCGATACCCTACTTTTTGTTTTTAGTATTTATATTGGAGTTTTTCTTATAAACTTCCACTCAGCCTATCCAGAGATGACTGTCGGTTTTCATGTATGGGAAGTCTGCTATTCAAAAAAGACTTGGACCTATGGCAATAAATTAGCTGGCAAAATAGCCATACTTTTAGGAATTGTATTTTTTGCTATAATTTTTCCCCTATGCCTATACATCGGATCAAACAGGAACTATCTTGCCATCCTTATAACAGGACTTGTGGTCTTGTATCTAATCTCATTATTCACCATAGTTAAGCTTTGGATGAGAAAGAAATTCTCCCTTAAAGATAAATAAGTAACTTTTACTTAAAAACCGAAAACATAGGCTTATGTTCTCGGTTTCTTTTTTTATTTATCAATTTTATCAAACAAGGAATTAATTTCCATTTTTTGGGAGTAGGGACTAAGCCTTACATATACATCTGCTCCCCTTTTAGAAAAGTCCTCGAAAATTTTCAAATCTTTATCATCTACTGCTACTTGATCAGTAAGGGCCTTTTTTCCTATGGCCATGTGAATTATGCCTATGTTTACTTCTGGAATTTCTATATTTTCTTGGCTGATTTTTTCCAAATCGCTGGCACTATCTACTATGAGAAAGACATCCTCGTCGTAATTTTTAAGAAAAGATCCTACCTCGCCCACCTTTAAATAAAAGGCAGAAATTCCTTCAGGTATGGTAAGGTCCATGACTTTTTTTCTAAAATCATCCAAGCTTACTTCATCATTGGCTATTATTACAGTTTTTGTATCAAGTTCCTTAGACCAAACTTCTACGACCTTGCCATGGGATAGGCGTGAATCTATCCTACAAAGCTTGACTTTACCCACTACATCCTCCTTATATCTTTTATTTCACTCGGATCATCTATAATAAGATTTGGCTTCTCCTTCATAAGTATTGCCTTATCTCTAAAACCCCAAGCACATCCTATTGTAAATATCCCAGCGTTTTTACCGCATTTCATATCGACTTCACTATCACCAAAATAAAGGATATCAGAAAAATCTACTCCAAATCTTTCCTTTATAATAATAATTCCCTCAGCCGATGGTTTTCTCTTGTAACTTTCCTTATAGCCTAAAATAAAATCAAAGTAATCTTTACCAAAAACAGCCTTTATAACCTTATTGGAGGTTGAATCTGGCTTGTTGGAAAAGCAAGTTATAATTTCTCCTCTTTTTTTGATGGCATCTAAGCTTTCCCTAATTCCATCATAAGGCTTTAATAGGTAGGTCGGATCATCGTCATAGGCCTTGTTGTAGAAATCCAAGATTTCTTTTCTGTAGGAAGGATTATTGTCTGCCCCAACAAAATCCAAGGTTTTTTCTATCAAAACAACTGGCCCATTTCCGACAAACTCCCTAACCTTAGTCTTGGAAATTTCTCCTAGCTTATATTTTTCTAAAGTCTTGTTTATATAAAAATTTATTGACTCTATTGTATTTAACAAAGTTCCGTCTATATCAAATATATACATAATCTCTCCTCGTCTCTCTTCTCTATCACTCTACCTGTTTTTTATTGATTTTGTTATAAAAATTTCTATTCATTTGCCGATTGGGTATAATAGAATAAAGTAAATTAAATCGAGGAGATTATGAAAGAATATAGAAATTTAAGTCTGCTTAGTGATTTTTATGAATTTACTATGGCAAACGCTTATTTTAATAATGGTATGAAAGATACCACAGCAGTATTCGATGCCTATTACAGGAATAATCCAGATGGCGCAGGTTTTTCGATTTTTGCTGGACTAAATGACATAATATCTTATGTCAAAAACCTAAGCTTTAGTGATGAGGATATCGAGTATTTTAGAGAAAACTCAGATTTTTCCGAGGGCTTTCTTGAATATTTGAGAAATTTCAAATTCACAGGTGATATTTGGGCCTTCCCTGAAGGATCTGTTATGTTTCCAAACGAGCCTATAGTTACTGTCAAAGCTCCAATTATCGAATGTTCCATATTAGAAACTTATCTACTCCTATCAATGAACTTCAATTCCCTAGTTGCTACAAAGACAAATAGAATTGTAAGGGCAGCAGGAAATAGATTAGTTATGGAATTTGGTGCAAGACGTGCCCAAGGGGCTGACGCTTCTATTAATGGAGCAAGAGCAGCCTATATTGGTGGAGCACCTATTACAAGTAACACTTACTCAGCCAAAAAATACAACTTTAAGGCTGGAGGAACTATGGCCCACTCTTGGATTCAAGCCTTCCCTAGTGAGTACGAAGCCTTTAAGACTTATGCTAAAGCCTATCCAAACAATTGTATCCTTCTAATAGATACCTACGATACCCTTCACTCAGGTCTTCCTAATGCCATGAGAGTCTTTAGAGAAGAGCTTGTGCCAAAGGGAATTTCTGGAGGAGTTAGAATAGATTCAGGCGACTTGGCCTACCTATCTAAGGAAATTAGAAAAATCTTGGATGAAAATGGCTTTACTGATGCCAAAATCGTAGCAAGTAACTCCCTAGATGAATTTAAAATCGAATCCCTCCTTTCCCAAGGAGCAAGAATCGACTCTTTCGGTATAGGCGAAAGACTAATAACTGCCAAGTCAGACCCAGTCTTTGGTGGAGTTTATAAGCTTGTTGGAATAGAAGTCGATGGAAATATCCAAGCAAAGATCAAGGTTTCTGAGAATGTAGAAAAAATTACAACCCCAGGCGAAAAGAGAGTTTACAGGCTCTATGACAAAAAAACTGGCAAGGCTGAAGCTGATTATATAGCCCTTGACCATGAAATAGTCGATGACTCAAAGCCAATGGTAATCTTTGATCCTCTCTTTACTTGGAAGATGAAGAGAATGGAAGACTACACAGCCCGCAAGATGCAGGTAAAAGTTTTCGAAGCTGGTAAGTTGATATACGAAAATCCAAGTCTTGATGAAATAGCGACCTACTCCAAAGCCGAAGTAGCTAGCCTTTGGGATGAGGTTAAAAGATTCGACCAACCTCACAACTACTATGTCGACCTTTCCCAAGAACTCTGGAACTTAAAACAAAACTTAATACTTGAAGCAAAAAGAAAATAAAAAAAATCGGAGCTTATGTAGGTCTTACACAAGCTCCTTTTTCATGCTTAATTTAATTGCTAGCTTCCTTTAAGGCTTCCTTAGCTAAAACATAGCCACCTATTAGGCCTGCTTCATTGCCTAACTCTGGGAAAACTATATAGTCATCCGCCCTAGGGATATCTATATATTTATTGTCTAGCTTATCAAATTCACGTCTTATTTTTTCAATCATGCCTTCCTTATTGGCAACTCCTCCTCCTATTATAATTATATGAGGTCTTAGAATCATAGTTATACTCATTAGTCCCTTGGCTATATATTTGGCGAGGATATCAAAGGCTGGATCGTCCTTATCTAGATTTTCTCCCCTATCCCCTGCCCTTAGTTCGAGGGCTGGCCCTGCACAAAGTCCTTCAAAGCAAGAATCGTGGAAGTCGCAGAAGCTTTCAACTTCATCATCTTTTTCTCTTGCGATTTCTATATGGCCCATCTCTGGATGAGAGAAGCCTTGAAGCAAGATACCATCTTGGATATAAGATCCACCTACGCCAGTACCTATTGTTATATAAACAGAAGATCTCTTATCCTTAGCTGCTCCGTACTCATATTCGCCTATTCCACTTGCCCCAACATCCGTTGTAAAGCCCATAGGAAGGTCTATTTCCTTTTTGATTGAACCCAAGAGATCAAAATTTCTCCAAAGTTTTTTAGGAGTTTCCAAGACATAACCGTAGGTCTTTGACTCTTTATCCACATCTATAGGGCCGAAGGCTCCTATGCCTATACTTTTTACAGGATTTTGCCCTAAAAATTCCACAACTTCCTTCATATTTTCTTCTGGATTTCCTGTCTTGATCCTAATTTCTTTTACAATATTACCCAAGTCATCTAACACTGCACATCTAATTTTCGTTCCGCCTAATTCAATTGATCCGTACATGCTTTCTCCTTTTTATCCTTGCGATCTAAAATCATAATAAGTTATTATGAGGGATGCTTCTGGCTTAAAGCCTCATAGATTCCTTCCAAAACCCTAGAAGTCTTAACCCCTATTTGCTCATAGCTATCTGGGCTTGATTCTTTAAGAACTGAAATCTTACAAGCCAAACTTTTATCATAAAACTCTCTTGCCACAAGAAAATCTTCATCAATTGCTAATCTTACCGCCTTTAATAAGTAGCTTAGGGCTGTAAAGAAGCAATCAACCTCCCTAAATAGACTCTGATTTGTATAATTTTTATAATAAGAATCTATAGCAGCAAGCTTTCTATCAAGTAAGGCCTTCAACTTTTCAAAATCTCCTTTTTTGTAGGCTTCGTTGATTTGTGCATCTTCTAAATATTTTTTACCTTCAAACTTATCGTAGACGCCTGAGCCAAAAAAGGAGTCCGCAATTATAAAAAGCTCATGGCAAACGGCCTTATCTAGGTAGGAAAGGGCTTTTTTGAAAGATTGCCTAGGCTCATAGCCTTCTGGATCTTTTATAAAATCCCCTATTTGATAAATTTCAAGCTTGCTTAACTCTGCTTGATTCATAGGATTAGATAGGATTGATTCACAATTTAGGTCGGTCGAATCATAAAACTCAAAGACCTCCATAAAAATTTGATCTCTTAGATAATCATTGACTGGCCAGTTAAACCAAATATTTGCCTTCTTTCCACTTAATTTCATAAAACTATCGTTAGATGACCTAGAAAGAGGAACTACTACATGAGAACCTGTCCACATTATAGATAAATTGTCCAAGTCCCTAAAAATCTTATGATATTCTTCTCCCTTTTCATCAGTCCAAGCGCCGTTATACCAAGGATGGACAAAAAGCAAGTTCTTATTTTCAAAAGATTCTATATGTTTTAGGATATCCTTAACCATTCTTAAATGTTCATATCTTTGTTCATAGGCAAGATCCCTGTCAATATCATCCATACAAAGAGCAAAAGATTTTACACCAGCCTCATGAAGGCTATCATATTTGGCAAAAAGCCTCGCCATTTCTTCTTCATAAAAGTTAAAATCAATCAAGTTTTGTCCAGGATGAATTGCCCAAACGAAGTCTATGCCTTTTTTCTCGGAAAGGCTTTCAAGTTTACTAATCTCAGCTAATTTATCATCCGGATAAGCTTCTCTCCATTTAATATTGTGGTAGGGATCATCCTTTGGCGCATAGACGTACTGATTCATTCCGATGGCAGAAAGAAATTCTATCATCGACATTCTTTCTTCAAAGCTCCATGGAATCCCATAGAAGCCTTCAATAACTCCTCTTTTTTCTAGCATAATTACTCCTCTTCCAATAAAGTAGTCGGATAGGACTCTATAAGGCTAAGTTCTCCTTTGATTTCAAATTTATCGCAAAATTTGCTAAGTATAAAAAAATCACCCTTTTTTATCCCATAAAACCTGCCATCTATATATATTTCTCCTTTTCCATCTACGAGACTAAAAAGACTATAAGGCTTATCCTTAATGAACTTATTTTTTCCCCTAAGCTTGTATTCAAGAACAGAAAAATACTCATTTTCCGTCAAAATCCTTCCCCTCATATTAGCTTGGCTGAAGGATTTAATCTCAGTGTCATTTTCATTTATCTTTATTGCTTCTTTGGCCTTATCTAGGTGAAGCTCTCTTAGCAAGCCATCCTTATCTGTCCTATCATAATCATAAAGCCTATAAGTCAAATCACTGGCCTGTTGGATTTCAAGAATTAAGGAGCCCTTTTTTATAGCATGGACAGTGCCCGCCTTAACAAAGAAAAAGTTTCCCTTTTTTGTAGGAACTTCCCTAAGTAGGTCTTTCCATCTTCTCTCATCAATTAATTTTAAAGCAAGATTCTTATCCCTTGTCTTTAGCCCATAGATTATTGAAGCAGCTTTTTCATTTAAGATATACCAACATTCGGTCTTTCCCCTAGAATTTTCAAGCCTTTGGGCCATTTCATCATCTGGATGAACTTGGATGGATAAGTCGTCATTGGCATCTATTATCTTTACTAGGAGGGGGAAAGTTTCTTCCTTAGGATTTCCAAAAAGCTCCTTGTGATTTTTATAGACCTCTTCTAAGCTTTCACCTTTGAATTGCCCATTTTTAATTACAGAACTCATATCTCCCATAGCCGATATAGCCCAATACTCTCCCGTCTTATCTGATGGGATTTCATAAAACTGTCTAAGCGTACTTCCTCCCCAGATTTTTTCTCTGAATTTACCTTCCAAAAATAGAATTTTTTCCATCAATTCCCTCCTTACTCTTTCTTACTTCTATATTATTATAAATCTTAAAAAAAGTAAAAGAAAAAGGACCCGAAGGTCCAAGATTTCTATTTAGCAAGAGAGCCCATAGGATCCCATGGTTTTAGGTGGATTGGTTCTTTCTCCCAAGCCTTTTTTTGATCATCGGTTAGATATTTCTTATCAACAGCTATTTGATACATATATTCATTAAACCACTCATCGCTCATTACGAGATAGCCCTTGTTGCCTGCACGATCTCCCCAAGAGTTTTCTATTTTCCATCTTATAGGATTACCCTCATCATCAAGGTCAACTCCAGTAAAGACCATAGCGTGAGTCATAAGACTTTCTGAATAATCTAGTCTATCTTCCTTGGTCATAGCAAAGTCTAGACCGAATAACTCTTCTAGCTTGAAGGCCTTGGTTGATAGGATTCCTTCTTTTCTTACAAAGCTTTGGCCAACATCACAACCCATCCATACAGGATATCCATCTTCAAGTTGTCTGATAGCTGCTTTTTTTAACTCATCAATAGGAAGGTTTAGGTATTTAACAGGCTTACCTTCGCAAACATTGCCGAGATAATCAACTGTGAAGGTTTCATTAAATGGCTTATCAGCTGTTGGGGCATTGATTAGGGATACGAAATCATCTATGTTCATCTTCACATATTTATCGAAAAATTCCTTAGGGCTTAGGTTCTTATCGCAGATATAATTGTCATCCTTATCCCTAGCTTCAAAGTCTATTGTCTTTGGTGGAGTTCCAAGGATAAGAGTTAGAGCCCTATATATATCCTCATTAAAGCCATCTTTCATCTTTTCTAATTCTTCTAGGCTTTTTCCCTCTTGGTGAGCCTTTCTCAAATCTTTGGCAAAAGACCTCAACATCTTTGTAAGATAGGAGTCCATTTCCCTTGTAGATGATGAAGCATTTACTTCAGGCATGGCGTATTTTGGAACAACTCCATATTTGTTAACCAAATTTACAAACATATCCCATTGACCACCATCTCCCAAAGGATCAGCAAGGATATGTTTTACAAGTCTTCCTTGGAGGTCCTCATCCAAGGTTTTGATAATTGATTCTAGAAAATAGTTGCTCTTTTCTAGCTTATCAAAAAATAAAGGATAGGCTTGAGAAAGCTCAAAGGTTTCTAGCTTATAGTCTTTTATAATCCTATATCTCATAGTATTTAGGGCAGAAAACATCCAACAACGACCAGATTGCTTTTGATCTGTAATTTCCCCTTGCTTTAGCTCAAGTGAAAATGAGTGACGCATATCTTTGATTACATCAGGATCTAGGACAGATTCTGTAATACCATTTCTTGTAACTGCACTTTGACCTATAACATTGGCCCTGTCGGCATAAAATTTCTTATCTAAGTCTTTAAATTTTTCTTTATTAATCATTTTTTCACCTCCATATTATTTTACCTAAAAGAAGAATAATTGATAGTTATTATTAGTTAGATTTTTTCCAAATAAGATAAAGTTTCTCTTATGTGACCATCTGGAAGGTCGTCTATATTAGTAAAGGCTACTCCCATTACGACTACTATATATTCCTTGCCATCTTTCTTAGCTAGTGTCGCCCAGCAAAGGCCAGCATTATCAGTAGTCCCACTTTTGCCACCAATAATTTCAAAGCCATTTTCGTCATAGTCTTTAAGGTGACTAAAAATTGTACTTGCTATATGAAGTCCATCCGGATGTTCGTTAGTTGGACTTGATAGAAACTCCTTCTTTGTAAAAATCGCCCTAAAATTTCCATCTTCCAAAGAAGCTTTTATAAGCATGGCACAATCCCTAGCTGATTGATAGTTCTTTTCATCATCCATCCCATCAGCATTGGCATAAGACGTGTTAGTAAGCTTTAACTCCTTTGCCTTATCATTCATTAGCCTTACAAAATCATCAACAGACCCACTGACATTAATAGCCAAAGAGTCGCAAGCCTCAGCCCCTGAGGCAAGTATTGTCCCATAAAGCAGATCCCTATAAGTTGTAGTTTCATTAGCCCTAAAACCTGCCATAGAAGCATTAGCATTAACAGCATCCATATAGGCATCATAATCAATGGGAGCAAGTGCCCCTAGGTCTGTAATATGCTCAAGACTTACTAAGGCTGTCATTATTTTTGTAAGGGAGGCCATGGGCAAGGGCTCATCAGCATTCTTAGCATAGACCTCCTTATCGTCGGTCAAATTATAAATATAGACTGCCTTGCTTGTAAAACTATCATCATGAAATCTCTCATCCTTATTCGATAAATACTTTTTCCCAAATACCAGCCCTACAATTATTAAAACACCAAGGGCAAGTACCCCTATTTTTTTCTTCATTAAGCTACCTTCTTTCTAACATTTTAGTCTTAGGCAAATATTTATGTCTTCTACTTATTATACGCCTCATAAACTCTTTAATAAGAATTTATTCGTAAAAATTCCCATAAGAAAAGGATTATCGCTAATGGCTAGTCGATAATCCCTGCCTTATATATTCTATTAAACACTAGCTTGGGCTAGGACTTTTCTATCGCTTAGCTTTTGCCTAGAAATAATATATTTTCTTAGTCTTAGAACAACATAAGAAACATAAACTAGAGTATATACTATGATAGAAAGTCTGTTCTTTTCTACATTCATTGAAAATAGAAGCATAACATGGATGTAGATTAAGATAAAGAAAGGATAGGCTAATCTTTGCAATCTCTTCCAGCTTTTTGCCTTCATTTTTTTCCTTACACACTTAAAAGATGTAATAAAAAGCGGAATCATAAGGCAAATCAAAATCAAACTTATAATTGCTGCAATCTTTACTTGTGCTGGCATAAATGATGGCTTTTTGAATAAATTAACAAAGTAAACTACCCCAAAAATAATATTGTGGGTCAAAGCCATAAGACAAGCTATAATTGACATCTCCCCTCTTATGGTGAAAAATGTCTTGCTTAGCTTGTTGTGCTTGGTAAATACCCCTATAAACATTATTATTATGAACATAGAAGTCGATATAACTCCCCTTTGGAAAAGGTCTATATAAAACTTTCCAATAGGAGATAAATTCTTATAATAGCCTAGGGCATTAATACCAATCATAAGAAGGATCATAGCATAAAATCCAACATAAAAGGCAAGGCTATATTTTTTTAACATATCGCTAGTTAAGTAGAAAAAGATTCCACTTAATAACAGCCCTGTAATTAAATTCATTTTTCCTCCTTTTTATTTAAAATTTTGCTGCAAGACCCCAAATGAGTCTTGCAGCTAATATTCTCTAAGAAACAACTACTAAAATTGTTACTGTGGATTCTTTTCCTACGTTTTTTGACTTAACCTTCATCCTTATCCTATAGTTTCCTTTACTTTGCATATTTGGAGTTGATAGAGGTTCTATTGATACACTTCCATCATCTGGTAAGTTTGTGATTAAGTTCATATAGTCATCTACAGTTGGAGCAGGATCACCGACATTTTTCTCAATTTTCCTTGCACTCCAAGTTGGATTGAACATCGCATCTCCATCTTCGCCTTCATCCATGGCAGATGTTCCGTCTCTATCCTTATCTTGGTAGACTGTAAGCTTTAGAGTTCTCTTGATAGCTTTACCATCTTTCTTTCCATAAATGGTAATTGGATACTCTTTCATAGAGGCAAAGCTATCTTCGCTATAAAGTTGTCCACTTATGCTACCATCTGCAAAGTCAAGACCTTCTGGTAGACCTTCTACATCTTCTATAGTTACTCCTTGACCTGCATTAATTGTTATAGGACTTATTTCCTTATAATTAATGTAAGATGCGGCTATATTCGCATTAATATCACTAGCTCCTACTTCCTTTGCATCTTTTGGTATTTCATAATCTGAGCCTTCACCGCTTTCATCATCTGGTTTTTCTACACCTGGTTTAGATTCTGAAGCTCCATCTTTTTCGAATGTGATATAGAGAGCAAAGTTAGCATTTGGATTGTCTGTTGCTACATCTTTACCCTTTAGGAAGGTGTATTTAAAGTCATAGTCTTTAATTGGGCTAGTGCAAGTGTAGTCATAGGTCTTGCCAGATTTTGTTTTGAGTCTGAAGCTTGCGATTTTTCCACGATTTGCATCGTTGATTTTGATTGTTTGCCTGTAAGAAACATTGTTAGGATTTTCTTTAGACATAGCTGGGCTTGTTAATTCTTGCCAATTACCATCACCAAATTTATATTCCATGGCTACTATATAGTCATCGCTGTATGTTTCAAATTGGATAGCGAAGTCTGTGCTTCTCATTGAGCCCTTGTGGGTAACATCAGCAATTATAGCTTGATTCATCTCTTCATTTGTTAGTCGAGTATTGTTTTCAAGTGTTTTGCCTGTATCCCTGTCTTTTATTTCTATGCCCTTAGCTTTGAAGTCCTTGTATTCAACAACTTCCTTTTTGCCGTCTTTGTGTACAAGTTCAAGTTTTAAGCGACTTAGGTCCAAGGCCTTTGATCTATCTTGTTTTAGAACTCTTTGACCTGTTATTCCATTTACATCACTTGGTTCTATTATATTGATTTCTTTGATGTCATTTCCAGTTTCCTTATCATGAGCTGACATTCTTAGGGCGTTATCTACTGATTGACCAAGACCTCCTGATGTTAGGGTTGCACCTGTAACAGCATCTAGCATTTCTTTGCCTTCTCCTCCAATAGTACCAGCCATAAATTCTCTAACTATTGGTGAGATCAATTCTGGTCTTCTTAGGTCTTTAATTTTCTTGGCGTAATTTTCACCTAGGAGTTCTTCGGCCTTCTTCTTTCTCTTATCCATATCTTCAACTGCCATGATTTGGTTTACATAGTTTTCGTGAGCTCTTAGGATTGCGACATTTTTCTTGCCATTAACCCCAGCTAGATATGGGATAGCCTTTGATGACATAGTCCTATATTGGTCACCAGAATATCCCTTACCTTCAACAAAGGTTACATTCTTGATATCCCCATGGTCTATTTCTACTATTGTCTTTAGCTTTCCTCTAGATAAATCAAAACCTACTCCGTAGCCCATAAATTCTCCATTGAGAAGCTTTGATCTGATGGCTAGACTATCTATAGTTTTTTCCAACTGATCTTTTGGATCTGGTTTAGCTTTAGCCGCTTTTAATTTTACAGTTATGGACTTGTGGGAAACTCCATCTACATGAGTTGAAGTGAATTTAAGCCTTGCTATAGTTTGTTTATCCTTAGCATTCATATCAGGTTTCTTTACTACTTCTATTGTTACAGAACCATCATCTGGAATATTCTTGAACAACTTCTTGTAATCTTCGATGCTTGGTTCATCGCCACCAATAAAAGCAGTCAAGCATTGGTCATTACGTGTTTCTCCCTTAAATTCAGGATTGAACATCACATCTCCATCTTCGCCTTCTTCCATGGCAGATGTTCCGTCCCTATCCTTATCTTGGTAGACTGTAAGCTTTAGAGTTCTCTTTATAGCTTTACCATCTTTCTTTCCATAAATGGTAATTGGATACTCTTTCATAGAGCCAAAGCTGTCTTCGCTATAAAGTAGACCTGTTATGCTTCCATCTACAAAGTCAAGACCATCTGGTAGGCCATCTACGTATTCGATAGTTACTCCTTGACCT
>NZ_GG666302.1:0-1496 GCF_000159095.1 Anaerococcus tetradius ATCC 35098 | reverse complement strand
GCATTAATTGTTATAGGACTTATTTCCTTATAATTAATGTAAGATGCGGCTAGATTTGCATTAATATCACTAGCTCCTACTTCCACTGCATCTTTTGGTATTTCATAATCTGAACCTTCGCCACCTTCATCATCTGGTTTTTCTACATCTGGTTTAGATTCTGTAGATCCTTCTTTTTGGAAAGTGATATAGAGAGCGAAGTTAGCATTTGGATTGTCTGTTGCTACATCTTTACCCTTTAGGAAGGTGTACTTAAAGTCGTAGTCTGTAATTGGGCTTGTGCAAGTATATTCATAGGTCTTGCCAGATTTTGTTTTGAGTCTGAAGCTTGCATTCTTTCCACGATTTGCATCGTTAATTTTGATTGTTTGCCTGTAAGAAACATTGTTAGCATCCTTAGCTGGATTTGCTAGTTCTTGCCAATTTCCACCATCGAATTTATATTCCATGGCTACTATATAATCGTCACTGTATGTTTCGAATTGGATAGCGAAGTCTGTGCTTCTCATTGAGCCCTTGTGGGTAACGTCAGCAATTATAGCTTGATTCATCTCTTCATTTGTTAGTCGAGTATTGTTTTCAAGTGTTTTGCCTGTATCCCTGTCTTTTATTTCTATGCCCTTAGCTTTGAAGTCCTTGTATTCAACAACTTCCTTTTTGCCGTCTTTGTGTACAAGTTCAAGTTTTAAGCGACTTAGGTCCAAGGCCTTTGATCTATCTTGTTTTAGAATCTTTTGACCTGTTAATCCATTTACATCACTTGGTTCTACTATATTGATTTCTTTGATGTCGTTTCCAGTTTCCTTGTCATTGGCTGACATTCTTAGGGCGTTGTCTACTGATTGACCAAGACCTCCTGATGTTAGAGTTGCACCTGTAACAGCATCTAGCATTTGTTTAGCTTCTCCTCCAAGCTTTCCAGCTATAAACTCTCTAACTATTGGTGAAATCATTTCTGGTCTTCTTAGGTCTGTTATCCTATCAGCGTATTCTTTGCCTAGGAGTTCTTCAGCCTTTTTCTTTCTCTTATCCATATCATCAACTGCCATGATTTGGTTTACATAGCTTTCGTGAGCTCTAAGGATTGCGACATTTCTCTTGCCATTATCCCCAGCTAGGTATGAGATAGCCTTTGATGACATAGTCCTATATTGGTCACCAGAATATCCCTTACCTTCAACAAAGGTTACTTGCTTGATATCCCCATTTTCTATTTTTACTATTGTCTTTAGTTTTCCTCTGGATACATCAAAGCCTACTCCGTAGCCCATAAATTCTCCATTGAGAAGCTTTGATCTGACGGTTAGACTATCTATAGTTTTTTCCAACTGAGCTTTTGGATCAAATTTAGGTTTATCTTCTAAGATAACACCTACCCAAACCTTTGAGGTTCCAGAAACATATTTTGATTTAAACTCAAGTCTTGCTTTGGTAACTTTCTTTGACATATCAGGTCTTTTTATTATATCAATAGTTACAGAACCATCATCTGGAAT
>NZ_GG666303.1:28287-80122 GCF_000159095.1 Anaerococcus tetradius ATCC 35098 | reverse complement strand
CTAATTTAATAAAAAAGATGACAGACTTAATCCTAAATCGTCTTGTTTAAAAGTTTTGTGGAAGCCTTTAAACTTTGATTTTAATGGATTTATTGTATCTGTCATCATTATATCACTGTCCCCCGAACCACTGTCTCCAATAATAGATAAAAATTCTCCTTCCTTAACAGTAAAACTTACATCATTTACTGCTTTGACTTCTATTTCTCCTTGTTTGTATATTTTTTTCACTTTATCTATAATTAAAGCCATTAAACATCCTCCTTAAATTTGAAAATCTATTTATCTGTTGATTCACAATTGTATCATCAAAATAATCATGCATACTAAAAATCGTTTACTATCAACAGCCTTGATACAAACTTATACTTCATTAAAATCTAAAGTCTTAAGTTCTTATTCTTTAGTTATTCCTAACTATTTTTATTTATTTTTTCAGTTTACTAGAATAATTCATTGCTTTACCAACCTTAAATGTTATTAATTTCCACCTTTCCTTAATTTTATATTTTTTTGAATTCTATTTCAGCTAACTTTTGTGAATAAAAAAGCACTAGAATTATAAAATTCTAATGCTTGTCTCTAAAATGAATCAACATATCCTAATTCACGCACTTTATCGATCATTTCTTGGTAATTTCTAACGCCTAACTTTTGATATATTCTTGATAAAGATACTGCCAGACTTCTTACATTTGTATTTATTTCTTTAGCTAACTCTTTCCTTGATAGTCCGTTTGAATATAGTTTAACTATATGAATTTCACTTTCCGTTAATGGCTCTAACATATGATTATCCTCTGGAAAAATCGCTTTGCCTTTCAAGGCGATAGATTTTATATCTTCTATTAGTTTAGATGTATCTTCTTCTTTGGAAATAAATCCTTTACATCCAATTTTTCTTGCTCTTTTAATATAAAAGTCCAACTTATATGCTGTTAATATTACTATTTTTAGATCTTCATACTTATTAATCAATTCTTCAGCCACATCTAAACCATTTATTGTTCCTTCTATACCTGTCAAATTTATATCTACTAGTAACAAGTCATAGTTAAGGACAGATTCATTTATACTAAGGTCTCTAACATTATTTACTATATCTACAGAAATAGATTCGTCCGTCTCTAAGCTCATTTTTAAAGAAGTTGCGACCATTTTATGATCTTCTATTAATAAGATTTTCATTTACTACACTCCTCTCTACTGGAATTTCTATTTTAAATTCTACAAATGATTCATCTAGTTCATTTTGATTATTGAAAAAATTAAAATCGAATTTTCCGCCATATTCTCTTAAGTTCAATCTTAGTATATTTAATCCTATATTTCCCTCTACTATTTTTTCTTCATCTTCTAAATAGTCTCCATAATTTTTTATGGTAAGATGAATTTTATCTTCTAAAATTATTAGAACAATATCTGTACTATATCCTTTTGAATGTTTTAGTGCATTTATTAATAATTCATTGATACATTTGTAAATCAATTCAGCATACGGACTGGGCAAATCTATATTTCTATCACATTCAAATTCTATAAGCATTTCATTATCTAAATACATATTTTCTATATCAACTATAAGTCTGCTATATGCGTCATATAGAGAGCTATAATCATTTAGCATTGGATTAAATGAATTTATTTCATGACGGATTAAATCGTTTAGTTTATCCAAATTTTCTATAATGTATTTTTTGCCAGATCCTGAAAGATTATCTTCTATCCACCTTCTTATAGCTATTATAATCTGTAGAATGTCATCATGTAAAAATGTCTGTATCTTTAAAGTATTCAGTTTATCAATTTCTAAATTTCTATGTTTTTCAACATAATAGTTATCCAACATCTCCTCGAAAGTTATATAATTGGATTTTCTATGTTTTTCGAACAGGCTAAATTCTACCAAAAACATAAAAAAGCTTAAAGAAAATAGTATCACTCCTGAAAAAGATAATAATATGAAATAGAGCATCAGAGACAAAATTATAAATTCAGGAAATATTTTTTTCAAAGAACATGATAAAAATAATAAACCGCTTTTGATTTTTGTCTTACTAATCCTATACAGCAATATAGATTCAATGAAGATACATGTAAACAGTTGATACTCACTTATAGAAACAAGACCCTCAGCTTCATACTTCTTGTATAGGAAAAAAGCTATTATAAATAAAGTTTGCAATGTTATAATTGTCTTACTTTCATATTTTCGAATGTTTTTATCATTTGAATAAAATATGATTGGAGTCAATAATAAAATGATCACAATATAATCAAATATTGAAGATGCTAAATAAGTATTGAATTTCATCATTATTATTGATATGGTAATCCCCATTGTTGTAATTAATGGAATGAGCTTAATCCTACTCAATGAGTTTAAAAGATTGAAACTTGCAAATAGTATCAAGCTATAGAGAAATAGTTCGATATACTTTCCTATCGAAAGATTTCTTAATATTCCATCTTGTAAAAAAATGAAAATAATAAATAATTCAACAACTAAGCTATGCATTAGTATATAATTTTTTTCAGTATTTAACACGCATATAATATAAGCTAAAAAGTTTATAACACTTAGTAAAAATACTATTACAATTCCAATATCTAATGAATACTGATATCTTATGAATGATGCTAAGGGGATGAACAAAATAAATTGCAATAATATATGTGTAATTAAAATGAAGTTTTGTTTTTTCATCCTGACCTCCTTTTAAAATTTAAACCAGATAATCTTTATCTATATACAGTTTCATTTTCTTATCTCCGAAAAAAAATCTATTAAAATTATACATGAGATTCTGGTATTAATTACAAATTTTAATATATTGTGATATTTTGTTTTTCTATTTTAACTTCAGCTTTTAATACTATTATAGACGTATTAAGATATAATTACAGCTAACTTTTGTGTATCATACTAAGCGAAATTACATGACATGATTATACAATCTGTTTCAATATGACAAAAAAAAAGACAGTCCGAAGACTGCCGATATTTATCTCTCTGTATCTTTGTTATATTCTTTCTTATTTAAATTAGATTTACCATACTTCTATTTCCCATTTATAGTCAACGATATTGAATTAAAATATTTGATCCTAATTATATCATACCAAACCATTTTAGAGCATTTTCTATCGCTTTTTCTTTTTCTTCTGGACAATTTGGTACTCTTTGATTTTCTTTTTTACTAATATTGTAATTTTCTCTTTCTATAAGACCATGTTTCCTTTTTATTTGTGCAATATATAGACTTGAAACCTTTAGTCCATATTTATCCAAAACATACTTTTTAATTTCTCCATAAGTTGCATCTTTTGAAAAGTCAATTTCAGATAATTCATCTTCCCCTATTTCTATATCTAAATGATGTTCTGTATTTAGTTTGGACAACAGAGCCACCGTCTCCACATGCATAGATTGAGCAAACATATCTACTGCTTTTATTCTTTTTAGTTCGTAGCCTCTATCCATAAATCTTTTGATGTCTCGGGCGAGTGTTTGGGGGTTGCAGGAGATGTAGATTATGTTTTTTATTTGTGTTTTGGCTAGGGTTTTTATTATTTCTTTGTCTAGGCCAGCTCTTGGTGGATCTATTGTTACTGTTCCTATTTTTTCTTTTTTGATGAATTTTTGATCTATGTAGTTGGCGTTTTTGGCTATGAATTTATAGTCTTTTAAGCCATTGGCCTCGGCGTTTTCTATGGCATCTTTTATGGCGCTTTTGTTGATTTCTATTCCAACTATGTGATCATTTGCAAGGGCCATGGATGATATGCCTGATCCACAAAAGAGGTCTAGGAGTTTTTTGTCCTTTTCTAAATATTGGCTGGCTTCAGAGTAAAGATTTTCTATTTGACTGTCATTTACTTGAAAGAAGTCGTCTTTTGATATTTTAAATTTTTTATCTTTTACTCGGTGGATAAGATAATTGTCTCCTATTGTTAGAGTGGATTTTTTGTTTGTTAGATTGATGTTAAAGTCTTTATTCTTATCTTTTAGGTAATTGTATAAGGTTTTTTCGTCTTTGGTGTAGATGTTAAGGAGGATTTTTTCGCCATTGCTTCTTATGCTGATTTCCTTGATTATTTTCCCAAATTTTTTGTTTATATCTTGGCTGATTTTTTGTATTTGTGGGAGTTTTTTTCTTATGTGTTCGTTAGCAAGGAGGCAATCTTCTATGGCTACTAGGTCATTTGATGCTTTTTTGTTATAGGCTAGATCTCCATTTTCGTCTACTTGTAGTCTTATTTTATTTCTGTAATTTAGTTGTCTGCTAGGAATTATTTCGATTTCGTCAAGATCAATCTTGCACGTTTTCTTGATGGCATTTTTTATTAGATTTGTTTTTAGTTTTAGTTGTTGTTGGTAATTGATGTCCATAATAGTACAACCTCCACATTCATAATAATATGGACATGGAGGTTGTGTGTAATGACAGCTTTTTTGGGTTGTTTTTAGCTTTTTGGCTTCTATGAAGTTTTTATTTTCCTTAGATATTTCTATATCGCAAGTTTCACCATAGCTTGCCCCGTCTATGAAATAGACTTTCGATTCCGCTTTTCCAACTCCTCTGCCATCTTGTAGGATATCAATTATCTTGATGTCTTTTACGATCATTAGATAACTTTTGTTTCTCCTTTGTATATTACTCCGCCGATTGGATCGACTGTTATTGTTTCACCTGCTTCTACTAGGTTTATTATGTTTACAGCACCCACTACTGCTGGTATTCCAAAGTGAACTGCTGCTACTGCTGTGTGGCTTGTTAGTCCACCAGTTTCTGTTACTATAGCTGAGGCTTTTTCTATATATTCAGTGATATCTGCATCGGTGAATTTAGCTACTATGATGTCGCCTTCTTCAAATTTGCCTTCAAGTTCTTTTTTGGTTGAGCCTATTACGACTTTTCCAGATACAGACTTGCTTCCGATTCCTGTACCGCTTGTTAGGATATTTCCTATTACGTGAACTTTGATTAGGTTACTTGTTCCAGATATTCCTAGAGGTATTCCTGCAGTTACTACTGTGAGATCTCCTTCTTCTACATATCCTTCGGCAAGGGCTCCTACTATGGCTCTTTCGATTAGCTCATCTGTTTCTTTGGCTTCTTGGATTACTATTGGATATACACCCCAAACTATTGATAGTTGTCTTGCAACCCTATCTGTTACTGTTGCCGCAACTATGTTAGTTTTTGGCTTGAATTTAGATATGATTCTTGATGTGTTACCACTTGCTGTACAAGAGATAATTGCCTTGGCGTTAAGCTCTTCTGCGATGTTTTTGGTTGATCTTGCGATTGAGTTTGTAGTAGTGTTTGCAGAATGGATTTTAACGTCATAGACATTTTGGTAAAAGTCATCTGAAAGCTCTGTTGTTATACAGATGTTTCTCATAGTTTTTACTGCTTCTACTGGATATTTTCCGCCTGCTGTTTCTCCTGAAAGCATTACACAGTCAGTACCATCTATGATGGCATTGGCAACGTCAGTTGTTTCAGCCCTTGTTGGTCTTGGGTTTCTAATCATAGAGTCAAGCATTTGGGTAGCAGTAATTACTGGTTTTGCAGCATCATTACATTTTCTGATGATTTCTTTTTGAACTAATGGTATTAATTCAGTTCTAATTTCTACTCCCAAGTCTCCTCTAGCAACCATTATTCCATCACTTGCTTCAATGATTTCATCTACGTTATCAACACCTTCTTGAGATTCAATTTTGGAAATAATCTTGATGTGTTCTCCACCATGGTCTTCTAGAACTTTTCTTATATCATATACGTCTTCTTTTTTACGAACAAAGGAGGCAGCGATGATATCAATGTCATTTTCTATACCGAATTTGATGTCATCTACGTCTTTTGGTGTTATTGCTGGAAGATTGGTCTTTGATCCTGGAAGGTTAACTCCCTTGTGATTTGATAGAATACCATTGTTGAGAGCCTTACATACAACGTCTGTTCCGTCTTTTATTTCAAGAACTTCTAATTGAACGAGTCCATCATCTATATAAATTTCGCTACCAACTGCTACATCTTTTGGAAGGCCTTCGTAAGATACAGATACAATTGATTGATCTCCCTCAACATCTCTAGTTGTTAGGGTGAAGATGTCACCTGGTTTTAGGAAGATTTCTTTAACTTTGAAGTTACCTGTTCTAATTTCTGGTCCCTTAGTATCAAGCATGATAGCTATAGGTTTGTTTAGTTTTCTTCTGATTCTTCTAATTGTCTTAATCTTTGCTAGGTGTTCTTCGTGAGTTCCGTGGGAGAAGTTAAGTCTTGCAACGTTCATGCCGTTGTTGATTAATTCTTCAAGAACTTCTTGACTTTCACTAGCTGGTCCGATTGTACATACAATTTTGGTCTTTTTTAAAATTTCTGTTTTCATCATTACTCCTATCTTGATAAAGAATTTGCAAGATCATATAGATTTTCATCAAATTCTGATTTCTTGCTAACTGCTTCATCTATACTAACTTCTATAATATTTCCATTTACATAACCGATGGCAAGATTTGTCTTGCCTTCACTAAGCAAATTAACAGCCCTAGATCCCATTGCAGATCCCAAGAGTCTATCAACAGCAGAAGGTGAGCCACCCCTTTGGACATGGCCTAGGATTGTTACCTTGGTTTCGATTCCAGTTTTTTCTTCAAGCTCTTTTGCTAGAGAATATGGATCGCCAACTCCTTCAGCGAGAGTTATAAGGTGGTGTAATTTTCCTCTTTTTCTACCATGTTCCATCTTATCAATTATTTCATTGATTGAGAAGTTGTGCTCTGGAACTATAATAGATTCTGCTCCACCAGCAAGACCTGAATATAAAGCAAGATCTCCACAATTACGTCCCATAACTTCTATTACAACTGCCCTGCCGTGAGAGCTTGATGTATCTCTTAATTTTCCAATAGCATCAATTACAGTTTCTATGGCTGTGAAAAATCCTATGGTAAAGTCTGTATATCCCATATCATTATCTATTGTTCCAGGTATACCAATTGTGTTTATACCTAAATCAGATAGGGCCTTAGCTCCCTTAAAGGATCCATCTCCACCAATAACAATCAAACCTTCTATTCCATAATCACTTAGAATTTGGGCTCCCCTTTTTTGTCCTTCTGGTGTTTGGAACTCCAAGCTTCTTGCAGTTCCTAGAATAGTACCACCCTTGTGGATAATATCTGCAACTGAGGAAACATTCATCTCGTAAATATCTCCTTGCATAAGTCCATCATAACCATTTCTTATGCCTTTGATACGCATACCACTATTTAGAGCAGTTCTTACTGCCGCTCTTATAGCAGAGTTCATGCCTGGAGCATCGCCTCCGCTTGTTAGTATTCCTATAGTTTTCATAAAAACTCCTTAACTTATCTTAACATTTTCTATTCCTAAAAACTCTTCTAATACTTTAATGCTTTTTTCATTAATATCAAACCATAATTTCTTATCGAGCTTTACGCTTTTCTTCTTATCCGAAAAATAAATTACAACTGGCGTATCGCCCTTGTAGCGTACTAGAATGTTTCTTAATTCATTATACCTTAAGTATTTAGTTTTTAAGTATAAAGTCTTTAAATTTATTTGATTAATATCAATAAATTCAGATGTTAATAATTTTACATCCCTTTCATCAACTTGTAAATTTCCCTTAACGAGGACAACACTGTCTTCGTCTATGATATTTCTATATTTTTTATAGACTTCCGGGAAAATCACCATCTCTATTGACCCATACATATCTTCAAGGTTGGCAAAGCTCATTAATTGTTTTTTCTTGGTCATAATCTCACTTTTGTTGGTGATTACACCTGCCATAGAGACGAATTTCTTATCTAACATTTGAATTTCCAAATCACTAAGATTATCCTTATAATCACTCGTGAAATTTACAAAATCATTCAACCTATCAGC
This sequence comes from Anaerococcus tetradius ATCC 35098, assembly GCF_000159095.1. GTDB lineage: Bacteria > Bacillota > Clostridia > Tissierellales > Peptoniphilaceae > Anaerococcus > Anaerococcus tetradius. The sequence continues at coordinate 72,194 of NZ_GG666303.1, read as the reverse complement.
TAAATCAGAAAGTGGGTGGTCAGAAATATAAAAGCCTAGGACTTCCTTCTCTAGCTTTAGTTTGGTCTTTTTTGGGTATTCGTTGATATTTTGGATTTTAACATCATCACTTTTCTTGCTTACGCTTGAAAAATCATCCAATAGATTGAGCTGGCCTTTCAAGTTTACTTTTCTATTTTCTGAAACACTAGCCATGGCCTTTTCATATATTGCCATTAGTGAAGACCTATTATAGCCCATCCTATCGAAGGCCCCTGCCTTAATTAGGGATTCTATCCCCTTCTTATTAAGGGCTCTTTGGTCAACTTCATCCACTCTTTGGAGAAAATCTTTGAAGTTTTCAAATTTTCCTCCCTTATCTCTCGCCCTTACTATGGCAGAAATCATATTTATACCGAGATTTTTGATGGCTGAAAGACCAAAAATAATTCTTCCCTCCTCAACCCTAAACTCTGCCAAGGACTTATTTACATCAGGGGGTAAAACTTCTATGCCCAGGGCCTTAGTTTCGTTAACATAAAGATAAAGCTTAGTTGATTGATCCATTACAGAAGAAATAAGATTAGCCATGTATTCTTCTGGATAATAGTGCTTTAGGTAGGCAGTTTGTACAGCAACCAGGGAATAGGCTGCCGAGTGGGACTTGTTAAAGGCATATTTGGCGAAAGAAATCATTTCGTCGTAAATTTGATTAGCGGAAAGCTCATCAACCCCATTTCTTACGCATCCAGCAATCTCAACCTCGCCTTTTTCATCAAGCCTACCATGGATAAATATTTCCCTATTTTCTTCCATGACTGCCATCTTCTTCTTAGACATAGCTCGTCTTAGATTATCAGCTTCCCCTAGAGAATAGCCAGCAAGTTTTTGTACAATTTGCATTACTTGCTCTTGGTAAACTATTATCCCATAGGTAACATCAAGGATTGGCTTTAAGGCAGGGGTAATAAAACTAACGTCCTTTGGATTGTTCTTGTTGTGGATATATTTGGGTATCTCATCCATAGGTCCCGGCCTAAAAAGTGAGTTTGCAGCTATTAGATCATCAAAAACTGTAGGTCTAAGATTTTTTAAGAAATTTCTCATTCCTGCCGATTCAAATTGGAAGATTCCTATTGTTTTTGCCTTGTTAAACTGCTCGATTACCTTTTTGTCATTTACGTCAATTTTTCCTAAATCAACGTCAATACCACGATTTTTCTTTACGTCCTTGATGGTATTTTTTATGACAGTGAGGTTTCTTAGACCCAAAAAGTCCATCTTTAGTAGGCCCAACTCCTCAATTTCTGTCATATCGAATTGGGTTACCAATTGATCATTAGATAGGGCAAGGGGAATTATATCTGTTAGAGCTTCCTTAGATATTACAACTCCTGCCGCATGTATAGAGGTATGGCGAGGAAGGCCTTCTAGCTTTCTTGCTGTATCAATTAATCTCTTGCCTTCAAGATCACTTTCATATATTTCCTTGAATTTGCTAGATGCTTCAAAGGCCTTATCTATAGTCATACCTAGAGTAGAAGGGATGAGTTTTGCTATCTTATCTACCTTAGCATAGCTTATATCTAAGACCCTACCTACATCTCTTATAGCATTTCTCGCCTGCATCCTACCAAAGGTGATAATTTGTGAAACATGATCTCTGCCATATACGTCATTAACATAATCGACCACCCTATCACGAAGAACATAGTCAAAGTCAATATCTATATCAGGCATGGAAACTCTCTCGGGATTTAAGAATCTCTCGAAAATCAAATTGTATTTGATAGGATCAATTTGGGTAATGTCTAGGGCGTAGGATACAATGGAGCCTGCCGCTGAGCCCCTTCCAGGGCCAACTGCTATATCATTATCCCTAGCATATCTTACAAAATCCCAAACTATGAGGAAATAATCTACATAACCCATAGAGGAGATTACATTTATTTCCATATCTGCCCTTGACCTTATCTCCTTATCGATTTTTCCATATTTTTTGATAAGACCCTGGTCAACTAATTTTTTGAGATATTCTAAATTGCTAAGGCCTTCCTCAACTTTACTAAAGTAAGGTAAGTGAGGCTCATGGAAAGTAAATTCAAGCTTACATTGATCAGCAATAAGCTTAGTATTGGTCAAGGCGTCCTCATAATCAGCAAAAATCTCTTCCATTTCTTCATAAGATTTTAGATAAAACTCGCTTGAGGGCATCCTCATCCTATCCTCATCCTTGATTAATTTTCCAGTCTGGATGCACAAGAGGACATCTTGATAGTAGAAGTCTTCTTTATTTACATAATGAACATCATTTGTAGCAACTAGGGGGATTGCTGTTTCTTGGTGGATTCTGTTAAGCTTGGCATTTACCAAACTTTCTTCCTTTATGCCATGATTTTGAAGCTCTAGGAAGTAGTTTCCCTTGCCAAAGGCTTCTTCATAATTAAGTGCAGCCTTCTTTGCTCCCTCATAATCATTTTCTAGGATTTTTTGGTTAACTTCTCCATTTAGGCAGGCTGATAGGGCTATAATATCTCCTGCATGTTTTTTGATGAAATCAAAAGATACCCTAGGTTTATAGTAAAAACCATTGACATAGGCTTCTGATACAATTTTTATGAGATTTTTGTAGCCTTCTTTACTCTTAGCTAAAAGAATCAGATGGTAGTATCTCCTGTTTGTAGAATCTTTTATCTTGTGATCTTTTTCGCTGACATAGACTTCGCAACCAATTATAGGCTTAATATCACGTTTTTTGGCTTGCTTATAAAATTCTATAGCCCCATACATAGACCCATGATCGGTAATGGCAATTGACTCCATTCCCAATTCCTTTGCCCTATCTAGGAGGAGGTCGATTCTTGAGAAACCATCAAGAAGTGAATATTCAGTATGTACATGCAAATGAGTAAAATTCCCTGTCATTTCCCATCCTTCCTACAGTTCTTCAGAAAGCTTTATAAATTTTTGCAATCTATAATTCACCTTAGCCTTAGTCATAGGAGGATCCATCATCTCTCCCAGCTCTTCTATGGATAAATAAGGATTTTCCAAGCGAAGGCTAGCTATCTCTTTCATTTCAGATGAAAGCTTTTCGTATTTATCACTTTCTATAACAAGCTTTATAGCATCAACTTGCCTTAAAGAAGCCTTGACAGTCCTGTCTATATTTGCCTTATCAAAGTTGGTTTGCCTATTAATATTATTTCTTATAGACTTCATCGCCCTTACATTTTCTAATTCAAAAAGGGATCTATTGGCTCCAATTATAGCCAAAAAATCAGAAATCTTATCAGAATCCTTGATATAGACAATATAATAATCTCCCCTATCATTGATTTTTGCATTAAGGTCGAAGGTATCCATAGATTCTTTTATAAGCCTAAGTTCCTTTTCTTCCCTTGCTATAATTTCAAGATTGTAGCCTCTTTGGGGGTCGTTAATAGAGCCCTTATAGATAAAGGCAATCTTTAAAAAAGATTTGATATCATCAAGGGATACATCTTCTATATCAGAAAAATTATCTATGAAACCCTCACTCTTTTTTTCTATCAAATCTTCAGATATTTCGTTATCTTCAACAAGAACCGTAAAGATTCTCTCTTTATCCTTATAGGATTTATCGAAAATTTCGAAAGTTGGTGAGTAATCGTAGAGATTCTTGATTAGATTGTAAATATATCTAGCATTGGAGTTTGAGTCAGTTTCGAATTTGACATTATAGGCTCCCCTATTTATCCTAATTGATCCTATAAAATGAATTATAGAAAGCAACTCTCCTAAAGTAGATATAGGTTCTTTTTTTAACACTTCTTTCTTACATCTTTTGGAAAAAGACATATTCCACCCCAGCTAACCCGCTAATTTCTCCCTAATTTTATCTATTGTGCATCTATCGACCTTGGCGTAGAGAAGATAATCATCGAAAGTCTTGTATTTTCTTAATATATAATCATAGGCTTCTCTCATATTGTAAGGGCTGGTAATCCTAAATATAGAAAGCTCATCATCTTCATCATATCTTTCTATATAGCCTAGGAGGGCTGAGCTTATTTCATAATCAGCTATGATATCTGACCTTCCTACATCAGATAAGCCCATAAGAATCATAGAGATTATCCCCGTCCTATCCTTGCCTTCCTGGCAATGGAAGAGGCTTACTCCATCGTTATTTGCAAAGACTTCCATAATTTGTCTAATAGCCTTGTAGTTATCTATAAGATTTATATAGGTTCTTCCTATGCTTACTTCTTTTTTAATTATTCTTTCAATATCTTCTTTTCTAAACTCCCTATCTCCTGCCAAGGAAATATTATAATAGTCGAATTCTTCCTTGATTTTTTCGATAGAGCTAAGCTTGGGATTTATTTCCCCTTCTCTTCTTAAATCTATTATAGCTGTTACGCCAAGTTTTTTAAGATAAGCCAGATCATCATCCTTGCTATCATCTAGGCTTGCAGCTCTAATAAATTTCCCCCACTTAGTAACTTTGCCATCAAGAGTGGGTACTCCTCCCAAATCTCTAACATTCTTTACATTCCTAAGGGGGTACCTTTTCATATATTTTTCTTCCATCTATCCTTCTCTCTGTGTTTTTTCACTAGTATATAATCTTCATCCTTTAATCTTTCATAGAGTCTTTCAACCATATAAACAGACCTATGTTGGCCACCAGTACAGCCTATGGCTATATTGATAATATCCTTACCTTGTTTGTAAAATTCTGGAACCAAATTTTTAATAAGCTTACAAAGATCATCTTCAAAGGCCTTGGAGGCCTCGAAGCCATCCAGAAAATCCTTTAGTTTTTTATTAGTTCCATTTTCATCCTTTAGTTCCTTAATATAATAAGGATTTGGCAAGAATCTAACATCAAATACAAATTCAAAATTATCACTTAGGCCATATTTGAAACCAAAAGATATAAGATTTATTATAGTCTTATCTTTCTTGTAGGCTGAATCTTCTATTACTTTTTTTAGCTCGCTTATCTTGTAATTTGTAGTATCTACAAATCTATCGGCGATCTTTCTAATTGGTTTTAGCAAGTCTTTCTCTTTTTCGATTCCCTCGCTTACATTTCCATATTCACCCAAGGGATGGGGACGTCTTAGTTCATTGTATCTTTTGTAAATAGCCTCATCTGAAGAGTAGATATAGATAATTTCTGTATCTATATTAGCTTTTTTTAGTCGAAGGAGGGATTCGTATAAATCATCTGTTAGAGAATATGACCTAAAATCAATTACCACAGCCATCTTTTCTATTGGATTTTTCTGATTATTGTTAAGTTCTATAAATTTTTCTATTAGATAGGCTGGCACATTATCCATTGCATAATATCCCATGTCTTCGAAGGCCCTTAGGGCTGAAGTCTTGCCTGATCCACTAAGGCCTGTGATAATTTTAAGAATCATTAAAATTCTCCTATTAGTTTAACTTCTCTTTCTAATATAAAACCTGTTTTTTCATTTACAATTCCTGAAACTTCTTTGATAAAGGAGAGCATGTCCTTGCAAGTTGCCTTATCGACATTAATGATAAAGCCACAATGCTTTTCGCTAACTTGACAGTCTCCCTTCTTGTAGCCTCTAAGTCCACATTCATCAATTAGCTTTGAAGCGTAAGAACCTTGAGGTCTTTTGAATGTTGATCCTGCAGACTTCCTATCAAGGGGTTGTTTACTCACCCTCCTGTGGGTGAAGTCTTCATATCTTTCTCTTATCTCTTCCTTATTGCCTGCTCTTAGCTTGAAGCTTGCTTGAGAAACAATGAGATTTTCTTCAAATATTTTGGAATGTCTGTAAGAAAAGTTCATCTGATCATTGGTAAAATTGTATTCCTTGCCAGAAAAATCGAAGGCCTTTACATTTACACAAATATCCTTTATCTCTCCCCCGTAGGCTCCTGCATTCATAGCTACAGCTCCACCAATAGATCCAGGTATGCCGGATATCTCCTCCATGCCAGCAAGTCCCTTATCAATTGCAAAAAGAGCTGCTTCATTTAGGCTTGTTCCAGCATAAGCAGTAAGAATATCGCCTTCAAGCTTTATTTCATCGTAATTAGAGGAAAGAACTATAACGCAACCCCTGATACCCTTATCGCTGATTAAAAGATTTGATCCCCTGCCAATAACAGTTGTCTTAATATTTTCTCTGTGATTTATCTTTAATATATTTTTTAATTGTTCTTCATTGTTTGGTTTAATCAAAATATCAGCCTTACCGCCGATACCAAAAGTAGTGTAGTCTTTGGTTATTTCATCTGCGAGAACTTCTCCCACATTTTCCTTATCGTATATAGATTTTAAGTCCATATTCCCTCCTAAGATTCATTTAAATCTTTTTATTTCTACAAGGACTATACCATAATTAGGCTTATATAACTATGATGGAGATTCTCTATTGACTCTTGGGGAGGATAATCTTTAAATTTCTAACAAAAATATTTGTAATTTATCCTAATCTTTGGTAGAATAATAAAGATGAATAAAAGCTAGGAGGTGTAAGAATGGCAAGAGCATGTGATATCTGCGGTAAGGGAACCCAATCAGGTAAGACTGTAACTTTCTCTCACAGACAAATCAATAGAACATTTAAAGCAAATGTGCATAAAGTAAAAGCTTTAGTAGATGGAACACCTAAAACATTAAACGTATGTACTAAATGTCTAAAAAGCGGTAAAGTAGAAAAAGCATAATTGCAAAATGTTTTTTTTATTTTAAATTAAATAATTTTGTATTAAAAAGGATGAGGAATTTTCCCCATCCTATTTCTATGTTTAAATCTAATTTTTTTCTACTATAAAAAACTTAATTCTTAATGTGAGTCTTCATTAAAGATTTGATAATATTTTTCAATTTGACCCCTTATATCTTCCTTAGCAAAGATATCTGATCCTGAGACTATTTCATCACAACCGGCAGCTATTACTCTTCTAACATTTTCAGTCTTAATTCCACCGTCTATTTCGATTTTGCAAGAAAGCTTATTTTCATCTATGTACTTTCTTAAAAATTTCACCTTATCAAGACTTTCTTCCATAAAGCTTTGTCCACCAAAACCTGGCTCTACACTCATAACCAAGACTGCATCCACATATGCCAATAGGGGAAGGATTTTCTCACAAGCTGTTTTTGGTTTCAAGCTTATGCCTGCCTCAATGCCACAAGCCTTTATCTTTTTAATAGCTTCTAGGGGACTATCGCTAGCCTCATAATGGATGGTAAGCCTATCACAGCCAGCTTCCACAAATCTATCTATGTATCTTATAGGGTCAACTATCATAAGATGTGTATCGAAGAAATAATCATTTTTGTCCCTAATGTCCTTGATGATTTTAAAGGCAAAGGATATGTTTGGTACAAATAAGCCATCCATAACATCTATGTGGATCATCTTTAGTCCTGTATCTTTTGTAGCATCTAAATCCTCTTGCAATTTTGAAAAATCACAAGAAAGTATAGAAGGTGCAAGTTCTACCATTTATTCTCTCTCCTTTTTTTTACTTCCTCAAAAAGCATGAGGTAATTTTTGTATCTACCCTCATCAATCAAAGACTTCTCAAGAGCACTTTTTACAGCACAATTAGGTTCGTTGATATGATTACAATCTTTAAACTTACAAGCCTTATCCCTAAATTCCTTAAATAAATACTTTAGCTCTCTTTCATCTTCTATGAAGTCAATATCGAATGAATCGAAGCCTGGCGTATCAAAAAGGAAGGTATTATCGGCGATTTTGAAAATCTCTGTATGACGGGTTGTATTTTTCCCCCTCTTACTCTTCTCAGATATAGATCCTATTTCAACATCATGGTCTACCAAGTTGTTAAGAAAAGTAGATTTACCAACTCCACTTGCTCCTGAAACAGCCGAAGTCTTATCCTTTAATAGGTCTAATATCTCCTCTTTAGGAAAATTGCAATAGTTGTCTATGCAAACAAGCTTATAGCCAATCTTCTTGTAGATATTTGTAAAATAATCTATTTCACTTTCATCACAAAGATCGATTTTAGATAAGATTATTACGACTTCCATATGCTTGTACTCGCACATGGCTAAATATTTATCTAAGTTATAGATATTTAGCGGTGGATTTTTGATAGTTGCAAATAGAAGTATTTGGTCAATATTAGAAATATTTGGCCTTTTGATTTCATTTTTCCTCTCACAAATATCTGTTATATAGGCTTTTCCATCAGTTAAGTCGTCTATTATAACATTATCGCCTACTAGGGGCTTTATTTTTTTGACTCTAAAATTGCCCCTAGCCTTAGCCATAAATGTTTTATCATCACAAGCTACATAATATAGTTCTTTTTGTGATTTTATTATCTTTCCTTTTTTCAATTTACAGTGTACACTCCATAGCTTTCATTATCTATAAGGACTTCAAACTTGGTATTTAGGCTAGCTTGAAAGTTAAGTTGTAAGATTGATTGATCATTTAACTCATCTTTTGTATGATTTTGATCATAGAGGATATCTCCTCTTCTGTCATTATCATCAAGCTTATAAATTTTTACATTGAATCTATCCCTATCAGAACCGACACTTAATCTTAAATCTACGTTCTTTACCCTATTGGACCTGCTAGCTTCTTTTTGCTTGCTACCGCTACTAACAACTATGTCTATTTGTGAACCCTTGGCAACTTCGGTGCCCTCTGCTATGGATTGACTTATGACATGACCCTTTTCTACATCATCACTTTCCTTATAGTCAAGATTTCTTAGCTTTAGGCCGTATTGAGTGATAAGGCTAGTGGCTTGGTCTTCACTTACATCTATGAGGTTTGGCACTGTTACATTTTCAACTTTTTTTTCAGGACCAGCAGATACAACCAAGTCTACTTTGCTTCCTGCTTGTAGGGTAGTGTTTGCCCTTGGCTCTTGGCTTATTACTAGGTCTTTTTCTATATCATCACTGTATGCTGTGCTTGTACTACCAAGACTTAGTCCCATGTCTTTTAGCTTTTCTTCTGCTTCTGTTACTGTTAATTTGGAAAGGTCGGGTACTTCGACTTCTCTACCTGCACTAATTACTAAGTTTACTGTCGTTCCGACCTTTACTTTAGTGTTAGCCTCAGGGTCTTGACTCATTACCTTACCCTTATCGTATTCATCACTTTCCTCTGTCCTTGAGATATTCGCCTTGAGACCTCTCTTCTCAAGTTCCTTTACGGCCATATCTTGACTTAGATTTATAACAGCTGGAACTTCTAGGCTATCTCCCTTAGGCTTGTTTATAAAATAGAAGACTGCAGCAACTAAAACTAAGGCAAGCAGAGCAAGTGGCCAGATATTGACTTTTTTGGACTTGCTTTTTGTCTTTGGACTTTCATCAGTTGGAGAAACATAAACTGCCTCTTCAGCCTTGGCTTTTTTCTGTTTTTTCTCCTTTGCCTTTTTTTTCTTTTCCTTGGAAGGTACAACTATTGGTATCCTTGCTGTTTCATCAAGGGCCTTATTATTGCTAAAGGAATTTTGGTCTTCAAGACTTGAAATAAGTTCAGTTGCGTTCAAGAACCTATTGCCTGGTTCCTTTTCCAAAAGCTTCATTATTATATAATTTAGATGGTCAGATAAGTCATTGTTTAATTCCTTGGCAGGTCTTGGCTTATCTTGTATATGCATAACTGCTATTCCTACTGAGTTATCTGCATCAAAAGGCACCTTTCCAGTTGCCATTTCATACATCACAGCTCCTAGAGAATACAAGTCGCTTTTCTCATCGACAATCTTGCCCTTGGCTTGTTCTGGTGAAATATAATGAACTGTACCAAGAATTGATGATGTGTAGGTTATAGTTGCGTTTGATGAAACCCTTGCTATACCAAAATCTGTAACCTTGGCTAAGCCAAACTTATCTATCAAGATATTTTGTGGCTTAATATCCCTATGGATAATGCCTGAAGCATGGGCTGATTTAAGGGCTTGTGCTATTTGAACAGAATAATCAATTATATCGTGATTTGAAAGATGGCCCTCGCTATCTATAAGATCTTTGAGAGTTTCTCCTTCGACATATTCCATCACTATATAGTATATTTTTCTACCTTCTAATAGGTCTTGACCTATATCGTAAACATTTACAATATTTATATGATTTAGTTTGGCAGCTGATTGGGCTTCATTGTTGAATTTCTTTAGAAATTCCTCATCTTCAGCATATTGTTCCTTTAAAACCTTGATGGCTACGAATCTATCCAAGAGCCTATCTTTTGCCTTATAGACCTTGGCCATACCGCCTATACCAATCTGCTCTATAATCTCGTACCTATTGTCCAAAATTATCTTTTCCATATTACCCCTTATATCAAAATGGTTGTGACAGTTATATTGTCACGACCACCCTTATTTAGTGCTAGCTCGATGAGTTTTGATGAGATTTCGTAAGCATCATCATTGTCATCTACAACTTTTGTTATCTCTTCATCACTAAGTTCATTTGATAGACCATCTGTAAACATCAATACTACATCCCCATCTTTCATAGAAAAAGTAGAGCTTTCAGGTTCTATCTCCTTTTCAGTACCGACAGCCTTGGTAATGGCGGACCTATTGATAAAGTTTTTGGCCTCATCTTCTGTAAGAGAGCCTGTATCTATTAAGTCATTAATTAGTGAATGATCACGAGTTTTTAGACTTAGTTTCTTATCTTGATAGATATAGATTCTAGAATCGCCGACATGGCTTATATGATAAGTTCTGTTTTTTTCATCTATAACCATGCAGACAACCGTAGTCCCCATCCTAAGCCCTTCACTATCATCTGATAGACAATAGATTTTCTCATTGGCATACTTTATGGCGTCTTCTTGGAGGATACTTAGTGAAGGATAGTCATTTATCTTTGCATTTTCAACAAAGTCTATATAGGATTTACTTGCAAGTTTACTTGCAACTTCTCCCCTGCTATGACCTCCCATCCCATCAGCGACAATAAAAAAGTCTAAATCGCCAAGAGAGGTATTAGCGTAGGCATCCTCGTTTTCTTGCCTCACTTTTCCAATATTCGATATTGTACTAAATTTCATGCTCACCTCGCATAATTGTTTCTAAGCTGACCACAAGAAGCATCAATATCCGATCCCATTGATCTTCTTATGGTTGCATTAAGCTTTCTTTTAACTAACTTATCCCTAAATTCTGTCAAAGCCGAACTTTTTGGCCTATTATAGGCAAACTCTTCTATGGGATTTAGGGGAATAAGGTTGATGTGGACATTTTTATTTTTTAGTAATGAATAAAGATTGTCTACATCACTATCTGTATTATTAACTCCGTCTATTACAACATACTCAAAGCTCACTCGCCTTTTAGTCTTTGCCAAATAATAATCTGTTGCTTCAAGCAAGTCTTCTATCTTGTATTTGTTGGCAACTGGCATAAATTTCTGCCTTTTCTTATCATTGGCATAGTGAAGGCTTAGGGCAAGATTTACATCAAGCTTACTATCAGCAAGTTTTCTAATCATTGGAGCAAGACCTGATGTTGAAAGGGTAATTGATCTGTGAGATAAGTCTCTTCCATCAGCATTGGTTATAAGGTCTATAAACTTAACAATATTATCATAATTATCTAGGGGTTCGCCTATACCCATGATTACTATATTATTTATCTCTCCATTGATTCTTTCAAGCTCATATACTTCTTCAATAAGTTCTCCTGCTGTAAGATTTCTTACAAGTCCATTTTTAGTTGAGGCGCAAAATTTACAACCCATCCTACAACCTACCTGAGATGATATGCAGATGGTTTTTCTCTTGTCATAGTCCATAAAAACTGCCTCAATTATATTTCCATCATCTAAGGAAAATAAATATTTTTTTGTAGAGTCAAGCTTGGAAACAAATTCTTTTAATAATTTCATCTTTGGAAAAGCATAGTTTTCCCCTAATTTTTCTCTCATTTCCTTCGATAGGTCAGTCATCTTATCAAAGTCATTTATTCTTTTTACATGAATTTGCCTATAGACTTGCTTGGCCCTGAATTTCTGGTAGCCTTCCTTGATAAATATAGACTCGATTTCTTTTATAGACTTGTCATTTAGTGTTTTCGTCATAATTTTTCTTCTTAAATTTACTTATAAAAAATCCATCTGTTTTATCTTCAAAACAAACAAATTCTATGTAATCTTTGCCTTCTACCTGTACAAGTTCCAATTGGTCATGGCCTTTTAGATAGTTAAAGTTATCTAGGTTTTCGATTGGCCCTAGGGTGCAAGTAGAATAAACAAGCTCTCCACCATCCTTTAAGTATCTTATGGAAGTGTCCAAAATTTCCCTTTGAAGGATGCTCAGAGTCCTTATATCATCAAGACTCCTATTGTATCTTATCTCGGGTTTTCTCGCCATGACTCCAAGGCCTGAGCATGGAGCATCGACTAGAATATAGTCAAAGCTTTTTTCGTATTCTTTGTTAAATACACTTCCATCGAAGCTTTTTATCTCGATGTTTGTGAGAGCCAAACGCTCGATATTTTCCTTGATAAGACAAAGCTTGTTTGTGGAAATATCGTTCGCTATTATTTTACCAGTATTTGACGTATATTCAGCCAGATAGGAAGTCTTTGTTCCTGGGGCTGCACAAATATCTAAAATCCTAGAATTTCTCTTAGGATTAAGAACTTCAACTGTCTTCATACTCGCTTCCTGCTGGATGGTAAAAAGCCCCTCTTTAAACTCAAGGCTATTTGCAAGGCCAGATGGGTTGTGGATTATAAGTGCCCTATCGCTAATTTTTGATAGGCTTAGTTCATAACCCAAAGCTTCTAGTCGTTTTTTAAGGCTTTCCCTATCAGTCTTTAGGGAATTTACCCTAATAGAAAGGCGGGCCTCATCATTAGTATATCTTAGGAAATTTTTAGTATAAGCCATGCCATAGTTATCATAAATATATCTACTTATTTCTTCTGGCATAGAATATCTGATTGATAGGGCTTTGATATCGTCATTGATATATATTTTTGCTAGGTCCTCTTCATTTCTTATGAAATTTCTAAGGATAGCATTAACAAAATTTGCCGAACGCTTGTTCTTCTTTTTGCATAATTCAACAAGTTTATCAACTATTGCATAGTCCTTAGTTGCTAGGAAGTGGATGTTATAAAGTCCCATTTCTAGAATAGTTAGGACATTTTTGTGAATTTTTTTAATTTTTACCTTCGATAATTTGCCAATCATATAATCTAGGTAGATTTTATTTTCAAGTACACCATAGATTAACTTAGTCGCATAGGCAAGTCCTTGGACTTTTTTGGCTAGATAGTTAATCTCATCGTTACTTTTCTTATCTTCATAGATTATATTTACAAGGCTATTACAAATTAATTCTAAATCATTCATTTTCTAGACTAATCTTTTCCTTGAAGCTATTGCCCATCAAGAAAGCCTTGACATCCATGGCCTTTTTGCCAGGAAATTGAATTTTCTTTAGCCTTATGGCACCATCTTTTGTACCTATTACTATGCCTGCTTTAGCATTTGCTTCGTAAACATAGGCTGGTCTTTGTTCAAAGCCTGTCGCAATTTCTGCATCGTAGACCTTGATGTTTTTATCTTCATAGGAAAAATAGCTATTCGGATACTCTACAAAGGCTCGAATTTGGTTTATAATTTCAGCTGATGACTTATTCCAGTCAATCTTTCCCATCTCCTTTGTAATTTTTGTACAGAAAGTTGCCTTGCTGGCGTCTTGTTTTCTCCTATTTTCGTAAAGCCTATCATAATTTAGGATACTTTCCCTTACTGCCTTTGAGCCAATTTCACTTAGCTTTTCTTCCAAGCTTGTGTAATTATCATCATCCTTTATTTCAACTTCTTCTTGGATAAGGATATCACCAGAATCCATACCCTTTTCTATAAGCATGGTTGTTGCCGCAGTTATTTTATCTCCATTTAAGAGAGTAAATTGCATAGGACTTGCCCCCCTATAAAGAGGAAGAAGGGAAGGATGAAGATTGATTATCCTATCCTCATAAGCTTCTAATAAGTCCTTACCTATTAGCTGACCAAAAGCTACGACTACTATGAAGTCAATATCTAAGTCTTTTAGGCTTTCTACAAACTCCTTGGTATTTACAGTCTTTGGACAAACAACTTCGATTCCTTTTTCTTGGGCATATTTTTTAATCTCAGTTGGTGTAACTTTTCCCCTATTTCTCTTCTTGTCAGGGGAGCTTACGACTAGTTTTACATCTATATTTTCATCATTATAAAGAATATCCAAAGTCTGCACCGCAAACTTTGGATTGCCCATAAAACATATATTAATCATTTTCTGTATCGTATTTAACCTCTTCGATTGCCTTATCCCTAAACAAAATACCATTAAGATGGTCTATCTCGTGAGATAAGATTTCAGCTGGAAAACCATGGGCATCCCAAATCTTTTCCTCGCCATTTTCATTCAAATATTTTACTTTTACATGCTCTGGTCTTTTTACAGTAGCATTAAAATTAGGTATCGAAAGACAACCTTCGATTCCCACTTGCTCTCCATCTTCTTCTATTATTTCAGGATTTACTAATTTGATTAGTCCTGTACTATCATCATGTGGATCAACCACGATTATTCTTTTTAATATTCCAACTTGAGGAGCAGCAAGTCCGACACCATCAGCTTCATACATGGTATCAGCCATGTCATCAAGCAAAACTTTTATTCTATCAGTAATTTCAGGGACATTTCTCGAAATTTTTCTTAAAATAGGATCCCCTTCTTTTCTTATATTTCTAATTGCCATACTTCCTCCTTATCTAATTTATTGTACTTTTGCAAAGCTTATTTTCAATTATTTGCAAAGTCTATTGAGTATATCTTGCTTTTTCCATTATCCCCAATAGTTACTCCATGAATCCTCTCAGCCAATTGCATGGTCGTTTGCCTGTGAGTTATCATTATAAACTGGGTTTTGTCAGATAAGCTTTTTAAGTATTCTATATATCTTTTGATATTTGTTTCATCCAAGGCCGCATCAATCTCATCGAGGATGGCAAAGGGTGCAGGATTGGTCTCGAATATTGCAAAGAGCAAGGCTACAGCAGTAAGAGATTTCTCCCCACCTGATAGGAGGGAAATGGACTTTAGGGATTTAGATGGAGGTCTTGCCTCTATTTCAATTCCCGCATTTAAGCTATCATCACTATCGAGTATTAGCTTGGCATCGCCACCTATAAAGAGGGTCTTAAATATCCTCATAAATTTATCATTGATAATGTTAAAGTTTTTGATGAACTCTTCCTTCATTTCTTTTTCGAGCTTTTGGATCATCTTTTCTATATCAGCCTTAGAGTTGATCAAGTCTTTCATTTGCTTATCCAGAAAATCAAAGGCCTCATTCGCCTCTTTGTAATTTTCTAGGGAGTTTTCATCAAAAAATCCAATTGAGTTGAGTTTTCTTTGAATTTCTATAAGAGATGTTTTATTTGTCTTTACCGGCTCCTTATCCTTAAACTTTTCTTCTAAGTTATCTAAACTCATGCTAATAAAGGGCTTTACTTCATCAACAATTGAATTATATTTAGAATTTATGGAGCTTAGCTCATAGTCGAGTTTCACCTTTTCTAGATTGAAATTTTTTATCTTCTCATCAAGGGCCTTGTCCCTATCAACCATATTAGCATTTTCCAAGGTCATAGAGTCAAGTTTTTTGATACTTTCCTTAAGGCCTTCTTCTTCCTTAGCCATGTTCGTCCTAGAAAATTCTATTATTTTTCTTAGCTTATCATCATTTTCTTTAAGCTCTGCTATGGAATTTTCAATTTCTTTTCTTAGTTTAATTTCTAATCTATCAGAATTATCTAGGTCATTTAGCGTATTTCTGAGCTTGTTTGTTGAATTTAGCAAGAGATTTATGTCACGTTTTATTATCTCTATAGTATTTTCAAGTCTTATTATCTCATCTTCGCAATCTCTAAGCAAGGCTTCTTTTTCGCTTAGGCTTTCTTCTTTGTCTGAAATTTCCTTCTTTAGCTTATCAAGCCTAGACCTAAGTTCATTAATATCAAGCTTATCTTGTAAGGATACATAGCCTTCATCTTCTTCTCCTAGCTCTTTAATCCTCACTTGTATATTTGCTAACCTTAAATCAAGAGATTCTAGCTTAGATTTTCTCAATCTCCTCTCTTCTTCCTTTAGGTCAAAGTCCTTTCTAGCAAGGTCAATTTCTTCTTCATTCCTACTTACAGCTTCCATAAGGTCTTTGTAGGAATTGCTATAGCTGTCTTTCTTATTTCTCAAAGTTAAAATAAGTTCTTTTAGGTCATCTAATTTCTTATTTCTATTTAGTAGATTTGTATTTTTCTTCCTATTCTTATCATTACCAGCAACCATGGACCCCCAAGTGTTAATTATGTCGAGATTCATGCTTATAATCCTATAGCCCTTTAGCTTATTAGAAAGACTTACCGCCTTGTCGATATCTGATACTACTACTGTTGAGCCTAGGAAGTGGTCAATAATATTAGCTAGATTGTCTGGTGCTTCTATCAAATCATAGGCCATAGCAATCACTTCTTCTTCATCTGGCCTCTCCTTCTTAAAAGATTTTATGGAATCAATAGGTAGGAAGGTTATTCTACCAAGCTTCATCTTATTTACGAAGTTAATAAGATCTCTTGTATCAGCCTTATTTTTCGTTACAATGTTTTGGAGACTCGCTCCCATAAGATTATCAATTACATCCTCATAGCCCTCTTTTACACTAATAAGATTTGCTAGAGAATCTAGGTAGAGTTTATCCAGACCATTTTCCTTAGTCTTGTTAAGGAAATCTTGGATTGAATAAATATAGCCCCTATTTTTATCTATATTTTCCTTTTGAAGCTTGAACTCAGATATGGAAGTCTTTAATTTTATATTGTTATCATTATTATCTTTGATAAGCTCTTCCAAGTCACTTTTCTTTTTACTTAGCTCTTCTGCCTTAGCTTTGAGCCTTTGGGCAAAGTCTTTTCTATCCTTATCATCGGAGATAATTTCTTGGTCGAGCTTTTGCCTTTCCATATTTAGATTCTTATGCTCATCTTCTAATTTTTTCAGCTTCTCAAGCCTTTTCTTATCTTCTTCAGCCTTTTTTTGGTCAAATAGGGCCTTGGACTTTTGGTCGACCTCATAATTGTAGATTTCTTCTTTTAGCTTTTCTAGCTTTAGTTCTTCTTCATTCTTTAGGCTTTTAAGTTTTTCTATCTCAACTCTTAGGCCCTCTATATTATTTTCATTTAACTTACTCTTATCTTCGCTGTCCTTTAATTTTTCCTTATAGGCTAAAAGATTAGCTTCTTCTTTTTCTAAATCCTTTTTAACCTTAGCTCGCCTATCTTCATTTGACTTGATATTTTCCAAAAGCCTGGTCATATCTTTATTATTATAGGCAGATTTTTCCTTATTTAGGAGAAGCTTATTTTCCGATTTTTCTATATCTTTTGTGTATTTATCAATATTTTCTCGGATGATTTTTATTTTTTCTTCGAGACTTTCTTGATTTTTCTTGTAGGGACTGAGCTTTTTTCTTATTTCATCAAGCTCACTTGTCGATGCAGTTAATTCTTGGTCAAGTTTTTCGATTTTACCAAGAAGCTTTTCCTTCTTATCTAGAAGACTTCTCGACTTATCTTTCATATAAAAATATGATTTTTCATCTAATTCTTCAGTTAAAGCCTTGTTTTTAAGGAAGTTATCCTTGTAGCCACTAAGAAGGGCCAAGTCCTTTTTCTTGTATTCCCATTCCCTGTCGATTATTTCCAAATCATCAGTAACTTTTTCTAGTTTTTTATTTGCCTCATCTCTCCTAAATTTATGCTTGGCTATACCGCTAGCTTCCTCGAAGATATTTCTCCTATCCTTGGCTGATGATGAAATAATCTCTTCGATTCTACCCTGGGAGATGATGGAATAACCTTCCTTACCGACTCCTGTATCTAGGAATAATTCTCTTACATCCTTTAGTCTAACCTTCTTGCCATTAATCCTATACTCGTTGTCTCCATCTCTAAAGATACGCCTTGAGATTTTGACCTTATCATAGGCAAGATCAAGTGCCTTATCTTCATTGGAAAAATTTAGATTTACCTCTGCCAGATTTAAGGACTTAGAATTTTCTCCGCCTTGAAAAATTACATCATTCATCTTTGCCCCACGCAAGGACTTGGCGGATTGCTCACCCAAGACCCATCTTATGGCATCCGAAATATTACTCTTTCCAGATCCATTAGGACCAACAACAGCAGTAATTTGTTCGTCAAATTCAATTTTCGTCCTATCAGCAAAGGACTTAAAGCCCTTTAGTTCAATACTTTCTAATCTAATACTAAATCACCACCGTAAGTTTTCTTCACATAAGATTTTATGAAACTAGCCATATCAAGTTGGATTTTCTTATCCTTATTTTCAATAAAGTCATCCTTGTCAGAAACAAAGGACATAACTATCCCATATTTATCGTAAAAATATTTCTTGTTTATCTTTTTATTTCCTGCTATGATGGAAATATTCCTAGAAGATGTGTGAATTGCAAGCTCTCCTTCAAGCTTTTCTTTTCCTATCAACTCTTCGAGATATTTCTTATAGATATAGCCTTCAACCAATTGTCTAATGGCAGGATGGAAGGGTCCTGCTACTACATCTTCTTTATCATTTATATTTTCTGTAGTCTGTAGGCCAATCCTTATAACATCAATATCTTTGGCCCTATAAATCATATATATTTCTGCTGACAAGCTAACAGCCCTATCAAGGTCTAAGGGCTTATAGATGCCAGCCTGATAGAGCTTTTCAAGTTTTGTATCCTTTATAACAAGTGTCGGATATATCCTCACCATATCTGGCTTCATATTTGCAGATTTTATGGCCGTTTGGATAGACTTATCCTTTGTATCCCTAAATAAGCCCGGCATTACTTGATGACCTAGACTAAAGCCAAAAGACTTTATTAGCTCACTTGCCATAAGAGAGTCATCGACTGAATGCCCCCTCTCATTAGCATCTAAAATTTCCTGATCAAGAGATTGGATGCCAAGTTCTATAATATCCACCTGGTAGGCCTTTAGTATTTCTAGAATAGAATTATTTATATAATCAGGTCTTGTCGATAATCTGATTCTATCAATAATTCCCTTCTCTTTGTACTCCTTGGCGATAGAAAGATATCCCTTCATGACATCCTCATCAAGACCTGTAAAGGAGCCTCCGAAAAATGCAAGTTCTGTAGCCTTGGCTTGGGGAAAGTAAGATAAATTTTTTTCGATTTCAGCAATTATTTTTTCCCTATCAAGCTTATCCTTAAAGTTTGTAATCTTTAGCTGATTGCAAAAGGCACAATCGTGAGGACAACCTAAAAAAGGAATAAATATTGGTATTATATATTCTTTCTTAGCCATTTTTTTTGTTAATTTTCTCGAAGGCAGCCTTGGCAGCCATTTGTTCTGCTTGCTTCTTGTTTTTTCCAACACCATAAGCTAAGATTTTGTTGCCTAACTTAACAGCCATGGTAAAGGTCTTGGAGTGTTCTGGGCCTTCTTCCTTAGTTAATTCGTATTTTAATATTTTTTTATCCTTAGCATTGTGGTATTCTTGAAGTTTAGTCTTATAATCATTAAAAATCGAATCATCATTGATTACATGCAAGGCTTCAGCCTTATAATTTGTCACAAGGAAATTGAACAAATTTTCATAAGAACTATCTAAATAGATGGCAGCACAGACTGCTTCGAAAGTATCTGCCTTTACATGCTTTTTTAGTTCTCCTCCACCTTGTTTTTCACCATTGCCAAAATTTAGATATGAAGACATCTGAAATTTTTCGCAAGCCTTGGCAAAAGAAGAAGTGCAGACTAGCCTTGACCTTGTTTTGGTTAGCCAGCCTTCTGGTTTTTGTGAATAATTCTTAAAAAGAATCTCACTAACTATCATATCAAGGATTGAATCACCCAAAAACTCTAGTCTTTCGTTGCTTTTCTTTTTGCCCTTAACCTCGTTAGTATAAGACGAATGAGTAAAGGCTACATCTATCAATTCCTTGTCATTGAAGCTGTAGCCGATTTTTTCCTCAAATTCTTCAATTTTTTTTAGTCTATCTTTAGAAATAGCCATTAATTCTTGCTCTCAATTAAACTTACTATATCAGCGAGAGTTTCAATCTCGTCTAATTCTTCATCAGAAAATTCTATTGAAAACTCATCCTCAAGTACCATTATGAAATCCACAAGGTCGATGGAATCAATATCTAAATCAGAAATCTTGCTATCAAAATCAATCTCTTCTGGGTTGATATCAAGGTGTTCTATAGCCAATTCTTTTAATCTTTCTCTAATCAAATCAGTTCTCCTTCTATCTTTTCAATAACTTTCTTGTCTATATAATCCATTAATCCTAGCAAAGCATTAGAAATAGCAAGCTCGTTGGCGTTTCCGTGGGCCTTGTAGACATAGGCCTGAACCCCTAAAAGAGGTGCTCCTCCAACTTCGTCTGCCGAATACTTATTAAACATAGCTTTTAGGTCCTTCTTTAAGATTCCTGCAGCAAGTTTATTTAATAAAGACTTATAAAATACGTCCTTCATCTGACCTGCTAATAATTTTAGAACCCCTTCTGCAGTTTTTATTGCAATATTCCCATCAAAGCCGTCAGCTAGTACGACATTGACCTTTCCTGTTAATAGGTCCCTTGCTTCGATATTTCCTACAAAATTCATATTTGCTTCTTTAAGGAGGACGTAAGTTTCCTTAGTTAATTTATTGCCCTTATGCTCCTCGACTCCTACATTTAGAAGGCCAATCTTTGGATTTTCTATAGCAAGCACATTTTCTAGATATACTTTACCCATTAATCCGAATTCTTCCAAAAATTCTTTCTTGCAGTCCATATTAGCTCCTGTATCCATCAAAAGAGTCGTTCCCTCTAGAGTTGGAAGGCTTGTTGCAAGGCAGGCCCTGTCGATTCCCTTTATTCTTTTAGCTATAAAGAGTCCTCCTGCAAGCAGAGCTCCGGTCGATCCTGCTGAAAGAATGCCATCATAAGCTTCTTCTTTGGCTTTTTCGAATGCAATAACTATTGAAGCATCTTTTTTCCTTCTAATAGCCCTAGCTGGATCTTCATCGTTAGAAATAAATTCGTCTGTATGGATTATTTCGTAGTCAGAAATTCTTCCTGCTATTAGCTTTTCTATTTTTTCTTTGTTGCCTATAAAAACTGGAGTGAAATCTCTTTTTTCTTTGCAAAGGATGGCTCCGTCAACTAGAACCTTCTCACCCTGGTCTGCACCGTAAGTATCTATAAGTATTTTCATATCTTCCTTCTTTAAATTATTATATTAAAAAAGATAGTGTAAAACACTATCTCTTACTCTACATCAAGAATTGTTTCGCCTTTGTATTCACCACAGTTTGGGCAAACTCTGTGTGGAAGTTTTGGCTCATGACAATTTGGACACTCAACATAGTTTGATCTTTTCAAAGTATAAGCTGAGGCTCTTCTTTTATTTTTTCTTGTTTTTGATGTTCTTCTCTTTGGTACTGCCATCTTTAACACCTCCTCTTATCAGTTTAGCAATCCTTTATATTATATAATGGTAAGAGTCCTTTGTCAAGCTTCTACTATAGATTTTGTATCTCTTGCAATCATCAACTCTTCGTTGGTTGCAACTACCATTATCTTAACCTTTGATCCATCTTTAGAAATCTCGTGAGCTCCACCGCGAACATTGTTTTTCTCATCATCAATTTCGATACCGAATTGAGCAAAACCTTCCATGATGTCTTTTCTCATTTCGATTGAGTTTTCACCGATTCCGCCTGTAAATACTATAGCATCAACTCTTCCGATTTCTGCCATATAGCCTGCTATATATCTTTTAGCTCTAGTAACAAACATATCTAGGGCGTATTGGGCTCTCTTATTTCCTTTTTTAGCTGCATCTTCTAGGTCTCTAAAGTCTGAGCTAACTCCACTAACGCCAAGTACACCAGATTTTTTGTTTAGAATATCTTCCATTTCACGAGCACTTATATTTTTTTCCTTCATTATATAAGTTACAGCTGTTGGATCTATATCTCCAGATCTTGTTCCCATGATAAGTCCTTCAAGTGGTGTAAGACCCATTGATGTATCGTAGCTCTTTCCTTCTTTAACGGCTGTAATTGATGATCCATTTCCTAAATGACAAGAGATTATATTTAATTCATTTACATCTTTACCGAGGATTTCTGCTGTTTTGTTTGTAATAAAGTTGTGGCTTGTTCCGTGGAAACCATATTTTCTAATTGCATCTTCTTCATAATATTTGTAGTCAATACCATAAAGGAAGGTTCTTTCAGGCATTGTTTGGTGGAAGGCTGTGTCAAATACTGCTACATTTGGAACGCCTTCAAGAAGTTTTTCGCAAGCCTCAAGGCCCATAAGGTTGGCTGGGTTGTGAAGTGGTGCAAATTTGCTATATTCTTCTATAGCTTCTCTTACTTCTTTATCAATTAGACAAGATTTGGTGATTTTTTCTCCACCATGAACGAATCTATGTCCTACTGCATCAATTTCGGAAAGATCGTTGATAACACCATTTTCCTTATCTACTAGGGCGTTAAATACATGAGCTACTGCTTCTGTGTGATCTTTCATATCTTCTTCTATGGTGTATTTGTCCCCATCCTTTTCTTGGATAAGTCTTGAGCCATCAATGCCGATTCTTTCAACAAGACCCTTTACCATAACTTCCTCTTTGTCCATATCAAATAATTGATATTTAAGTGATGAACTACCACAGTTTATTACTAGAATTTTCATTTTTCCTCCATTTATTTTCATTTTACTATTCTCATTATACCATAAATTATTTCTAGGCAAAAAATCTAAAAAGCTTTCCTAATTATAATTTTCACATCTATAAGATCCATCTTGTTTTCTACACTATTAATTATATAAGTATAATCTTTAGTGTAATCAATGCCAGTAAAATTCTCATTATCACATATAAGCTGGCCTGTAACTTTCAATTTTTTGCCATTAGTCTTAATCTTTCCTTTTACTAATAAGATTCCATTTATATACAAATCCTTATCGAGATTTAAGTCATTATCTATACAAATAAGACCATAGTAGGGATGGCTAGGACTAGTAGCTGGGATTGACCCATAAATAGAATAGTCTTTCTTAAATTGAATCTTTCCAAGAGAGTCTTTGATATCATTATATTTTATAGGAGAATCCGAATCAATTAGGATATGCTCTTTGATTTTAAAATAAATATTTGCCTCAGCTTTGACATTGCCACTTTCAATTACACTAGCAATTTTATAAATCTTATCCCTTTTTCTATTTATTTTAGTGTCTATAACCCTACCCATGTAGATTATTGTATCCTTATTTTTGTAAGTAAGCTGGTAAAGTTTTGCATTTTGAAAATTTTCATCACTCATACCATCTACATTTGTTCTTTTTAAATCTTCAAGGACATATTCTTTGATTTTATCAAACTCATTCTTGTAAAAGATATTTACATGGGATTGGGCATCGTAGATAGCCTCTTTTTTTGCATAAAGGTCTGATTCTATGTCGGTGTTGTTTTGGACTTGTCTTGCTAGGAAGGCTATGCTTACTGATATGAAAAGAAGGACTAGCAAAACATAGATACTAATAAAGCCCCTTTTCATTCTCTTTCTCCTAAATTTATACAAGTTTCTATTCTTGAATTTTTGGATTTGCCTTCGACTATAATTTCTACATATTGGTTTTTCTTATCATATTTAAGGCTGAGATATTCAAGTTCACATATTCTAACCTCTCCGCCCTTATCACTGGGGGTATCTAGATTAGAGACTAGGGCATATAAGACCTTATTATCCAGAAAAAACTTATAGGTAGATTCTTCAAAGGCCCTCTTATCTTTGTTGTAGCTAGATATGTAGAGGGTGAATTTATCCCCACTCAAGTCGTTTTTTTCAATCTTGTAAGCCCTTCTTACTTTATCTTCTATGTATAAGGCAGCATGGCTTGCTTGTTTGTAGGCCTTTTCATCCAGATAAGCCTTATTTGTGAGACTCAAATTCAGGGAGAGTATCATAGAAATCGCTGCTACAAGTAGGCTTGCGATTGCAAGAGCTACAATTAGCTCTATCAGGGTAAAAGCAGGCCTTTTCATCTATCTTACCAAATCCAAGCTATAGTTTTCGTAGCTTGCCCTTATTTTCTTTAAATTATCATCATAGCGGATTATCGACACCTTTATCTCAAAACCATTTATATCATCTGTGAAATCACCAATATCGCTGGTCTTATTTTTCTCTATGGCACTTTCTAGGGCATAAAGTATCCTAGTATCTCTTTGAAGCTTGTTGTTAGCTTTGGATAGATAATTAAGACTGGGTAGTAATACTACCGTTAGAAGGCTTATTAGGCCAAGAGCTACTATACATTCTATTAGGGTAAATCCCTTATTGTTTTTTCTCATCAATACTTAACGAACCTCCTGCAACTCCAATGTGAATTATAAGTTCCCCATCATTACCATAGAGATCTTTGCAAGTAAAAGTTATGCTTTGGGGATTTCCAACTGAACCTGTCGCTTTAAATTCGAAATTTCTCGTATCATTTTCTACTTCATGGCTGACCTTTAGCACTAAAAAGGATAAAGTCCTCTCTATTTGTAACTTAGGTTTTTTAAAATTATTATAAAAACTTATATAATACTTGTCATCTTTAAATTTGACCTTAACATCCTTACCACTTGCAAGGGCCCTCTCCTTTGCATAGTACAGGTCATTAATCAATAAATTTACTTCGTTTTTGGCCTTTATTTTATTTAAAATATTGAATTTAAAAAGAGCCACAAGGGAAATAAGGGACATAATGGCTACTACTACAATAAGTTCTATAAGACTAAATCCCCTCTTTTTCATAAGAAAGCTCCTCTTTCTAAGATTAATATTAAAAGGTAAGAGATAAAAATAAAGATAGCAAAGGGCATCCTCATTCCTCTTTTTCTTTCTTTAAGAAGAATTATTAGACCAACAAGTCCTCCTAGCCAGATTGATATAAGGATAAATAAAAGAAAGCTAGAATCTTTAATAAAAAGACTAAGTCCTAGGTAGAAATAGTAGTCCCCATCGCCTATATTTTTCTTGGATAAGTAAAAGATTGCAAGATACATTATGCTAAAGCCGAAAAGCTCTAACAAATAAGCACCGCTAAAGCCAATAAAAATAAGCCTATAGAAAAGTCCTAAGCCTATCAGGAAAATTAGCTGACCTTGAAATATCTCCATAGTTTTTAGGTCTATTATAGCTATTATCATAGAAATAATTAGGGAGGCAAAGATAAAGAAAGCTTTTAAATTAAAATTAGGCAAAAATCCTATAAGGGCTAAAAAACCTCCCCCTACTTCCATCAAAAGATAAGAAGGCCCGATCTTTTTCCCACAGCTCCTACAGCTTCCCCTTAGGAAGATATAAGAAAATATGGGAATAAGTTCGAACCATTCAAGTTTTCTCTTGCAAAAATCACAATGACTTCTAGGAAAGACTATGCTTTCCCCGGAAATGCTTCTATTAACTACAAGATTGGCAAAAGAGCCGAAGATACTTCCTAGGAAAAATATTAATAGATTAATCATTTATTTTCTTTTTTGGTATTATCATCTTTGATATCTACAGCAGCCGGCGTAACAGTTATTTTTCCATCCTTATCAATCTTAACCTCATAGGATTGTCCAGTCACGCCAGCTTCCTTAGGTACTTGCGGCCATTTTTCTACATAGTCCTTTGCATCATCTTCTTTTTTCCAAGACTTATCAAGTATTCCATCAGATACAGCCATATTAGCAGCACTTGTTAGCATTTGGACATTAGCATTATGGGCAGCAATAGCTGCTCTTTTCTTTGAAACATTATATCTAGGAATCGCAATAGCAGCTAGAACTGTTATAATTGCTATAACGATTACTAGTTCTATCAAAGTAAAACCTTTTTTCTTTTTCATAGAAACTCCTTAATATAAGTAATTAACCGAATCAAACATCGGTATTGTTACAGAAAATACAACAAAAGCAACGATTATAGACATAATTAGAATCAAAACTGGTTCAGCTAAACGTGATAATTTCTTTAGCCTATAAATATATTCATTAGAAAAATATTCTGAAGTCTTCTTCAAAGAAGCAACCATGTCGCCACTATTTTCGCCTACCTCTATCATAGATATGAGAAGTTTGGAAAATATTCCTGCCCCCTTAAAGGCATAGCTTAGGCTTCTACCATCCAACAAATCTTTTTCTATTAGGATTAGTTTTCTTTTTATGTAGGTATTTAAAAAGGCTTGTCTGATAATTTCTATGGAACTTATGATATTAATATCACCACTCCTTAGGATGTAAAGAAGCGAACTTAATTCATACTCAACCCTTAACATTCTAAACTTCTTTAGGGGTAGATATTTGAAATTAAAGCTATCAATCCTAAGTCTATAGTCCTTACTATTGTATAAGTAAAGATATCCCAAAACAAGGGCGAAAATCATTAGTAAAAATACAAGTCCATAATTCATAAAAAATGAGGAAATTGCCAAGAGTATCCTAGTCATCAAGGGTAAGGCCATATTATAATTTGCAAAACTTTCGCTAAAACTTGGAATAACCAAACTTACTATAAGGACAACTACTATTATAGTTACAAAAAGGAGGATTGCAGGGTAGATAAAGGCTTGCCTAATCTGAGATTTATTTTTGCTATCAACTAGTAAATAATCAGAATATTCTGATAAGATATCAGCCAAGCGACCACTCTCATCCCCTGATTTAATGAAGGCTATTAACATAGGACTAAAGGCCTTTCTTTCCTTGTAGAAGGCCTCATAGGCATTAAAGCCCTTATCCAAATGTCCCAAGATATTATCAAGACTTTTTGTAAGTTTCCTATCCATGTTTTGATTTTTAATTATCATAAGACTTTCATCAAGACTTATGCCTGAATTTAAAAGTAAGGATAATTGTTTAAGAAACAAAGATACTATCCTAGCAGGAATCCTACTAGGAATGATATCCTTATTCAAAAGTTCAATTATCCTTTGTTTACTCAACTTATTCAATTATACTGACATTAGCTCCTTGTTTTTCTTAGCAGCAATTTTCTCTAATTCTTCTATTCTCTTATCAGTAATTTTTTGGATCTCATCTTCGAGTGTATATCTGTCATCTTCTGTTATATCACCAGATTTTTCACTCTTTTTGACTTCCTCCATAGCTTCTCTTCTCTTGTTTCTAATTATAATCTTGCTATCTTCTGCATAGGTGTCTACTTCTTTGGTGTATTGCTTTCTTCTTTCCTCTGTTAGTTGTGGGAAAGGAAGTCTTATAATCTCCCCGTCGTTTTGTGGGGTGATACCTACATTAGATTTAAGTATAGCCTTTTCTATTGGACCAATATTAGACTTATCCCAAGGCTTGATAACTAATAGCCTTGCTTCTGGTATAGAAACTGTTGCAGCTTGATTGATTGGAGTTTCTGTTCCATAATATGAAAAAGTAATGCCATCTAGAATTGCTTCAGTAGCACGACCTGCCTTGATTGTAGAAATTCTTTTCTCAAAAGACTCTACAGCCTTGTTCATTTCGTCAGTTGCTTGCTTTTTAATTTGCTCATAAATCATTAAAAACTCTCCTTTACTATAGTCCCTACTGGACTTTCCTCTTTAAATATTCTTACTAAATTGGCTGGATCATCAATACCAAAAACAAATAGTGGCATATCATTATCCATGCACAATGATGTAGCAGTTGTATCCATTATCTTTAATTCTTTATGAAGAATTTCTCTGTAAGTTAGCTTATCAAACTTAACTGCATCATGATAAACATTAGGGTCCTTATCATAAATACCATCGGTTCCAGTCTTACCTAGAAGAATAACATCAGCATCAATCTCTAGGGCACGAAGGCTTGCTGTTGTATCTGTTGAGAAATATGGAAGGCCAGTACCTGCAGAAAATATAACTATCCTACCCTTTTCCAAATGTCTAACAGCCCTTCTTCTGATGTAAGGCTCTGCAACTTCCTTCATATCTATGGCAGTCATTAATCTTGTCTCAAGACCCATTTGTTCAAGAGTTCCCTGAACTCTCAAACCGTTCATAACAGTACCAAGCATACCAATAGTATCAGAGCTTGCCCTATCAATTTCCTTACCAGATCTGCCCCTCCAGAAATTGCCTCCACCAACAACTATAGCTATCTCAACACCAAGTTCTGCTACAACCTTTATATTTTCACATATATTTATAATAATATCATCATCAAAGCCGAAACCTCGATCCCCTGCTAGGGCTTCTCCGCTTAGCTTTAGAACAACTCTTTTGTAATCTTGCAAAATAATCCTCCTACTTACATTAATTATAACCTATTGATGTTAACATTTGCAAGGAAAAAAATTCAATAATTTTTAAAAAGACCCACTCTTCCAATCCCCTTTAATGTAGATTAAATGAGCAATAAGACTAACTAAGACATTCGATATAGACATGGCAATCCATATACCCGTAACGCCCAAACTTGTAAAATATTTAAAGGCAAATAAGAGAGGTATCCTTATGCCCCAAAGTCTCAATAAATCGACAAACATAGAATACTTACTATTGCCCGTTCCCTGGAAGAGACCCTGATAGATAAAAAACATATTAAGCATCAAAAGAGTAAGAAGGGTATAGGACATATAAGACTCAGCCTTAACCATCAAAGGTGAATCTTTCGGTGAATCAATAAAAAATTGCAAGATTTCAAATCTATAAATATAAGAAATTATAGCTATGACTACCGACATGATTATTACTATAAAAGAAGCTTTCTTGAAAGTTTCCTTTACTCTTTCAATATTTCTATTACCAATATTTTGACCAATAATACTCGTTATAGCTGAACCAATACCTCCAGGAGGAATATTAAGCAGACCACTAATCCTGTTTACCATACCGTAGGCAGCCACCGCATCTGTTCCATAGGACTGGATAAATGAATTAAGGATTATAAAACCTACCGCCGTTCCCATCTGACCAATTACAGAAGGAGCAGCTATCCTATAAATCCTTTTAAGAATTTCTCTTTCCCACTTTATAATAAAAAGTGAGTTAAGATCAAGCTTAATCAAATCCTTGTTTATCCTAAGATGGACAAAACCCATAAAGCACATCAAAGCTTGAGTAAAAACTGTAGCAATCGCAGCACCCTTAACTCCCATACCAAGGCCCCTTAGGCCAATAATAGGAATATTATCAAAAATCAAAAAAGGATTTAAAATCATATTGAGAATTACACAACTTGTACTAATAAGAGTAGGTATAGAATTTTTCCCTTGAGCAGAATATATAGCAGAATAAATGAAATATAAAAATATAAAGGGAATACCAAAATATGAATACTTCAGATAAATCACCGAAAACTTATAAAGCTTACCACTAGCCCCCATCATGGCTACAATAATATCTGCTGTAAAATAACCTACTAACATAAAAATAACAGAAAAAATCAAGGATATATTTATTAAAGTATTGGTATATTTCTGTGCACTTCTAATATCATCCCTGCCAAGAAGTTGGGAAACAAGCGATATGGCAGCAATAGACAAGCCCATACCAATAGAATTAAACAAATAAATAACAGGCCAGGTAAATGAAGTAGAAGCAAACTCCGCCGTCCCTAACTTACCAAGCCAAAAAGCATCCGCCAAAGAATAAAGTTGCTGGATAAAATTATTTAAAATAATAGGAATTGAAATAAGAGCAATAGCCCTGTATATATTACCATGAAGAATCAATTCCCTTCTATCATTCTTCATAAAATCTCCTAAAAAAAATACTTATTATATATTTTATCACATAATATATTTTTATTATAGTTATAAATATTCTCAATTAAAAATAATGTTTGTTATCAAAAATAAAGCGTTGAAAAATCAACGCTTTAAAGGTATTTGGTGCCGGTGGTGGGACTCGAACCCACACGCCCTAGTGGACAACAGAGTTTGAGTCTGTCTCGTCTGCCAATTCCAACACACCGGCCTAATACCTTTTTATTATACCATGATTTAAGCCCGATGTAAATTATATTTTTCTTTTATATACCCATAGGTCTTACTTTGATATATTTTTATTGCTGCTATGGCTAATAGTACGCCTATAATGGCTCCTGCCAAGACGTCCGTTGGATAGTGGACGTAGAGGTAGAGTCTTGAAAAGGCTATAAGGATTGCTATTGTTCCTATATAGGACTTTAGGGCTTGGGATTTTGCAAGTAATATTATTATTGTTGCAAATGATGCAGCATAAGATGTATGACCTGATGGGAAGGAGTTGTCGGAGAGATGATTTATTAATAGGTTTGTGAAGTTGGCTGCTTCATAGGGTCTTGGTCTTCCAACTGATATTTTTAGGATTATATTTACTAGGATTAGGTTTAGGATAAAGGAAATTAGGATTATTTTTCCTATTTCCTTGTATCTTCTAGTTGTTAGAAAGACTAAGATTAGGCTAAACCAAAGGATGGACATGTTACCAAGGGATGTTATGGTTACCATAAAGCTGTCTAGGTTGTCTGTTCTTATCTTTTGGATAGCATTTAAGATTCCTAATTCGTAGGCCTGAAGTCCCATCATTCTTTTACCTCTGTCTTGGCTGTTTTAATAGTCATATCATATGCCTGTTGGATTCTTGCCCTCATATTATCATCTACCAAGTCGTATTTGCTTCCTCCTTCAAGGAAATCTTCGCAAAGATAGGTTTTGCTACTTGCTCCGTATTGGTCATAGTTTGTCCCAACCCATAGGGGGTGAAGTTTCATATCGCTAAGCTTCTTCTTTCCAGTTTTTTTGTCTTTTTCGAGAGTAACTTCTATGCTTAAAGCTTGTTCGACTCTTATGTCACCGCTAACTTCGAGGGATTGCTTGGATATGAAATTGCCCAAGGCATAGGCTATTATTCCTTCTCTTCCGTCCTCACTTTTGTAAACTTCTACTGGTTGGACTACATGTGGGTGGTTGCCTATAACAAGGTCAGCTCCCCAATCGACCATTTTATGGGCTAGTTTTATCGTTTCATCTGTAGGATAAGATTCATATTCTATACCCCAATGAGGATAGACTATTATAAAGTCGCAAGAATTTTTCTTGGCTTCTTCTATATCACTTTTGACATTTTCTTCATTCAAATAGTTAAGGGAGGAAACTTCATCTCTTACATCCAGCAAGTCTTCCTTACCATTTGCCCCGTAGGTATAGGCAAGTATGGCTACTTTGATGCCGTTTATTTCCTTATAGAGAATTTTATCAGATTCCTTTGCCTTAGTTCCAACAAAATCAAGGCCTGCTTCTTTTATAGCTTCAATTGTCGTTTGAACGCCCTCTTCGTCAGTGTCTAAGGCGTGGTTGTTGGCAGTTGTTACTACATCAAAGCCAGCTTCCTTGATGTTTTTAAGATAGGATGCTGGAGTATTGAAGGCAGGATATCCAGAGTATTCTCTATTTGGATCACTTGTGGTCTCATAATTAGTTATGGCAAGGTCGCTATCCTTAACATAGTCTTTTATATAGCTAAACTGGTTAGAAAAATCATACTCTCCTCCCCCATAGGCAAGAGCATATTGAACCTGACCAATATGGGCCATGGTATCACCAAAAAATTTGGCCTTGATTTTTGTATAGTCTCCTTCTTTATCTTCATCCTTTTCTTTGTTCTTAGAGATTGTTTTTTTATCTTTTTTTATTTCCTTATCGGCAATTGCCCTTTCTTTTTTTTCTTTGGCTTGGGCTTTTTTGTCATTTTTTTCTTTTGCAAGACTTCTTTCCCATCTTGATTTTGCATTTTCCCTGTCAGATTTTTTCGAATCAGTTATCTTGTCGCCTTCTTCTTCAGAAACTTCTTCATTTGTGGCTTTATCTAAGTTTTCAAGAAGATCACTTGTGTTTTTAGCATTAGTGTCTACTGTAGTCTTGGAATTAAGTCCACACCCAACAAGAAGCATAAGTAAAGTAAGGCTTGTCAATATATTAAGTATAGTCTTTTTCATATAATCACTCCTTATTTTATTTTAACATATTTGATAAATATTGCATCTTTTCTTTATTCTAGTCTGGAGAAGCAAACTTTATCTATAAACATTTTTCATGTATAATGAATAAGGTGAAATTATGAAAAAATTATTATTTATAATCAGCTCCAAGGCTGGCAAAACAGAATTTGATATAAAAAAAGAGGATCTAATAGCTTTAACTAATAAGGCTCCTTCTGATATTGATATAGAAATTGTAGAAACAAGATATAAGGGCCACATAAAAGATGCTATTGATAGCTTCGCCAAAGATAAGCTTTCCGACAAATACGCCATAGTTTGTGGTGGCGATGGTTCTTTGAATGAACTAGTAAATGCTGGTTATGGCAAGGATATAGCCCTTGGTCTTATACCTATGGGCACTGGCAATGATTTTGCCAAAAATTTCGACTATAAGAATTTTTCCCTAGAAAAGGCCCTTAGCTTTAGGACAAGACCAATCGACCTTATAGCGATAAATGACAAGCTTTGTATAAATGTAACTAGTCTCGGCTTTGATACCCAAGTCCTCGAAGAGGCCTATCGCTTCCTTCACAAAAAGCCATCTATCGGTAAAAAAGCCTATATCTACGCTGTCATATCATCTCTAAGAAATATTCAATACGAAAAGCTAGATATAACTATGACTATGGATGATGGGTCTAGAAAAAATATTTCTGGTGATTTTCTAATAAGTGCTCTTTGTAATGGAGGTTTTTACGGTTCAGGCTTTAACCCTGCCCCTAAGGCTGTAATTGATGATGGTATAATAAACCTAGTTTGTGCCGACAAGATTCCTTTTTATAAGCTACCCTTGCTTATCCTAAAATACAAGAAGGGTAGACACGGAACAAGCCCTCATCTTAATGAATACAAAATAAAAAGTGGCAAAATTTCTTCAAGTAAAGCCTTTCTTGGAAATATCGACGGTGAAATATTTACCGCCAAAGAAATAGACTTTAAGATTTTGCCTTCTGCTATTAGGTGGATTTATTTTGAGTAAGTAAGGTCTCTAAAACTAGATAAGAGGATTTATATAGCCTACTTCTATGGCTTTCTTGTAGGCTTCTGGGGTGTAGACGGTATTTTCTCGATTGTAAAATAGAAAATATTATAGTCTTTCTTTTATAATTTCCCAAGCTTTCTAATTCAATTACCTTCATAAGCCATCCTACTTATATTGTAGGCAATATTTATAAATAAACATAAGTACAAACTTCAAAGATAAAATTATTTTAAAAATAAAACGCTCAGAAGTCTTTGCTAAAAAAAAGACAGCAGCTTTATCTGCCGTCCTTATCTACTTTAAAATTTTTTACTTGTAGCTACAACTAGAGATTATAATCGAAATTATCTATATTTCTTTTATCGTCTATCTTTTCCTCATCTAAAAATTCAACTTCCTTTAAACCATTTAGCCTTGCTATAAGTGAAGTTGGGAAGGAAACTATTTCTTGGTTAAAGATACTTATATTAGAATTAACTATTCTCTTGGCAGCCGCCAATTGTTCGTTTTCTTCGTCTATCTCAGATTGAAGGTTAAGAAATTCTTCAGATGATTTTAATTCTGGATAGGATTCAGCCAAGGCATAAATCTTATTTATAGCTTCATCTTGCCTGGTGATTTTGTTGTTGATATTGTCTATACTTGATCCCTGCCTTAATTTAACCAAGTCAGAAAAAGTTGATTTTTCATATGAGGCAAAAGATTTTGCAACTTTCATCATTTGTAAAATTGTATCGTATCTCTTAGCAAGAGCAATATCCACATTTTTCTTTGACTCATCTATTATTATTCGATACCTCTTCAATTTGTTTGATTTCTTGATAAAGGCAAAGCCTACTATAAGTATAACTGCCACTGGCAAAAAGATGTGAAGAGATTTGCCATTTATATACTTATCTAATCCTACTCCATTCATAACCGCAAAAACTACTCCTATCCAAAATAATTGAACCAATATATATATGATTGATTTATACATCCTCACTCCTATAATTTATCCCTAATTATATTGATTAACTCATAATAATCTCCCAGTAAATATCTGACCCTTTCATATTCGCCTACAAGAGTTAAATTCTTAACTTCATTTATTGTAGATGGACAAGGAAAAAGACTAGCCTTGGAATCAAAGGCTATGGCAATAATGCTTTCACTAATATATAGGCAAATATTCATCCTCTCGCTCCAAGCATTTAATCTTTCTATAAGACTTGGATCTAGGATTAATTTCGTATAGAAATCATCTGTGGCAAATACAGCATAATTTTCATTAAAAGATAAGGATTCACTTATAATTTCTCTTTCATCCCTTAGTTTTTTTAGATAGGGATTGTAATCCTCCCCCTTATAACTTTTTTTAGGGAATATCCTAATATGACCCCTTAGCTTGGTCTGTTGTCTAATCAACATGACTTGACCATCAAAATCTTCGATATAAATTCTTTTGCCCTTGGATGAAGACCTATAATGATAAGCTGTCATATTAGAAAATTCTGTCTTGGACTCGAAAGCAAATTGTATATGACAATCTGAATAATATTTATCCGCCCTAGGAAGGAGTTTTTCATAGACATCGTAATCATTAGCTGGAGAATAATCAAGGCTCGTCCCTGGACAAATCTCAGCTAAGATAGGCTTTAAAATATTTTCTTTATAGACAATTTCAGTATCACTCTCTCCTTCACCTTCACTTGCTTGTGGCTTTTTCATAAGTATAAAGTATGCCAACAAAAAAATGAAGAGAAAATAATAATGAGATTGAAAAACAATTATAGCCACAAGGGCCATCATTATCAATTTCAAGTTTAATTTATTTGAGGGCTTGCTTTCCTTGCAATCTTTAATACCTGCTGGACTATCTTTTATGGTCAAAGTCTTATCAGCTTCTTTTAGTCTTATTATAATTTGATCATCCAAGAAAACGTTCCTATAATCTCTTGTCATCCCCTAACCCTTTTCCAATTCTTAGTTTACTTACTTTTATATTACATCTAATGATAATTAATTTCAATAGCATAAAACAATCCTTAGCTTTGCTAAGCTCCTTAATCAAAGCTATCGGCTTAGCTGGCAGTTTGCACAGGGCCTATAAGAAGAATACCGGCACGCCCCTATTTGGGCTGTCAAGGGTTCATCACATGCGCCACTTTCCCTACTACTGCTATCACTATTTTTTTATTTGTTTTTATTTAACTTCCTCTCCCCAAAACGGGTCAAAGTATTCTTTGCTACATACTTGGTCAGTGTAATAACCTTCTTTAATTTGATTTTGTACATATTCTTTTATTATCTTTTCTGCCGACTATATCCACATAGTATCCTCTACAGCAAAAGTATCTGTTTCATCCATGGTTAATGCTAACTCTTTTATAAAATCACTTTCTACTCCATCATAATAGAAATCGCCCTCATCTTTTAGGCTCAGGAGTAGAAGCTTTATCTAGATTATCGTGTAGGTATCTCCTCCAGATGTTCTCCTTAATCTTTTTATCCTCTTGCCTGTGAAGAATTCTTTTTTTAATTTTATCCAATAATACCTTTTGTTTGTTGCCATTCTAATCCTCCTTGCAATAAAAAAGAAGTAGATTTTTTCTCTACTTCTCCTAAAAATTTATTTTTCATTATTCACAATTTTTTATAATTTTCTAGCTAAAAATACTAGATGATCATTCTCGTCTAGATGATGTTCGCATTTAAATCCTATCTTAGTCAATGTTTCTGTGAGATATTCTGGAGAATAAACTTCAAAATCTAGCATGTCAGCCCATTTTTTTATGTTTTTATGTTCTCTGTATGCTCCTTCATTGCATATTAGAAACTGACCGTCCTTTACTAGAACACGATGGATTTCCCTAAAAGATACTTCTATATTCTTCCAAAAATAAATTGTTTCAAAGGCAGTTACTATATTTATGGATTCATCTTCAAAAGGTAGTTTAGCCACGTCTGCTTCAATAATTTTACACCTGCCATCTCTTATAGCTTCGCTATTTACTGAACTTGCAATATCTACACTTGTTTTTGAATAGTCCATTCCATATACTTTTCTAGCCTTTGTTAGGAAGTATTGAACATTACGTCCACCACCACATCCTAAATCTAAAACTACATCCGAGCTTTTAATATTCAGAAAGGATCTGCCCCATTTCGCCATTTTTTCGTGACCAATGTTCATTTGTTTCACCATGAAACGACCACCGAAATTATTTTTAGGATTTTTTACATTTTCAAAAAATTTTTTTAACATTTTCATCTCCTATTGATAACAATTATCATTGTTATTTTATCATAAATTTTATGTTTATTCAATTTTATATCCTTTCTACATTGATATATTCCAGATTTTCGATAATAGAAATTCTTGATTTCCAATTTTCGGAAGTCTTGTTTTAGTATCTAAAGGTGTAACTTTTCCTTACTCCCTTAGATTTCTCTGGTCATATCTTTTTTGCTTGGTTTTACTTTTTCTTTTACTTTCCTTTTGACTTTCTCTTTTGCCTTATCCTTGTTCTTGGATAGGTCTTTATATTTCTTTATTTGTTTTAAGATACTTTCTTTTTCTTTTTTATTTTCCTTAGCTAGGATTTGTTTAAAGGCATATCCCATTACTTTTATGTCTTTGGCTTGGAAGAATATTTCATAGTTTTTGCTTTCTTTGTTTTTCATTACTGAGAAACTTACTCCAAGTTTGTTTAGTTCTTTTTTTAAGTCTTTAAGGTCGCTTTGATCTACTCTTATATTTTCTAGTTGTCCTTTTTTGTAGAGGTCTTTTATTTTCATTTCATCGCCCATAAGACTTTTGAGGTTTCCGTTTGCTTTTTCTAAAGTATCATTCATCTTTTTTCTTATTTCTTTGTCTAAGTTGATTGATTCTTTTGCTGCTTTTATTGTGTATGTTATTATGGTTTGTGCTGCTTGACCTGGTTTTTGCTTATTTATTCGTTTATCATGTTTTCTCTCCTTTGTTTGAATTAAAAAAAGGGAAGTATAGGCTTTAATTTTTCTATACTTCCCTTTGATTGTTTTTATTTTATTGTTCTTGGTGGTGGAATGCTTTGTTTTGATGTTTTTATAGCTTTCTTAGGTATTTATACCTTTTATACTTTAAAATAGCTTACAATACCTTTCCACCTAAGGTTTTTCGGTCTTTATATTCTTTTGGTGCGTGATCTGGCAAAAATATTTCCTTGCTAATTACTCCTAGCTTTTTGGTGTAGTCATGGGTTACTCCGTCCCATTCATTTTTTATTTTTTCTCCACTTATATATGCTGCACTTGCTACTGCACTTTTGCCTTTTCCTCTTGATATTATGTTTACTGAAGAATGAAAACTGTCTGCCATTTTTATCACTTCCTTTCTTTTTTGATTGTTTTAGGTGGAGGCTTAATAGATTTTTTATATCCATTTTGTGAAAGAGCGTTTTGAAATACCCTTTGCCTAATCATTCAATCCACTCGCAAGCTCGTGGTGAATGATTGGCAGGGGTAGAACCTGATAGAATTAAAAAAGTCGACTACTGAATTAATTTTTGTTGTTTCACCCTTACGGGTACAGGCAGTTAGTCGGCTTAATTGTTTTGTTCATTTCAAATTTTAAAAGTCAAGGGCGAGCGTTAGCGAGTTTATTTACCCTTGACTTTTAATACACTCGCCTAATTATCTCTACAACTCAAATAAATTTTCATTGGAGATAATTGGCTGGGGCAGACCCAAAGCGAATGGTTGTTGCTTCTTCTAGTATGATTGTTATTTCTTCGTCTGTTAGTTCTTCTGCATTTTCTATAAGGCTTTCTAAGATTGGTCTTCTTGTTATTAGCCTATGAGTTCTTTCTTTTCTTTTTTTCACTATGTCTTGTTTTAATATCTTTTTTTCTTGATTTTTTTCTTGCCTTAATCTTTCTTCTGTACCATCTATTTTGTCTTTTATTACTTTTGACTCTTGTCTTAGTTGTTCTAATTTTTTCATACTGTTCTCCTTTCTTGTAATAAAAAAGACGATAGATTTTTTAATTTCTATCGCCTAGGCTATATATCTTATTTGTTTTTCTGACTTAATAAATTTTTATATTCTTCCTCCAAGTCTTCTCTTTCACTCTTTGGAATTTCCATAGCAAGTCGATTACTTATCGCCGTTAATCTAAAATCTATAAGAAAATCTTTAGAACTTGTCTTTTTAGAAGATCTTGCTTTACTTTCTCTATACTGGCTCAGATTTCCAATGAATCTATTAAGCTTTTTATTCTCAATCATCACCAATTCATCTGCTAAGTTATTTATAAATGAAATATCATGAGTGACAAAAAGTATTGGTCTATCATAGTATTTTAACAATCCCTCAAGAGCTTCTATTGCCCTAATATCTAAAAAGTTTGTTGGCTCGTCCATAATTATAAAATTGAAGTCTGATGTTATTAGTTTAGCTAATTTTACCTTTGCTCTTTCTCCATCACTAAGAATATTTATATCTTTAAATACATCATTTCTTTTAAAACCTAATCTTGCTAATATTATCCTTGTTATAGACTGGTCATAAATTGAAGTTTCTAATACATTTTCTAAGATAGAATTTAATGGATTTAATCTTTCTCCTAATTGACTATAGTAACCAATTTTCAAGTTTGGATGAACCCACACTTCTTTATTTATAATCATATTTATAAGGGTAGTTTTGCCTGAACCATTAATACCTAATAAAGCTATCTTCCTATTATTTTCTATTTCCAATTTTGCATTATTAAAGATAACTTTATCTCCAAATCTTTTATTAAGTTTTTCCGACCTAATCAAAATTTTTGAATGGATTTTTCTATTTTCAGGCATTGAAAGCTCAATTGCTTTTTCTTCTTTAGGTCTTTCTTTAACTTCTAATTGATTAATTCTTGATTCTATAGCTTTTACTTGTTTATCAAGTTTTTTCTTATTTTCTTGACCACCCATTTTATGAAGTCTTGCTTCGGAATTCCCCATTCTTTTAGGTGTTGTTTTTACCCTTGAAGACTGTTTTTTTATATCACTTGCTACACTTAATAGTCTATTCTTTTCAGAAATATAATTAAAATATTCTCTTTGTAGAAATTTTTGTCTTTTTATTCTCTCCTCAAGGTAGAACGTATAATTTCCATTATAAACTTCTAAACTTTTATTTGATAATTCAAAAATTTTATTACATGTTTGATTAATAAAATCTCGGTCGTGAGAAATAATTATAAATCCCTTGTTTCTATTTTTTAATTCTTTTACTAATTTTTCTTTCTGATCTATATCTAAGTGTGATGTTGGCTCATCTATTAAAAGAAAACTTTCCTCTTTTAATAAAACTTCATCTATTCTTAGCCTTTGATATTCACCAGGGCTGTAAGATTTTTGAACTTTTAAATCATTCTTTTCATTATTTAATAAAGAACTAATTTTCATCTTTACATCTACATAACCACTATATTCAGTATCTATTCCTAAAAGTATTCTAAATAGTGTTGTTTTGCCAACTCCATTATTTCCTATTAGTCCTATCTTTTCATCTTCATTTATGCTTAGTTTTTCAATGAAAAACAATTCT
Source organism: Anaerococcus tetradius ATCC 35098 (assembly GCF_000159095.1). Classification (GTDB taxonomy): domain Bacteria; phylum Bacillota; class Clostridia; order Tissierellales; family Peptoniphilaceae; genus Anaerococcus; species Anaerococcus tetradius. The sequence continues at coordinate 32,594 of NZ_GG666303.1, read as the reverse complement.
CTTGTTCCAACTTCCTTTTTTAATTTGTCAATATATATCATAAATCCTCCTCTTTTTTTGAGAGGACTTAACCTCTCTAACTATTTAAAAGAAAATTTATAAATTGCCATTGCTCTGTACCTCCTAGATATCTTAATTTTCTATAATATTATAGTGCCAACTTCTTCCATTTCCTAATCTTAGTTCTAAATGTTCCAAAGGGAGCTACTGTATTTACATGAAGAAACTTATATACTTCCAAAGTAGCAGTTTTGGTTGCTCCATCTGACAATTTTCTCATATGAGCTTTAAATATCTCTTCTTCATTAATCATCTATCCCACCCCCATATAAAACTAACTCTCATTTAAATCTCATCATATTTCTTTTTTAATTTATCCATGTAGTCAAGGTCAATCCACTCCTCGCTATAGCCACATCTAGTGCAAATATACCTATCAACAGAAACTGCCGACATAATTGTATGGCCAGTCATAATATTATTTCCAGTCCCATAAGCCCCAGCAGATCCCGGCACAAATAAAATATCACTTGCCCCACACTTTGGGCACTTTCTCGTATTTTTCATAAATTATCCTTTCATTTTACATCACAGGGTCAATGTAACCAAAGTCCATTGCCTTGTTATAAGCCCCTATGGCATTACTTACACCTAGCTTGTCATAAATACTAGCCAGGTGATTGTAAAGAGTTCTTTCGCTAATAAAAAGCTTTTGGGTAATTTTCTTTTTATCATCTCCCTTTACAAGCTCTCTTAAAACTTCTATTCCTCTAAAAACAGACATATTATGAACAAGTTGTTTATCTACTTCTTCTTCGTGTTCTTCCCAAACTAATCCATATTTTTTCTCGTTTGTGCTGTTTCAATCTTGCCAAGTGCAATCCTACTATCATCATCTGATTGTATTCTCTCAAATACTCCTTTACCTTATCCCAACTTTTATCATCTTGACCCAACCCATGTATTAAAATGTTCTTTATAATTAAATCTAACAATTCTCAGGCTTTATTAAGACTAACCATTGATATAATCTCTTAGTGATTCTCCATAACCCTATTCCAATAATAGTTGGTAAAAATCCAACAATTACAGAGATAATTAGGTCTGGTAAAACTCCTAAAAGAAAGCTATGTTTAGTTAACCAATACAGGTCTATTCTAAATAATTTGAACACAAATTTCACGATGCTTCCTACTATAACAAGTGGACCACTAATCATAAAAGCCCACCCAGTTATTCCTGTTATAGGAAATATAAGTATCCAAATACATGCAGCTATGGTATACCACTTTAAACTTTTCATAATTACCTCATTAAAAGTAATCAAATTTTGTATATCATTATACCCAGTTTTTTCATTTTCTATTCTTAGTCTATTAGTTGCATAGTAGTATTATAGCAAAAATATTTCTATCTCCTATATATACCTTATTTCTAGTCTTCTAAAATCGATACTGCAAGGTCTATCGCTTTAAATGTAACAGTTATTTCTACTTCATCTTTTACTGTTTTTTCAATAACATCAAAGAGCTTTTCAATATCTTTCCCTTGTTTTTTAGCCTGCTTTAGATCTTTTTAAATCTACTTGTAAACTTTATCTTATACTTCAAGGGCTTTCCTCAAGTCATCTATATTATCGTAATCTATGAACTTCTTATCTTTTGCTATTATTCTTCCTTCTTTTTAGCTTTTATAGTTTCATCTTTTGGAATATCAAGTTTTAATTCAAAGGGAATGCCACTTTCTCTAATGCTCGCCCTTAAAAACATGTTAATTGCAGTAGTCATATTTAAACCTAAACTAGAATTGATTTTTTCTGCAGCTTCTTTTATTTCTTTATCTGTTCTTATATTCAAATTTGTTGTAGCCATATTATTATTTCCTTTCACTCTATTATATGACTAAATTTACACATAGTAATACATTGTCTATGCATAGTCATTATAACGCACGCAATAAATTCTCTTTTCGATTTTTATAATAAATAATCAAAAACGATTTTCACTTTAAACTCTTTTGTATATTTTAGTATTAAAAAGCCCCTAAATTCTAATTCGAATTTTAGGGCTTAGTACAATCCTAAAATTTTCGCTTTATCTTTTATTATCCATGTCTTTCAATTCTTGTACTTTATCATTAAATTCTTTTAAATCTTCTTTAGAAAGTTGCCATGTCAATGGTCTTGTAATCATAGGTATTCCCTCCATTGTAATATAAGGATAATTTTCATAAATATAGAAATCTATCTTTGCAGCCTCACTGCCTTTACCCTTGCTGGTAAATATTACATGATAAGATTTTATTGCATCGTCAGGTATTTCTTTAAAATAATTGTCGAATTTCTTATCATTAACATTTTCTACGCTCATCCCTATAAAATTACTAAAATAATCTAACTCTTCTTGTTTTTCTGTTTCAGCAATTTTTATATTGTTAGAATCAAATATTTCAATTTTGTCTTGTTTTTTCCTGCTCCTACAAGAAGTGAGAACTATTAAAAAAGCAATAACAATAGTCATAAATACATGTCTTTTTCTCATTTTAAACCTCCAAATTAAATTATCGTAAAACTACAGCTACTTTTTTTATCATTTTAAAACAACTATTTTAATTTGTCAACATCTTTCATAATGACTTGAAATTTATCATAATCTTTTTGCGTAGCTACTTCCTTGTATCTATATTAATTGCTATTCTTTTCTATAAAAATATCATTCACAAGTCAAATTGTCAGTAGGGATAAAACGGAAAGACCAAGTTCCAGTGCTCTTAATTGAAATAAGGGAGTAGTCATTGTTCTTTCTGTGTGTCTTATATTTTTATGAACTTCTTCCGATTTTATATTTAATCCCATAACTCAATCTTATGAGGTAAAATTTGATAAATTGAAAAAGTTGAGAAATTATCTAGCCATTCCTATGGACTATCTGGTACATATTCATCTCCATATTTATCCATTACATAGACTATGTTTTCAAATAACTCAAATATCAATGCGAAGTTTGCATTTTCAAAATTTGAATACTCACCTAGAACTTTGTTAGAATTTAATTTTCCCATAAAAACATTAGTCCTAAATGTTATGGAATAAGTTCGATTGCTAAGTCTCCGTCATATTTCATATTTTTTCTCAGTTAAGACTGTTTCAATCTTGCTAAGTGCTATCCTACTCTCATCATCTGTATGAATTTCTTTTAGATGATTTAGGTATTCAAGCATTTCATCTCTTCCGATTTGTTATAGATTTCCCAGTTTTATTCCACCTCATTTCTATGAATTTCTATAACATCTTCAACTTCATCAAACCCTAATACTAATTTCGCATAATCCCTGACATGATCTTCTGTCCTCAAACTCATTTTCTATTCCTCTTCACTAAAATTGTCTTCAAAACTAATAATATCATTAGGAGTGCAAGATAGAGCCTTACATATTCTTTCTAAATTCTTAAATGTAATTGGTTTATCTTTGCCCATTTGAGCCATAACATTTGTGGTAAGTCCTGCCATAGCTATTACATCAGTTTTCTTTAACCTTTTTTTGCCAACTGTATCCATAATGGTTTATAGTTAAGTGCCATAACATCCCTCTTTTTCTCTTCATTAGATTTATTTAATTACAGCATAAATATTGATTCCATTCAATCTTACATTGATTTAGCGATTTGTTTTAGAGAATTTGTTGTGTTATTCCGTCCTTATTTTGCCATAAATTGCTTAATACCTTGAAATTTAGCACCATGGTTATCATTACCATAACCTTCCATCAAGTTAATAACTCCCCATGCTCCTAAACCTGCACCAATTGCAGTTACAAGTGTCTTTAAAACTCCAACTCCAGCTGTAAAAAATTCCATATTATTCCTCCTCGTTTTCTTTCTTATTTTCTATTTTATTTAGTGATTTAACTACAAAGTTCTTGTAGACCTTATCTCCTTTTTTGTTTTCTTTGAAATATCCAAAAACATGGATTAGATTTCCTTTTTCAAATTCTTTTACAATTTCTACCTTTATTCCATATACTGAGCAATTTGTGTATTCTTTGCCCTTTCCATAATTTTTAACAAGAGCAAAATTTGCTACTTGAACACTTTTCCCATCTTTTTCAATTTCTGAAAATTCAGCTTCCTTAACTAAATTTGCATTAATATTTATCATTTCTCTATCCATTAATTTTTTCTCCTTAATCTATAAATTTCAATTAAAAAAGCGACTGAACTTATATTTCAATCGCTAAATACCTTATATATTAAATTGTTTTAAGTGGGACTTCTTATCCTTACCATATTAACCTCCTAATTTTGAGTA
>NZ_GG666303.1:0-27167 GCF_000159095.1 Anaerococcus tetradius ATCC 35098 | reverse complement strand
ATAAAAAAAGACGATAGAGTTTAATTATCTATCATCTCTTGCGTTTCTATTTAATTATTTGACTCGACAAACTGGGATTTGTTTTAGTTATCTCCCATTTTCTTTAATTCCATATGTAATACACAAGCAAATACTATCTCAATAATACATACCGCAACAGCAACCGTTGTGCCGTTTAATGCACATCCTAAAATCAAAGAAATCATCGGAATGGAAATTGCAGCAACTGTATATCCCTTTGATTGATACAACCATGAATATGGAAATAAATGTGCTCCAAACACCATAGCGTATACCATAATCATCTTTTCCGGAACCGCACTAAACACCCACATAACGATTAATAAATAAACCATTTGATTTAAGGTGAAAATGAAGCCTAATTGTCCAAGTGGATTTTGTTTTGAAAAGATATCCACCTTTATAAGTTTACCAATTAGCCAAGACAGCGGTAATAATGGGCATGAACAGCAAAACACCAATAAATTTTTCATATTCATATTGATATCTAAAATTGACACAAGTACTATCAGAAGCCATATAATCACCGATGCCATGATAAATGGTAATCCTTTTTTCTGCTGAATTGCAATTTCTTTTCTTAATTTATCCATCATTTTCTCCTCCACAAATTCTAATTTATCTAGTTCTATTATATAATATAGTCCCTCGCATGTGTAGACTCTTACAGTAAATATTACAATCTGGTTATCACTGTATTACCATTTATCTTAGCTTTACCCTTTCGTGTAACATACTTTTCAATATCAAAAACATTTCTCTCATCATAATCTTCCAATAACTTATAATTCTTATGTTTTGTAATATCAAATTTATCAGACAAGAAAGGTCTTACTCCTCTAAGTTGGTATATACACTTACCACCATCCATTACAGTTATTTCATCTTGACTCATAAGTTCCTTGCCAGTTTTTTGGTAATTTAGACCAAAAGATTTTTGATTGGATCTTGTTTCTGATGTGTTATATATGTCTATGGTTTCTTTTCCTAAGGTTTCAGATAATTCTTTTACTGTTGTTTTTTCTTTTCCTCCTAAAAAGAGTGTTGAGTCGCAGTTACCAACTATTGTATCTGCATGGTCTTTATAGATTGCCTTTAATTGAGATTGTGCTTGCAGAATTATACTTGCTGATATTTCTCTTGAACGAATTGTCGCTATTAGTTTCTCAAATTTAGGAATTAAACCTATATTTGCAAACTCATCAAGTAGACACCTAACATGAACTGGAAGGCTTCCATCATATACATCATCTGCCTTATCACATAGTAGATTAAATAGCTGAGAATACATTATTGAAACTACAAAATTAAATGTATCATCTGTATCAGATATTATTACGAACAAAACAGTTTTCCTATCTCCAATTTTATCAAGCTCTAGTTCATCTTCGCTCATTGGTTCTCTAAGCTCTCTTATATCAAAAGGTGCAAGTCTTGCTCCACATGATATGAGAATTGACTTAGCAGTTTTTCCTGTAACAACTTGTCAAGGACTTTCTAATCATTTTTATCGACTTTTTGATGTTTTTCTCTCTCCATTTCCCTAAGCATTATCCTTTTCAATTTATCTTGCATGGTTTCAGTCGCATTTTCATTAAAATGGACTACAACCTCGTAAGTTGCCCTTCCTATCTTCTTTATGGTCTTTGTTCCAGTATTTTGTTCATTTCTGTTTTCGTGCATATTATTTTCCTCCTATTAGTTGCAATTAAAAAAGACGATAGAATTTTATTTCTACCGCCTTTCGCAAGTCTTATAGCTATTCATTGAATAACGCTTTACCATTTACATATTAAATTTTCAAATCCTTATTGTTCAGCATTCCGCCAAACATCGTATGATACATATCCTTGGAAGATTCCTCTATCTTTGTAATACTTGATATTTTATTTCCTGCATCTTTTGATGAAGCTCCGCAAAGATAAAAGGCTTCACTGTCTGTTCCATAGTCAATGGCAATATATCTATCGTGATACTTTTTACCTGCAATTTTCATCTTCAGATTAATATTAGGGTAATCTTTTCTAAAATCGTTAAGGATATTTTTTGTAAGCATATCCTTGTTCTTCACATTGTCGCTAAAGACTATAATTTCAACATTGTCTTTTGCAGCCCTTAATAATTCTAAGGTTTTCAAGCCTATATAGTTGTCTATCACATAAATGCTTTTCTTTGCAGACTTATATATTTTGGTATAGGCAACATCTGCTTCAATCTTATCTCCGTTCATTAAAAGGAAATGCTTGTATGTGTCCGGATCTATAAAATTATCCATAACCTTTTTCAAATCTTCTTTTGTAGCCATTTGCGACTTTATTTCAGCTATATCCTTTGTATTTTGATTTGTCTGTACTGCTATTTGAACTAATTCTTTTGAACCGATAAAATCTTGGTTTTCAATGATAAAATCTTTCATTTGCTTAAATGTTCTAACTAAAGCTCTGCTTTGCTTAACAGCAAGTTCACCTCTTAATACAGTCATCAGCATATAAATACCTTGTTCTGTAAAGGCATAAGGATTGTATTTAATATTACTTCCTCTACCAGTCCCTCTGTTCAAGGTGAAATTTTTGCACCTTGAAAGTTCTACCATTTCTTCGTCCGTTAATTGGAACATGAAGTCTTCACCTTCAAATTTTTCTGCGTTGTTTTTCACCTGTCTATTAAAGTTTTTTGTTTCATAACCATATATTTCAGCTAAATCTGCATCAAGCATTACTTTTTGCCCACGAATAAGATATATTTTTTCTTGTATAGTTTTATCATCTACAATAACTATCTCTTTATTTTCTTCTGCCATGAAATGCACCTCCAACATTATCTAAATTCTTTTCCAATTCGCCACGCACTGCGTAGCTTTTTGAATAAGTCTTATATTCTTTTATATTTTTCTACTCCGCCTTCAGCTTTTCCGATGTGTTCCACATTTTTTACAAGTCCCTTATTTACATTTTCATAAAACCATCTGCCAATCAATGCCGGAGGTGTTGCGATTAACTCTCTCAAAACAAATTCTTTGTCCTTTGGTAAAGAGCTAATTTTGTTTAATAAGGTAGTATATAGGTCAGCATAGCTTGTATTTTCTTGTAAACTACTACACTTACAATATTCAGTAACGCTTGGGAAACCTCCCTCTATTGCTTTTTTAGTTAAAATGTCAAGTTCTTCATCGGTTACAGTAAATTGAATTCGCATTTATATATCCTCTCCTTATAACTGAGTTTATTACCATATCATTATCATTTTATCATAAATACGATATTTTTTCCATACTGCAATTTTAAGCCCTATTTTACACTTAGCTATAGTCTCATATCTATTTTATGATTAACGCTCTAAAAACACCTTTCCACCGTCTTATGCGAAGTCTACAAGTGTTCACCCTTGTCATAATCTTCAAAGGTATATACTTTTGATTTACTGTTTTCCTTTAATTTCCCTTTGTCCTGTTCATACCAATGAACTAAGGTCGCATAATGGTCTTTGTAGTTTCTTCCTGTACTTTGCATATAGGTTGACAGCTTCTCTATCATTTTATCCCTATGACCTTGCATTTTATCCTTTAATTTTCCATATTCTTCATCAGTTAAGGAAACATTTTTATATTCTCCATAAAGGTTGGGGGATATTTTTTCTATCTCCCCCTCTTTTTCTAACTCTATATCTATCTCTTTATCTATCTCTATATCTCCGTTGCAGTTTTGTTGCAAAAGGTTGCAAGGTGTTGCACCAGTGTTGCATTGCAACGCTTTTTGTCCTCTCGATTTTCTTGAACGCCTTGTAGAAGCTGTTTCTGAACCTATAAGACTTGGGATTTCTGTTAAAAAATACTCGTCATTTTCTGTGATTATCTCCATCAAGCCTTGTGCTATAATATAATTTACTGTAACCATTACATCATCTTCCGTTTCATCAATCGTTAAGGCAATCTCTTTGATAAAGTCTGTTTCTACTCCATCATAATACAGCTTCCCACTATCTTTTAAGCTAAGTAAAAGCAATTTAAGATAGATGATTGTATAGGTATCTCCTCCTGATATTTTTCTTAGCCTTTTGATTCTCTTATCTGTAAAAAAATCTTCTTTCAATTTTAACCAATAGTATCTTCTGTTGTCTGCCATTTTTATCTTTCCTCCCCTTTATTTTTATAATTTTCTTTAGCCTTTTCCTTGGCTTTTTGTTTGTACTGCCCCTTTATTTCCTCTTGCTCTTGGAATTTTTTCAGTTGTGCAATCACACTTGGTTTATCTCCTCTCTTAATTGCCTTGTCTATCTCTATGCTTAGGTCTATTCCATACTCTTCATTGACAATCTTTACTGCATATTTGATATGGTCTATCTGCTTAAATTCGTCTTGAACTTTAGCTTTATCTTTGGTTAGCTCTTGTATCTGATTTTCAAGGCTTGATATTTCTTTCTGCCAATCACTCGACTTTATAGCTGATGTTCCAGTAAATTTTTCTATGATCTTTCTTGCTCTTTGGTATCTGTCTATTTCTTTTTTATGGGAATTGTAAAAACTGTCTTTGAATAGTGTCTTGCTTTTGTATTCCTGATAGACTTCTTTGTTTTCTCTGATAGCGTCTATGCAGCTTACACATTGATTTAGGTCTTTTATTCTTTGTGTTTTATCTTGAATATCACCACTTATCTTTTTACTTTGCTTTGCCAGTTCAAAGACTTTTCCTTGTAGGTCTGCTATGGTTTGAAGATGATTATCTTTCAAATAGTAGATTGCTTTTACAAATCTCTTTAGGTCTGCATTTCCCTTTTTTATCTGTCCGTAGTAGGATAAATTTTTTGTTTTTTCTCCCTGTATCTCGTTGTAGATAGAAATATACTCATAGAGGTTAAAGAGTTCCGCTTTGTTCTCCAGTTCATCTTTCTTGGTCTGTTTATACTCATCGTATTTTGCTTGCAGATTTCCAAGTAAAGAGTCTATCCAAGAGGTGATTTCTTTTATCTTGTTCTTGATGGCTTTTACTAAAGAGTTATGCTTTTTGATTTCTCTATTGATATTTCCTTTGTCGGTTTCGATTCCTTTTTTCTCTAAGGCACTGGCACTTGCTCCCATGTGAATGGTTGGGATTTCTTCTATCCCTTGTCTTTTGTAGGAACGATGATCTACTCTCTTTTCCTGATGATTTTTTTCTAAATACTGATTACAAAGGCTTGCAAAATTCTTTCTCCATTTCTCTGCGTTGCCTTTATCGTTCCAGTCTGTCAGCTCTACTTTTCTTGTTTTGTAATTACCACTTTTTAGTTTTATCTTTTCTCCCTTTTCATCAAGAACATATTCTTTTTTGCTTTTTGCCAGCCACTCTCCTTTTTTATTAATCGGTCTAAGAGTAGTCATAATATGTGCATGGATATTGTTATTTTCTTCATCACTTTCATCATGAATTGCAAGGTCTGCTATCATTCCTTTTGATACAAAATGTTCTTGTATGAAGTCGGTAATGAGTTTCTTGTTTTCTTCAAAGGATAATTCTTTTGGTAGAGCAATGATAAAATTTCTTGCAAGCTGTGCATTGCTTGCTTTCTCATTTAGTTCAACGCTGTTCCATAATGTAGTTCTATCTTTTAATGCTATGGGAACATTCTCCGGCAAGAAGATTTCTGAATGTAAAAGTCCCTTTTTATTATGGTAATCGTGAACTTCTCCGTCCCATTCATTTTTGATTTTCTCACAAGAGATATATGCTGCACTTGCAACTGCCGATTTACTTTTTCCTCTGCTTATCATAGAAATATTAAAGTGAAATGTTTCTACCACTTTTAAGCTCCTTTCATTTTTTGTTTGTTTTCAGGTAAAGGAAAAAGCAGACAGGTTATTTTTTGTATCTTTTCCTATCTACTTTATCCGTATGTTTTTATTAAGTTTTGGATTTTTAAAGACTTGCTAAAATCCCTTAGTTTTTCTAAGGGCGCAATTATACACCCTAAAGGGTGCTTTGCGTTCTGCGAAGCTTTTTGCCCTTGCAGGGAGCTTCTGAAAAAACTAAGGTCTTTTATTTTATCTACTCTATGTCTGTTTCATCTTCCATATCTTTCCCATTTATCATTTCTTCATAGGCTTGTCTGTATTCTTCTGTGTGAGTAGAGATATTTAACAGTTTTTCTATCTCCTCATTGGTAAATATTAGAGGATTTTTAATGACCCTTTCTACTATCAATCCCCTTTGTATGAGCCTGTGATTTCTTCTTTTTCGTTCCTTTTCATTTGCCAGTTTTTCTAATTTTTTGCCTTGATTTTGTAATTGTTTCAGCTTTACATCGCACTTTTCTCTTTCTTCCTGAAGTTCAGAAATTTGTTCCTGTACTTCCTGCAATGTTTTTTCTTTCTTCATTTTTAATTCCTCCGTTTTGGTATCTGCTTGTTTCCATAAAGAAAGGTTAAGCACCTTTTTTGACACTTAACCTTTCCAAGTTTTTAGATTTTATCTTCTAAAATCTTTCTCAGTTTTTCTAAAATCCTATCCCTCCTCCCACTGATTGCTTGATGTGTAACTTTCTCTCTTCTGCTGATTGACCTTAGACTTTCTTCTTTGTAGAAGATGGCTTCCATTAGTTCTCGTTCTTCTTTTGTAAGAGTATTTAATGCTTTATGAAGTTCTTCAATTCGCATTTTTACTTCTACAATTTTTTCTAAGTCTATCTTTTCATCTATGATGTTATCTACAAAGTGTCCATCATGATCCAGTGCCGAAAATGGTATTACATTATGCTTCCAATCTTTTCTTTGGAGATACTTTTCATGCTCTGTTATCTTCCAATAGGCTTTGTAGACTTCTTCACTTACAGGTACGGCTTTGCCTTTTACATAAAGGTAATATTCTTTCTTTGCCACTTAGTCATCCTCCTTTTTAAGTTCTCTGTTTTGGTTTTGAGAATAAAAAAGGAGGACTTCTACACTTTGGCGTAAAAAGTCCTCTCGGCTTAAAAACTAATGTTTTATATAATTTTCTATTTGGTCGTTTCTGGTAAAGTATTATTGCTATGTGTAAGCAATTCCAAGAATAAAAAAGGATAATTATATCGTTCTGTGAAAACCGAAACTATAAGTTTTGACATAATTATCCCTCCATTATTTTCCCTCCTAAGTAAATTTATTATTAAATCACTCCTGCTTTTTCAAAATGCTTTTTGAGTATCTTTGTTGCAACGAATGCTCCTATGCAAGCAAGAACAAATGTTATCAAGGCAAAGCCTACTGCCCATGAAACTTTGAAATAAGATAATGCTTCATTTATTTGTGCTTCACTCATTTTCCATTTTGATGCTCTTTCCACAAAAGAAGCTGTTCCGAATAAAATCACAGGAATTACTGTCCCTAAAAAATCCGCTAATGCAAATATCCCATATCCAATAATCATTCGTCCCTTGCTCTCATAATTTCCTATAATCAAATCACATATAATTCCACCGATTACAGCAAAGACTGCATGAGGCAAATGTCCTCCTGACAATGCAATTAAACCAAGAAGCGTTCCTGATATTGTAAATACGCCCTTCTTTTTAACTTTCAAAGCCATAAGGATATAAACGGTAGCAGCTACCATAAAGCTAACTCCTGAAGCAATAAATCCTCCAATCACTGTTGTTGCCATAGCAAATGCAACCGCCATGTATATGACAATTCCAATTGCATTAAAGATTCCGATTGTAATAAAATAACGACCATTTAATTTGTTTTTCATAAAAGTCCTCCTAATAAATTTTCTGTATTACTATCACAAGAGCAATCATCAAAGCTCCTAATAGTCCAATCAACAAATCCGTTGTTCTAAACCTCAATTTTGTTAATGTAACCCTGTTCTCATCACTATCAAGTCCTCTAATGAGTGCTGAAGCTGACAGTTCATCTGAAATCTTAATCATTCTCATTAAAAGCGGAACAAGCGTATATTCAATATATTTAATTGGATGTAGCAAGGGGAAAAATCTACTTGTTACGATTCCTCGAATCTTCATATTCTCTTTTAATGCCTTGAGTTCTATTTTTATAGTTGGTACAAACCTAAGCAAAACACTAAAAGGTATACCAATGCTTCTTGGTACTTTCATTCTATTTAATGCTTCAAGCATTTCACTTACACTTGTAGTCTTTGTTATATATCCACCAAACATAGCAATTAAGGTCATCCTTGATGCAAAGTAAATAAACATATATATTGCAAATACGATACTTGCTTCACAAAACTTTCCAAGCCATAACTCTATGCAGTATAAAATCACAAAAAACAAAATAAAGCGTAATGCTCTTTTCCACATACTGCTGTATACATACAGAAAAAAGGCAAAGAGAATCAGTCCGAAAAGTAGAATTGTATCGCTTATAAAAAAGCTCGTAAATCCAACAATTGGAAGTAGAGTAAGTTTTATTCTCGGATCGACTGTTTTTCTATCCATCAAGTTATCTACCTCCTCTCATCTTGTCCAATATGAGAATTTTATTACTTTCACTCATATTCAAAACACTTTCTATTTTTCCATCTCCCATTACCCAGAGCTTACTCACTGTGTTCGCTAAAAACTCAAAATCATGACTTATTACCAAAACTGTTATCCCTTTTTTTAATTGTTCTTCAATCAGTTTTGCGACTGAAAGCATTGAGTCTTTATCACAACCTGATGTTGGTTCATCATAGATGAAAACTTTTGCCTGTTTCATCATTCCACAAGCTATTGTCAGTCTTTGTTTTTCTCCTCTTGATAAAGCAAACGGATGCTTATCTATATATTTATCTAAGCCAAGAACATTCAAAATAGACTTTGCCTTTTGGGTATTTTCTTTTTTATCTTTATTTGAAATACCAAGCAGCATTTCATCAAGTACACTTTCCGAAAATAACTGATAGTCTGAATCCTGAAATACAAAATATGACATATCCATTAAATCTTTACGATTCAACTCTTTATCTTTTTCCGCCCATATTTTCCCCTCTTTTATCTTCTCAAGTCCTGAAATTACCCTTGCAAAAGTAGTTTTCCCAGTACCATTTAACCCAATAAGACCAATGGCTTTTCCACACTCCATATTGAAATCAAGATGATTTAAGATGTATTGATTTTGCTTATTTCCAACCTTAGTTGCACTTGGGTAACAAAATTTCAAGCCTTTCCCACTGATACTTTCATCATTTAATTGATATAAATCTTTCTTCTCACTTATCCTGTATTCTTTTAATTCAAGAGTTCTTAGTCCATTATCATCCCAAAACTTCCCTTCAAGATGGATAACTTCTTCCCGACTCAAGTCCTGTGCAATCTCTCCATCTTTAACCAAAAGAAAACGGTCAAATAAAGATTTTACATAGTACAAACGATGTTCAATTAGAACAACAGTTGTTCCCTTTTTCTTTAATTTTTCCAAAATTAAAAATAGGTCAAATGTTGCTTTCATATCCAAATTTGCTGAAGGCTCATCTAAAATTAAAACTTTCGGATTCATTGCATAGATGCTTGCAATAGCTATCTTTTGTTTCTGCCCGCTTGATAATTCAAAAACAGATTTTCCTTTCAGTTCCTCAATATCCAGCTCTGCATATACTTCTTCTACTCTCTGTTTGATTTCATATCTTGATTTGCAGATAGTTTGAAGCCCAAAAGCTATTTCTTCATCTGTCGTTGTCGTGAAAAATTGACTTCTTGGATCTTGAAATACAGTACCTACAATACGCCCTATTTCATGAAGCGATAATTTGCTTATATCTTTTCCGGACGCAAAGGCTTCTCCTTGCATTTTGCCTTTGTAATAATGTGGAATAAGACCATTCATTACACTTCCAAGAGTACTTTTACCACTTCCACTTTTCCCTGAAATTAAAACAAATTCACCTTTTTTAATTTCAAGATTGATATTTTTTAAAGCAGTTCGCCCATCTTCCCATTCATAAGAAACATTTTTTAACAAAATCATGATTATACCTCGTACTGAGCTTTCCATAATTTTGTGTAGTAACCATTTTTCGCAAGAAGTTCACCATGCTTTCCTTTTTCAAGTAAATTTCCTTTTTGAAATACGAGAATTTGGTCAGCTTTTTGAATTGTTTTTAAATGATGAGCCACTACAAGTACAGTTCTATTCTTTGCAAGTTCTGTAATAGCATCCTGTATCAAAGATTCATTTACAGGATCAACATTACTTGTCATTTCATCAAGAATTAAAATCGGTGCATCTTTTAGAAAAGCTCTTGCAATAGATATTCTTTGTCTTTGTCCACCTGATAAAATTCCTCCATTTTCGCCAATATCAGTTTCATAACCTTTTGGTAAACTCATAATGAAATCATGTATTCTTGCTTTCTTTGCAGCTTCAATGATTTCCTCTTTTGTAGCTCCTTTTTTACCTACTCTGATATTTTCTTCAATCGTGTTATCAAACAATTGAACATTCTGCATGACAATGCTAATACGGTCTAAAAGCTCATCATAAGGAATATCCCTTATATCAATTCCTCCGAGTGTAATTTTTCCTTTATGCACATCATAAAATCTTAGAAGTAAGTTGGTTATAGTGGTCTTTCCACTACCTGATTCTCCAACTAAGGCTGTCATTGTTTTTTCAGCAATAGAAAAGCTCAATTTTTCCATTTTAAATTCATCTTTTTCATAGGAAAATCCAATGTTATCAAAAGCTATATCATTATCTTTCGGAACAATTCCATTCACTTTATCCGGGATTACATCTGCATATAAAATTCTTGAAAGTCTTTCGTAACTATCTACCGCCGAAACATAGTTCATATAGTGTTGTTCCATAGAAGCGAACGGCTTATAAAACTCTTTTGAAATTACTGCAAAGATAATAAAATTAAGTACATCAAGACTTCCCTTTATAACAAGTATTGCTCCTGCAATTAAAAGAACTAAATATCCAATATCCAATAAAAACCCAAATATAGATAGCTGTTTTGCCTTGAATCTTGAAGCTACTTTGCTTGTTTCTCCAAACTTTTTTGTCTTGTTCATAAGCTCATTATCCAAGCTTTTATTGTTTGAAAAACTCTTTAGTACAGGTATTCCTCTAACATATTCAACAAATAAGCTAACCATATCAAGAAGTGCTGAATTATTCTGATTCTCTATTCTTTCAGATTGCTTAATTGTCAGATATAGAAAGACAAGTGCAATCGGAACAGATACAGCCATTAGAATAGCAAGTTTGAAATCAATACTTGCAAGACCGATAAATACGACTGCACCTATCAAAAAATCGCCAAACATTCTCGACCACATGTGTCCTACAACAAGAGACATATTATCAACATCTTTGTGTAAAATTGTATTGATCTCTCCCAGTCTTTCATTGGTATAAAATCCCAAACTGAATTTTTTCAATTTAATAATCATGCGTTCTCTGATTTGCTGAACAATATCAAAACCTGCACTATGCTTTTTCATATCTGCAACCATATTACAAATGCCTTTGAATACTACAAGTAACCCAATTGCAATAAAACCTTTATATAAACTTGCTAAACTCGTCCCATCAAATATCTGAAACAGTATAGAAAATACGATAACAATCATGGCTATGGAGCTTAGTCCATAAAGGGCAAAGAATACACTTGATATAATCAAATCTCTCTTGCCGGTTTTTGTAAGCAGCTTTAACATTTCTCTAAACATTTTCTGTTACCACCTCTTTCAAATTCCATCTATCTACCTTGTTCTGTGCTTCAACCATATCCTTATAGAACTCACATCTTTTCATCAACTCTTCATGGCTTCCTGCATCAAGAACAACACCCTTATCCATAACTATAATTTGGTCTGAATCTCTAATTGTGTTTAGATGATGAGCAATTGTAATAATGGTTTTATCCTTGCTTAAATCGTCAATTGCTTCGCCGATTAGTCTTTCATTTTCACTATCAACAGCTGCCATTGCTTCATCTAATATTAAAATCGGTGCATTTTTCAGTATCATTCTTGCTATGGAGATTCTTTGTTTTTCTCCACCAGATAACTTAACTCCCATTTCACCTACTCGTGTTTCATATCCATTTGGCAATGCTGAAATAAAATCATGGCATCTTGCTTTTTTAGCAGCTTCTATGACTTCTTCTTTTGTTGCATTTAGTTTTCCAATTGCTATATTTTCAAAAATACTTAAATCAAAAAGGATAACTTCTTGTTGCACACTACCAATCAGCATTGAGATATTTTCTTGACTATATTCTTTTATATCTTTTCCATTTATCAGTATTTGTCCTTCATCTGCATCCCAAAATCCCATAAGCAAATTAGATACAGTACTTTTCCCACAACCACTTGCTCCTACAAAGGCGTTCAAACTATTTTTCTTAAAATTCAAATTGATATTTTTAAGCTCAAAGCTATCTTTTCCGTATGCAAAATTCACATCTTTAAATTCTATATTTCCAAATTCTAAACCTTGTTCTGTCTTTTTCTTTGGAAGCGGAACTGTTAAAACTTTTCCAATCGCCTTTAGTGCTTCCTTAAACACAATAGAAAAATGTTGCAATGTAGCCGTCTTACTTATAGATGCAGTAAAAGCAGACGATAAAATAATGGCAAGTATAAAATTAGGGGTTGTAATATTTCCATAGTAAAGAAATATACTTCCCAAAATCATGACAATAACTACTCCAATTTCCATAAATATGTCAATGAGTCCCATTGGAATTGTAATTGCTCCCATGCTCTTTTTAACCCAGTAAATATATTCTCTTGCCGTTTTTAATGTTCTTTCACTAATCTCCTCTTCTTTAGCAAAAGCCTTAATCACAGAAATATTTTTTACATATTCCATTAGCTCTTCTCTCATCTTATTTTCATGGTTAAAGTAAATAGCAAAGTTTTTATCCATTGTTTTCTGTGAAAGAACTTTTACCAAATACATGAGTGGAACTCCAGCAATCATTCCAAGAGCAAGACGCCAATCAACAAAAATCATAGCTACAAAAATAATGGTAGGCAGAAGTGTAACTGCCATTATTTCAGGAAGACCATGGGCAAGGTATACTTCCACTTGCTCTACATCATGTTGAACAATGTTGGTAAGCTCTCCTGTATTATGTTCTTTAAAGAATCCCAAACTTAGTTTTTTCAGATGACCGATAATATCTAACCTAAGTTCTGTTAATTTTTCGTATGCTTTCTCATGGGCAACCTTTGTTGCAAAATAATAAAACACTCCTTTTAATACAAACGATATAAAGATTCCCAAGAATATATACTTTAAATTACCTTCGTTAATATTGTTTGTGATTAAAGAACTAATCAAATATACAAGTAAGATTTGTGGTATCAAATCAAATACTATTTTTAAAGCAAGAAGTGAATTGGATAAACTATTTTTCCCAATCACTTTTTTCCTTAATTCTTTTTCCGGCATGAACAACTCTCCTTTCAAAATTGAATAATATTGAATTTTAATTCAGTATTAAGGTTTAAAGTAAGACTTTGCTGATTACGCAAAGTCTATTTTATCCGATCACTATATTTTTTTAAATTACTGTATCAGCAAATCAAAAATTATAGCACAATCTTTTTCCATTTTCTAATCTTAGTTCTAAACGTTCCAAAAGGGGCAACCGTATTAACATGAATAAACTTATAAACTTCCCATGTCGCTGTTTTAGTAGCTTCATCAGCCCATTTTCTCATATGCGGTTGAAATAATTCTTCTTCACTTAGTGTATCAATCATTGTATAGATAGATATAATATTTTCTTTCAATCGTTTCTTTAATTCTTCTATCGATAAATGAGCATAAGTATCGGTAAACCACTGATATAATTCTCCAAGTTGATTCCATTTAAACATATCCGACGGTGTCTTTACTTCAAAACCGTTTTTCTCATCTTTTTCCCATTTCAAAACTAATGTTGTCCATCCGAGTTGATAAGCAAGATTTTCTGCTGGTGTTCTGTCAACTTCAGGGACTCTCTTATCTTTGAGAGATTCAGGAATAATATCAAATTCAGAAATATACTTTTCAAAACTTTTATTTATCTCAGATTTCAGTTCTTCTTTATCTTTATATATCTTCAAAATATCTCCTCCAAAAATTTAAATTTATCGCATTTAAATATCAAATCAACTTACAATGATTCCACTCCCTTGTAATAACACTTTGCAATAAGTTTTAGCATATCTTTTGCCCACTTTTCACTTTGATAATGCCTTGCTATTTCAAGAAGTCCCTCTGTAAAGTTACTGGCTAAAATATGGGCAAGCATTGGATCATATTCCTGTTTCGATTGTCTTTTTAAACTTACTTCAATATGAACCTGCATTTGCGATATGAGTTTTTGTTTTGCTTCTGTATGCTTTGTACCTGAGCTTTTATCCATTAAAATAATTAACTTCTTACGATCTTTTAAAAGTTCATGAATATAATTTTCTCCAACTTCATCAAACCTTTCAGAAGCAGAACCTTTTTCCAAAGATTCTTCCTCATTAAAAGCTGACTCGAAGTTTATATAAACAGAACTTACTACTGCATCAAACAAAACTGCCTTATTTTTGAAATAGGTATAAATTAGTGCCACAGGAATATCTGCTTCTTTTGCAATTTCTGTTAATTTGGCACCTCTATAATCCTTTTTATAAAATACTTTTTCTGCTGCTTCGAGTATTCTATTTCTAACTTCTTCTTTTAATACTTGTGCCATAGCACACCTCTTTCTATTCCAATACTGAATCTATATTTAATAATAAATTAAAATTCAATATTTGTCAAGATAGATTTAAATATTTGTTTTTATATACTCACTCACCGGTATCCCCACTCTTTTCAAAACCTTTATTTTCTCCTGTTTCTTCTGTTCTCTTCTTGCCTTATATTTATCTTCATACTCTTTCTGTTTTCCACTCGCTTTACGCTTTAGGTAATTTTGATGTAGCTTGTCTTTTCTTTCTTCGATTTTTCTTTCTTCTTCCTCAAGTTTTTGTTTTTTTTCTTCGCTTAACTCCGCCTGTGGTAGTTCGTAATTACCTATGAAATTAAAGTAAATTTCTATCTTTTGCTTTGATGTCTGACTTCCTTTTCTATCTCTTTCATGTACGATAATCTTTTCTACAAACTCATTTATCATTGTAGTTGTAAGTTCATCAAAGTTTTCATAACGACTGATAAGAGATATAAATTTTCTTGCTCTGTCTGTTTCTTTTTCATATCTTGATACCTGCTGCTCTAAATCTTTGATCTCTTTGCTTAAAGTTATCTGCTCTGTTTCATATTGATTGTTTAGTATCTCATATCTGCTATTTGGTATTTTGTTAAGGATCATATCTTCGTAAATTCTGCACATAAGTCGTTCGAGTTCCCTAAGTCTGTTTTGGCTTTCCGTTAATCTTACCTTTTTCTTTTCTATCTCTATTTTTTCTTTTTCTTCCATTTCATTTTGAATGGAACAGATAAAGGCTTCATTATCTTCATCAAGGTATTTTTTAATATCTTTTAGTGTGTCTTGTATTAAATTTAAGACTACTTCCGCTTTTATTCTGTGTGCTGATGGACAAAGCATGCCACAAGGTGTTTTAGTATAGGCACTGCAAGTGTAATAGGGTATATTTTTGTAATTGCTTGTTCTATGAACATACATTTTACTTCCACAATCTGCACAATACATCAGTCCTGTGAGTGGGTGATATTCTCCCCAACCGTCAGGATACCTTTTTACATTTCCTCTTATCCTTTGCACATTGTCAAAGGTTTCTTGATCTATAATTGGCTCGTGTGTATTTTCAAAAATAAGCCAGTTATCCTCGGATACATATTTGCTTTTCTTGTCCTTGAAGTGTTTTCTTGTTTTGAAATTGACTGTATGTCCCAAGTATTCCTGTTTCTTTAAAATGCTTGCTATGGTTGAGCTGCACCAACGATAGGGATGTTCAAAGTTTTTGCTTTGATATAGTCCATAGCCTAATTTCTGTTGATGATAGGCTGGTATATCTACTTTTTCACTCTCCAATATCTTTGCTATTCGATACGGACCATTTCCTTGCATGGTCAGGTTAAATATTCGCCTTACTATCTCTGCTGCTTTTTCATCTACTATCCACTTGTTTTTATCTTTTTCATCTTTGATATAGCCATAAGGCGGTGTACTTGCAGTATGTTTCCCACTTTCGCCTTTTGACCTGAAAGTCGATTGGATTTTTCTTGATGTATCTCTTGCATACCATTCGTTCATGATATTTCTAAAAGGGGTAAAATCATCTTCTCTGTAAAAACTATCTACATTGTCATTGATAGCGATTAGTCTTACGCCCTTTTGTCTTAGTATCTCCATACATTGACCGACTTTGAGATAATCTCTGCCAAGTCTGCTCATATCTTTTACAATGATACAACCAATATTTCCTTGATTGACTCCGTTCATCATTGCCATAAATCCCGGTCTGTCAAACTGCGTTCCACTGATTCCATCATCTGTAAAGTGAATGATGTTTGACAAATTATTTTTGCTTGCGTATTCTTCCAATATTTTTTTCTGATTGATGATAGAGTTACTCTCTCCTTGCAGTTCATCATCACGACTTAATCTCTCATAGAGTGCTGTTATCTTTTCAAAATTCCTCATTTTTACCCCCTTTCTCTTAATTTTTCAATAAAAAAAGAATTAAGAAGTACATATTTCACTAAAATAGTGATTAAGTGTTCTCCTTAATTCTATTACTCCTGCTGCAAGCTTATATTTCTTATATTGCTTAACTGCAAAATGACTTGGATCTTTCTTTTCAAGAGCTTCAAAGAGCCTATCAATTGGGTTCATATAGGTTTCGTCATCTTCTCTGACTTCACTTGCGTCAATCATATCCAAAAGTGTCTTAAAGTTTTTTTCTTCTTCAGGTGCTTCATAATAGATATAACCAATTAGAGCAGTGTAATATAACTTCTCAGCCTTTACCCAGAAATCTTCTCCTGCCTTTTCTCCATCTCCCTTGGTGTTGGCAATTATGGTTTGAACAAGCTTTAAAATATCTTTTTCACTTCTAAAATAGGCAAATGGATTGTATTTCATAGATTTTTTAAAGTTTATTGTGTTTAATATCTTTATGTCGTATCCATTTTCATAAAGCATTTTCCCACACTCTAACACAAGTATCCCCTTTGGGACGATTTGTCAAGGACATAAACAAAATTTCTTTGACAAATTTATATCTTCTCTGTTTCTCTCTTGATTAGCTTTAGTATTTTATCCTTGTATGTTTCGCCTGTACCTTGCTTGAAATGTAGGTTTACAGTATATTTTGTCTTTCCAATATCCATTATTAACTGTTTATTGAGTGGTGCTTGTATTTTCCTTTTTTCTTCTTCCATGAGTTCTCCTTTCCATTTTTGACAAAGAAAAAACAGTAAATCTTTTTTGATTCACTGTTCTGAGAATTGGATATTATATTTCCTAAATTAAATTATGTGCCTCAATCATCTGTAAATTCAAATAAATCTTCTACGCTAACATCAAACACTTTTGCAATATCCATAGCTAATTTTAATGACGGATTATATTTTCCATTTTCAAGGTGTACAATAGTTTCTCTTCTGGCATTTACCATTTCCGCAAGTTCGGATTGTTTATATTTTGCCTTTTCTCGATACTCCTTTACTTTCGTTATAAGTGCCATAATTACACCCCTTTAGAATCCATAATTATAAACATAATTGTACGAAGTATAGTAATTGCAATCACGGTTCCAATAATTAGCCAACCCATCAACGCTGTTGAAATTGCGTTTACATGACCTAAGATCCCTCCTAAATACGCTATAATAACCATTAACACGCAAAAAATTTTTAAGCATATTGAATCACATCTGTGTAGATTTTTTTCCGCAAATTCATCAAAGTATTCTTTCTTATACTTTTTTACTCTAAAATAATGCACTATCAGCATCAAAAATAGAATAAAACCCCAATAGCTTGAAAACTGTTGGTATTCTGGCTGATAGTCGCTTCTGCTCCACAACCAATAATATCCCGCAATTAAAATTGCAATAATAATTTTTGTTGCAACAACTTCTCGTATAGATACTTTGTTTTTCATGTCAAATTCTCCTTACGTATAATTTCAAGTGATATATTTCTAACTTGATGTTATAAATATATCACACAAAAACTTGATGTCAATGCTTAAGTTATAAATATTTCACTTTTGTTTTTTATTGGTCTAACTCGTTCTGTTTTACCTGTGATAGTCGTTTTTCTTGTTCCTGTAACGGCTCTATGCAAGTCTTAACCTTTTCTGCTTGTACAACTTCTTCTCATATCCCTAATATTTGATTGTAAAGGTTATTTTCTCTTTCTTCATAGTGGCAAGTTACGATTTCCATTGGGATATATTTAAGATCTTGCTTTCTCCTAAGTATTCTTTCAGATATTTCTTAAAAATTTTAAATAAAATAAGTTATGCAGTATGCTCATTGTAAAAGTCTTCCTGTTTATTTTTTTTCTAATTTTCGCTCATTATTTTTAGTGTTTCTCTAAATTCTTTTGTCTTTGTTGCTTCTTCTAGTAGGATTTTTATTTCTTCATCTGTTAGTTCTTCTGCATTTTCTATAAGACTTTCTAAGATTGGTCTTCTTGTTATTAGCCTGTAAGTTCTTTCTTTTCTTACTTTTTATAATGTCTTGTTTTAATATCTTCTTTTCTTGATTTTTTTCTTGCCTGAATCTTTCTTCTGTATCGTCAATTTTATCTTTTATTTCTTTTGACTCTTGTCTTATTTGTTCTAATTTTTTCATATAACACTCCTTTCTTGTATTAAAAAAGAGATAACATTAGCTTTCCCTTTTAAAGTTTCTTTATTAAATTTATATAATACTCTTTTCGATAATATCTAATATTTCCTTTTGTATATGTTCTGTCTTTCTATCTATTCCTTTTTCTTGCATGATGTGATTTTGTATCGCTGAAATAATTTTCTTCTGTTCATTTTTACGATATTAGGATGAAATAATAAATATTTGCTAGTAAATTTTACACAATATTACATACTTGACTTTTTTTTATTATCGTCTATAATGATAATGATACTTAAAATCATTTTAAAGGAGGAAGAGAATGACTAAATTAAACACCTATCTTGCAAATCTTGCAGTAATAAACATTAAAATCCATAACCTACATTGGAATGTTGTAGGCTCTAAATTTGTATCTGTACATAAGTACCTTGAATCTGAATATGATAAGGCTGGTGAAAGACTTGATGAAGTTGCTGAGCTTATCAGAATGTCTGGAGAATTTCCAGTTGCTAATCTAAAAGAATATTTAGAAATTTCTACAATTCAAGAGATTGAGACTTCTAATGAAATATCTATTAAAGAAGCATTAGGAATAGTCCTATCTGACATAAAACTTCAAAAAGAACTAGCCCTAGAGATTCGAAAAGAAGCGGATGAGGCTGATAATTTCCCTGTAGCTAATGCTATGGAGGATCATATAACGGACTACAGCAAACAAATTTGGTTTGTTAAGTCAAGTCTTAAATAAATAAAAGATCTGTAAATATTTTTGTGTATCAACCTTTACCATTTTATCAGGATTAAGGTTGATACATTTTTTATTCATCAATATTTGTCTATTCCTATATGAATGGAGCTTGTCTTATTTTTATACATCTTTAATAAACTGTCAATCTTTCATGAAAATTTACACTTAATTTCATACTATATTTTGAACTTAGTTAAAACCTCTCTTCATAAAATATCGATTAACTTGTCTTGTTTTTAGATATACTGACATTCAATAGAGTGAAGTGTCTTTCGGTTATATTTCTCTCTAACCTATTTTAATATAACTGTTCTACCTAATAAAATATGCCATGAAAATATCCTCTTCCATCTTTATGTTTGTCCGTTGACTTGAATATTCTAATTAATGCGTTTATACTACCACCTTATAAAATTAGGCATAGAAAAAGCACCTACAACTGTAGATGCTAAATAATTTTTCCCATGTCTTATTCTTTAATTTTTTCGCTATTTGATTATCTTCTGGTAAGCTGTCGCTTTTTAATATTTCTGTATAATCAAATATTTTTGCACCCATTGAACCTACTTTGGATAACTTTTTAAAGTCTGTTTCATAAAATTTATCAACAAACATATTAATGGTTATTTTGTTTCAAATCACAACTATAGGAAAAAGCAACTTCCATGCTTTAATATTGGTATACTTGCATTTATTTGTTACACAACATTATTAAGTCTCTAACCCAATCTCTCCACCTTTTTTTGACAATAATTATTACACACCTTGCCCATTAATCTTAATCTCTTTTGTTTGTATAGCCCTATATAAGCATATGGGCTATAACCTCTGTCTGCATCTTAGCAATAAATATTGTTTTATTTATTAAAATCAAAAGCTGTACTTACAAGTTGCATTTTCAAATAATTTTAAGAATTTAATGTACAAGCAAGTTCATCTTTATAACAAATAAATACCAGAGCAAGCTTTAATACTAACTCTGGTATTAGGTCTAATTTTTAGTGTTCAGATTTATGATTGGAAAATTATTCAATCTTTTTTTATTTATCTATAGATAAGATTAATAACATTTTAAATCTTGTAATTGCAGTTACATTATGGATTACATTTGCCGGAAGTACTATTTGTTCTCCGGATTCAATCTCCACTTCCTTGTCTCCAACAAGAAGCTTTGCCTTGCCCTCAAGTGCTAAAACCAGTGCATCTCCTGGAGCCTGATGTGGTTTTAAACCTTCTCCTGCATCGAAAGCCATTAGAAATACCTTAAACTCGTCTTTAGATACAAGATCAGTGTTAGCGATTCCCCCATCTACATAATCTAAATAGTCAACTAGTTTAATTTTCTTTCCTTTGTCAATGTTTTTCATTTCTTCCTCCTCTAAGTTAATTGCGATTTCTAAAAATATACTTTTTTCCCTTGCCTCTATGTCAAAAAGTTTATTTTTTTCAAAAAGTATTAGTTCGTTATTTATAAGTCTTTCATTATTAAATTTAAGCTCGCCTTTTAAAGCAAAATATATTCTTTCTTCAGCATAAAATTCAGAGGAAATTCTGGTATTTTGATCAAGACTCATAAGCAAGATATGAAAATCCTCCAAATCTATAAGTTTCTTGCTTATAGTTTGATTGTCTTCTATAGGTATGACCTCTTCTGGTATCAATATTTTTCCCTTACTAATATTTTTCATTTTAATCACCTACTATGCTAATGGGTATTATAGTATTATATTCTTTCTTATCGTTTTTTATTTTTTCAAGTATAACCTCTACCCCAAAGGCGTCTTTCATATTTTCCTTACATATAATATCAGATGTTTTGCCTATTTTATGTCTAGCATTTTTCATTAATATCAAGCAGTTATCCGCTATTTCAAGAGCGTGAGCTGGGTAATGAGTATTTATAATAACACTAATATTGTCTACCTTGGATAGTTTTTTGATTAATGAAATTATTTTAAGTTGATTTTTAAAATCAAGACCACTTTCTGGCTCATCTAATATGATTAAGCTTGGATCTGATATTAAGGCTCTAGCTATTAGAACCATCTGAAGTTCTCCACCACTCATCACAGAACATGACTTGTCTTTAAGCTTTTCTATAGCTAAGCTTTTCATAATATTGTTTGCCATCTTATATTCTCTTGCACCTGGTTTTGCAAATGGTCCAAGTTTACTAGAAAGCCCTAACACTACCATGTCTATTCCAGAATATTCAAAAGAAAAAGATCTTTTTTGTGGAACATATGATATTTTAGACCATAAGTCTCTTCTACTAAAACTTGAAATATCTTTTCCATCCATAAAACTCTTTCCCAGTTTCCATTTTTCAAAATCACATATACATCTTATGAGGCTTGTCTTACCAACTCCATTAGGTCCTAAAATAGATAAAACCTGACCTTGATCCAAACAAAAAGATAAATTCTTAAATAATACATGATTTTTATCATAATAAAATCCTGCATCTTTTATTTCTAATTTAATTGAAACCACCCCCAGTTTTTCTAATTAAGCTTATAAAAATTGGAGCACCAATTATTGCCGTAAGAACTGAAATAGGTAGTTCTATTACGGAAACCGTTCTTGATAAAGCTTCTATTAGTACCATAAGACTTGCACCTAAAGATATACTAAAAGGTAGGGTGTGAGTATTATTAGCTCCCACCATCATCCTTGCCATGTGAGGAATTATCAAACCAATCCATCCGACTTGACCACACATTGATATAGATGAAGCTGTAATAAGTGTTGATGCAAATATGAAAATAAGTCTGGTTTTTTTAACATTTACTCCAAGACTTTTTGCTTCATCTTCTGATAAGCTCATAATATTTAGCCTAAATATCAAGAGTCTTATTATGACTACTCCCATTATTATTAGGGGTGCTGAAAGCATCAAGTTTTTATAAGATGATCTTGCAAAAGAACCCATAAGCCAGTAACTGATAGCTGGTAGCTTATCTGTCGGGTCTGCTGTATATTTTAAAAGAGACGCTAGAGCATTTGATAATGATGAAACTACAAGACCTGCTAGTATAAGCATTATCGTTGATGACCTAGTTCTACTCTTGCCAATATAAAGGGTTAAGACTACTCCAATTAAGCCAAAAGCTAAAGCGAAGACTTGAATAGATAGGGTTGAAAGTGATAAAAGTATACCAATTACAGCCCCAAGACTTGCTGCCGAGCTTACACCTAGTATATCAGGAGTTGCCAAGGGGTTTGAAAAAACCCCTTGGAAGGCTAGACCTGCTGCGGAAAGACCAGCTCCTACTACTATGCCAGTAATAATCCTTGGTAATCTTACATTAATTATTACTGATTCAAGCATGGGATCAAAGTCTCTGCCTCCTAAATAAGCATTGAAAAAATCGATAATCTGTCCTATACTAAGAGGCATCCTACCTATGGCAAGTGCCAAAATACTTGTTAATATGGGTAGACTTATCAGAATTATATATGAGCTTAATTTTATTTTTTTATCTTTGATAAAGATTCCTTTAATCATATATCAAACATATCCTTTATTTGTTCATCATTTAATTCGTATCCATACCATGTTTTATAATAATCTTTAATCATTTTTTGTAGGTCATAGTCCTTAAATTCTTCTGGATAAGTTGATTTAGCAAGCCAAGCAAGAACTAAAGGAGCATCTGGATTTGGTGTAAACCAGTTCCACATACCAAGCTTGGTATTGAAAACTTTCTTATTTTTTACAGCCTTCATATTTGAAAAATTGATACCTTCTACTGAATTTTCATATACATCTTTTGTTGTAATATCAAGAAGACCAGGTCCATCAAGATAAAGTATATCTGGATTCCATTGATAAAATTGTTCAATAGAAACTTTGGCGAAACCTTTTGCTTCACCAGCTAAATTTTTAACACCAATTCTCTTTAGCCAGAAATCTCCAAAAACACCTTTACCAGCAACCATTGGTACTCCTTCAACATACTTCCATAAAATCACACCAGTTGGTTTTTTACTATCATCTATTTTTGAAATTCTTTCTTCAACATCTTTTACAATATCTTGACCTGCTTTTATGAAATCATCTGTCTTTCCGCTTTCGCCAAATACATCTTCTAAGAGCTTTAACCATTGTGTGTACCTATCTATTGGGTCAGCTGGTCCATTTGTGCCAACTGTAGCAAATCCTACACAAGGAATCCCTGTCTTTTTAAGGGTTTCATAGTGTTCTTTATTCGAAGCATTGTAAAAAATAACATCTGGTTTAAGCTTCATTATTTCCTCAATATTAATGTCAGATTGAGCTTGAACTGTATTTTGGCTATCAAGAAGCTCTGGAGCTATATCCTTTAAAACTGTATTTGAAATTACTTGCTTTAGTGAGCCAGCATAACCTACGATATATGGAGCCTTTCCATGATTGTAAGCCATATAGGTAGATAAAATTGGAATCTGGTCTATAACTATTTTTTCAATTTTTTCTGGAACTTCGACTTTATTGCCTGCATGGTCTATTATTGTCCTTGTTTTTTTACTTTCATCCTTGCTTTCCTCAGGCTTTTCTTCTTTCTTATCAGCCTTTGTATCTTTTTTTTCTTCCTTATTCTCGTTTTGAACTACTTCCTTGCTTTCTGACTTATCTTCAGTTTTTGCCTTGCCACAAGCTGTCATACTTGTTAAAGCAAAGACTTGCAAACATAAAATTAATAGTATTTTTTTAATAGTTTTCATCTAATTCTCCTTTTTACTCGCTAAAACTATATATGAATTATTTGAACTTTTAGACCTTTCTAGCATTTTTGTAAACCTTGCCCTATTTTCTTCGGCATAAGCATTTCTATAAAAATTTGCTGCTCCAACTGGTCCCTCATCTTTTATGATTGTATCCCTATCTAAAAGAATCATCCTGCCAGTTCTTTGTGAAAAAGGTCTAAAAGAATTTTCTAAGAATAGTTTATTCCAATTTTCTACTGTTAGAGGATATACATCCACATTTGTAAATTTCGAGAGTTGCCTTCTTATATCTTCGCTTTCATTTTCTACTGCCACATCATGAGTTAGTAAATATCCACCCTTTTTTAATACCCTATGATAATTTTTAAGGGCCTTTGCTTTGTCTTCATTTGTTAGCATAGTAAGCATAGCCTCATTAATTATTACATCAAATGTTTCATCCTCAAAATCTAAATTCAAGGCATTCATGTTCTTTACTTCTATTTCCTTATCTAAACTCAAGAGATTTATGTTCTCCAAAGCTTGGTCTATGGCAACTTGGTCAATATCTATACCCATTATTTTGCATTTATATTTAGTATAGACCCTTATAAGATTATCACCTCTATTACAAGCGACTTCCAAAACTTGCATATCTTTATCAATCTGTACCTGATCAAGTAACCAATCGGTCATAAGACCGCCGCCTGGTCTGAGTCTTGTTCTTCCAAGCATCTTTAAAAAATCATGTCCAAATATAATTTTGTTTTTTTCCATTTGTTTTTTCCTCCTTGATAATGATAATCGTTACACATATAATTATAACATAGGTGATTTTAATTGCAGTTGCTAAAGCAACAAGAAAGGTTTTTATGGAAAAAATTATTGTGAAAAGTAAATTATTTTATGGTTTAGACGAAAGTACTATCCACCACATACTTTCTTGTATTGATCATAAAATCTTAGTTTTTAGTAAAGGCGGATACCTATATGATTTTTCTAAGGGATTTAAGGCAGGTATAGTTTTGAAGGGAAGAATTGATCTATCTACAATAGATGATGATAAAGAAATTATAGATAGAATTTATGAGGCTTCAGATTCTTTTTCATTAAATTTTTCTTCCCTAACTGATAGATTCATAGTCGCAAAAAAAGATTCTGAAGTTTTGGCACTTGATGTTAGCAAAATCTTTGAAAAAAATAAAAGGTCTTGTTCAAGCAGACCGATTATTATGGAAAATATTATAAATTTGTATAATGAGCAAATTTCATACTTAACCTACAAATTAGATATATATTCTAAACCTAAAATTAGGGAGAAAATTAATAAATATATAGATAAATATGGTAAGGACTCCTTATTTTCTAATAAACTATCCAGAGAGGATTTGGCGAAATTTTTAGCTTGTAATAGGCCTGCCCTTTCAAGAGAGTTATCTCTTATGATAAAAGAGGGATTAATATAAAAGCATTAATCTTAGGACTGACTAAATATAAACAAAAATTACAAAAAATCAGTCCTAAGAGAATACGGATTTCATTTTAAACTCAAATGATATTTTTAGCTGTATAACAAACAAATCTCCATATTGAATTAGCTTCTTTAACCTAAACCTTTACCCTTAAAATTTCTATCTTTTGGTATCCTATCTACTACAAATGATAAACCTGTTTTATATAAATAAATGGGAAGTCCTACTAAGGTTTCAGCTAAAACTCTCATATAAATCTTTATCAGAAAAATATAAACTTTCTCATCAGTAAATAGTAAAAAGATGGGTAAATGCATACAAATCACAAGGCTATGAAGGACTAGAAGTAAAAAAAGAAAATACAAAGATTAGTTCAAAAGTTAAAACTTCAAGTAAAAAGTTATTCAAGAAAATCTAGTAAATACTCATCCTACAACGGACAGCTAGGAAAAATATCAGAAAATAAAATAAAAAGAAATTTTAAGGTAGAAAAACCATACACAAAAATAACAACAAACACCCCCAGAGGTAGGAAATGACAAAAAAATACCAGAGCTAGTTGAGTTCTAACTCTGGTTTTAGGTCCAACTTTGTGGGGTCACCTTACTCTCACCGCCCTATAATTTATATCTTGTTTTAAGCATTTATTGCATAGAAAAAAGTAGATGAATTTGTGTTTTCATCTACTTTTTCTACAATCTGATATAGATTTAGCTAAACTTAGATAAGCTCTTTAAAACTCCCATCATTTAAGTCCAAAATCTTATTAGCCATGCTTAGAGGATATTTTCTGTGGCTTATTGTTATATATATCTTATCTTTATTATTCATATTCATGAATGTGTCCACAATCTCTTTTTCATTTTCTTGGTCTAGGGCAGCTGTAAACTCATCCAAAACTATAAGGTCAGAATTTTTATAAAGAACCCTAGCTATGGCAATTCTTTGCTTTTCTCCTCCCGACAATTCGTCACTAGATATAAATGTTTCTATTGATTTTCGAGAATTTATTAATTTTTCGAGTCTTGCTTCTTTAAAAATATGAGATTTTTTATCTAGCCTTCCCCCATAGGAAATATTGTCCTTTAGTGTATCAGTGAAGATGAAAACATTCTGGCTTATAAGAGATAGCTTATCATAATAAGATTTTTTATCTATATCATGTAAGTCAATTCCATTTACAAAAATACTTCCTGCTTTAAAATCTATATTTTTTAGCAAGAGATTAGCTAGGGTTGATTTTCCCTACAATGTCAAGCAATTGTCACATAAAATTAGACGATATTTCTATCGCCTAATTTATAAATAAAACTTTTATTTTAACTTTTTTATACGTTCACTTTCTGTTAGAATCCTCATTTGTTCAATAGCAATTGCATTTAATTTTTCTATCCTTTCAGTTGCATCCATTCCCTCATTTATAAAAACAGCATTTAAGTTCTCAAGATTTGATAAACACACTAATTGTGATATATCAGCATAGTCTCTCATATTTCCTTTTAATTCCGGATTAC
>NZ_GG666304.1:15657-27479 GCF_000159095.1 Anaerococcus tetradius ATCC 35098 | reverse complement strand
AAAAGATTTACAAGAGCTAAGACTATCGGAGAAGATTATACTGAAGAAAAGATCAAAGAAAGAATAGATTTAGCTATAATAAATAAAGCTAATCCTATTAAAAAACGAGTAGGAAACGTCATTGATATATCTACTAATGAAAAAGCACAATCCTCTAAAGGTTACGAAGTCTGGGCAAGAAAACACAATATCAAAACAATGGCAGATTCAATAATTAAATTAAGAGAACAAGGAATTAATTCCATTACCCAGCTCGATGATCTGATCAAAAAATCTGCTGATGATAGACAAGACTTATTAGATAAAATAAAAAAATTTGAAACTGAGATGAAGAGTTTATCCAAAGATATGGAAAATATTTATACTATAAATAAGTATCGTGAAATATATAAATACCACAAGAAAAATCCTGAAGATAAGCAATTTGAAGAGGAGTATTATAGCGAACTTTCCGTCTATAAAATAGCCGCTAAAGAAATCTTAGAAAATTATAATAAGCTACCAAATACAAAAGAAATACTATCCAAGCTCGATAAACTGCAAGAAAAAAAGAACACCCTTATGCAAGAGTATTCTTTGAATAAAGAACAATTTTCTGACCTTGTTCAGTATAGGAAAAACTATGAAAATTATTATGGGAAGGAAGTGGAGAGGTAACATCTTCACTTCTGAGACTGTATAAAATTTTGTGTATAGAAACCTCCTGATTAGGGTAAGTGAAAACTAATCAGGAGGAATTCCTATACATAAATTATTTCACAGTCTCAAATCGACTTATCTTATAAGATTAATTTCTAACACTAAACTTATGAGATTATCTTAAATCTTCAGCTATTTTTAAGTAAATCCTTTTAAATCTAAATCTATTTATATGGCTTGGTAAGTATAATAATTAGTTACAAAGCCGATCAATAGATTCTCTAAACGGTTCTATGTTCCATCGGTTTTTTATTTTTGCTTTGAAAAAATGACATTTGTACTGTTCAAATAATATATCCTCATTATCTTTATATTGAGACCACTGTACGTCATTTGAAAAATTTTCCTTAAGTTCGTTCCAAGATTTTATCAAAATATCATTACTAAAAGACATTCTTACAAAATTTTTAGGAGAAATCGATAATGACCAAATACCATCTCTTTGAATCCAGGTTACATCATCAAAATATTTAAATACACTCTCAGAAGACACTAAATTTGATATAGGAATATCTTCTAGCCCATCGTTTATTATTGATAGATCTGTAGAACAATTTATTTCTATATTCCCGGAACTAGCTAATGCTTTGTTCGGTATTATAGAAACAATTACCAATAAAATCCCCATTATCTTGCATTGCCATACTTTATTTTTCATTATCTAATCCTTTCTATGTTATAAATATATACAACATAATCACCTTTTAATCATTATAAATAATCATTTATATTAAACCATCTAACTTTTATGAAAATCGTAACTGATTTTACTTTAATTAATTTATTGTTTATCAATGAGCGAACAATAAAAATCACTTCTATCTTTCAATTCTTTATGTGTGCCCCTATCTACTATCCTACCATTATCTAAAAGTAATATTTCATCAGAAAAAATAATGCTTGATAATCTATGAGTAATTAATATCAGTGAAATATTTTCATCTCTCAATTTTTTCATTATTTTATTTTCAGTGATTGCATCTAATTGATTTGTTCCTTCATCTAAAATAATTATTTTTGGTTTTGTTAGTAATGCTCTCGCTAGTGCTAATCTTTGCCTCTGCCCGCCAGATAAATTACTCCCATTATCTCCTATTTGAGTATGTATATTAAAAGGCATTTTTTGTACTTCTTCATCGAAACACGCTATTTTTAAAGCTAAATAAATCTCCTCATCAGTATGTTCATTTGAAATATCTAAATTATTTCTAATCGTATCATTAAAAAACATTTGATCTTGAAGTACAACGCCAAAGATCTTTCTATAGGTATCCAAATTATAGTTTTTAATATTTATATTGTTAAGTAAAATATTTCCTTTGTATTGACTATAAATTGATAGCAAAAGCTTTACAATTGTAGTTTTACCACAACCAGTTTTCCCAATAATTGATAAGCTTTGTCCTTTTTTTAATTTAAAAGAAATATTGTCTACAACCATATTTTCATAATTATTATTATATGAAAAACTAACGTTTTTAAACTCTAGTTTTTCAAATTCAGATATGTTTCTTCCCTTATCAGTAATTTCATCATCATCTAGGGTTATTTCCATTAACCTATCTATTATTGATATCGTATATTGAGAATCAAAAATTGTTTGCATAATCGTTACTAATGGATTAAAAAAAATGTTTGTTAATGTTATAAAAGCCATCATTTCACCAGTAGTCATTAAACCACTATTTATAATAAAACTCCCTATAAGCAATATTATAAACGTTGGTAGTAATCTATATGACATCATAAAACTTTGATAAAGTCCCAATATTTTTTCTCTATTATACTCTAAAGATATTTGTCTATTATAAAACTCGTTCCATTTTTTTATACTGCTTTGGTATCCTACTGAGGTCTTTATTAGTAAAACATTAGAAAAAATTTGCATCAAATAACTTTGCGTCTTTTCTCTACTTGCAATAGAATCTATGTTTTTTTTATCTACTATCTTAAGTAAAACGAATACAATTATACATAAAATAAAACCAAGTATAAAATTTATAATAGCAAGATCTCTCGAAACTTTAATCATTGCTAAAGAAGAAATTATTATCGTTAATAAATCAATAAAAATTGCCATAATCATATTTGTAATACTATGTTGAAGTAAATCTATGTTATTTATTCTTGATATAATCTCCCCAGACGGTCTTATATCAAAAAATTTTAACGGCAACTTAAATGTTTTTTCTACTATCTTTCTTTTTAAAGAATAAATATATTTTTTTTGCAAAATAGAAATCAACAATGCTCTAACATAGGAAAATACTCCATACAATAATACAAATATTATTGAACAAATAAATAAATAATTAATATCTTTATTAAGATTATTTCCAATAACGTCGTCTATAATATATCTAGTGAACCAAGGTGTAAACAGTGTCAAAATTTGAATTAATAAAGAAATACATACTAAAATTAAAACTAATTTATTATCTAAAAACCCAAGTTTTAATAAATTTATTGTATTCTTTCCTTTTTTCCTTTTTTTAAATTGTTTAGTGGGTGTAAAAATAATAACTATTCCATTAAAGAACTCATTAAATTCATCAACTGATATTCTAATTCTACCTAATTCAGGGTCTATATATACGACATCATTATTTTTTACTTTTTCAAGCACGATATAATGACTATTATTTTTTATACAAATACAAGGAAAAATTTCCTTTGTACATATTAAGCTTTTTTTATTCTTTAATTGTACAGCTTTAGATTTTAGTCCAAAATCATTTGATAGACTAATTAAACTTTTTATAGATACTCCATCTCTTGAAACATTTATTTTTTTATTCAACTCAGCAATATGAATTTTACAACCATAAAAGTTTAGTATCATACAAAGTGCAGCAACTCCACACCCACTCTCAGATAGCTGCTGTATAAATTTAACCTTTTTCAAATAAAATCACCTCAACTATTCGCTACAAATTTTATCTATTTAACTCGTTAAATAAAAATAATAAGATTTTTGAGCATATTATAAAGTTTCATTCTAATATCAGGATAGATGGTATTGTTGGATTATACACTTTTAATACTCCATATCCTATTCCTGCTAAACCCACCATGATACCAGGTGAATTATCATATGGAATTCCACATTTCCAATTACCTTTCATGAGATCTTCTTTAATATACTCCATATATATGTCGCATTTTTCTTTTATTTTTCTTTTCTCGACTACTCTGCTGGCATAATTTAAAATTTCTATATTTCCTAAATCACCATGACATAAACAATGGCTTCTACCAAATCCAAACTTTAAGCTAGTTTCTATTGCATTAGAAATATCTGAATCTATACTAGATTTTCTACTCTCTGTTAATGGTATTTCTAAATTTTTTATATAAAGTCTACTTAATAATATTCCACTTGCTCCATGACACCACGCAACTGGTATATGATTCTCTAAATCATCATATCTTATACCATCATCTGTTTCTCTTCTATCAGACCAGTTTTTTACACTATCCCTATATAACATATCTTCATACTTCATACCTTTTTCAATTATTTCTAAATAGCTATCATTTTTTATATATTTATATAATTTTGCAAATGCAAATATTATTCCAGATGTTCCATGTGCAAAACCTCCAAGTGGTTGTTTAGCAAACGAACTTTTCCACGCTAAAGCATTCTCGATTTTAATGCTATCCTTCATTATTTTATCGGCGTAACGCTCTGCTAATGATAATATTTTTTTATCTTTGACATGTTCATAATATTTTAAAAGTATTAAAATCACACCCGCAGAACCAATAATTACATCATGCTCCTGATTATTAATTAAGCTTTTCTCGCAACTATTAAAAATTTTTGACCTCATTAATTCTAACTCATCTGAATCAAAGTATTCATTAAGCTCTTTTTCTAAAATAATTAGAGCGTATATAATAGGTGTTTCTCCTGAAAATCCGCCAAACAAAATTTTATTATCTTTATATTTATCCCTTTTATTAAAATAACCCCTTATCGTTTCAAAGCATTGCTCTATTACTTGAAAATACTTATGATTTTTTGTTTCTTTATATAGATATATAAAATATATTAATATACCTGAAATACCATTATATAAATCCATACCTACAGGAACTATATTCCAATCATTAGTTTTTTCTCCTACGATATTCATATCCATCCAACTTATATCATTATTATCACCAATGTATGATAATTCGATTAAATGGTTTGCAATTTTTTCTGATATTTCTATAAGTTCACTCTTTTTTAGCTCCAAATCTGATGATTTCTTTATAATCTTTAGAATTCTATCATGTCTCAATTCTTTATTATTAATAAAATTATATTTTGGATCATAATTTAATGCAGTAGTGATCATCAAAATCTGAAACCTCAAATCTTCTTCTGAAATATCCGCTATATTCTTTTTAACAAGATTAATTGATGTTTCTTTATAAAAGTTTTCAACTTTATTATTATCTTTATCTTCTATACTAAAAGTCCCTATTTTTGAAACGAACATAGGTATATCATTTTTTATAAGAGACAAAAGCTCAATGCCCGAAATTCTTTTCAACTTGTTTTCTTCTTCAACTTGAGTCCATAATTTTGAAAACAACATTTCTCTATCTAAACCACTTCTCATGAAATCAGGATGAAAAGATAGCTGAATAAGAGATGAATAATACTGTGTAGCCCTTAAAATTTGTCTTGATTCTTTATGATTATATTTATCGACATCCTTTAATAAGATTTTCTTTGAATCTTCTGATAAAAACTGCCTGTAACTATTTATAAATCCCTTTTTCAATTCCTGTTTATATTGAAAAGTATCTACCACTTTATTTTTAATAAACGGAGTATTATTTTTCTTCTCTAAAACAGATCTTTTATAATCTATTCTCATCTCATCAGTTAAAATATCTAATATACTTGCTGTTTCAATTGGAATTTCTTTACTTTCATCATTCGTCATTGCACTTACATCTACACCAATATCTTTCCCTCTTCCCCATATAATATTAGGTAATATCCCTACTCTTCTCACTGAATTTTCAATAGTTTCATAAATTTTATCATCAGCACCCCTATGAATTTTATCAACCATTTTATTATGAAATATTGTTTCTATATCTATTAAAACTGGATGTTTCCCATGTGCAATTATGTTCTCATAGTGAACATCATTACCTCTTAAGACATATAAGATAAATAACAGCTTTCCTAATTCATCATAATAATTTTGCATATCTAATTCAGAACTGCAAGATTCATAACTTATATATTCAGACCAACCATAATCTCTTTTATCAATTACTTTATAGGTATATAAATTACTATTTGTTAACCTATTAAAAAGTTTTATTGTCTCTTGAAATTTTTCATCTAATTCAAGAGTTCTAGGCTTGTAAACAACACTTTTCCCATTTTCAGAATGTACTATAATAACAGATTTTCCATTATTGTGAGAATCTGAAATATTTAAGTCAACTTTTGTTATTATATCTGAAATGAAAAAGTACTTTTTTAAATCATGGATATCATCATAAAAATGTTTAATAAATTCAAAAGTTGCAGTCACCCAATTATTTACTGCTTCAACCATTAATC
Organism: Anaerococcus tetradius ATCC 35098; assembly: GCF_000159095.1. Lineage (GTDB taxonomy): Bacteria > Bacillota > Clostridia > Tissierellales > Peptoniphilaceae > Anaerococcus > Anaerococcus tetradius. The sequence goes on along the minus strand of NZ_GG666304.1, from coordinate 21,199 downwards.
TTAACATTACAGGATATTCTTCCAAAATATCCCAAAAGTGCTCTTCAATATAATGTTCTGTAAAATATTCATATCTTTCATATTTATTTTCACCTATTAGCTTTTCGTTTTCTTTAGCAATATTTAACTCAAGAATTATTGTCCTATATGTTATATTTATTAATTTATTTATAAGCTGAATAGTAAATTGATTAATGATATCTTCCGAAATATTATAAAATTTTAAACATTTTTTTAAATTGATAACTCCAACATTTATAAATGGCTTATAAAAATCATAAAATAAAGGCTTCACTTTTTTATTTTTATTGTTCCTAACATAGAATTTAGGCAACTTATATTCCAAATATTCCTGTGATTGCATATAGTATAAAAATTTTTCTATTTTTTTCATTTCTACAGTATTTTTAATCTTAAAGTTTGACTCCTCTAAAATACATTCAAATCTATCACTATCAATATTATATGCCTTCAATAAATAATCTTCATAATTTATGAAATCATCACCCAAAAAAGATTCCCAGTACTTTTTTCTAACTTTAGCTATCTTATAATTTTTAAAATTTAGTTCATAATCTTTTCTCTCAAAAGAATAAGCAAAATTTTTAAATTCTTCAATCGATTTCAATTATACATCCTCCTGATAGTATATTAAAAAACGGGAGGCAGAAATATACCATCCGCCCCCCATTCACATATGGAAATTTATATCCATCAGCAACAAATTAAAGTTGCAAATGGACATTCTGTAGTTATAGTGCAACCATGACCACATGAATCTTTTCCAGAATAGCAATGACAATGTGTATTTGCTGTTCCACCTGCCATAATTCCATCAAGTTCGCTATCAGATAATTCGCGGAAAATATCTCCTGCCGGATTATCAACATCTTCATTTTTAAAATAGATAGCTTTTTTCCAATTCTCCATTTTTTTTGACATAATCTCTCCTCCTTTCTTTAGTTTTATAAATATAATGCGTAGATTTCATAATAAACGCATCCTATTTATCAATCTCATGCATATATTTTTTCGCAGTATTTACTAAGTATAATTTTTTGCAACATAAATACTAGCAAAACTATTATTGCTGAAATTAATTTTTCTTTATTTGTAGAATCTATAGCTTTAGAAATGTAAAACATACTATTTACAACATATAAGTAAGCCATATTTAATTGTGAAACAAATACTCCAAAGAATGAAACAACAAATCCAACAATTACTCCTATTTGTAAATTTTGTTTAAAATATAACATAACGCTTATTATTAACCACGATATTAAATAACTTACCAATGAATGAATTATGTACCTAATAAAGTATTGTATTACTACATTAAAATTTATTGACTCTAAGTTTAGTTTGATTTCAAAAAAAAGCATCAATAAAAATGTAAGCAAAGAATATATTAAAGATAATATAAGACTAACGCTTTTTTTGCTTTTAACTATATCTTCTATATTAATAGGTGAAGTTAATAAATTATTCCATACCTTATCTCTGCTTTCCATTAAAAACAATTCCATTCCTATTAATGTAAATATTGGAGTAAAAATATAATATGAATTCACACTTAGACCATTTTTTAAGAACCAGCCAAAAGTTGATCCATATTTTATATCGTTATATGTCATATTTCCCATCCCATATTGTATAAGAGATGAAATTAGGCAAACTATAAATAAAATGAGTAAAAGTTTTTTGCGTTTAAGTTTTTTTAATTCTATCTGTACCATGCTAATCACCTTAGTTAACCTACACATCTTGTTTTTTTAAAATTTTTATTGATATATAAACATAAATTGCAAATACAATAACAATGTTTGCTATAAAATATCCTATATATGGACTACTTTCTACTCCTTCAAAGTTGTTATACCAAATTACATTATGGCTGCTTGCTAAAGGACTTATACCTTGCAACTTTTTCATTAAAAAAAATGTAACTACTATATAAAGGCTTCCTATTAAATTTGTAGTAGCAGCATTACCTTTTGTAACAATAGTAATTATTGACACTGGTATTACGCTTAAAAAAATAAATATCGAACTTCTAATACATAGTAAAAAAAATCTTGAAACTAACTCACTTGTCATACTATCATGAAATCTAGTTAAAAAACCTGTAATACAAACTGTTAAGAACACAAAAATCATGATAGCTAGAGATATCATAAATAAGTAAACTAGTTTAGATATAAAATATTTTGTTCTTGAAATAGGTATTGTCCATATATACTTAATTGTGTCATTATTATAATCATTTGAAAATGATGTTGTTAAGAATGATAGTAAAATCATTGGTAATATTAAATAATTCATATAACTTAATGAAAACTTATATAAGTATACGAAACTGTCAAAGAGTCCTGTAGCTTCATTAGTATATATTAATATCATTGTTAGATAAGCTATAACTAATACCAAAGATAGATATACAACTTTTGATCTCTTTTGCTTTTTAAATTCTGAAAATATTAAATTACCCAATTCCTTGACCTCCTGTAACTTTTTTAAAATAATCTTCAAGTGTTATTTTCTCTTCAATAATTCCATTTACTTCGAAGTCATTTTTTATAAAAATTTTATTTAAATCGGAAACCTTAACATTTTCATTTTTTATAATAATTCCTTTATTAAAGGTTACCATTTGCTCAGAATTCACTCCATTCTTAGATAATAAATTTATTGCTTCTTGAGTCTTATCAACATAAATCTTAACTCCAAATTCATTATGAGAGTTCCATTCTTCCAAATTAATTTCATCAATTAAATTTCCATCGTTAATAATTCCTATCCTATCTGCCAAATTTTCTAACTCTGGTAAAATATGGCTAGAAATAAGAATAGTAGTTCCATTTTCTTTTAGAGATTTAATTAAATCTCTAACTTCTGCAATTCCTATTGGATCTAAACCGTTTATTGGTTCATCTAAAATCAAAACTTTTGGTTTGTGCATTATAGCATTTGCAATTGCAAGCCTTTGTTTCATTCCTAATGAATACTTGCCAAAAAGCTTTTTGTCATTATATGGAAGATTCACTAACTTTAAAGCTTCTTTTACTGAGTTTTCAGAGTCGCCTCTTAATTTTGCAAATATCATTAAATTTTCTGTTGCCGTCAAATTACTATAAAAACCAGGGCTTTCTATAATACAACCAACGTTCTTTAATACTTCTTTTCCTTTATCAGTGCTAGTATCAGAACCAAGCAAGATAACTTTCCCTTTAGTTGGTTTAGTTAATCCTAATATAATCTTCATTATAGTAGTTTTCCCCGCACCATTTCTACCTAATAATCCATATATTTCGCCTTCATTTATATTTATGTTAATAGATTTCAATACAGGTGAATCTTCATAATACTTTTCTAAATCTTTTATGCTTAAAATACTATTCATCAATTTAATTTCTCCTTAAATGTTCATTTATAACAGTCTAGTGTTTAGTCTCATAATGTCTACTTATTATCATTACTATAAATCCATCTACTTTTTACAAATTCACATTAGACTTTTTATCATAATAATTGTATAAGAATTTCAAAATTTAATCAGCTAACTTTTGTGAATACTTCCCTTTTTCATCTATCAATTTTACTTTTAATAAAATTTTTCTTCTGTTTTTTTAAAATTATGTATATGTGCCAAGCTATATAAATATTTGTTAATCGTTCCTAATTATATATGCCTTTAATTAATATTTTTGAATGTCCTCAAATTCTATAAGTCTTATTTCATTATCTCTAATCTCCAATATACATGGTATGGTATTGATCCCATAATAATCTAAGGTCCTATTAAACTCAGCATTGTTAAAATATTCACCTATGTCTAAATCTACAACATTCTTAAATAAATCATATCTTTCACTTTCTTTTTTTACTAGCTCTATTCCATTGCTTATATAATGTAAGCAATATGGACAATCTTTTGATGTTAATAGATATATGCCATCTTTTTTGCCTATATCCTTCCAATCTATTTGATTCAACTGCCTTTTATTTATTTCATAATTAGATAACTCATAAATTTGTTCATAATTACTAATATTTAAATTAAACAATTTAAATATTACAAAAATAAGAACTAGAAGATATATGCCTTTGATTATATTTTTACTTTTCACTTCTATACCAACTACTTAAAAAGTATATTTCCAATGAACATAGTAATTGGGAAAGATAATAGCAATAACAAGTTCAAAAAAGCAAATAATATAGATTTTCTTTTTATGGATGATATCAAACCAATTATTCCAAGTATAGGACATATAAAAATCGTACTTATACCTAAAGGTTTCAATTCTGTAAATTTATTTAATAAATCTACAGGAAGAATATATGAAATAACAAATATTATTATGCCGAGTACAAATGTGTATTTTTCTATATTTTTTAGCATCCTACTTGACCTACTGTATTGAAGTATGTTCTGATTGCCCAAGCAACTTTAGCCATTGTTCCTGACATTTCGCTTTTATGTGTATCAATATAATCTACTAAGTCTTTATTACATTTACAATTCTTTCTAAGAGTTAGAGACCACTTGTAGCATTGATCGTGTCTTCTACAACCTTCATCTAGTACATCAGTAACTGGTTCATCTGAATCCTTTCCGCCATAACCTGGTCCACAATAATTTCCCCATATTGGTAAACCTATTGAGCGAGTACTATAACCTTCTGTATTAAATTCTGAATAATTTGAACTTACTGATTCTAACAATAAGCCTTGTTCTATAACTTCTGGACTTTCGTTATTATTTTGTGCACTTTGATAATCAAAATATAAACTATCATTATCTACAATGATGTATTTCTGAACTTCATCTCCTATTCTTTCAATATCACTATAGCTCAAATTTTCTCCATCGGATGCTGCTACATTATTATTAGGTAAGATAAGTACACAAATAGCCAATACAAAAATTAACCCCAAAAATATTTTTTTTAATTTTTCTTTCATTACATATCTCATTTATGCTACTAACGCTTTTAATGCCTTATTTCTAGTTTAATTTTATAGTAGTTAGAAATTTATTTCAGCTAACTTTTGTGAATATTATTTAATTATTATCTTTACTATATAATTTTTAGTCATTGAAAATACTTCGTCACTTACTCTTTGAATTCCTTGTTCATAAAAAATTATTACTATAATACTATTTTAAATTTTGCCTTTTATTTTAGAAATTGCTCTTTACTTCAATCTCATGTCAAGCATGTCTTTATCTTAGTTAGCTTGATATTTTTGTTCTTATTTTGATGTATAAACCGAAATAAAAAAATCTGTAACAAGATATGAAAAAATTTAAATATTATAAATAAATGTCATGAGATCTATAAATACCATAAGAAAAATCCTGAAGACAAGTAATTTGCAGAAGAATATTATAGTGAGCTTTCCGTATACAAAATAGCTGCTAAAGAAATTTTAGAAAACTATAAAAAGCTTCCAAATACAAAAGAAATACTATCAAACCTCGATAAATTGCAAGAAAAAAAGAACACCTTTATGCAAAAGTATTCTTTAAATAAAG
>NZ_GG666304.1:0-15607 GCF_000159095.1 Anaerococcus tetradius ATCC 35098 | reverse complement strand
AACAATTTTCTGACCTTGTTCAATATAGGAAAAACTATGAAAATTATTATGGAAAGGAAGTGGAGAGATCATAGGCTATAAGTAATTAAACTTATAACCCTTTCAAAGATCATTTTGCTATTAATTATAAATTAAGTATTCCAAATGTTAAATTCAATCAATAAAGAAGTTATTTTATCAGGTTTTCATAAAGTCTCACAACAAATATTATTTTAGTGATTGCATTTACTAAAGTCATAGGAATAATCAAAATAACCACAATCCATTAAATATTTTGATTATTTAATGATATTTTTGATTCATTTAATTGGTACGTCTTATCTGCTATAGACAACATTTCTCTATTGTGTGTCACTATAAATATTATCTTTTTATATCGTAATTCTTTTATTATTTTAGACAGCTTAGATTTATACTGCTCGTCAGAGAAACTATCCGCCTCATCTAAAATAAATATATCCCCGTCCTTATATATAGCTCTAGCTAGTGATAACTTTTGCATTTCACCTTTAGAAAATCCACCATCTTGTTTCTCAAATTCTTCCGATATAACTGTATGAATTCCTCTTTCAAATTGTTTAACTTTTTCATACAGACCAACTTTTTTTAAAGCTTCAATTGCCTTATTTTCATTTTTAGTATTAATAATACTTGTCCCACTTATATTTTCATAAACTGAAAATGAAAAAACATAGAATTCTTGAAATACTATAGAAATTTTATCGTAATATGTATTTATGTTAAAATTATCAATGTTCATTCCATTTATCAAAACTTCTCCACATGATGGTTTTAGAATTCCCAACATTAAATTTATAGCAGTACTTTTACCAGATCCATTACCTCCAATAAGTGCTATTACTCCGTCTTTTTTATTTATTTCTAAATTCACATTATTTAAGATATTTTTTTTGTTATCATATGTGTAACTTACGTTTCTCAATTCTATTTTTTTAATTTTAGTTAAATCGCTTTTTTTAACTTCATTATGGTTACCCACATCAGTAAATTCTCTTATTTTACCAACTTTGAGTGATAATGAATATATCTGCGGAAAACTAGAGAAGAGATTATTTAAATCAGAAAGTATTTGTTGTGCACCAGTAAATAACATAGTAAATGTTCCAAATGTAAAAACACCATTAAGAACTTTAAATCCTAAAAAAAACAAAACCATTACGATAGTTAAAGATGTTAATGCTTTCGAAAAAAAATCCAAAAAAGCAATTTTTTTGGCTTTTTTTAGATATTCAGATATAAAATTATCATATGCACTTTTTAAATAAGAAAAGAAAATATCTCCATTTGTAGTTTTAACTTCTTTTGAATAATCAGGTACATAGAATAGCCTGTTTATATAATCTATTTTTCTTTCATTTGGTATATTTTTAACAGTTATATTATAATTAATTTTATTTTTTATAACTATTGCTATGAAGGATATAATCACACCTATAAACATGTAAAACACCATTGAAAACTCATATACTGAAAAAATATATAATAACCCAACAATGCTAAAGAAACTATTCACCAATATACCTATCTGACTTGTAACCTCTGGTAATACACCAATATTTTTTAAAGAGAAAAAATATTGGTCATATTTATAAGGTTCATATATATCATCTATATTAAAATATATGTTATACATTTTTTTCTTCAATCCCAATTCAATTTTATTATTTATTTTTGGTAAAACAATACTAGATATAATTGCGTTCAATATGTTAACTATAATGATAATACTAACAAATACTAATATTAAAAATACAAACTCTTTTACCTTAATTTTTTCTATACTATCTACAATGAGTTTTACAAAATAAACATTTAGAATTTTCATGCCACCTGATAATAATCCTGATAATATAATAAGAAAAACATATGACTTAGAAATATTAAAAACTTCCTTAATTCCATATATCAAGTTGTTATTAATTTTCTTAATTCTTATAATGTCATTCCCCTCCTTCTAATGCACATAATTTTCAAATTTTATCTTTAAAAAATAATTTGATTTCCTCTTCTAACACACCTTTAATCTTAAAGCACTGAGATGAATCGAAATCTACATTTTTATCAAAACTAATGGATCGACAGCCTCCTCCACAAGCTGGTAAATAAACACAATTTCCACAAAAATCACTATCAACCGGGGACTGAGTCATCCATTTATAAAACTTAGGATTTAATCCAGTTATATCTCCATTCTCTGAAATAGCACCCATTAAATGCTTTTCATTTCCTACATGTTCCCAGCATTTATACACATTTCCAGTAGGATCTATTATAAAATTATTATCGCAATCTAAACCACAATATGTCCATTTTCTCATAGGATAAGTTAATATATTACTCTCAACTTCAGAGTTTAAATCCCACAATTCAGACATAACTTGTCCTAAATTACTATCCGATATGCAATTATCTTCATAATCGTTACATGATTCTGTACTACCTCTTACCACTCCAAAATCAATAGAAAAAGAGTCTAGTTCTTCTTTTTTTAAGTATTCCAATAATTTAGGAACCTCTTTATAGTTTATTTTATCAATATTTACTCGTATAACTACATTTAACTTTTTTTCGTATTTTTTTAATAAATGAAGCTTCGATATTATTTCATCAAATGTCCCACTTCCATTTTTTCTTATCCTTCTCATATCATGTATATTCTTAGTACCATCTAACACTCCATCGTTTTTATAAATAGTTCATTAATTTGTTCTTGATTTAAATTTAAATAAAATAAAATCAAATTCTCATATATGCTTCTCTTCATTTTACAATGCCTTGGAACGGTTTTATAAATACTATTATTTTCGTTTAAATTTAAAAAAATACACCCCCCAGAACAAAAATGTTTAATCCAACAATTAGAACATTTGTATTTTCCATTAAAAAAATCAATTTTTAAATTCTGAATATAGTTTAATCTATTTTCTAACATTTTTTCTGGTATGGAATTGATATTTCCAAATTTGAATCTTTTATTATCTACGAATGCATGACAAGGATAAATATCACCATTTCCATCAAATGTTAACTCTGTAATTCCTGCGCTACATCCATAATAGCTTTTAATACACCAATGAATTTGATTTAATATATCCATAACTAAATTAATTTTTTTAAGCTTTAAATACTCTTTCTCTTTTAACAATTTTCTCGCATATCTTATTAGTTCTATATAGTTGTTAATATATAAATCAAATTTATCTCCTACTAAAACATTGTACGCTGGTGACATATTAACTTCATAGAAATTTAGATTATCAAGATATTTAAATAGAGATACCAAATCAAGATTTTGATCAGTAATAGTTGACATAGCCCTTAAATTAGTTTCGTTCCTTAATTTTAAAACACTTTCAAGAATTTTTGAGTGTGAGCCTTGTCCATTTGTATAAATTCTATTTGAATCATTTATAATATTGTTACCATCAATACTAATATTTATAACAACATCATTTTTCAAAAAAAAATCCATTGTCTTTGCATCTAATAAAGTACCATTTGTAGTTACTGAAAAAACAAACTTTCTATCTAGACGATGGCAATAGTCTATTGTACTCTTTATTACATCAAAATTCAAAAGTGGCTCTCCTCCAAAAAAATTTATTACTAAAAATTCTTTTTTAGATATTTTAAGCAAATAATCAATGCATTTTTTTGAGGTTATCTCATCCATCTCTTTATTAGTCGAAACGTCATCTTGATTAATGTAACAGTATTTACATTTTAAATTACACTTATTAGTCATGAAAAAAGTAACTGAATTTATTTCATATTGATTAGGCTCATTTTCTTTATAATTAATAAAACCGATATTTTTTAAGTAATCTATTATTTTTTTTGAGTATTCTTCACCATATATACTTACACTTTTTTCTAGAAATTCTTTTTTTGTGATAGATCCTTTTTTTATTATTGATAATAGTGTATTATCAACTGTAAACATCTTTGGACTATCAATATCAAATATATAATTTTTATTGTTATACTCAAAAACTTTGAATCTATTAAAAGTAAGTAGTTCATTATATGAAATCAAAAGCACCTCCTCCTACTGAAGTTAATCTTAGGTAGTTAGTTAATTAATCGAATAGAAGTTTCAATCTAATATATTTTCTATAATCTTCTTATTATTCCTAAAGTTTCAAGTTTAAATGCATTTAATAATAATTCATTTTCTAAGTTATCAACAGATTCATATTTTGTACCATATTCATCAAACATAATTTCTGCACTTTCTTGAATAGTTTTTCCCTTATTCAATAACTCTATAAACTTTTTTGCTTCATTATCTACACAACCTACTACTAAGTCATCAACTTCAACTTTGAACTTTCTATTGTCAGACTTTACTTTTATGTTATTAGAAATAGCTTTGCTATTTGGAGTCCATGGATGTATAAAACTTAATATATCAAAACTTGTTTTATCAGATTTTTTTATTTTGTATATAACAGAATATAGAAAATTACAATTAAGTTCATTATATATTTTTTTCATATAAGATTTAAAATTATCCTCATTAAAAGCATCATCGTATAGCTTTAGTAACTTAGATACTCTATAAATTTGAGAACCAGTGGTTATTCTATTCCTGTATATTGCTAATATTTCATTATTATTTAACTTTTTTAAATATTCATTAAATAAAGGATTGTTGTCATTTCCTAAACATTCGCAAAAGATTATGGCCTCTCCATTATCCTTTAGATACTCGTTTAATCCCTCTGTAATCTTTTTTAAAATCACAGTTCCGTCTTCTCCTCCATCGCCACAAATAGGATATTCAATATACTTTGCCATTGGTATAAATGGTGGGTTTGCATAAATATAATCAAATTTCTCATTACTGTTAAGGCAATTATATAAGTTACCTTTTCTTAATTCAATTATTTTATCCAATTTATTTAAAAATATATTTAATCTGCAAATATTAACGGCTTTTGGATTTATCTCTATTGAAATTACTTTTTTTGCAGACTTTGCTGCAATCATACCTTGTATTCCTGTTCCACTACATAAATCTAAAACTATTGCGTCTTTATCGAATTTAATATTTTCAGCTAAATACAAGCTATCTGGGCCTATATAAGTATCTGTAAGTTTATTTTTGCAATTTTTATACCAAGAATTTATCTCCGTTGTTATATATAAACCTTGATAAGTTAATATAACCACCCCATTAGTTTTAACCTTATCCCCATTCTTTTCAATTATGCCTGAAGACATAAGAATATTTATTTCATTAAAGGTAATACTTTGGATTAATGATTCATATTCAACTTCAAGTCCTAAATAGAACAAATCAAAAATAATACGATTTGGTGGATTTATTTTTATAATTAAATTTTTCATTTCATCATAATTATACCATGGATTTTCAGCATCATAGACTCCTCTTAACTGTTTTATAATCATAATATAATTAGACCTGTCAAGTATATCTCTTAATATATACGCACACTTATCCACTGAATTGAACATTTTTCCCTCCTTATATGATTCGGATAAATCATTAAATCATCATATCATACATTTTTACATCGTATATCTTATCTATTTCACCTTCTAATTCAGCTACTAACTTAAAATTATTTTCTTCTATTAGAAGTCTAGCTCCTGAAGTATTAATTAAATCATTTGTATATATTCTTAACTTGTTATAATCATCCACATATTCATTTTTAATATACTCCAATAGCTCTTGAGATAAACATATAGTTTCTTGCTTATTATTAGCACTTGTGATAAAAGCGTTTAGCTGAAGAACACTACATCTACTCCCACTAGGAGGAATTCCTATAACTACTATAGCTACTATCTTATTATTTTTGTATTTTATAAAATTAAATTCATAATTATTGAATTGTCGCTCTCTTACATAAAACAAATTATAATAATCTTTATTTCCATAAGGTATAAAAGAGAATTTATTGTTATAATTATCTATAATAAATTTAGATATTTCTCTATAAGAGTGTTCTCCACCAACGGTTATTCCATCACCAACAATATCAATATCATTTTCAATAATTTTACAAACATTAAAAGCTTCTAGCTGATATATAGATAATTCTACTGTTTCTAAATCAATCACTTCGCTATTTTGACTTGAAATAATATCAAAAATTTCTTTTGTGTCATTTATTCCACTTTTGCTATTTTTCAATATTTCATTTATAAAACTATTTAAATATAGTATCTGATTATTTTCTTTTACAAATAAAGATATATTATTTTCTAGTTCATCTCTTATTTTGATACCGTTAAAATCAATCTCGTATTTCATAAATCTCCCCCATAATACCAAACATTTATAATTCTATATAAATTTTAGTATCTCCAAATGGTTCTGGCTCAAAAACTTCGAAATCATAAATAGTCTGTAACTTATTAACATTTTCTACTAATTCTTTATTTTTCCACACAAAATTATAACCCTCATCCCAGTATTCTCTTGCAGACTTTAAAAATAAATTTCCTGCAACAATTGGTAAATATGTAGTTGGAGTCAAGTCACCATTTGACTTAATTTCAACACTATAAGTATTTAACCCATTATCAGCATTTATAGGCATTCTCCTCATATGATCTAATGGATCGCCCCATTCAATACGTATTTTTTCTATAACACTAATTCTTTTTCTAATAAGGTGTCTATGAAAAACAAAGTATTCCTTATCAGTGAGTATTAAATTATTGCCTATATGCTTCCCTCTTCCGGACGGAATGAACGGCATCATTCTAATTAAATCAACACCTAAATTTACACATAAGTCAATAAATTCTTCAATATATCTATAATTCAGTTTATTTGGAACGAATGATACAGCTAAAGTTTCAATATTATTTCTTTTAAGTTCTTTAATTGCATTTATTGCGTGGTTAAACGCTCCCTTTTTCCCCCTAAAATTATCATGTTGAAAAGCGTCTATCCCATCTAAACTTATTTGTACTTGTTTAATTCCATTTTCTATAAGCTTTTTCGCCATATCTTCGTCAATAAGATAACCATTTGATACCATACTTACACAAATATTTTTATTAGTCAGAGAATTTATTATCTGTAGCAAATTTCCCCTACAAAGAGTTTCACCTCCACACAAACATACAGTATGTGGATTTAACATAATAATTTGACTTACTAAAAACATCATCTCTTCATCTGTACAATCAGTATCCACTCTAACTTTGCTACCGCTGTTATTAAAACAATGGAGACAAGAAAAATTACAATTATTTGTCACATCTAAAGAAACCATTACTGGTCCAGTTAATTTTCCCATTAAATAATAATGTTTTCTTAAGCTATTCATAAATTACTCCCACAATAAACACGTTTATTTTCTTAGATACTAGAAATTTATAATCATAAGGTTATTACTAAATAAAATTCACATTTTAAAACCCTTTAGTAGTTAAATTGCAGTTGAAACCACCATTTGCATTCGCTATCACATTAGCATTAGCATTTGTAATTGCATTTACATTCATGTAAGCATTTGCATTAATACCAAAATTGGCATTAATAGCTACTGTTACGGGCGTTATTACTACACCCCTAGGTTCAATACCGTCAGATTGTATTACTGGTCTGTTTTTTTCATTTTCAATATACATAAATTTACCTCCTTTAAATTTTTAATAGATTTTAACCATTTTCTTTTTTCAACAAATCCTTATTAACTCTATATCCAATAATGATATAAAATAACATTTGTAATATAACTACAATTGTCATAGTCTTAACATTTAGATAATTACTAAACACTATTATTACATCTAGCAATATAAAAGATATCGCATTTAATCGCAAATACTTAGCTGCATACTTATGCGCATATTTCCAGTTTTCTTTTGATTTTGTACTTAATGCTGTTCTAAAACCACTATATTTACTGATATTCCCATTTGCTATATGCTCATAATAAAAAGACAAAAACAGTTCTGCTATGGGCAATAGACTAATTACAATTTTTTCAAAATTCATACGTAAACCTTCCCATTTCATTAGCTTTTATTCTAACCATCAGATGCAAATATATCATTATGGGTAAAATAACCATGCAAATTGCTAGCAAAAAAGCTTAATCTTAGTAGTATTTTTTTCTTTCATGTTAAATCTCCTTTACTTTGCTATTACTACTTCTATCTTATTTCTATTTTAACTATATAATATTTATAAATTTATTTCAGCTAACTTTTGTGAATACTTTTTTATTGAAATATTTTTATCAGGCATTAGAAATATTCCATCACATATCCTTTGTATTTCATATTCATGTGAAATTATTATTAGAATATTATTCCTACTTCTTTCTTTTATTTTAGAAATTACTTTTTCCTTCATTTCTTTATCTAATCCAGATAAAACTTCATCTAATAAAATCAAAGATTGTTTGCTAATCAACAGTCTCGCTACTTGTATTTTTTGTTGCTCTCCTTTAGACAGTGTATCTTTTATATTTGATCTATTAAGTTTTCTAACTTTCCCTAAGTCTAAGTTTTTTATTATTTTTTCTAAATGCGGATCATCTACCTTCTTTTTCTCTAATAATGTAATATTAGAAGTTAAATTATCACGTAATATAAATGGTTTACTCTCTATAAACAAAACTTCATTTCTTAAATCTTTATCTTTATAGTCGCTTATCTCATTACCATTTATCAAAATTTCTCCTTCGTAATCAGTATAAAGTTTACTTATTAGATTAAATACTGTTGTTTTTCCCGATCCATTTTCTCCAACTATCGCATATAAACCAGGTTTCGATATTTCGAATGAAAAATCTTTCAATACGTATTTATCATCATATTTGAACGAAACATTTTTAAATTTAAGACTAGTTACTTTTGATAATTTCTTTCCATCAGTTTTCTTTTCACTGCCATGATCCATAATTTTCCTATATCTTTCTAAATCTACAATAACTTCATTAAAAGATAAGTTTAAATCACCAATGTTTTTAATTGACGAATGTAACTTTTCCATATAACTACTAAAAGCAACTATATTTCCCAATGTCAAATTTCCTAATATTATTAATTTTGCTGAAATGAATAATATTAAAGAACTTAAAATAATAGTTATTAAATCTTGTAAACTTGTTACAGTCATGTTTATTTTCAAATTCGACATAGATACTCTTTTTAAATCCTGAAGCCTATTTTTATAGTTTCCTTTAAATGTTTTTTGTAAATTATTTAGTTTTATTCCAGTTAAATTTGAAATTGTATCTATTAGATAATCAGAATATGCATCTAAATTTGCAATATAGTCTCTTTGTTTACTAATAATAGTACTTTTAAATATGTAGTTAATTCCGTAAGTCAATGGAAGTAATATAATCGCTACTATAAATAATTTTAATGATATCCTAATCATAATGTAAGCAGATATAATGATGCTAAACAAAATCATTACAATGCTTGAAAATAATTCTATATAGAAACCGACTATTTTATCACCTGTATTTTCTATTCTGCTTACAAGTTCCCCTTCACCATACGAATTTAAAAATTCATATCTCGTGTCTAATATTTTAGAGAACATCGCTTCTTTTATATTATTTGAACAATCTACAGATAATATATTGCCTATCCATTCTTCCAAAATACTGCTTAAGCTTTGAAATATATTTAAAAATAGACTTATAAGAATAAACCTTAATACTAATTGCAAATCTTTTATTACTATTAAATCAATAATTTTTCCAAATACATAAGGAATCGCCATACTTGCAATTATTCCTAATAGTATGACTATTATTAAATATATAATTTTCTTTTTCTGAGATAATATAAATTTGTCAATTATTATTTTATGTTCACGCCAATTATACATATTATTCATCTACTAAATATACTTTTCTAGATTTAAAATCAATTGACCAAAAAGAATTTTCAGTACTTTCCCACATATATTTTTCGGATGTATCTCTCCACCATTTCTCATATTCTTCTACTATATTCTTATAATCTCTATTTACTTTTTTATAAATTTTTTGACGTTCAGATAAAATTTTCAACAGGTTTTCTAAAGCTATTTTCTTTTCAAGAAGCTCTTCTATATGACTACATTCTTCCTGTGTTAATGTTCCAACTTCTTTCAACTTAGTTATCCTCCAAGTATTTTTTATTTAAAATTCCATTTACAGGATTTTTTTCTAAAACATCAATAAATGGATCTAAATAATTTAATGGTTTTATATGTCTATCAAAGTCCATTAACTCTGATAATTTTTTCTGTAATTTATAAGATACTCTATATTCTACACTAGATTTTACACATGAACTTTTAGCTGGTATATTAACTTCATTTGTATTTATATAATTCTCGAAACTACAAGAATTACAATGACAGATACTGCATTTATTGCAAAGTGGAGAATATTCTTCTGAGTATAAATGTCTATTGTATTTCTCTTTTATTCCATCTTTTAAGCTTCCGATATAATCCAAAGGAAACTTAAAATAAAATCCTGGACAAACATAAAACTTTTCGTTGCTTCCAAGGGTATAAGAATTCAATCCACTATCACATAATTCTTTTTCTTTCATAAACAATTCATCAGTTATTACATTTAGTTCTTTAATTATTCCTTTATTCACATATTCGTAATAAATATAATCAGAAATATTCTTTAGTTGTTTTTCATATAGGATATAATTAAATTGTTTATCAATGTCTAATATATTTAGATTAATCCTGTTAGTCTTATTGAATAATTTTGTTACAAAATTCTCCATATCACTTAAATATTCAGACGATATATTTAATATTATATTTTCTTCTAATTTCATATTTCTTACAAACTCTTCGTCATTAGGATATTCAATTGTAAGGATATAATTATTAGTTATTTTTCTTATGCTATCTTGATTTCTTATTGAGCAATAGTGAAAAATATTATGTCCTTTTAAGTCTATCTCTTTGAAATTTAAATTGATTCCATAATTACTATGTATGAATACTGGTCTTAGAAAATTATTTCTAGCATATTCTAATCCTTGCATTATTGTTTCATTAGACATAATAGTAGATCCACTTCTATTATCACTACTAGCACAAGTTCTTACAGGTGAATTAGATAACAAAAAATAAAGTTTACCTCTTCCTTCATTATTAATTTCTTTTTCAATTCCATACCTATTATATATCTTAGCAAAATAGTAATTATTTGCTCTGACTCTTGCTTTATGCATTTTACAAATATACTTTGCCTTTTGAAAATTTGTATTACTATCTGCAGAGTCATAATTATGACCAAAACATGAAGTACATCCACTTGCAATTCTACAGTTAAGACACTCGTCATCAGATTGAAGTTTCGTATTTATTAGATAATATGGTCTTATTTTATCAAAATCTATACCATTCTCTACATCACCTATTACAACTTCTTTTTTATTGTTAAGTGAATAATCTTTATATCTCATACATGGATACAATGATCCATCAGGACCAACTGCTATCATCTTTCCAGCACCACATGAAGCTGTTTCTAATATTTCTTTACTATTTGGAAAACCTATAGATTCATCAAATAAAGTACAAGAATATTTATCAAATAGTCTATTTTCCAGGATATAGTCTGCCAATTCAATTAACTGGTCTTCAAAAATTTTTTCATCTCCATTTTGCCAAACATCTTCAAATACTACATTTGCTGCTACATCAGATATTCCTAATTCCCATAAATGGATTATGCTATCTTTTAAATATTTTAAATCTTTACTTGAAAAAGTAACTTTGGTAGATGCTTGAAATTGATTTTTGTACAATTCTATATTTTTTATTATTTCATCATAAGAGCCTTTTCCATTCGGAAAAATTCTATGCATATCATGCTTTTCTTTAGTCCCGTCTAATGTAATTGCTATTTCAAGTTTTCCTTGATTTTTCTTTATAAAATCTTGTACTTCTTTACTAGCATAATTAATCCCATTTGTCGTTATATTAATCCTATAATCCCAATACCATTCATCATTTAATAGATATGTTTTTAATTTAAAATAATCACATATTTGATTAATTAGTTTTATTTCAAGTAGTGGCTCTCCACCTATAAAATCTAATATAACTCCTTTGGGTCTTATTATTTCTTCTGATAGTACATAATCAATAAATTTCTTAGCTACATCAAATGACATTTTCTTATTTGACGATTTATGTGTAATATAACAATAACTACATCTCAGATTACAATCTTCAGTTACAATAAAAGTTAATGTCTGGGCTACGCCATCTTTCCAAATATCAAATTCTTTTCCTACTTTATATAAAGTATTATTTGTCATTTTTATTACTTAAGCTCTTACGTCCAAATCTTGGATGTTTTGCTGCATTTTTAGCAGTACAACTATACCTACAAGTGTGCACACACATAAGTTTGCAAACATTAAATGGAGTAATACCTCTTCCATTTTTATCATTTTTAATTTTACTAGAATAATTCATTTTTTATCTCCTCTAATTTTTCTATTTTTTAAACTTTAATTCATTAAATATTCTCTTATTAAGCTTATATCATTTAAATTTTTATTTCAGCTAACTTTTGTGAATAAAAAAAGCACTAGAATTACAAAATTCTAATGCTTGTCTCTAAAATGAATCAACATATCCTAGTTCTCTGACTTTATCTATCATTTCTTGGTAATTTCTAACACCTAACTTTTGATAAATTCTTGATAAAGATACTGCTAGACTTCTTACATTTGTATTTAGTTCTTTAGCTAACTCTTTCCTAGACATACCTTCCGAATATAATCTCACTATTTTTAATTCACATTTTGTCAACGGTTCTAACATACGGTTTTCTTCTGGAAATATTATCTTATCCTTTTCTACAATATTTTTTATATTCCGAATTAGTTTATTTGTTTCTTCTTCTTTGGAAATAAAACCTCTACACCCTATTTTCTTTGCCCTTTTTATATAAAAATCTAATTTATATGCTGTTAAAATAACAATTTTAATATCTCTATACTTTTCTATTAATTTTTCAGCTAAGTCCAAACCATTTACTGTTCCTTCAATACCTGTTAAATTAATATCTATTAGTAACAAATCATAGTTAAGGACGGATTCATTTATACTTAGGTTTTTAACATCATTTACTATATCTACAGAAATAGATTCGTCCGTCTCTAAGCTCATTTTTAAAGAAGTTGCAACCATTTTATGATCTTCTATTAACAAAATTCTCATTTATTACACTCCTGTCTAAAGGAATATTTATTTTAAATTGTACATATGATTCCTCAAATTCTTCATTATTCTTGAATATCTTATATTCAAGATCCCCACTATAATCTTTCAAGTTAAATCGTAATATATTCAATCCAATATTCCCATCTTTTATTTTATTTTCATCGTCAACATAGTCACCAACATTTGTTATAGTTAAATAAACCATGCTCTTTTCAACTTTTAAAACGATATTCGTGTTGTATCCCTTAGAATGCTTAAATGCATTTATTAATAATTCATTCATACATTTATATATTAATTCATCATAAGGAGCTGGTAATTCAATACTTTTATCACATTCAAATTCAATGAAAATTTCTCTACTCAAATACATGTCCTCTAAATCTTTGATAAGCCTGTTATACGCATCATATAGTGATTTATAATCTCTTAGTTTTGGATTAAATAAATCTATTTCATGACGAATTAAATCATTTAATTTATCAAGATTTTGTATTATATATTTTTTACCTGAACCTGACAAATTATCTTCAATCCATCTACGAATAGCAATTATTATTTGAAGTATGTCATCATGTAGAAAAGTTTGAATTCTTAAAATATTAAGCCTCTCAAGCTCCATATTCCTATTTTCATCATAATAATAATTATCCATTATTTCATCGAAAGTAATTCGCTGATATTTTTTATATTTTCTATAACATAGTAATTCTGATATGAATATAAAATAATACAAATATAATAAAATTGCTAACTCTATAGGTATGCCTATTAAAAGTAGCATAACAAATAATATAAAATAGCTAAAAAACAATTTTTTCATTGCATTACTAAATAACAATATTCTTTTTTTAATATCTGTGCTAATAATTCGATATATCAATACCAATTCCATTGATATTAATGACAAAAGCAAATATTCGCTAACTGATACACCTTCTATACTATTAATCTTTATAAAAATTAAAAAAGAAGATAAGAAGCAAATTTGTAAAAAAATCATCTCATTAAAATGATATTTTCGTATATTTTTATATAATAAATATGCTATGCAAGGACTCATAAATAACATGATTACTATATATTTATATAATAAATCAGAAAAATAATAATTATAATTCACTATTACCGCTGATACAACGATAATAATTATTAATAAAATTCTTATAAAACTAATTTTTTTTATCGAAAATATTAAGTCTAAGTTTTCAAGTAACAATAAACTGTAAATGAATAATTCTATATGTTTGCCTATTTGCAACTTAATTAATATTGAATCTTCCATACATATAAAAATAATAAATGCAATAATTAAAGTGCTATGTTTTAAAATAAAACTATTATTATAGTTTAGCACTGTTATAATATAAGATATAAAGTTTACAATACCTAGTAAAATAATTATAAAAATTCCGATATCTATTTGTTGATGATACTTAAAAAAAGGAATTATCGGTATAAATAAAATGACTTGTAATATTAAATGTGAAATCAAATTTAAATCTGACTTTTTCATAGTTCTCCTTCTATCAATTAATAACTTAATCTAGTCATTGTGAAATCTTTATAACAATTAAGTCCATCTATATTAAATCCATTATATACAATTCCAGAACATAAGTATACTTTTTGAGGTTTTGATTGTCTTATTAAATACACCAAATACTCTATCAATATTATTATAATCCTATATTGATTCAATTACAGCTAACTTTTGTGTATCAAACCTACCAAAATTTTATAACGTCATTATACAATCTGTTTCAACATGACAAAAAAATAAAGGCAGTCCGAAGACTGCCGATATTTACCTCTCTGCACCTTTGCTATGGTCTTTCTTAGTTGACTTAGTTTTGTCATCTGTCTTAAAGCTTTTTATTTGCCCTAATATGGACTTTTTATCCTTGTCTTGACTCTTTACTTGTTCTTTTGCTTTTAAGAGCTTAGAATACAAAATACGAACATTTTTATGTTCCTTTCCGTTGTTATCAATGCTTGTTTTTACTTGACCAAATATTTTAACAAAATCTCCTTGTTTTAAACTCTCTAAATCTTTTGCCTTATCTCCATAGGCTGAACAATTGGTATAAATTTTATTTCCATCGTCATCTTTCGAAACAATTGAAAAGTTACTTACTTTAAATTTTTCTCCATTTGCATTTTCTCTTTCAAGATTTTCTACTTGACCTGCTATATTACCCACGAGATTTATGAGGTCGTCTTTTTTTTCAAGTTCATTGGTATTTTCAACAATCTTACCTTGTTCTTTCATATCATCTATCATATAGTCAAAGTCATCACTTAGTAGACCTGTTGTGTCATTGTTCATATATAAAACATAGACTTCTTCAAGTGCTTTTTCATCATTAACACCCT
>NZ_GG666305.1:13803-24470 GCF_000159095.1 Anaerococcus tetradius ATCC 35098 | reverse complement strand
TAGGCATCAAAAGTATTTTCTGTTACATATCTAAAGATATTTACCTTATCATTTTCATTGCCCTGACGAACAATTCTACCACTTCTTTGCTCTAGGTCAGACGGTCTCCATGGGACGTCTAAATCGTGTAAAGCAATTAGTTTATTTTGTACATTTGTACCTGCTCCCATTTTTTGAGTAGAGCCTAATAATACTCTTATTTCTCCTCTTCTTACCTTAGAAAATAATTCATCTTTTCGTTTATCTGTATCTGCTTCGTGGATAAAGGCTATTTCTTCTTTAGGTATTCCCATATTCACTAGCTTATTTCTAATATCATCATAGATATTAAATTCTCCATCTCCTTTTGGTGTGGACATATCCGAAAATACTAATTGGGTCGATGAATTTTCTTTTGTTTTATCCCAGATCGAAAAGATATTTTTTACACATACATTTACCTTTGAATTAGGATCATCTGGAAGTAGTGGATTTATTAATCTTTGGTCTAGGGCAAGTTTTTTACCATCATTTGTAATCTTTAGCATATTATCTTCTGTTGGTTCGACCTGGTTATTTCTAACTGCGTCTGCTCTTTCTGAAATAGCTTCTAATATTTCTTTTTGTTCCTCAGTAGGTTTTGTTTTAATAACTTCAAAATTTGCTTCTGGTACTGGCAAATTTAACATATCTGAAGTCTTTATATCTGCTACTTCTTTAAACATGCTCATCAGTTCTGGCAAGTTATAAAACTTTGAAAATCTTGTCTTTTGCCTATATCCAGTACCTTCTGGAGATAATTCAAAAGTGTTTTCTGTTTCACCAAAAGTAGAAGCCCAGGCATCAAAATGTTCTAATCCTCTTGCCTTTAAATCGTCATATTGAAGGTATCTTTGCATGGTATAAAGCTCTGTCATTGAATTTGATATTGGTGTACCAGTAGCAAATACAACTCCCTTGCCATCTGTCATTTCATCCATATACCTACATTTCATATACATATCTGAAGACTTAAAGGCTTCACTCTGACCGATACCCGCAACATTTCTCATCTTGGTATGCAAGAATAAGTTTTTGTAATTATGAGCTTCGTCTATAAATAACTTATCTACTCCTAGTTCTTCAAAGGTTATTACATCATCTTTTTTAAAGTCATCATTTAGTTTTTCAAGTCTTACCAAAAGTTTCTTCTTTGTCTTTTCCAGTTGTTTTACAGTGAAATTTTCTCCTCTATTTCTTTTGTTCTCATCAATAAAGGAAACTATATCATCTATTTGGTCTTGTATATGCCTTACCTGGTATTCCCTAGACATTGGTATTTTTTCAAATTGAGAGTGTCCTATGATGACCGCATCATATTCTCCCGTTGCAATCCTACCAATAAATCTTTTTCTATTTTTGGGCTGAAAGTCTTTTTTATCGGCCACCATAATGTTCGCTGACGGATATAATTGCATAAACTCCCTACCAATTTGAGTGGTTAGATGGTTAGGAACTACAAATAATGACTTACTTGCAAGTCCTAACTTTTTAGATTCCATAGCAGAAGCTACCATTTCAAAAGTTTTTCCTGCTCCTACTACATGGGCAAGTAGTGTATTTCCACCATAAAGAGTCCTTGCTATGGCCTTTTTCTGATGTTCTCGTAATCTGATTTCAGTATTCATTCCATCAAAAGTTAAGTTAGAGCCGTCAAATTCTCTATTTCTAATTGAATTGAATTTTTCATTATAAATCTTTTCTAGCCTATATCTTCTATCAGGATCTTCAAATATCCAATTCTTAAATTCTTCTTTAATCAGCTCTTGCTTTTGACTTGCAAGCATAGTTTCTTTTTTGTTTAATACAGAAGTCTTAGAACCATCATCATTTATTACTTGGTCAAATACCTTTGTATCTTTTAGATTAAGGGCATTTTCAATTAGCTTATAGGCATTCACTCTACTTGTACCATAAGTCATGTTAGCAAGGTCATTAGTTGAGTCAACACTTTTACCTTCAATATTCCATTCACTTGTATGTGGTGAGAACCTAACATTTATATTCCACCTATCATAGCCTGGTGTTTTTAAAAGATTAAAAGTAAAGTCTTCTATATCTTTTTGAGGTATCCAAGTTGCTCCTAACCTTACATTTATATCAGAAGCAGTGAGTTCTTCAGGCATAACTTCTTGTAATTTTTCTCTTTGATATTTAAGTTTGCCTAGCTCGTTTAATAATGTGTCTTTCTTTTCAGAAGGTGCTAAATCTATTACATTTTCAATTTCTCCGATATATGAATTGAGGTAACCAATTTTTTCTCTAATATTACCACTTAGATACTCATCAGCCGACACATATGAAAAATGAAATGGATCGTCATTATTAAAGTTTTCAAAGGGCATTCTGTTATTTATTAGGTCTGTGTCCTTAATGTCTAAAAATATTTCGCCCTCAAGCTCACCAATTAAGGTGTCCCTATCTTTACTTGTTATAGATTCCATATATTCAAAGTCTACATATCCCTTTTGTGAAACTGATAAGACTAAGGCTTCAAGGGAAGTGTCTACATGGTCTACTACTTTTGCCTTTGTTATTGTTCTTTTTGAAAATATATCACTCTTAGCTTTGAAATTATCCTCATCATCAAGTATTTCTATTGATGATACCAAAGGAAAGTTTGAGTCTTCCTTTAAGGCTCTAGTATTTGATAAGGAGTTAATAAAGCCATGTTTCTTTGAAAAGTTATCATAAACTTCATTTAACTTTGCTTGTGACTCTTTTATTTCCGCGTCTGAATAATCGTCCTTTTGTTTTTCTATTACATCTTTCAAAGCATTCATTACATCAAGATAATCTTTTATCTTTTCTTTGTTTTTATCTGATATATTCTGCTTAATTAAGACTGAGTTTTCTCTTAGGTAGACCTCTTCATCAATGATAGTGTAAGAAAAATTCTTAACATCGTCTGTTGCTGGAAGACTTAATTCTTCATCTTCCAATAGTTCGACCTCTTCATATTTTGAGTTTGAAGATATTTCCTTACTTGCAAGATCCATTAAATCTTTTAACTTTTCATCTTCTTTTTCATCACAAGTAATGGTATTTCCAAATCTTCCAGATACTTCTTTCATATCCCCTAATACCATCTGAGGATTATCTACAAAGTATTTGTTGTAGGTTAAACCTTTATTATCAGTTGCTAAATGAATCCAATCATCATCTCTTTCTATAACTGAATCTCTCTTCTTTAAGAAAATAATATCTGAAGTAACTTCTGTCCCAGCAAGTCCTTTAAATGTTGTATTAGGAAGCCTCATAGCTCCTAAAAACTCACATCTTGCATTAATATATTTTCTAACAGATTCATCTTTTTTATCCATAGTTCCAGATGAGGTTATAAAGGCAATAATTCCTCCATTCCTAACCTTATCTATTGACTTTGCAAAAAAATAATCGTGAATCAGAAAGTTATTTCTGTTATATTCACGGTCGTTAACTTTAAAATCTCCAAAGGGAACATTTCCTATAACTAAATCAAAGAAATTGTTTGAGAAGTTTGTTTCTTCAAAGCCTTTAATTTGAATATTGGCTTCAGGATAAAGCTCTCTTGCTATTCTTCCGCTTAGACTATCTTTTTCTACTCCATATACTTTAGAGCCTTGTATTTCACTTGGCATATTGCCAATAAAATTACCAACTCCTGCAGATGGTTCAAGGATATTTCCAGTCTTAAAACCCATATCTGTTATGGTCTTATATATTCCATCCATTACCTCTCTAGGTGTATAAAAGGATGTTAAGGTAGACTCTTTAGCATTCAAATACTCTCCATTTGTTAGATTTTCTTTTAAAATATTTCTTGCTTCAAGCCATTGTCCGCCCTTTTCTTCATCAAAGACATCGGCAAGACCACCCCAACCTAGATAGTCAGCAAGATAGGCTTGTTCATACTCTCTTGGACTCCTATTTTCATTTTCAAGTCTTTTTAGCATTTTAATAGCTTTGATGTTTTTATCTAGTCTTTCTGATGGTGTTAGGTATTCTGAGTAGATATGATTTTTCAAGTCATAATTTCTAGCAAAACTTAGCCTTCCCTTATTAGGTTCATAGCCTAGATTCTTTAAATCTTCTTTACCCCTCAATAAATTTTCGGCTGCTTCCCTAGGTACATTGTATCTATCCATCATTTGGTCAATTTCAGGATTGTAGTTATCAAAAAAGCTTTCTTGCTCTACTTGGCTTTCAAATTGATTTTCATACTCGGATAACTTGTATATCTCATAATTTCCACTATCTAAAAGGTCATCAATCTTTCTACTTTCTTCAAATGTTTCGCCCTTATATAAAGGAAATTCTTCCCCATTAACTTCTGCTTTTGTTCCAGTTTCAATCAAGTTAATTCCATCAAAGGTATTCTCATCTTCTAAAATAAATTCTTTACCAACTTTTACTGCTAGTTTTTCTGATGTTTGACTTAGATTTTCAAAGATTTCTTCAAGGTACGAATCGTTTCTATATGGAATTACTTCCGAACCCCTAATCATACCTCCCATATATTCCATATTATCTCTGATAGTGACAGTTTTAAGTCCTCCACTTAGTTCATCAAAATCTGTAATAGTAAAGTCCTTATCTTTATATCTAACCTGATCACCTATCTTAAATTTAGGCTCTATATTTTCCTTAGCTTCTTCTTGTAAAGATTTTTCCTCACTTAGTTCAACTTGTTCTTCTAAATATGAAAATTCACGCTCATTTACTTCTTCGCCATCACCAAGGTCTACCCTATAATGCTCGACAACTTCTCCGTCTACATAGTGGTCAAAATAGAATTTGAAATATCCGATATAATCATCAGTCATTTCTCCAAATTCATTTTCTCCATGAGTTTGATTATGGTCTTTAATATCAATATCCTTTTGTCTTAGGATATTGATTAAGTCTTTAGTTACTATCTGCCCACTATAATCGGGAACTAATTCGTGATTTTCATTAAATTCTACAATCCAGTAATCTTTTCTATTTTCAGTGTTTTTGCCATCAAAAAAAGAAGCTTCATCAGCTTCCTTTTCTGGACTTATTTCATTTTCTAAGCTTCCACGTATTCCTTGATTGCCATTTTCTTCACTGTTGCCATCAAGTTGTTCATCTGTCCTTGGTATTGTTCTGGATTCTCTCTTTTCATCTTCTCTGTCAATCCTTGTGATTTCATCATCTTGACTTTCTCTCTCTTGATAAAGTCCACTGCCTGATTCTGAATTTCCTTCAAGTGGTTCAAAAGTGTTTTCTCCTCGTACATTTTCTGAAGTTTCTTCCAGTTCTCCATGTCTTCGCTCCCCACTAGGTAAGACAGTCTTAGAACTGCGTATGTTGGATTCGGAAATCTCTCCATAAATTCCAGATCCTTCTCCATCATGTCCAAGGTTTTCTCTTCGATCTTCATTGCTATTTCTTCTGTCGCTTCCATCTGTGAAAACTCGTCCATCTCTACTTCTTGACCTATCATCTCGTCTATATAAATCATCTTGACCTCCTCTATCTTCATTTATATTTTCTATATCTCTATTATAGTCGGCATCGGCCCTTTCTGTCAGCAGCCTAGCACGATCTAATTCCTTAGATTTTTCTATTGTGCTATCTATAATATCTTCGCTAACCCTTGATATTACAAGACCTATCTGTTCTAAAGAAATAGTATTAATCCTAGAAAAATTATTTTTTAAATTTTCCGTATCCATAGGATAGACTGTATTAAACCTATTAGCTACTGCATAAGATATTGAGTCTCTCATAAACTTTTCAAAACTCAGTCTATCCTCTATATCTATTCTCAAATCAGCAAGAGCCAAGTTAATATATTCATCTCCATAAATTCGACTCAAAGAAAATATATTTTCATTAAGTGAATCACTCGCTTCAAATGAAGAAGCATTTATTATTTCTTTTAAAGCCTCATTATGGTTTTCGTGGTCAAACTGCCATAAGCTAACCTCATTAATATTCCTATCCATTGATGTGGTCTGACTAATATCAAAGATATATGAAACTTTTTTGTTTACATCACTTCCAACTAAAATTGGAATACCCTTTTGACCTCTCATAACAACTCGACCAAAATATTTCTTCCACATATCAAAGGTCGCACAAGCTCTAGCTTCAGGTTCTTTGTTGTATATACTTAACTGACTAGAAAAATCATATTTCTGATTATTGCCTATAACTTTTAAGAGTTTTAAATATTCTTTTTCATCTTGTAAAACTTCATACTTTATTGCTTCTTGTATATTCTTAAAATCATTTACTTGCATTTCCTACCTCCATTCTATGAATTTCTTTTATAATAACCATTAAAACATCAACCACAATAGAATTGCCGGCCTGCTTATATAGCTTGCTTGAGGTGCAATTTTTTCTTCTTGGATGTACTTCCTCTAGCTTGTCAATATCACAGTCATCAAAACCCATGAGTCTTAAACATTCTCTTTCTGTTAAATACCTATACTGACCATTTCCAATATCTATTATTCCAGAATTAGGTACTCTCATTTGTTTTGTAGAAATAGTATAAGAAAAATCTTTAATCACTTTGAGTCGCCCTCTAAAACTGTTATTTATGCCTTTATTTAAAAATTTCAGCATATAAGGTTGAGTTATTGTGTAAAGTTCACTTACATCCTTTTCTAAAAATTCACTTAGTGTTCTTGTTTCTTTCCTCTCCAATTTATCAAAAGAAAAGTTATTTGCTCCAAGACATGAAACAACAAATATCCTCTCCCTTTTTTGAGGTATCCCAAAGTCCATTGCATTTAAGATTTCATACTTGCTTTCATATCCAAGGTCTTCTAGTTCTTTTAGATAAATAAAAAAGGAGTCCTTCATATTTCTATCAAGGACTCCCTTTACATTTTCCCAAATTATCCATTTAGGTTTTTCTTTCATTTCTTTTATTATTCTAATTGTTTCAAATAGTAAGCTTGATCTGGTTCCTGAATTCTTTGCTCCTCCCTGCTTTTTTCCAATTCTTGAAAAGTCTTGGCAAGGACTTCCATGCATAATTAAGTCTATCTTCTCATTAGGAGCTTTATATCCTACAACTGATTTTGACTTATAATCTTCTCCATAAAGTGCGTTGTATGATTTAACACAAGCCTTATCTATTTCTACATAATCAACTACTTCATAAGGTATCTTTAAATTAATAAAAGCCTTTCTAATAGCACCTATGCCACCGAAAAGCTCTAATATTTTTACCTTATTCATTTAGATTATTCTTGTACCTATCTACAAGCTCCCTTATACTATCTTCTATTTCTCTTAAAAAGTCTTCTTTATCAACTTCGCCAGAGCTAATCTTTGCAAGTTTCATTTCCCATTCAGATGTTGTTTCTGCTGATTTAAACTTATCCTCTACAATCGATACAAGCCTATTGCCTTTTTCTGTTACAAGTAGATTTTTCTTATCTCTTCTTATGAGATTCTTATGGATAAGATTTTCAATAATTCCTGCTCTTGTAGCTGGTGTTCCTAAGCCTTTTCTCTCCACCTCTATATCTTTATCCAGTGATTCAATCCCTGCATTCTCCATAGCCTTTAAAAGTGTATCTTCATTATAATGACTTGGAGTTTTTGTAAATTTTTCCGATATATTTTTAGAAGTTAGCTTAATATTATCTCCAGTCTTTACATCTGGTAATTTATTTTCTTGTCTTTCCTTTCCATAAGCTTTTAGATACTTGGTATAACCTTCATCTATTACAGTCTTGCCACTTGCATTGAAGTTAAATTTATCATATTCATATCTGATTTTTCTACTAGATTCCTTTAAGTTATCCGAACATGAAGCAAGTAATTTATTCTTTATTAGATTATAGATTTTGCTTTCTTTATCAGATAAATCTTTGGCTTTTCCAATGCCTGATATAGTAGGAATAATCGCATAGTGGTCTGTAACCTTAGATGAATTAAAAATAGACTTAAAGTTTGATTCGTTGATTTTAAAACCTTCTTCAAGTCCTTCTAATAATTCTTTCATAGTAGTAACCATATCATCGGTTAAATACCTGCTATCTGTTCTTGGGTATGTGATTAGCTTTTTTTCATACAGACCTTGTGCCATATTTAAAGTGTCATTTGCTGAATATCCAAAATATTTATTTGCTTCTCTCTGTAAGGTAGTGAGATCATAAGGCTTATCTGGTTTTGTGCTTATTTCTTTATCCTCTACCTCTGTAATAACTATTTCATCTTCTATCAAGTTTAAAAGTTGCTCTGCCACTTCGATTTTATCAATCCTATCTGATACAAGTTTCAATCCTTTATAAGATAGGTCAACTGTATAATATTTTTGCTTCTTAAATAGATTTATTTCACTATCCCTTTTAGCTATTAAATATAGAGTTGGTGTTTGTACTCTACCAACTGAATATGTTTCCTTGTAAATGCAAGAATAAAGCCTACTTAAATTCATTCCTACCAGCCAATCTGCAATAGCTCTTGCACTTGCCGATCCATATAAGTCTTCAAATTTTTCTCCGTCTTTAAGATTTCTAAAACCATCTTCAATAGCTTTGTTTTCCATTGAAGATATCCAAAGTCTTTGAATTTTCTTCTTACATTTAGCTTGATTATATACAAGCCTAAAAATAAGTTCTCCCTCTCTTCCAGCATCACAAGCATTTATAACTGTGTCGATATTCTTATCGTTTAAAAGTTTCTTTAAAACTCCATATTGTTTTTTAGTGCTTTTAGATACTTCATAAATATATTCTTCTGGAATTATAGGAAGATTTTCTATTGTCCATTTCTTCCATTTTTCGTCGTGTCTTTCTGGACTTGCCATTTGAATTAAATGACCGACACACCAAGAAACAATGTATCCATTCCCCTCATAATATCCGTTTTTTCTTGTTCTTGCTCCAATTACTTTTGCAATTGTAACTGCTACGCTTGGCTTTTCTGCTATTACTAATTTCATTAATACCTCCATAAATAAAAAAAGAGCGAAAGATTTCTCTCTCGCTCAAACTTTTAAAAATTATTATAATAGTTCATCTTCATCGTCTTCATCTAAAGATTCTTCATTACTTTCTTCATTGTCAGATTCATCTTCTGACTCACTAATATAATCCTTATCATCTTCTTCAAAGTCTTCCAACATTTTATCTTCCTTAGCTTTGACTACCTTAAAATAGTATCCTGCTCCTATAACTCCTCCAATTACAAGTGCAATAATTAGAAATGAACCTATTCCACTTTTCTTTTCTTCTTTTACTGGAACAGTCTTAGGTTCTTCTTTTTTTACTTCTTCTTTCTTAGGCTCTTCAACCTTTATAGTATTTTTGTCTTCTGATTCAATCATATTAAGTAGGTCTTGCTCTCCTACTTCTGTCAATAGCCTTACATTATCTTGATTTGATGAGTGATCCACTATTAGGTGCATAGTTTTTCCACTTTTAGTTTGAAATGTTAAAAATTGTCTCACATCTACTGGATTTTCTTTATCTTTTTCTGTATCTCCACTTGGTGTTATATCTTTTCCATTCCTATCTACATTTTCAATTACTGAACCTCTTGCCTTATTTTCTTGTGTCGCAAGATTATTTACTGCCTTTGTATTACCACCTTTTACAAGTGGTGTTTTCTTAGGAGGATTATTTGAAGACTTATTTGCTTCACTTGTATTCCCTGGTATTCTTGGAACATCTTGATAAGGAATCTCTTCTTTTGATGGTGTAAAAACATCATCTTTCAACATTTTTTCAAATTCTTCTTTTTGTGGTTCATAGATTGATTCGTTTTGACTTTCTATTTGCCCTTCATTTGTCATCGCAAATGTAGTTGCTGGTACTGTAAATGTAAAAAGTAGTAACGCTATGGCTACTCCTCGTTTAATGCTCATATTCATTTTTCTATCCTTTCTTATTTTACATTTTTAAATACATAGACTGCTTTTCTAGCATTGTCCCATTCTATTGTTTGGTTTTTGCCATCTTTAATATCTCCATGACTTGCTCCAAAAGCTTTAGCAATATTTGAAATTGAAGCATGAATTCTTCCATTTATAATCACTGGTTTAACATCTGAATTGTAAACTTTTCCATCTGAGTCTTTCATAACACCAGTATCAATATTTAGTCTTAATGTCTTTTTAGCTAAGATATTATTCTCTTTATTTGAGAAAATAGCTTCACGAGTAGAGTTGTCATACTCAACATTAAAACCTAGAGTATATGCAATATATCTTACTGGAATCATTGTTCTTCCTTGATCTACATAAGTTTTTACATCCATGTAGACTGTTGTCTTACCATCTTTATTAATAATGTTATAGAAGTTTTTGTCTACTTGGAAAACTGCAAATTCTTTTTCATCTTTAACTTGCTTTTTGTCTTGTTGTTCCTCTTGCTTTTTCATCTTGTTAAGATCAAATTGATTTAGAATATTCTTGTCATCAGCTTTTAAAAGTTCGTCCCACTTTTTGCCTTGAGATTTCTTATCTTCTTTCTTCTCTTTATTTTCTTTTTGGAGTTTTAGAAGTTCATCTAATTTTTTAGATAAGTCTTGATTTAGATTTTTATCTTTTTCATCTTTATCTTGCTTTTCAAGTTTTTCTTTAGATTTTTTATTTGCTTCCTCGATTAACTTCTTTGCTTCTTCAATTTTCTTATCTAACTTTTCTTTTAGCTTTTTAATTTCTTCTTCAGAAG
>NZ_GG666305.1:0-13107 GCF_000159095.1 Anaerococcus tetradius ATCC 35098 | reverse complement strand
CTCAACTTCTTGATTATGGAATACTCCCTTACTGTTAATGTTTGGATTGCCTAAAACTTTTACAGTGTGCAGTTTATTTCTTGAAAAAGCATACTGTTCAATTGTCTTCACAGACTTCGGTATAGTTATTTCTTGAAGGTTATTTCTTTCAAAAGCATTATGTTCAATATTTACCAAAGTATTAGGTAAAGTTACTTCTCTAAGTCCACAATTGAAAAATGCTAAACCACCAAGATAAGTTAGACTATTTGATAGTTTTACTTCATCTATACTTGCTTCGTAAAAGGCAGCATAACCTAAATGCTTAACAGAATCAGGAATAATTACTTTATCCCAATGTTTGCCACGCCCAAATTCTCTTTTATATCTAAGTTCATCGTTTGAATGACTTAAAGAATAATTTCCATTTATAGACTTCGTTCCTTCAGGAAATACTAGAATATTTGTCTTTTCTTTCTTTTCTAAGCCCTTATCACTAAAAGCGATTATATTTCCCTCAGAGGAATACATAAAATCATCTTCCGTCCAAGTAACATCAGACTTTGCAAATGCACTTGTATGCACAGTTGATGTTAAAACTAATAAAAGAGCCATAAAAAAGGCTCTTAGTCTGTTCGTATTAAATTTCTTCATTATGAATGTTCTCCTTTTCTTTTAATTTCTCTTCTCTTTTTCTATCATTGATTTTCTCCATTAATTCTTCCAAGCTAATATTGTTCCTCCTAAGAGTTACAATTATTTCTTCATTTTCAACCTGTATTTCTTCATCGCAAATTTCCTTGTATTTTGCATTTAAATCTTTCAATTTCTCTTCTATTTTTTTCTTTTTGTTTCTAATACTTATAAGCTTCCTGTTCACATAATATCTCCCTTCTATCTAGGTCTTCCAAAACCATAAAAGTGTGATTTCCAATATTTTGAATTTATTGATGTGTATTGAATTGGATCTCCTGCGTGAATCATCATTCCATTACCTGCGTATATTCCTACGTGAGATATTGGTGTTCCACTGTTATATGTTGAGTGGAAAAATATAATATCTCCAGGTTGAGCTTCACTTGGACTTACTGGATTACAATAGTCTTTGTATATTCTCCATGCAGTTGTTCTTGGCATTCTCTTTACACCAGACTTTGTAAATGACCAACATACAAAACCTGAACAGTCAAAGTTAGATGGTCCACTTGCTCCAAACACATATCTTTTACCTATATGTTTTTCTGCTTCATTAAATAAGGCTTTGGCAGTAGCTGAATCAAAAGCAAGACCAGGATTTCCAAAGTTTGGATTGTCTACTATTTCTCCTAAGTCCCCATTACCTGATCCAAAAACATCTCCCATATTCCCCTTAGCTTCAAGAAGAGCTTCATAATGAACTACATTGTCTGGATAATCTTTAAATATTTCCCTAACAACTTCATCCATTTCTTTTTTCTTTAAAGTTACAATTAACTTTTTATATTCGTACTCTTCTTTTTCATAGCTAGTATAAGGATTGCCACGACTATCATATCTAGTTCTTGCTACTGTTCTTGTTCTAATTTCAATTTCTTCCTTAAAGTCAAGCTTATACATCTTATCGAAAAGTTCTTTTAAAATTCCTTTTACTTCAGACGCTGATTTTACTTCTCCACATCTTGAAGTTATATAGGATAAGAGTTCATGGGTATTATGACCAATTTCTCCTTCTTTATTTATAATATATTCGTCATATCCAGGATGACTTGTTTTTACACTTTCGATTTGTGATTGTAGATCATATTCCATTGATGAAAATTCTTGATTAACTTCACTTAGAACTGTATCTTGTGATAGGTATGTTGTTGTCATTACTGAGTTTACTGAGTTACTTATTCCACTCATACCAACACTTCCGCCACCAATCATGATTGATAGCATAAGACCTAGTCCTATTACTAGAAATAGAACCATCTTACTTTTTCTTACGATTAGCTCTTTAGAAGCCTTACCTAAACTTAAAATAGCTTTTTTAACTCTATCTACAAGTCTTGTTTCGTGCTTTTTAGCTATCATGCTCTTCATTTGCTTTCTTTGGTAAAACTTCTTAAATCTATTTTTCTTTATATAGGCATCTGACTTTTTTAAATCTTCCAAGCCGCTTTTAAACTCCAGCTTGCTTTTTCTCTTTCTTATTTTCTTATCAAGTTTAGATAGCTTTTTTAAGGACTTTTTCTTTTTGTCTAACTTATACTTCCTTATTCCATGCTGGAGTTTTGAGCTTACATTAGCGGCCTTTTCTCCAGATTCTACACCAGTATTATCAGATCCTGAACTTAAATAATCTCTCACTAACTCTGAAGACTTAGCTCCAGATAATAAAACCCCAGAAGATAGACCTCCTTTAGTTTTATTCTTTAAAATATTATCCTTTAGCTTGCTTTTAGACTTTTCAAGCTCTCCAATCTTTTTATCTGAGATAAAATCTTTAACATCTTGTGCTTTCTTAGAATCTTTCGGTGTACCTTTCTTAGATTCATTTTTTAAGTCATCAATTTTCTTTCGAGTAAATTTATTACTTTCATAATTTTTTCTCTTATAGTAAGTCTTCTTCTTGTTAACTTTCTTTTGTTCTGAAGGTTTAAGGCTTGTTTCCTTTTCATCTTTTATAAATTCAAGATTATTGTCTTTAAGCTCAGAATTATCAAAAGTTTTATCTGTATCAACTTCACTTAGCTTACTTTCTTTATCTATTTCTTTAGAAAATTTTTCCTTATCTCTAAACTTCTTTTCTTGATAAAGCTTCTGCTTTTGCTTTTTATCGATATTAGTATTACTTTCGTTCTTACTTACTTCATCTTTAATAAGCTTATCTTTTCTATATACTCTCTTGCTTTTCTTTGCTTCAAAAGGTTTTTCTTCACTTGTATGAATTCGCTTAGACTCTTTCTCGTTGATTTTGTCTTGGAATTTATCCTTACTATGGATAAGTTTATCCTCATAATTTTTAAGAACTTGTCTTTTACTTGATGGCTTCTTATTGCTTATTGGTTGAGCCTTAGCTGAAATATCATCTGTTGTTAGTTTATTAGAATTAATATTTCTACTGTTTTCACTATCAAAATTTACCTTTTTGATATCTACATCTAACTCTTCATCAAGTTTAAAGCTTTCATCTGTCTTTATTTCAAGATTAGCTTGTTTTGTTTCTTCAGCCTTATTCTTATTATCTAAAACTTCTTTTCTAATTCTTTCCTTGTTTTTAGACTTCTGAAAATCTTTTAGTTTATCTTGTTTTTGATCTTTAACTAATACATTCTCATGAATAAGTTTAGATTCTTTTTCTGAAATTTTATCTCCGAACCTATCCTTATTCTTAATAATCTTATTGGTATAATCATCTGAATGAACAAGTTTACTATCCATATTCTTTTCAGGAGCGTCCCTATTTCGTATAATTTTCTTTTGAAAATCTTTTTTTAGTTTTTTATCCATATCACACCTACTTAGCTTCTTCTGGTTTTGTTGTCATTAGCTTATATAGCATGGTGTCTTTAGGGAATTTATCTATAAATGGAACAATAGTATTTCCAAAGAATAAGAGTCCCTCACCTGCATTTGAATTAGTTATATAGTTTAACTGATAAGGCGATATTTTTAATTTCTTAGCAAGAATATCCCTATCTCCAGATGCTTGATTTAACATTAGAACAAAGTCTGTATTATCAAAGATATTTTCAATTTCCTGACTTGTTAAAAGGTCTTTTACGTTTTGTGTTATACCTGTTGGAATACCACCCCATTTTCTAAATCTTTTCCAGATTTCTACTGAATATGAAGCAGTTTGTGGGTCTTTTAATAAAAGGTGGAACTCATCTATATAGTATCTAGTAGACTTGCTTCCTCTATTTAGGGAAACCTTGTTCCAAACCTGGTCTTGAATTACAAGCATACCTATTTTTTTAAGTTGTGTTCCTAGCTCTTTTATATCAAAACAGAGTAGTTGTCTATTTAAGTCAACATTTGACCTATTATTAAATACATTAAGACTTCCCTTAACATAAATTTCCATTTCTGTTGCTAGTTTTCTACCGACTCCCTCTTCTTGAGATAGGAGCATATCGTATAAATCTCCTAATATTGGCATATTTTCTGGTTTTGGGTCTTCAAAATATTTTTGGTATATCTTTGGTAAGCACCTATCTATAACTGATTTTTCTGCAGCAGTAAGACCAGATCCTCCTACTACAAGTTCAAGCATAGACATTATGAAGTTTGCCTTATCCTTTAAAGGTGCGTCCCCATCTCCATAGTTCATATTAATATCTAGTGGATTAAGGTAGTCCTTTGATTTTGCTGAAACTTTAATAACTTCTCCATTAAATTGTTTTACAAGGTTTGAATACTCGCCTTCAGGATCACAAATAATTACATCATCGTCTGTTACAAGAATTGCATTTGCCATCTCTCTCTTTGCCGAGAAAGATTTACCAGAACCTGGTGTTCCTAATATTAATCCGTTAGGGTTCTTGAGTTTCTTCCTATCTGCCATAATTAAGTTTTGGCTAAGGGCATTTAAGCCATAGTACAAAGAATTTGCTGAATCAATAAATAGCTCTTCTGTTGTAAAAGGCATAAATACTGCCGTTGATGATGAAGTTAAAAATCTTTTTATCTCGACTTGGTTAACTCCTAGAGGTAAGACAGAAACAAGTCCTTGCTCTTGCTGATGAGATAATCTTTTCACCTGACAATTATGTCTGTTAGCAATTGATGAGATTTGAGCAATAGTATTTTCTAATTTTTGATTAGTCCTAGCAAAATTCATCATTACTATGGTAACTACAAAGAGCCTTTCATCTCTATTTTGTAAGTCAGATAACATGGACTTAACATCCGCACCAAAAGTATTTATATCTGATGGAATAATATCCATATCATATCCTGCTCGAACTGCTTTCTTTTGTTCTTCAATTTTCATTCTATCCAGGTCTGTATTTTTTCTCTTAATGAGTTTAATGGCTTCTGCTTGTTCAACTACATCTATATGAAAAGCTACATAAATATTGTCATCAATATCTAAAAACTCAGATAACATTCTGTCTGATAACTCACTTGCAAGTATTTGAAAATGGCTTACTGCTCCAATATATTTACCAAATTTAAAATTATTTGCTGGTGCAAAATTAAAGATATTGGGAGTTATATGTGACTTTGTAGACTCTTTCTTCTTCAAATCTTTATATGAAAAATAAAAGTTTTTGTCTGGATTTAACATATCGTGAACAAGTCTTAGCCTTTCTTCACCATCAAGGCTTTCTGCTCTTACTCCCATAGATTTAAAGTTAGATAAAATATCTACTTCAAGTCTATTTAACTTTGCTCTTGCTTGCTCTAGGTTATCGGCTTCTGTTGTAAAGGTTATATACTTCATCTTTTTAAGTCCGTTATTGCCCTTTGCAAGTTGAAGCTTTAACATCTCCCTAAACTCTTTTCTTACATCGTCATAGAAGTCTCCCTTATCAGCAATTTTAATTGCATCTTGTAGGTCTTTATTTCTTCCTAATTGATTTACATACGAAAGTTCAATGTGGACACTTGGATCAAAAGAATTTAAAAAGTTGGCAAATTGGTTAAAGATTAAATCTCTATCTTCTTCCAATGCCAACTGGTAATTTATATCTTGAAATGAAATTGTCCTTGAATAATTTTTTTCATCTAACTGGCAAATGCCCTCTGGTAACATTCTTATATAGGGAATTGTATCTTCAACAGTAAATCTCTTTTTCTCTTTCTTTAAAAGTACACTTAGAAGACTATTTGTTGGTTCTTTCTTTGTTTTTAGCCTTCTTACTTCCTTTCGGTCTTTTTTTAATTGTTTTTCCCTTAGATTTAAGTCGCTGATTTGCTTTTTTCTTTGCTTCAAGGTATGCCTCCTTTCTTATTCTCTTAGTTGGTTGATAAAACTTATGAAGATAGAAAAATTTAAAATATTTTTCAAAAGTTAAAGTATCTTTTTCATATAAGGTTATAAAAAAGATTGGCAGGGTTACTATTAGCATTACAATGATAGAAACATCATTAGGTAGATATTTCTTCATAAATATATAGGTTGGTATGCCAATTAGTCCTGCCACAGAAAAACCTATAAGTTGTCTTTTAGTTAAGTTAAAGGCAACCTTTGTTTTAATCTTGTCCAAATCTTTTGGTATTGGTACATACGCCATTTTAATCTCCCTCTACTTCTTCTTTGGAAAGTTCAAGTATATGGTCATAATTAGATATTGTTTCCTCTTCTAGGTAGCTAATTCTTTCTTCTAATTCTTCTTGTTTTTCTTCATTTCTATCATTGTATTCTCCTTGATACATAACAAATTCATTGTGGCATCTTCCGAGTCTATTTATTCTCCTCTTTAAGTTTCTAATCTCTTCATTTCTTTTTTTCTCTTTTAAAATTTCATAAGTTCCTCCCAATAAAATTCCAAGTCCCAATAAAGCACAATTTTTCTTTTTTAACATTTATTCCTCCTAGTGCGTATTCATAATACTTTTTGCAACTGTTCCACTCTTAAACATCATAAGTCCAAGTAGTAGAGCATATCCTAATATACTAAACAAGCTTGCGTGAATATCTGTAATCTGTACCGTCCTTATTAAAACGGTATAGATACCTAAACATACCATCAAAAACAAACCTTGTAGTCCCAAGGCAAAAAGTCCCTTGATATAATTTGTTCCAATCTGACCCCATTCTTTATTTCCCATAGTCGCAAATGGTATGGATGATACTGATGAGTAGACATATATTTCAAACATACGCCCATATACTATTAATGTTATAACTAGTGATATTCCTTGAATTGCAATCCTTACAAGGCTCGTTTCAACCAGTATCATTAAAAGCTCACCTATTTCTTTTTCTTTTAATGCATCAACCATTGCAACTATCTGATCTCCTGAAACAGTGGCAGAAGTAGTGATTACCCCTGCCGCTTTGTTTACAAGATTTTGTGCCACATCAAAGACTGCCATTGAAAATTCAAACGCATGGCTTGCAAGGTAGACTGCTATAAACATCTTTATAATGTATTTGAAAAACTCAAAAGTATCTGTATCATGCATATTATTCTTTTGCATAACCATATTTATGAGTTCAATACATAATACTGCTGTTATGATAAGACCTGCTATTGGAACGATCACATTATCATTAATGTTTTTTATGAAGTTATACACTTCTCCATTCCAACCCATTGGTGTCTTCCCAACATCAGTTGCAATAACTCCTACCTTGTCATTTATATCTAAGAACATGGACTCAAGATTTGCTTTGATACCTCCGAGTAGCATATCCTTAAAAAATTCAGTTAGCTTGTCAAAGATACCAAACATAGACTTTCTCCTATTTTAAAGCATTTGCAAGTAGTGGAATTAATTTGATACCGATTAGCACAATTCCTCCACCAGCCATAAGCTGCTTAATACCTTGAGATTTAGCACCAGGGTTATCATTACCATAACCTTCCATTAAGTTAATAACTCCCCATGCTCCTAAACCTGCACCAATTGCAGTTACAAGTGTCTTTAAAACTCCAACTCCAGCTGTAAAAAATTCCATATTATTCCTCCTCGTTTTCTTTCTTATTTTCTATTTTGTTTAGTGATTTAACTATAAAGTTCTTGTAGACCTTATCTCCTTTTTTGTTCTCTTTGTAATATCCAAAGACATGGATCAGATCTCCTTTTTCAAATTCTTTTGCAATTTCTACCTTTTCTCCATATACTGAGCAATTTGTATATTCTTTGCCCTTTCCATAATTTTTAACAAGAGCAAAATTTGCTACTTGAACACTTTCTCCATCTTTTTCAAATTCTGAAAATTCAGCTTCCTTAACTAAATTTGCATTAATATTTATCATTTCTCTATCCATTAATTTCTTCTCCTTAATCCATAAATTTCAATTAAAAAAGCGACTGAAATTATATTTCAATCGCTAAATGTCTTATATATTAAATTGTTTTAAGTGGGACTTCTTATCCTTACCATTTTAACCTCCTAATTTTTAGTATAAAAAAAGGCGATAGAGTTTTTAATTTCTATCGCCTATTAATACCTTATTTCTAGTCTTCTAAAATCGATACTTCAAGGTCTATCGCTTTAAATGTAACAGTTATTCCTACTTCTTCTTTTACTGTTTTTTCAAATAGCTCAGCTATATCATATGGGGACATATCATATATATCTTCATACCATTCATTGCTTTCATCGTACATTGTCTCACATATTGCTTCAATATAATTTTTCTTATCCCTTGTGAGTTCTGTATCACTTTCCAGAATAAACTGCTCCCCATTTATATTTAATATAATTAAAGATGATTTTCTATTTTCACACATTTTGCTTTCTCCATATACTCAAATGTTTAACCTATTTATTTTATAACTTGATTTTAACTTTACCTTGTCTCTATTCGTTAAATACTCTTCCACATCAAACAAGTTTCTCTTATCATAATCTTCCAACAACTTGTAATTCTTATGCTTTGTAATATCGAATTTATCAGACAAGAAAGGTCTTACTCCTCTTAGCTGGTATATACACTTACCACCATCCATTACAGTTATTTCATCTTGGCTCATAAGTTCCTTACCAGTCTTTTGGTAATTTAGACCAAAAGATTTTTGGTTGGATCTTGTTTCTGATGTGTTATATAGGTCTATGGTTTCTTTTCCTAAGGTTTCTGATAATTCTTTTACTGTTGTTTTTTCTTTTCCTCCTAGAAAAAGTGTTGAGTCACAGTTACCAACTATTGTATCTGCATGGTCTTTATAGATTGCTTTTAATTGAGATTGTGCTTGCAGAATTATACTTGCTGATATTTCTCTTGAACGAATTGTCGCTATTAGTTTTTCAAATTTAGGAATCAAACCTATATTGGCAAACTCATCAAGTAGACACCTAACATGAACTGGAAGTCTTCCACCATACACATCATCTGCCTTATCACATAGTAGATTAAATAATTGAGAATACATTATTGAGACTACAAAGTTAAAAGTATCATCAGTATCTGATATTATTACGAATAGAGCAGTTTTCCTATCTCCAATTTTATCGAGCTCTAATTCATCTTCGCTCATTAGTTCTCTAAGTTCTCTTATATCAAAAGGTGCAAGTCTTGCACCACAAGATATTAGAATTGACTTGGCAGTTTTTCCTGCTGCCAGTTTATATTTCTTATATTGCTTAACTGCAAAATGACTTGGATCTTTCTTTTCAAGAGCTTCAAAGAGTCTATCAATTGGATTCATATAGGTTTCGTCATCTTCTCTAACCTCACTTGCGTCAATCATATCTAAAAGCGTTTTAAAATTCTTTTCTTCTTCTGGTGCTTCATAATAAATATAACCGATAAGGGCAGTATAATATAACTTTTCAGCCTTTACCCAGAAATCTTCTCCTGCCTTTTCTCCATCTCCCTTGGTGTTGGCAATAATTGTTTGGACAAGCTTTAAAATATCTTTTTCACTTCTCAAATATGCAAAGGGATTGTATTTCATAGATTTTTTAAAGTTTATTGTGTTTAATATCTTTATGTCATATCCATTTTCATAAAGCATTTTTCCACACTCTAACACAAGTGTGCCTTTAGGATCTGTTACTACATAGGAAGAATGCATTTGCATTAGATTTGGCTTGACATAAAATCTTGTCTTACCTGATCCAGAACCACCTATTACTAATACATTTTTATTTCTAGCATACTTAGGGTTCTTAGGTCTTGAGTTCATTGTTAGTCTTTCGGTATTAGTTATTAGTACATTGTTTTCAAACTTAGGGTCTATATATGGAGCAATATCCTTGCTTTCTCCCCATCTTGCAGATCCATATTCCTTACCTTGCCTATATTTCTTTTTGTTTTTACCTTTACTATATACTATTAGCTTAACAATGGCAGCAACTGAAATACCTACTAACAAGTCCCTTGGATTAAGGCTTGGTATATAAGATAAAGTTCCTATATCAGAAATTCCCACCATTATTCTGTCAATTATATCTCCTCCAACATAAGAATTGATGTGCTTAGAAAAGATATTTCCAATATAAAAAAATGATAAATAAGGAATGTTTGCTAATATAAATTTCTTTGGGTTGTCTATTTTAATTAAGTTTTTAATATCAGAAAGAATGGCTTCTAATATCTTATTCATCGTAGAAACCTTCACTATCTAATAAAATTAGTAGGTAGTGTCTTCCCTTTTGTGTTATAAATGTTTGTATTCCTACAAGTGTACCTAGTGGATCAACCCATTCTTTGACCTCAAAATATCCCTTGTTCTTATCTGCATAAGGTAGAAGTTTCTTTTTCTTATCTCTATAAATTAATCCCTTATCCATTAAAAAACTTATAAATTGATTTTGTGGTATTCCTAACTCTTTGGCAGTATTTCTAAAGTTTGTAAGTAGGTTATAATCTACTAATTTGTCATAATAGTCTGCCTTTGGTCTTAATTCTACAATTTCTTCTTCTCTTTCAGCAATAATTCTATTGGCTACAAGAATTGCATCTGCAAGTAACTCTTCATTAGTTTTCTTTTCTTGCCCTACTATATATCCTCCATTTTTTCTAATACTTGGTAAGACTTCTCTAGTTACCCAAGCTTTGAATATTTTTGCTTGTGGTAGTTTTGATGAAAGGATAAGTGAATACAATCCTGATTCGTTAATTATTGAAATATTCTGTATTCCTCCAGGGGTGTTCCATTTCGTTACACCCTTATCTTCTTCGTCTACATGGTCATAAATAGCTTTTCTGGGATTGACATATCCTAGCATAGTTGCTACTTCATTTGCTATAAAGAAAAACTCACCATCTTTTTCAATAACAGTGAGTTTCCCAAAATTCTTATTTTCAAATGTTTTTAGATTACTTATCATAAGCTTTGCTCCTTATGTTTATTTTTAACTTTATCTTTACTAATGGTGTCCTTAGCCATATCTTTAAACTTATTTATTGTCTTCGTTATTGAATCTTTTCTATCGACCTTTCTTTCAGAAACCTTGACTGCTTTTTTAAAGGCGTGTTCCATTACCTTTATATCCTTAGATTGAAAAAACACAGAGTGGTTACCAGTTTCTTTATCTTTCATAACAGAAAACTTCACTCCGTGCTTATTTAAAATTTTCTTTAGTTCTTTTAACTCAGGATCTTTTAGATTAATTTCTTCTAACTGTCCCTTTTTAACCATATCCTTTAGTTTTACTTCTTCTCCGTTATTTTTTATTACATTTTTCAAGCCTCCTTGTTCTTCTATTTGCTTGTGTACTTTCTTTAAGGCATCAAGAATTGCTTTACTTGTTGCTTTTGCAAGCCTTACTTCAAGGTTAAGGCTCGACCTAGATACTTCTTCATTAATCATCTATTCCACCTCCATATAAAAGTAACTCTTTGTATTTTCTTAACTTCTCTTGATGGATTTTTCTTCTAAAATCTTCTCCCCTAACTTTAACTGGTATTGTCATTTCAAGTATTCTTGAATATATTCTCTGATACTCAAGTTCAATATTAGGATTTTGAATAATTTCCAATGATAAGTTTGTAGTGAAAATTGTCGGCCTGCCTTTTAAGTATCTTGAGTTTATAATGTTATATACTTGTTCTCTTGCATAAGATGTATCCCTTTCAATTCCAAGATCGTCTAAGATTAACAAGGGAATATTAGAAAGGTTATCTATAATTTCATTTGAATCAACCTTAAATGCAGATTTTTGTATTTGATTTATAACCTGAGATAAATTCATAATCTTAACTTTAACTTGTTCTCTTTCAATTAATTCATTTGCAATAGAACAAGCAAGATAAGTCTTTCCACTGCCAACATCTCCATAAAATAAAAGTCCAACATTGTCTTCCTTCATTTGTTCAAAACTTTTAGCATAATTGTAAGCAACCTTGTAAGCTTGACCTTTTTCATTTAGGAATTTCTCAAAAGTATATTGGTGTTGGTTTGGCGATGAAAAACAATCTCTTTTTAGCGATGATATTCTCGTTAATATTTCTCTTTCTGCATTTTCCATATCTCTTTTTATTTCACATTCACATTTAATTCTTGGAATAAACTTTGTAAATCCAAGGTCAAGTAATTCTCCATCGACTCTTTTACCACATGATTTACAATAGATATGTCCATTTCTTTCAACATCATTTTTTCTTAATACAAAATCTTTTAAACTTTTCATAAACTCTCTCCTATATCGTAATTCATTTTTCTTGTTGATTTGTCATTCATGCTTTTCGCCTGATCATTAAGATACCAGTTAATTATTGTTGCCTTGTGATCTTGATACACTCTGTTATTTGCTTTCATATATGACGACAATCTATCAATGTATTCATTAATTCTACTTCCTAGCTCATTTGTTAAGTCCTTGTATTCTTCATCAGTCAAAAATATATTTTTATATATTCCATAAGGCTTTTGCCCTTTACTAAAATCATTCTTTCTTAACTCATTATTTCTAATATTGTTATAGTTACCTTCCGATTTTCGAAAATCTTGACTTTCGATATTCGAATCTCTTGAATTTCGATTATCGAACTTCTGGAATTTTGTTTTTCGAACATCTTGATTTTTTAATTCCATATTATTAAATATGCTCATAAAGTCTTTAACATAAATTCTGTTAGGCTTTCCCAGTCCTTGTCTTTTCTTTTCAATAAGTCCTATCCCTGATTTAATATCAAGTTCAGCTATTAATTTATTTGCTTTTTCACTTGCACAATTAAATTGATCTTTTATACTTTCTATTGTGTAGTAAATAAAGACTTTTCCATCATCATCTATCCAGCCATTTTTATATGAAAGACCCATTCGATTAAGCATATATGAATACAAAACTTTAGCTTCAATAGAAATGCTCTCAAAAATCTCATCTTCCATTAATACAATAGGTAACCTAATGAAGTTATACATCTCAGATTGCCTATTATAAAAATAATCAAAATTCATTCCTACCTCCTCTCTTTAAAATAAAAAAAGACGACAGAATTATTGCTTTCTATCGTCTAAAATTTACATGTTAAATTTTCATCACTAAATA
Organism: Anaerococcus tetradius ATCC 35098; assembly: GCF_000159095.1. Taxonomy (GTDB): domain Bacteria; phylum Bacillota; class Clostridia; order Tissierellales; family Peptoniphilaceae; genus Anaerococcus; species Anaerococcus tetradius. Next base: position 47 of record NZ_GG666305.1, on the reverse strand, counting down.
AGACTCTTTAAAGAATCCTTAGTTTTATTGGTATGCTATTTACAATA
>NZ_GG666306.1 GCF_000159095.1 Anaerococcus tetradius ATCC 35098 | reverse complement strand
TTGCTACGCCTATAATGACAAAATCAATCAAGTAAAAAATTTGAAAAAAGGAGATTTTGTACACCTATTTGGAAAAGAAAAGAAAAGTATGGGAAAGGATAATAAGGAATACACAAGTCTAAAAGTATACTCTGCAAAGTTATTAAAAGCTAAAGAGCATACTAAAGCAAAAGCATCAACAATAGGGAAATTAAAGGAATTTAAGACTAAAGGGAATATGAAAGTGGATGAAAAGAAGAAAAAGGATAATAGCATAGAAAGGTAAAAGATTATAGGGGGCAGGTTTTAGTCTGCTTACTGTATTGTATGATGGGGCAAGTTCCAATATTGGGGTGAAAGTCCCTAAACAGCGTATTTGTCGACGAATTCCATAGCAATCCTGAAATTTCACATGGAGATATGTGGAAGAGAGGAACGACCTGACTTGATGAACATGAATATGATATTAAGGTTGGTTAGATATGTAGATTACAGTATACTAACAGTAGCAAACAGTGTAGTGGCAAATAGAGTAATAGTTTTAGTAGCCAATGTATAGAAAAGAAGTTAGGATTAAAATAAATGCAACAAAATTCAAAGTTATTAAACCAACAAAGCTAAAATGTTTTGGATTTGAAGTCTGAAAAAGAAAAGACGATTAGAAGGCTAGAACAGACGAAAACTTTTTAAAAGATATAGTATATGTGATGACAGCAAAGACAATCTATTATCAATATAGTAGATATAGATATTGAAATGAGATAAGGAATAATGGTATACTTATTTATAAGTAGACATTTATAAACAACGAAAGAAATGTATATTAAATCAAAAATTATAGATTTAAGAAATTTAGAAAGATAGATTTAATTCATTAAAAGGATGTTGTATTGTTCTTCTTGATTCTTTTACTTAAAAAATTTCTTTATTTTTTTAAAGTTGTTTTGACAAAAGTGATAGATTTAAAATGGAGGAAATTTAGTTATGAATTACTCAGTATTAGTAGTAGAAGATGATGAAAGTATTTTAGATTTAATAGAGATATATCTAGAAAATGAAAATTATATTATAAAAAAGGCAACATGTTCAGAGGAAGCAATTAGATATATTAAGGAAGAAGAATTTGATTTAGCGATTTTAGATATTATGTTACCTGATAAAGATGGATATTATTTATGCAAAAAGATTAGAGAGTCTTTTAATTATCCAATTATTATGCTTACATCAAAAGATGATGAGTCAAGTAAAATTAAGGGCTTAACCTTTGGAGCGGATGATTATGTAACTAAACCATTTTTACCTGGAGAGTTAGTTGCTAGAGTAAAGGCTCAATTAAGAAGATACAATAATTATAATTTAAAAACTAAAGAAGGTACAGGAAATATTTTAACTTATCAAAATGTGGATTTAAATATCAAATCAAGAGAAGTTTTAGTTGATGGACAGGAAATTGATTTAACTCCTATTGAATTTATTATTTTAAAATCATTACTAGAGAAAAAATCTGAAGTACTAGGATCCGAAGATTTATTCTATAAATTATATCCGGATGAATATTATATAAAAAACAATACGGTTTCAGTTCATATTAGACATATTAGGGAAAAGTTAGGAGTGCAAAACAATATAATAACAACTGTATGGGGGGTTGGGTATAAAATTGGATAAAGATCAATATTTTAAAGATATACTAAAAAAAATAGTAATAAAAATTATGGTATTTTTATTTATTCTAATGAGTTGTATGTTTGCAATAGATAGCAATATTTTTAGATTTAATAATGAAATACACGAATTTTTTGTTATTAGATTGGATCTGATTTTTTTTGTTATTTTATTATTGGGGATATTAATTATTATAATAAAAGAATTTTCAAAATTAGAGAAAGATTATATTGACTTATGCAAAAAAATAGACGATTTGGATGAGAATATTGTTAGTTTCCCGACTCCTTATAAAACTTTAGAAGATTCCATAAATAGATTAAAATTTAAACAAAAAGAGATAGAATATACGCTTAAAAAAAGAGAAAATGAAGATAATGATTTAATCACCTACTTAGCACATGACTTAAGAACTCCTTTGACATCTATCATTGGATATTTATCAATGCTCGATGAAATGAAAGACTTGCCTAATAAGCAAAGAGAGAAATATATTAGACAATTATTAGAAACAGCATTAGGATTAGAAGATCTTATAAACCAATTTTTTGAAATTGCTAGATTAAATAATGGTGAATTTAGTATTCATAAAGAAAAAATTGATTTAGAATATTTTTTAATACAATTAAAAGATGAGCTTTATCCTATGATGAAAGAGAATAATCATAAGATAAATATCTCAAGTGAAGGCTCAATAATTGTAAATGTCGATCCAAATAAAATGAAAAGAGCCTTAGAGAATATTTTAAAAAATGCAATCTTATATTCTTATGCAAATACAGAGATAAAAGTTAAAATATATCAAACGTATAAGTGTGTAATATTAAAAATTATTAACAAGGCCGATACACTAGAAGAAGCGCAGATAAGAAATATGTTTAACAAATTTACTAGATTAAATCTAGCAAGAAATTCAAAAAAAGTGGGATGTGGCTTAGGTTTACCTATCGCAAAAGAAATTATTGAATTACATGAGGGTAAGATAGAGGTAGAAAGTTCTAATAATGAAGTTATTGTCATTGTAAGATTAAAAAATAAATGAGGATTACACCTTAATTATGTATAAAACTACATAATTAAGGTGTTTTTTTATTTTTTTAAAATTAATGAAATCTTAAGAATTAATCAATAGAATATTAAAATACTTTTTTATTGTATCAATTAAAATAAAATCATAGAGGAGTAAAATTTTTATCACTAACATGAACATGTATTTTTTACTTTTTAATAAGGAAGCATAAAAGATAAGGGAGGTAGTTTAGTGGAATTAGAGATTAAAAACGTAAGTAAGAAATTTAAAGATAAATTAGCGGTTGATAATGCATCAGCTACGTTATGTCCAGGTGTTTGGGGACTTTTAGGAGCAAATGGGGCTGGGAAAACTACATTAATAAAGATGATTACTGGAATTAGCAAACCAAGTAAAGGAGAAATTTTATATAATGGGGAAAGAATCAACAAATTAGGAGAAGAATATAGGAATTTGTTAGGATTTTTACCTCAAGAATTTATTTGTGCTCCAGAGTTTACTGTAAATTCATTTTTACAATATGTAGCTGCTTTAAAAGGTATAGACAAGAGCAAAACAGAAGAAATGATTAATAAACTCCTAGAAGTATTAAACTTATCTGATGTCAAGTACAAAAAAGTAGTAAAGCTTTCAGGAGGAATGAGAAGGAGAGTAGGAATATGTCAAGCTATTTTAAATAATCCAAGAATTTTAATTTTAGATGAACCAACAGCGGGGCTTGATCCTGGGGAAAGAATTAAGCTGAGAAATTTTATTACCGAAATATCTAAAGATAGAATAGTTCTCCTTTCTACTCATATAGTTTCTGACATTGAGTATATATCAACTTCAAATTTGATAATGAAAAATGGTGAATTTGTCTATTCTGGGACAACAGATGAATTAATATCTAAAATTAAAGACAAGGTATACGAAGTATCTATAACAAATAGAGAATACGAAGAAAAAGAATCACAATTAAATGTTGTCAATGTAAAACAGCAAGAGGATGGGAATGTTCTCATTAGATATATATCAAATGAAGAGAATATATTGAATAATTCTAAATTAGTAAAAGCTCACTTGGAAGATTTTTATTTGTGGGTATTCCCAGAGGATAGAAGCTTTAAGGTGAACTAATATGAGAATTTATTTAAATGAAATAAGAAGAATTTTATCAATAAAAACAAATCAAATTATAATATTGTTTTCATTACTACTTGCTATATTGCTTTCCATAGCTCCAATTAATTTTACAAAAATTACCTATGGAGAAGGAGATCAAGTAAAAAATTTAAAAGGAAAAGAAGCAATAGAATATATTAAAAAAGCTAAAGAGCCTTATTCAGGAAAGATAACAGAAGATTTAATTTATAATGGCACAAAAAAATATAGAGAAATACTAAGAGAATATAATGTTACTGATAGGTCTGAATTAAAACCTGAAATTAATACAAAGAAGCTTATGCCTATAGAACATATAAATAAGAAAGTAAATGAAGTATTCACTGATTCTCAAAGTAATAACCTTCCTCCAGTTTTAAGCATGGATATCAATGATAACAAATATTTTTACAATAAAGTATTTGATTATCTAAAAAAAGTAATTGAAAATGAATATCCTAATAAAGCTCAGAATCAAATTATAGAAAAATCTGAAAAAGCACTGGGTAAAATAAAAACTCCATATGAATATTATGGATATTATAGTACAGATGCAAATGATTATAGAGGATTTTATAATACGATAATAATAATTTTAATGGTTGTAGTAGCAGCTCCAATATTCTCGTCAGATAGTGAGAATGATTTAGATTATATATTTAAAACAACTAAATATGGGAGAAGAAAGTTTGCCATCTATAAAATCCTAGCAACACTTACGATTTCGGTATTAACTTTGCTCTTAGGAAACTTCATACAAGGCTCTATATTAGACTATGCTTTTGGAACAGAGTATAAAAAGACTTCTGTTCAGATGATGTTTAGTGCTTTAAGTTTGCATAATTGGAACTTTGGACAGTTTAATAAATATATGCTTATTTGTAATAGTATCATATTGATTTCAACCATTCTTGCTACACTAATTATTTCTGTATTAAGTAAAAGAAAAGTTGAATCCATAATGAAATCAATTTTATTAGCAGTATTTCCAACAATAATTTCTCCTATTGGTATGATTAGTGCTATAAACTATATTTTTCCATCTTCAGGAATAGGACTACTCAATTCATTACAAAATCAAATAGCTGATTTTAATTTTGTAAATGTTTTTGGAAATTGGATGAGTTCATCAAGTCTTATAATGATATCAGCTGTAATATATATTATTATTTTACCAAGTTTAGTAGTAATGATGTATTCAAAAATTGGAGGTAATTATGGACTTAATAACCCTAGAAAAAGAAAAGTTAGAAAATAAGTACAAAGAGTTATGTAAGGAAGAATATCCTGGGAGATTAGGCAAAACATTTAAAACAAAATATAATTTTTACTATTATGATAGTGGTACTGGTAAAGTAGCACAAATAAATAAAAATGTGTATAAAGTCTTAACTAAATTTTTAGAGAGCGAAAATTTCTTGGATTTTATAAAACTTGATATGTCTGAACAAGAATTTTGTGAGGCTATAAGTGAAATAAAAGATGCGATTAATAAAGAAAGTATACTCTCAGCAACTAAATTTAATTGTTTGACTGGAAAAACTTATGAACAAATTGATGAGATAATAGATAATAAGATACAAAATGTTACCTTAGAGGTTACAGAGAAATGTAATTTAAGATGTAAATATTGCATCTATAATGAATCTCATCCTGAATACAGAGCTTTTGGTCATAAGAATATGGACTGGGAAGTAGCAAAAAAAGCTGTTGATTTTTTAAAAGCTCATTCACAAAATTCTGATGAACGTCATATTGGATTTTATGGTGGAGAACCATTAATAAACTATGATCTTATAAAGAAAACAACAGATTATGCGAATAAGTTATTTGATAAAATGACTTATTCTATGACAACAAATGCTACTTTAATGAATGAAGAAATTGCTGATTATATTATGAAGAATAAATTCAATGTTATAGTAAGTTTAGATGGATATAAAGAACTTCATAATAAAAATAGATTGTTTGTTACTGGAGAGGGAAGTTTTGAAAAAACTATTAATGGATTAAAAATTTTATTGAGATCAGCAGAAAAATATAATAATAAAGAAAACATCACCTTAAACATGGTAATCGAAGGACCTGATTATGAGGATAAGTATGATAAGATACAAGTTTATTTAAATGAATGCGATTGGTTGCCTAAGAATATAAACATATTAACATCTTCCATAGATTATGGACCACATGAAAGCATATATACAAGACCACAATCTTATGAAGAAAGAATGATTTTAAAAGATTATTATGATCCAATTTTATCGTGGGATGAAAAAAATAAAATAAGGAATAAAGATAATACTAATGAAATATTTACAGATGCTGATGTAGATAAGGCTATGATGATTATACACAAAAGATTATTATCTGAAAAGCCTGTTAAAAAATATGGGATGAATGGTTGTTGTGTCCCTGGAGAAAGACGAATATATGTTACAGTAGACGGAAATTTCAAAATTTGTGAAAAGGTAGGAGATATTCCAGAGATAGGAAATGTACATAAAGGGTTTGATGAAAAAAGAATAAAAGAATTATATTTTGATGATTTTATTAAAGAATCTAGCAAATATTGCAAAGACTGTTGGGCTATTAATTTATGTACTTTATGTTATGTAAATTGCTATGATCAATATGGCACACATTTTTCTTATAGACATAATTCTTGTAGAAGTGAAAGAAAATATTTATTAGATAGCTTGATAAAATATCATGAGATATTGGAAGAAAATCCAGATGTACTCAAGGAATTTAACGAAATTGAGTTTCAGTAAAAATGATATGAATTAGATAAGTATATATGTATATATATATTTAAATAATTGAGAAGGAGGTGAGAATGTGAAATTTATAAATCCTATAGGAAGACATCCGGGCAGTGGAGCTCAACCACAAGCATGCATGTGTTCAACAGGTTTTGCTGGATATCGTGGCAACAATGATAGTTGTATTCATTGTGGCTGTGGTTGTGGCGGTAAAGGAGAATATAGAACTGGTAACAGAGTTCGCGCTTTAAAAACTCCTAGAGCATCATATTAATGATGAATCATAGAGGCTCACACTATATAGAAATTTTAGTCTATATTTTGTGGGCTTCTATAATAATTATAAATAATAAGACTAGTTTGCTTTGTCAAAGCTGTAAGGGAGGTATAGTTTATAGATTATGAATATATATATACAGGAACTTAAAAGATTTTTATTTAAAAAATCGGTAAGAGTCTTTTTGGGCATGGGTTTAGTTTTTACTTTTTTGATATCATTTATTACTTATAGAAGTGTACAATATGATGATATAAGTTCTGGAGATACAATTACTTATTTTGGAAAAGAGGCTATAGATCATTTTAATGAGGATGATAAAGCCTCTGAAGGTTATTTGACAGAAGAAAAAATAACTAAAGTAGTAAAATCTTATAAAGAAATATTAAATAATGAAAATGTAAACAGTAGAGAAAACTTATCAGAGGATGCTAAAAAAAATATATCTAAATTTGATCCTATATTAAGAGTAATAACATACCCATATACAATTACAACATCTGGAAGTTTACTTGATGTAAACGAACTTGATACAGAAAAAGATTTAAATTTTTATCAAAGTTGTTATGATGCATTGGAAAGGGACATAAAACAGAAATATGACAATGACAAGATAACTGAATTTGCTCTAGAAAAATATAAAGAGGTAAATAAACCATTTTATTATGGAGGATATTTTAGTGAGGATATACTATTTTTCGTAAATATTTTTATAACGGTATTATCACTAATTTGTATATTGATTTCATCACAGTGCATTGTTGAGGATAAAGAAAATTACCTAGATCCAATTTTTAGGACAACTAAAAATGGAAGAAATAAATATATTTGCAGCAAGATACTTGCCTTAGCAAGTATTATATCGCTTTATTTGATATTAAATATATCTATTTATTATGGCACTATTAAATATATTTACACTAGTGGTTTAGACTCATCTTTTCAAATGTTACTATTTAATCAACTGTCAATATCTAATTTAACTATAGGTAAAGTTATATTAAGTGTATTTTTGTTAAGTATATTATTTACTATTGCAAGTTCAATGATGTCAATATTTGTCGCTATAAATTCAAAAGTTTCTATGGTTTCATCAGCCATATCGAGTGCTTTATTTTTTATTCCATCATTATTGTATGGAAAAACTTTGTTTAAATCAATATTTTATTTTTTGCCGTCTATGGGATTAGGTACTGCAGAAAATAGCTTAATTGAACAGTATCAAAAATTTGAATTTGTTAAGTTGCCAGGTAAAATTTTATGGATTCCAAAGTTTCTAGTAATAATGGCTTTAATTAATATTGCTCTGTATTTATTGCTAAGTATAAAATCATATAACAAAATAAAGCAATAAATATTTTAATGGGAAGTAGAGGATAAATATATGGGTAAGGATAAAATAAATCATCTTGAATGTATAAAAATAGCATTCAAGATGATTTATGAAGTAGATAAAAATTCTTTTGCGATTACTATAATATTGTCAATTGTAAGTGGTGTTTTTCCGTTTTTAGTTCTTAAATTAGGACAAACAATAATTAATATAATTCAAATTCATTCCACTAGATTTGATAATATTATAATACTTATACTTATATATTTATCTTTACAATTTATATCTGTAATAGTAGATAATATTAAAAACTACTATTTACAAAGGTTAAGTAATGAAGTTACTTATTCTTCCATGAGGAAAGTAATGGGAAAATGTGCTGATTTGCCTTTAAAAAAACTTGAAGATAATAAAACTTACGATATTTTGAACAGAATAGAGCAAGATGCTACATTAAAGCCATATGAAATATTGATGTCAGTTATTAATTTGCTTTTTAATTTAACGCAAACTATTATAGCTATGTATGTATTAATTAAATGGAATTATTTTTTGGTTATTCTTTTGTTTGCAGTTACCATAATATCAGTGTTTGGAGAAATAAGAATAGGTAAATTAGAATTTAATATAAGAAATAGAAGAAGTACTTTAGAGAGGAAAAGTTGGTATTATTCTTTTTTATTAACTCACGATATTGCTTTTAAGGAGATAAAAACTTTTAGGTTAAAAAATTATTTTATTAGTAAGTATAAAGAAATTACAGATACTATTATTAATCAAAATAATAGCATTGAAAAATTGAAAGCTTTATTAATAATTGTTATAAATTTTTTTCAAGTTCTTATTAATTTATATATTTTTAAAGAACTTGCATTTAAAACGTATAATGGAGAATTTTTAATTGGAACTGCTATGGTGTACATAAGCACAATTGTTATATTTCAAGGTTCTCTTAATGAAACAGGAACCAGTGTATACAATATTATTAATTCAAATTTATATATAAATTTACTTAAAGAGTTTCTTGAATTTAAAACTGACGATTTAAAAGAAGAGACAAAAACTATACTAAGATCAATAAAAGACATTAATGTAATATCGTTATCTAATATAAACTTTTCTTATGATGATAATAGTTTAGCTCTGCAAGACATTTCTTTAAAGATAAAAAAAGGAGAATCCATTGCAATAATTGGGGAAAATGGTTCAGGAAAAAGTACACTTCTAAAAATTTTAGCTGGATTGTATAGTCCAGATTCAGGTGTGTTTTTAATTAATGGGATGAAATTTGATGATATTGAAATAGAATCTTATAGAACACAGATTAGTTCATTATTTCAAGATTATTTGAAATATGAGGGGACAATAAAAGAGAATATTATATTAGGGCAAATTGATAGAAATGAAGACGACTTTTCGATTCTAACAGCATTAAATAGTGCTGATGCAAAATTTTTAAAAAATGATGGTAAATATAATATTAATAAAGTAGTAGGTAATTGGTTTGAAAATGGGCAGGAACTTTCAGGCGGACAATGGCAAAAAATTGCAATAGCACGAACTATGTATAGAAAATCAAGTCTATTGTTATTTGATGAGCCAAGCTCGTCATTAGACATAATTTCTGAAAAAATCATATTTGATAATATTTTAAATAATTTGAATGATAAGATTATTATATATATCACCCATAGGATAAGATGTGCGATGAATTCTGATAGAATTATTGTGATGGATAATGGAAAAATAGTAGGTGATGGGAGTCACGATGATTTAATTGAAAACTGTAATAGATATAAGTTAATGTATAATAAGGAATTTAAGTGACTTTAATAGATTGAAGGGGAATTAATTATGAAATTGAAAAATCAATATATTTCAGTTGGGATGAAAGTGCTAACTGTATACTATATAATTTGGTTAATCTTTATTGTAGTATTTAAAATGACATTTTCAATCAATAATTTATTGATTGAGCGACAAATAAATTTACTACCATTTTATTATGACAATACAGTTAATATTAAAGTTGTTTTTGATGAGATGGTATCAAATATACTCATTTTTTTACCTTTGGGAATTATGATTAGATCTATTTTATTTCGTAAAAACAATTTAAAAAGTATTCTTTTTGTATTTTTCTTTAGTTTAGCTATAGAGTTTTTACAGTACGCATTGTCAATTGGAGTATTTGATATAACTGATATAATTAATAATACATTAGGTGGTGTATTGGGCGTGGGAATATATAATTTAGCTTTAAAAAAATTTAAATCTAAGTTTAAAGTAGATAAATTTATTTTTTGGATAGCTTTTATTAGTGCTATTTTTATAAGTTTAGTATTAATTGTTTTTTTAAAATATAATGGTATTTAAAATTTTGATATTAACTAAATTATTAGCATCAAAATTTTTTGTATAACGGGCAAGTTCCAATACTGGGGTGAAAGTTCCTAAATAGCGTAGTTGTCGACGAATTTCATAGCGATCCTGAAATTTCACATGGAGATATGTGGAAGAGAGGAACGACATGACTTGACGAACAGGAATATGATATTAAGGTTGGTTTGATGTTTAGATGAAAGTATACTAACAGTAGCAAACAGTGTAGTGGCAAACAGAGTAATGGTTTTAGTAACCAAATGTATAGAAAAGAAGTTAGGATTAAAAGTAAATGCAACAAAATTCAAAGTTATTAAACCAACAAAGCTAAAATATTTAGGATTTGGATTCTGAAAAAGAAAAGAGAGTTGGAAGGCTAGGGAACACGAGAATTCATTATAAAAGTTTAAAAGAAAATTAAATGTCCCACTGTAGATAGAAAACAGTCCTAGGGGTTTGGCGACTATTATTAAGTTGTAACTAACATAACAGGATTGTACTATATAAACAAAGAAATCCTCAAAAAGAGAGGACTTTAAAGCTGTTTTGATTATTATTTGCATTGAACTACTTGTATGTCGAATGGCACGTACGATGGTGTGAGAGGGTTATATTTAGTCCTACTCGATTTTTATTGGCAAAGGCAAAATGAGAGCTCATATTTGAAAGGGGCTGTGGAAAAGTTTCCACACTATCCTATCATTTTTTTATAGATCCAATTACTTATATAATTCATTATCAAGATATTTATCAGTATTTTTTCTTAATTGAGTCAATTCATTTATCAAGATATTCTTATTGGAGTAGTCATCCATAAGAATATCTTTTTTATTTTTGTATTCATCATATAATTTTGACAACTCTTTTATACTTAGATTTTTATATTGACACCTTTCTAAAGTAATTATTGCTTTTTCATATGCGATAATTCGAGGCTTATATTCACTATAAAAATCTTTATCATTTGGGTTTTCTTTATAGGTTTTATAGATAACCTTATTTATTTTTATAGTGTTAATGTCTTCAATAGCTGTGTAAATTTCGCTCATAACTTTCTCTATATCCTTAATTTTATTTAAAATTTTTTGCCTATTAACAGCCTCATCTTGAAGTTTATTTTCTAAATCCATACTAGATGATAGACCATATTTTCTAAGCTGATTTAAGGTATTTGCCATAGTATTCATGTTATGTTTTCTTGCCCATATTTCATAACCTTTGGAAGATTTAACCTTTTCATTGCCTTCTATATCTATTATATTATCAAATTTCTTATAAGATTTCTTAGCATAATATATTTCACTATTTTTGTAATCTTCATTTACCTTATTTTCAATTCTTTCTTTTATTTTCTCTTTTGTATAATCTTTTCCAAGAGTAGTTTCCTTCGCACGAATGAATCGCCCCTTTTCTCCTTGTTTTTTATGTCTGAAAGAAAGATATTTTCCAAGTTTAATTTCATAGCCATATTCTTCCATAAGCTTTAAGAAATTCTCATAGCTATTTGCTTTATTAATAGCATGATCAATAGAAATTTGAAGTTTATGTTTCCAAGATTTTCCTTTATTAAATTCAATATATTCTTTGTAGGATTTACCATTGGTTTTATACTTTTCTTTAAATTCTACATAATCTTCATCTATAACAGAGAGCTTATATTTTCTACATAAATCATCACTATGATTTCTAATTTGGTGGTAAGTTTTTTTGTTACTTTGATATGCTTTACCAGTTTCAAAAGAAACATTATTAAATAGTATATGATTGTGAATATGTCCCTTATCTATATGGGTAGTAAGAACATATTCATACTTTCCTTTTAAGATTTTATCGCATAGTTCTATACCTATTTGATGAGCCTCTTCAGCAGTAGTTTCTCCAGGAAAAAAAGATTGAATTAAATGTCTTGCTAAAACTTTTGCTTTAGAATTACATTCTATTTTTGTTTGTTCAAATTCTAAATGAGCAGTTATAGGGTTACAGTTTAGGGAGGAAATTAGAATTTTTTCATCTGTTTTATCACTATTCATAATGTAATCAAGTGCTACTTTTAAAGTGGATTTTATAGGATGAATTTTAGTAATTGCCATTATTCTTTCTCAGTATTTATGCTATTAGAATTAGTAAGAGAGTATATTTTTTTACGCATAGAGAAAATATCTTTTGCTTGATTTTCTAATAAGCTTTTTAAATCTTCTACATCATCTTTATATATAATTGATGTAGTATTTACCCTTTTAGCAATTTGATTTATATTATTTGAAGTACGACTTATATTTGTTGACATTTCACGAAATACATCCATATCTAATACATAAATATCTTTTTCTAAAATACATTTCATAATAAATTGCCTAAGAGTTTTACACTTAGATGCTTTATATTTTTCATTTAGCAATTCTAACTCCTCATCAGATAACATTAAATAGATTCCGTTATTTCTAAATCTACTTGTCATAATTTAACCTCCTTAATAAATTTATTAATCGAAATAAAAAAGAAAAACCTGTAAATTCAAGTAGGACAACTTGACTTACAGGTTTAATTTATTCTATATATTTCGTCTGGAAATCTCCTGATTTAAATTTTTATTATTCATATTTTATCACTTTTTGAGATAATATTCAAGTTTACGTTGGGGCTATTATAAGCGTTTGTTGCTGAATTTAATTATTATAAATTTAGGGGTTTGGGGATATTCCCCAACAAGTAAAATGGAAAAAATAAGCGATATAATCGTAGTATTCTTATTCCATTTTTAGTAAGTGCATATGCACTTACTGTGCTTGCTATTTTTGCTATTTTTGCTATTTTTGCTATTTTTGCTATTTTTGCTATTTTTGTTTAATAAAAATACACTATTTTATGATAACTTAAATTACTTATAAGTAATTTAAGTAAAGAGTACTTTTATATAAAGAACGGAACTGTATTGGAGAATGTGAGAGTAGGAGATTATGAATATGAATTGATAATGAAAGAAAAAAACACATTAGAAAAAACAAGTTTCAATGGAAATTTCTGATTAATCTTAATAGAGATAAAATTTTACAAAGACAGATGGTATATACATTGGAATGGGAAAATATAGATAATGAATGTATTATTAATGAATTACATAAATTTGGAATTAAAGGGGTTCAGATATCAAATAATTACATTATAGCATATAGGAATTAAATTATTTATATTAAAGGTTATAGTACCTACATGTATTAGCATTGAAATTAAAAGCAAGGTGTGTTATAATATAACTAAGTTATATTTGAAAGGAGAATGTAGTGAATAGTGGCTAATGGAGATTATGAGGTAACTCACTCAAAGATATTAGATTGTGGCAAAAAAATTTTCAAAGAAAAAGGATTTGAAAAAGCTAATCTAAGAGCAATATGTAAAGCTGCGGGCGTGACAACAGGTGCTTTTTATGGACATTTTGAAGATAAAGAAGATCTTTTCTGTAAATTGGTTGAACCTCTTATAGACCAAATAAACATATATTATACAATGTATGAAGACAAGAGTTTTGATGTTTATAAGAAAGAAAGCCCAATAAGTAGAGAAGCTATTCAGAATGTTTTGGAATCAAAAGCACAAGGTGCTATTGAAATGGTACTGTATTTCTTTGAACATAAAGATGTGTTTGAACTTTTAATATTCAGTTCTTATGGAACAAAACATAATAACTTTTTAGATAGTATCATTGAGAGAGAAGACAAAAATCATTTTAAAATTCTAAGTATGATTTATGGCGAAAATAATGTCAATGATGTAATAACTAATAGAGGAATACACTTGCTGAATCATGCATATTTTTATGCTTTGTCAGAAGTAGCAGTTCATTCGCAAAATAAAGAAGAAGTAAAATTAAATGCAAGTTTGATTTCACAGTTCTTTAATGAAGGATGGAGAAAAATTCGAGGATTATAAATAAATTTTAGCTAAATATAACTTAGTTATAATTGATTTTTAACTTAAATATAACTTAGTTATATTGGTCGTGGAGATTATGGAGTTAAAAATTAATATCTATGTATTAGACATAAATAAAATTTTAAGGAGGATTAACTTATGAATTTAAAAAGTGTTGTAAAAATAGCTGTTTTTTCAGTTATTGGATTTGTTTTGACAATGGGATTAGGATTTTTGACGGGATCCTTTGGAATGCTCCCAAGTTTATATTTATCGTCAGCCTTGCCAACAATTATTGTAGCACCGGTTTTTGTTATTATGTGTAAACAGGTTCAACAAAGAGGTACAGCATTTTTATATTTTCTATTGATGGGTGTTTTCTATGTTCTCATGGGAATGTGGCCAGTAATCGTTGTTTGTGCTATTGCAGGAATTTTAGCAGAACTTGTAATTGGTAAAAAGGAAAATTATGTGAATAAAAATATGAGGATTGGAACTGCGTTTGGAGCAGGTATGTTCATATATTCCTTACATGCTATGTATTTTATGTTTGTATTTGGTGTAGAAGGACTTGCAAAGCAATTCCCAAAAATGTTTACAAAAGATTATGCAACATTCCTTTATAATTTTTACACTCCTAGAAACATATTGATTTGTCTGTTGATTTCACTTGTAGCTTCAGTCATAGGTGCTTATTTTGGGACATACATTTATAATAAATTTTTTAGCAATAGGAAGAAAAAAAGTGTTTTGTAGAGATGAAAAAAAATAATAAAAACAAACACCAACTATCAGATAAAATCAACCCACTTACTATAGTTGGGTTGATTTTATTGTTTTCAGTTATTTTAACGGTAGGAGAACAATCGCAATACCTATTTTCCCTTATTTTTGTTTTAGGGTTATTATTTTTATTTTCTATCAAAAAAGCATTTAGAACGATATGTTCATTGCTTATAGTATGGGGACTTATTTATTTACTAAAACCTCATTTAGGAAATGTTTTGATTGGCTCTATATATACAATGTTACTTGTAGTGTTGAAGTTTGCTCCACTTTTCATATTGGGAAGAGTTCTGTCATCATATAGCTCCTCGCATCTAATTGCTGCATTTAGAAAAATTGGAGTTGATGGTGGAATAGGTATAGGAATCACAGTATTTTTTCGTTTTATTCCAGAAATCTCTATTAGGATGAAGGAAATAAACAACGGCATGAAAATTAGAGGATTTAAAGCAAGTATTTTCAAACCAATTAGAACATTTGAGTTATATTTTGTTCCTCTTATGTATAAGTGCATAGACATAAGCGACACCTTAACTTGTTCAATTATATCAAAAGGAATTGAATACGATGGGGAAAAAACAAGTTTTCATGAGGTGAAAATTACTTTTATTGATATCGCAATGATAGTCGGAGGGATGATTTTGTTGGGGGCGAGTTTATGGAAAAAATTTTAGAGGCAGAAATCAAATCTTTTCATTATGGAGAAGATTTGATATTAAAAAATTTAAAAATGTCCGTAAACAAAGGCGAAATTGTAGTCTTAACGGGTCTTTCCGGATGCGGAAAAACGACACTTTTAAGATTACTAAACGGGCTTATTCCATCCTTTTATGATGGTGATTTGGACGGAGAAATCAAGATTTTAGGGAAAGATATAACGGCATATAAAAAGGGAGAGTTAGCTAAATATATTGGCAATGTATTTCAAAATCCTAAAGATCAATTTTTTTGTGATGTTGTTGAAGATGAAATTGCTTTAGTGGGTGAAAATTTGGGCTTAGACAGGGATACATTAAAAGAAAAGGTTGAAGAAGCAATGGACTTATTAGGAATAAGCCATATCAGCAAAAAATCCATTTTTGAATTATCAGGAGGAGAAAAGCAAAAAGTAGCTATAGCTGGAACTCTTATCTATGATACAGATATTATTTTTTTTGATGAGCCATCAAGTAGCCTCGATTACGATAGTATAAAACACTTCAGTGAAATACTTCTCAGATTGAAAGCGATGGGGAAGACAATAATTATAGCGGAACATAGACTCTATTATTTAAAAGAGATTTTTAACAGGTTGATTTATATAAAAGATGGTACAATATGTGGTATTTTTCCGAATGGGAGTCTTAGTAATGATAAATGTAAGGAACTTGAGTTAAGAACACTTAATGAAAGAGAATTGGTATCAGAAATAGAACCGATTGTAGCTGAAAGCTACATAAAACTAAATAACGCTTGTATCCATCAAGGGAAAAGAACCTTGATAAAAAATTTAACTTTTGAGCTTGGGAAAAGCGAAATAATGGGAGTTATTGGTTCTAATGGTATTGGGAAAAGTACTTTAGCAAAAGCATTATGCGGATTATCTGAAAAATATTTAGATGTAAACTATGGGCATAAACAAAAGGAAAGGCTCAGAAACTCATACTGTGTATTACAGGATGTAGATGCTCAGATTTTTTTAGACACAGTAGAAAATGAACTGATATTTTGCAAAGATAAAAATTCAGAAAGTGATTTAGAAGAAATCCGTAACTACTTAAAAGATACAGATTTGTGGAATAAGAAAACCAATCACCCACAGAAATTATCAGGGGGACAAAAACAACGATTGGCAATTATCACTTCATTTTTATCATGTCGTAAGCTAATAATTTTGGATGAACCAACATCAGGGCTTGATTATAAAAGTATGAAAATCATGTCCGAATTAATGAAAGAAAAAGCAAAGGAGATTCCAATTATAATAATTACTCATGACTTAGAGCTGTTATTTAAAACCTGTCATTCCGTCTTAATGCTCGGTGATAAGGATTATAAAAAAATATCTGTAAAAGGAAATGAAGAGTTGATCATGGATTTTATGGATAAAAAAATTTTATGGAAGGAGATAAACTATGTTAAATAAGGTTTTCGAATATGCTGGTACGCATAAAAAATCAATTCACTTAGCAAGTTTTATTATGCTTATTAGTGTAATTATGGGTGTGTTACCCTTTCTATTTGTATATAAAATCATCAATCCACTTGTTTTAGGTAAACAATTGGAATTTGAAAGAATTGTTTTTTTATTGATAAGCATTTTAGTTTGTTTAGTATTACAAGCTGTCTTAGGTGGAGTAGGTCTTAATGTCTCACATAAAGCAGCATACAACACGTTACTTGGACTTCGAACATCTTTACAGAAAAAAATGGAAGCTCTTCCATTGGGTGTTGTTGAAGAAAAAGGGACGGGTACAATCAAAAAAATGTTCGTGGATGATATTGGTAGTTTAGAAGTGCTTTTAGCTCATTCGCTTCCTGAAGGAATAGCTAATTTAATTGTACCTATTATGGTTTATGTTTCAATGTTTTTTATTGACTGGAGATTAGCTTTAATGTCATTAGCTTCTATTCCGATTAGCGTTCTCGCAATGATGATTATGTACTCTGTAGGTATGAAACAAATGGGTCCATATTATATGGCAAGTGGAAAAATGAATAATACCATTATTGAGTATGTAAACGGTATGGAAGTTGTAAAAGTATTTAATAAGCAAACAGAGTCTTATGAACGCCTTTCTAAAGATATCAGTAATTACAGAGATTATGCACTTGCTTGGTATAAGACGGCATGGCCATGGATGGCGTTATACAGTGCCTTACTTCCATGCACAATTATTTTAACATTGCCGCTTGGTGGCTACTTTGTATATATGGGCTATGCAAGCCTTTCTAACTTAATATTAATATTATGCCTTTCTTTAAGTATAGGCTTACCACTACTGAAAGCTCTCGGATTTTTACCAACTATGCCGCAGTTAAATTATAAAATTTCTGCTTTAGAACAAGCCTTAAATATGGCTCCTTTAAAACAGGGAGAAAATGATTTTAAGGGAACAGGACAGACTATTTTATTTGACAAAGTTACCTTTGGCTATCAGTTAAGCAAAATGGGAGAAAATGGGCAGCCTGAAACCTATATTAAGAATGTTATTCATAATGTTAGTTTTACGGCAAGAGCCGGCGAAAAGACAGCGATTGTTGGCGAATCCGGTTCAGGAAAAAGTACTT
Source organism: Anaerococcus tetradius ATCC 35098 (assembly GCF_000159095.1). GTDB lineage: Bacteria > Bacillota > Clostridia > Tissierellales > Peptoniphilaceae > Anaerococcus > Anaerococcus tetradius. The sequence goes on along the minus strand of NZ_GG666306.1, from coordinate 5,047 downwards.
TGGCTAAACTTTTAATTCATTATTATGATGTTTTAGATGGAAGCATAAGTATTGGTGGACAAGACATACAGGATATAAGATTGGAATCACTCAACAAACAAATTTCTTATGTAGCACAAGACCAATATCTGTTTAATACCTCGCTTTTAGAAAATATTCGCATTGGTAATTTAGATGCCAGTGATGATGATGTTATAGAAGCAGCTAAAAAAGCCCAGTGCATGGAGTTCTTAAATAGACTTCCGAATGGCATTTATTCTTTAGCTGGAGAAGCAGGAAAGATGCTTTCAGGTGGAGAAAGGCAAAGAATATCATTAGCAAGAGCCATTTTGAAGAATGCTCCGATTGTTGTGCTTGATGAGGCAACAGCTTACGCAGATCCGGAAAATGAAGAAAAAATGGAAGCGGCTATTCGTGAACTTGTAAAAGACAAAACCTTAATTGTTATTGCACATAAGTTGCCGTCTATTGTAGATGCAGATCAGATATTGGTTATGGATCATGGTCGTTTAGTTGCGAATGGAAAGCATAAAGATTTATTAGAATCTTCGGTAGAATATCGCAAATTATGGGATGCGACACTATTTAGTAAAGATTGGAAAATCAGCAGAAAGAAAGGTGAAATGAATGTTTAGACTAATTTCAAGAATTTTAAATTTATCAGGTAAATACAAAAACAGAATAAAGTCCGCATTTATATTTGCCTTTGTTGAATCTATATTAAGTAAAATGCCTATATTTATTGCATTTACCGTTTTGATTGGATTTTATGAAAAAACGAATACCCCCAAAACTTTTCTATATGTCGGAGTAGGACTTGTTTTAGTGGTTTTATTACAAGCTGTGGTTCACTTCTTAAGCGATAAATTACAAAGTGCAGCTGGCTTTATGATTTTTGCTGATAAAAGAATGGAGCTTGGGAATCATCTTAGAAAGCTTCCAATGGGATATTTTACAGCAGGTAATTTAGGAAAAATAAATTCTGTTTTAAGTTCGGACATGGCTTTTATTGAAGAAGTTTCCATGAGTACGATTGCAAATATGATGAGCTATGTATTATCAACGCTTGTACTAACAATATTCATGTTTGTTTTAGATTACAGAATTGGACTGATTGCGATGTGTGTAACACTGGTTGCAACACTGCTTGCAAATAGCATGAACAAAATGTCTTTATCTGAATCGGTTATTAGACAAGAACAAAGTGAAAAACTAACAGATTCAGTTTTGTCATTTGCTGAGGGGATCAGTGTTATTAAAAGTTACAACCTTTTAGGTGAAAATTCTAAATCTCTTACAGATAATTTTATATCCTCAAAGGAGACATCTATAAAATTTGAAAATAAAATAACACCATGGACAACCGGTTTAAATATTATTTATGGGATTGGAATTACATTTATTTTGGCAGTGGCTTTATATCTTAATAGTAAAGGAACTTTGGGACTTCCATATATGTTGGGGCTTATTTTGTTTGTGTTTGACTTATTTAGCCCTTTAAAAACACTTTATGGTGAAGCTACAAGGCTTACTGTAATGAACGCTGCTTTAGATCGCATTGAAGAAGTGTTAAATGAAACCGAACTGCAAGATGTGGGCAAAAAACAAATTTCAAATTCTGATAACTCAGAACCTGAAATTTGTTTTAATCATGTTAAATTTTCTTATGGTGAAAAAGAAGTCTTGCATGATATGAGTTTCAAAATGAATAAGAATACAATGACGGCTTTAGTTGGGCAGTCCGGTGGAGGGAAATCCACAGTGGCAAATCTTTTGGCAAGATTCTGGGATGTAGACTCTGGAGAAATTTTGATTAGAGGTGTGAATATAAAGGATATTTCACTGTCTGAATTGATGTCAGAAATCAGTATGGTTTTCCAGAGAGTTTATTTATTCCAAGATACAATTTTTAATAATATTGCTATGGGAAAAGAAAATGCAACTAAGGAAGAAGTTATAGAAGCAGCCAAAAAAGCAAGATGTTATGATTTTATTATGGCACTTCCTGATGGATTTGACACAATGATCGGAGAGGGAGGTGCAACTCTATCTGGTGGTGAAAAACAAAGAATTTCTATTGCTCGCTGTATATTAAAAAATGCTCCTATTGTAATTCTTGACGAAGCAACAGCAAGTGTTGATGTGGATAATGAAAGCTATATACAGGAAGCAATCAGTGAATTGGTAAAGAATAAAACATTATTAGTTATCGCTCATAGATTAAATACTATTAGAGATGCCGATAATATTATTGTAATCAAGGAAGGCAATATTGTAGAACAAGGAACCCATAATGAACTAATTTCTTTAAATGGGATTTATAAAAATATGGTAGAGCTGCAAAATAAAAATAATGGCGTAAAAATACTGTGAGAAAATATTTATTATAAATGGAGGTAAGTACGTGAAACAGGATATGAAAGAACAACTTCTTACAAAAAGTCCATTATCTTTAATGTTTCAACTATCAATTCCGGCCGTAATCGGAATGATAGTTATAGGATTATATCCATTAATGGATGGAATTTTTGCAGGAAATATTATAGGACAAAGTGCAATGACCGCTTGTGGAGTTGCACTTCCACTTACATTTTTTAACAGTGGTACATCAACTTTACTTGGAGTGGGAAGTGCATCAATTTTATCTAGATCTCTTGGAAAAGGTGATAGAGAAACCGTAGATAAGATTATGGGAAATTTAATTTATTTTGTAATTTTATTTTCCGTAATAATTACAGTTGGAGGAATAATTTTAGCTCCACATTTTCTAGACTTAGTAGGTGCAAGTGGAGAGATTAAAGAACTTGGAGTTAGGTACTTAAGGGTAATATTTTTAGGCTCTATTTTTGTAAACTTCACACAATCAGCTAATATGGTTATGCGTGGCGAAGGTCTTATGAAAAGAGCCATGGGAATTATGGCAATGGGAGCCTTTATAAATATTATTCTTGATCCAATACTTATGAAAGCTATGGGAGAATATGCCATAGAAGGGGCTGCCATTGCAACCGTAGTTGCTCAAATTATTCAAGCTATTGTAACTTTATATTACTTTAAAAATAAAAGTGAAAATGTAAAAATAGGAAAAATTAGAAAGTATAAAGAAGTTTATAAAGAAATGTTTGGTGTAGGAGTTTCTGCAATGATTATGCAAGTTTTCTTTATGATTCAACAGACACTTTTATATAAACAAGCCTTTTTATACGGAGGAGAGACAAACGGCATATTAATGGCAGCAACTCTAAGAATTTATGCCTTTTCATTCATTCCACTTTGGGGAATGAGCCAAGGACTTCAACCGGTCGTTGGAACAAATTTTGGTGCTAAAAAATTTGATAGGGTAAGAGAAACTATGAAAGTATTTTCAATAGGCGGACTAGTTCTTGCTGCAATATTTTGGATACCTGTACAAATATTTACAAGAGAAATTCTATCAGGATTTAATGTAAGTGAAGAAATAATATCACAAGGATTGAATAATCTTAGATTATTTTACTCAGTATTTATTTTATACGGAGTAATGGTTATGACCATAACATTTTTCCAAGCTATTGGTGATGGCAAAAAGGCAGGAAAGATTGTAATGCTAAGACAACTTATTTTATTTGTTCCAGCTATGTTAATACTTCCTAAAATTTTTGGTAGTAGTGCAGTTTGGTGGGCAGAGCCGGCAGTTGATTTATTGATGATTATAGTTGGATTAATAATGCAAGGAAAAGCTCTTTCAAAAATGGCAAAAGGCAACTAAATAACATTTTAAAAAATAATATATTTAGACTTTGAAAGGAGAGATTTTCATTGTGAATGAAAATTCAAAAAGATAAAGATTATCCGTCAATCAAAAAAATTACAAATACAAAAAAATTGGGAAAAAAGTATTTATTTCCAAAAGGTTTAATAAGTCAACAATGATATATAAGCGGGAATAAGTACAGGATGCTTATATAGTTATTATAAAAGAAAAGAGGATATTTTATATGATTTAATTTCTGAAAAATTTAATTTTGTGAAATTCATAGAATTTGTATTAAAGGATGTAGACAGTATTATTAATACAAATATTATAGAAATATTAATAGATAAAATATTCAGTTGTGAAGAATTCAGATCTATATATGCTATTTTTTAGTTGAATCTAAGGATGATAAAAAATTTAAGAATTTGAAAGAACAAATAAAACTCAGATTTATAAATTATTTTAATAATAATTTAGATAATCACACAAGCATGGAAGCTGATAAATTTCATGACAAGCTTTAGTTATTAATACTTTTAATAAAATATTTAGATACTAAAAAAGATAATTATGCTCATATCAATATTTAGAAAGATATATGTGTAATGGAGGTAGATACTTTAATGATAAAAAATCTATATAAGGAAATAATAAGTTTATCTACCTATTTAAACATCATATTTATTTTTATTTTTTAGATTTAATAAAAAACTGCATTTAGTTTTTAAACTATTATTTTTTAGAGGACGCGGCATGTCTAAATGTCGCAGTCCTCCTTTTTTTATTTTCAAAAAAGAATTTGAAAAAGAAAAGGAGGACAAGATGTCTAAAGAAAAATATATTTATGTGGATGGAAAGAAAATATATGTAAGCGATGAAATTTATAGAGAATATAAGAAACTAAAGAATCGTGAAGAGTATCTATCAAGACTAGATAGAAAGTATAGAGATCTTTATTTTACAAGCGAAAATGATGCTATAGAAAATATAGTAGATAAAAGTGTAAATGTAGAAAAGATAATTGAGACTAAGCTTAGAATAGGGGATCTATATAAGGCACTTGATAACTTAAATGAGGAAGAAAGAAAGATAATCGATGCTTTATATTTTGAAGAAAAAACAATCCGAGATCTAGCAAAAGAAAAAGATGTATCTTCCAAAAAAATTTTCACATCAAGAAATAAAATATTACAAAAACTAAAAAAACTACTCGATGTAGAAGATTAGGGAATTACTAAGGATCTTCTTGTTTTATGGGAAATTAAAAAATACTTCAAAAAAAATGGAAACAAGAGGCATAAAAATTAAGGT
>NZ_GG666307.1 GCF_000159095.1 Anaerococcus tetradius ATCC 35098 | reverse complement strand
AAAGGCGTTACTGATGAAAAGGCACTTGAAGAAGTCTATGTTTTATATATGAACAATGATACAACAGGTCTACTAAGTGATGACTTTGACTATATGATTGATGATATGAAAGAACAAGGTAAGATTGTTGAAAATTCAAATGATATTGAAGAAAAAGACGACCTCATAAATCTCGTGGGTAATATAGTTGGCGAAGTAGAAAATCTTGAAATAGAAAATGCTAATGGAGAAAAGTTTAAAGTAAGTAACTTTTCAATTGTTTCAAAAGATGACGATGGGAATAAAATTTATACCAATTGTTCAGCATATGGAGATAAGACAAAAGATATAGAGAACTTAAAGCAAGGAGATTTTGTTAAAATATTTGGTCAAGTAAAAACAAGCATTGACAACAACGGGAAGGAACATAAAAATATCCGTATTTTGTCTTCTAAGCTCTTAAAAGCAAAAGAACAAGTAAAGAGTCAAGATAAAGATAAAAAGTCCATATTAGGGCAAATAAAAAGCTTTAAGACAGACGAAAAAACTAAATCAAATAAGAAAGACCATAGCAAAGGTACAGAGAGATAAATATCGGCAGTCTTCGGACTGCCTTTATTTTTTTTATATGTATATAGGTTGTATAATGACGTAATATGTGGAAACTGTAATATTGACAAAAAAATAAGATAATAGATTATAAAAGTATTGGAATCAATGTTTTATGCGGGTTACAAGAACTCTTATAAGTATTTTTTATTTAAGAAATATATTAAATGAATTTCAACAATAAATACTTAAGAAAAGTTTACTTGTAGTTGATAAAAATAGGATAAGTTAATTAATAGTTTCTTGACGGTTGATTAAGTAAGGTGTTATGATATATACAAATAAAGGGGGGTTAAAAAATGCCAGATATTATTAGAGAATACTTGCCGATACTTATACCTATTATTATTTTAGAAATTGCACTTATGATTTATTCTTTAAGTCATGTTTTAAAACACGATAGATATAAATTTGGCAGCAGGACTATGTGGATTTTAATAGTTGTTTTTATTCAAATTATTGGACCTATCTTATACTTAACAATAGGTAGGGAGGACGAATAATGGAAGCACTAAAAATCGAGAATCTTCATAAATCCTTTGGGAAAAATACGATTATTAATGGATTGTCCATGTCGATTCCTGAAAACACAATCTTTGGTTTTTTAGGCAAAAATGGCGCTGGAAAAACTACGACAATGAAAATGATTTTAGGATTTTTGAAAAAGGATGAAGGTTCTATTGAAGTGTTTGGAGAAGAAGTAAGCTTTGGCCAGTCAAAAACCAATCGATTTATAGGGTATCTTCCAGATGTTCCTGAATTTTATGGTTATATGACTGCTAAAGAATATCTCAATTTATGTGGGTCTATAACTGGTCTTAGCAAAAATGAGATTAAAAAGAAGAGCGAGGAACTTTTAGAATTGGTAGGGTTAAGAGATGTCAATAAAAGAATTAGTGGCTATTCTAGAGGTATGAAACAGCGCTTGGGTATTGCCCAAGCCTTGTTAAATAGTCCCAAATTATTAATATGTGATGAACCCACATCTGCCCTAGATCCACTAGGAAGAAAAGAGATATTAGACATCATATTAAAAATAAAAGACTTTACTACTGTCATTTTTTCCACACATATTTTATCGGATGTTGAAGCAATCTGTGATCATGTTGTGGTGCTTGATAAAGGAAAAAATGTACTAGAAGGTTCGATAGATGAACTAAAAAATATAAAGAGGAAAAACACAATTAAAATCAGATTTAAGTCTGACAAAGAACTAAAGGCATTTAAGTTACTAGATAAATTTTCAAATCTGGCAACGAATGAAAAAGGAGATACTCTATACTTAACAGACGAAGAGAATCAACTAAAAGATATTGATATTTTATGTGAGCTATATAAGTTAAACATATTTCCTCTAGAAATAAAAATAGAAGAACCTACATTAGAAAATATTTTTCTGGAGGTGACGAAAGCATGAGGATATTTTTATCTCTTTTAAAGAAAGAAGCTATTGAAGGTGCAAGGACTAAAAAAATGACTTCTACCTTTATCCTGTTCTTGTTTATTGGGTTAATAAGTCCTTTGACAGCTAAATTAACCCCCATAATACTTCAATCCATAGCTACAGGAAATATAGATATTAACGTAGCACCACCCTCAGAAATTGATTCATGGACACAATTCTTTAAAAATATTAGTCAGATAGGTATGTTTGGATTAGCCATTATACTAAGTACACAAATGGCGAATGAATTCCAAAAGGGAATTTTGATTAATTTGTTATCTAAGGGACTGCCAAGGTATCAAGTTGTGCTGTCGAAGATTTTTTATAATTTTATTTTGTGGTTTATTGCTTACTTTTGCTCATTTATACTCACTTATTTCTACACAAAGTACTTTTTTGGGATTTCATTTCCTATAAGAAATATACTTATGGCAGCCTTGCTTCCTTTTGTATTTGGATTATTTTTAATATCCTTAGAGACATTAGCTGGAGTGATTTCAGGAAATGTTATAGGTACATTAATATTAACGACTGCTGGGATTGTGATTCAACTTATATTATCTATTCGAGATGAAATTGTTAAGTACATGCCTATTGCATTGATAGGAAAGCCTGTGAACCTTATAAAAGGAATTGGATATGATGACTACTATGTACCGATTATTGCAGGTAGTATTTTGCTTATATTGTGCATTGTAATTTCGATTGCTGTAATAAACAAAAAACAAATCAGTTAGGAGGTAAAATGGAATGCTAAAGATTGGAGAAATTATTCTTCAGAAGCGAAAAGAAAGAGGTATAACTCAGGAAGAATTAGCAGAATTCATGATGGTAACAAAGGCTTCCGTATCAAAATGGGAGACAGGTCAAAGCCATCCAGATATTTTACTTCTACCAAAACTTGCCACTTTTTTTAATATAAGTGTGGATGAATTAATAGGATATGATCCAGATTTATCTTCAGCTCAAATACAAAAATTTTATATAGACTTAGAGAATCGTGTCCCTGATGCAGGTATGGATAGTATCGTAGAAGATATAAAAATTAAAATTAAACAATACTATTCTTGCTTTGATCTCCTATACTATATGGCTTTGTTTATTTTGAACCATTGTGATTTAGCAACTGATGATGTAAAAAAAGAGGAATATCTAGAATACACAAATAATATACTAAGAAGAGTGTGCGAGCATTCTAAAAATCCTATATTAAAAGAACAATCATTGAGCTTGAGGGCAGCCTGTTTAATTAGTTTAGGAAAATCAGAAGAAGCATTAAATATTTTGCCATCTTCGGACATGCTATCTATATCAAAAGATTGTTTAGTGGCTTCAGCTTATTTAAAAACGAAGAAGGAAAATGAAGTAGATCAAAAACTACAAATAATGATTTATAAGAACGTAATTGATTTAATCACTCTTCTTATGATGAAGAGCAGTTTGCATGATGAGGATTGGGTCGAAACCTTGGAAAGAGTGGAGGATTTAATAGAAACTTTTAATCTTACCCAAATAAATGTTTCTATAGTTTTAAATTTTTATTTATCCTTGGCAACGCACTATATTGAAGATAATAATATCAAACTTGCTAGTCAATATGTAGAAAAATTACTCAGCCTACTAATAGAGAGCAAGGAAAAAACGTTTAAGATAAGAGGCGATGAGTATTTTAATCAAATAGATGAATGGCTTGATGAAAATTTACTATTATCTACGAATCCAAATAGAAGTGACGATATGATTGTTCGCTTTTATATAGATGCAATAGAGAATAATGAAAGTTTTAAAGGAATTATTTCTGATGGAAAGGTAAAATCATTAGTTGATAAGGTTAAGGAGATTTACTCTCTATAATTAAATAATACCATTAGATAAAAGATTGTAATTTTGTTTATCCATTCCTAAGTAATAGACTTTTACTTAAGTTTACACAACTTTAACAAACTGTCAATTTTTCATAAAAATTTAGAGTTGATCTAATAGGAGGATTTTTGGCAATTTGAAGAATGGTTAAAAATATATAAATACTGGTAGTATCCTTATCATGAATATATCAAAAGTTAGCTGAAATCGAAATATAGACGCTATATAATTAACGGAAGAGTAGATGATGAGCTAAAAATTCAAAATGATATTTGAAAAATAATATGATTTAAATACAATGAAAATCAGTTTCTTGGAACTGAAACTACATTTTTGCTAAAAGCATGATTAAATCGATTATGTTGAAAGATTAATAAGTTGAACACAAGAGAGGAGTATTTATGAAAGAAAAATTAAGTAAGAAGATTTTTTTACTAGGACTTGTAATATTTGTGATTTCTTGCCTACTTCCAGTAGATATATTTGAACGCTGCACAAGTCTAAGACCAACTGGGCTCACATCAATGTTTGTCTGCCCGATTATTGGACTAATAGGTTTAATAATTGGTGTAAAAGAAAAGGATAAGTTGTTTATGGCATTAAATATCCTTTTGATCTTATTACTTCCTATAGCAATGTTTGTAGGTCATCTAGTAGGATCTCTTTAAGTAAAATAATAAGTTTAGAGTAAAAATTTGTAAATAATCTTAAAAAAGCTATAGGCATATCCGCTTATAGCTTTTTATCTCTCCACTTCCTTTCCATAATAATTTTCATAGTTTTTCCTATACTGAACAAGGTCAGAAAATTGTTGTTTATTCAAAGAATACTCTTGCATGAGGGTGTTCTTTTTTTCTTGCAATTTATCCAGGCTTGATAGTATTTCTTTTGTATTTGGTAGTTTTTTATAGCTTTCTAAAATTTCTTTTGCGGCTATTTTATAGACGGAAAGTTCACTATAATACTCATCTGCAAATTGCTTATCTTCAGGATTTTTCTTGTAGTATTTATATATTTCACGATACTTATTTATAGTATTTATATTTTCCATATCTTGGGATAGACTCTTCATTTCAGTTTCAATCTTCTTTATTTTATCTAGCAAGTCTTGTCTATCATCAGCAGATTTTCTGATTAGATCATCGAGTTGTGTAATTGAATTAATTCCTTGTTCTCTAAGCTTGATTATAGAATCAGCCATTGTTTTGATATTATGTTTTCTTGCCCAAACTTCATAACCTTTTGAGGATTGAGCTTTTTTATTAGTAGATATATCAATGACGTTTCCTACACGTTTTTTAATAGGATTAGCTTTGTTTTTAATAGCTAAATCTATTCTTGCTTTGATTTTTTCTTCGGTATAATCTTCTCCGATAGTCTTAGCTCTTGTAAATCTTTG
>NZ_GG666308.1 GCF_000159095.1 Anaerococcus tetradius ATCC 35098 | reverse complement strand
TCCATTGTTACAATAGATACTCTAAGCAGCACACCAACTATTTATTTTATGAGTTTTAAACTTTGGTAGAAGTCTTGAACTCCTTGTATTTACATAACTATTTGCCTCTATCACTATTATGACACGAAACCCACAAGCAAAGTCCGCCATCTTTTCGCCGATTTGTGGCTTTATCATCATAGCCATAAAGTCTGTTACTGCCCTTGGTGTGTAGAACTCTCCAGATGAGCCAGCACTTTGGAGCTCTTTTAGGATTGATTCGTAGATATCGCCAAAGGCGTGGCTTTCTTCGTAATCGGAAAAGTCTATCTCGTCAATTATATTTATGACTTGACGGAGGAGGACTCCATCTTTCATGTAGTTGTTGGCATCTTCGAAGGTCGTTTTTACTATTGCCTTGTTGATTGGCGTGTTTTTATCTACTGGAAGATTTTTGAGTGTTGGAAATAGTCCATTATTTACAAAGTCTAGGAGGCCGTCCCCTGTTAGGGCAGAACCTGATTTATCATCATGGGCCCAATTGCTCCACCTATACTTTCTTGGGATGATGGATTCGTAGTTATCCTCGTCTATTTCCCAGTCTTCTTCCTTGCTATCATAAACTTTTAAGAAAAGCATCCAAGCGATTTGCTCGATTCTTTGGGCGTCACCATTTATGCCCGAGTCATTTCTCATTATATCTCTGAGCTTTTTTACAAAGCCACTTAAATTTATCATTTTAACTTACCTCATTATTATATATAGCCTCTTTTAAATTATTGATTGCTTCAATATACATATCCCTACCGCCAAATTCTTTGATTATCCTTGATGGTTTGCCATATTTGATGAAGGGATCAAGTTTTAGGACGTCCATACTAGTAATTTCTTCTATACCTTGGTTCATGTATTTATCTAGGAGGGCTTCTAGGATATCCCTTGCAAGGCCATTGTATTTGCTAAAGAAGTCGTGTTTTTTAACATTTTCTGCCCTTTCTTTTCTAGTTAGAGCCTTCTTATCATAGGCTATGTGTAAGATAAAGTCAAAGTCATCTACATCTTCCATGTCTTGTTCTTTTTTTAATTCTTCTATGTCTATTCCAACTTCTTCTAGCATTTTTCTAACTATGTTTTCTTTGGAATCACGTCGCCAAGTTCGGATAAAGTCATCCAAATTAGCATATTCTCCACGAATGTTTTCTTTGGTGTAATCAATTATGCTTTCACATCTTAGAAGCTTAGAATTTGTATCATAAATAGAAACTGTCTTGTTGATGATTTTTACTTTTAGGCCATTTTTGTCTATTATTGGTACACTTCTATTAATTCCACCACCAGTTGTATAGGTTTCTGGTGGTTCATGAGCTTCTTTATCATTAGGCTTTTTGGGATTGAAGCCATCGTCAATAATAAGGGGCCCGTCCCAGTCTGGATCTGCGAATAATCTTGATACATTTCTAAAATCCATAAGGACAAAGTGGGTTTTACCTTCTTTTTCCCTAAGCCTTGTGCCACGACCTATGATTTGTTTAAACTCTGTCATAGAATTAAGCATGGTATCTAATACTATGAGCTTTACCATTTTTGTATCGACACCAGTAGATAAGAGTTTGGATGTTGTCGCTATTACAGGATATTGGGAAGATATAGATATGAAATAGTCGAGTTTACTCTTGCCATATTCATCAGAACCTGTTATACGAACGCAGTAGTCGGGATTTTCTTTTACTAGATCATTATTTAGATTGACTAGGGCGACTCTCATCCTTTCTGCTGCTTCTTCTGTTGGGGTAAAGACTATGGTCTTTGCCATCCTATCTGTCGCCTTTAGATAGGCTGTAATTTCCTTGGCAACTTGGTAGGTCCTATCTTCTATTACTATATTGTAGTCGTAGTCAGAATTGTTATATATCCTATCTTCTATTTCTTTGCCAGACTTATCCAACTGACCCTTGTATGGACGCCAGCTTTCCCCTATATCTGTCGTGATATTAATTACTTTAAAGGGAGCAAGGAAGCCATCTTCGATTCCTTCACGAAGGGAGTAGCTGTAGATGGGCTCTCCAAAATAGTGGCTGTTTGATACATATTTGGTTTCTTTTGGAGTGGCAGTCATGCCGATTTGGCTTGCCGATTTAAAGTATTCCAAGATTCGTCGCCAGCTGGAATCTTCCTTGGCTGAACCCCTGTGGCACTCATCTACAATAATTAAATCGAAAAAGTCCGGCCTAAATAATTCAGAAAAGTGTTCTTTGCCATCTTCACCGATCAATTGTTGGTATAAAGAAAAATACACTTGGTGGGAAGTTATGGTTGTTGGGTCATCTTTTGAAAAATTCACCTTGTGGATTACTTTCTTTAGGGGTGCAAAATCTCCCGAGATAGTTTGGTCGACCAAGATATTTCTATATGCTAGATACAAGATTTTTTTCTTTTGACCGCTTTGGAGTAGGCGATATACTATCTGAAAGGCTGTATAGGTTTTGCCAGTTCCTGTTGCCATGACAAGGAGGAGGCGGTCTTTTCCCTTTGCTATCTCTTCTAGTATTCTATTAATGGCTATCCTTTGGTAATATCTTGGTGGATATGTATTTTGACTGGAATAGTAGGGTTGATTTATGATTTTTTCTTCTTCTTCGCTCAGACCCCTGCCCTTATTTTTTTCGCTTTTGAAGCGATTTATCAATTCTTCTTCTGATGGAAATTCTTCTAGGCTTAGTTCACGCTCTTTACCTGTCAAAAAGTCATGTTCCATAAAGCCGTCGCCGTTTGAACTATAGGCAAAGGGCAAATCGAGCATCCTTGCGTAGGTCATGGCTTGTTGTAGGCCATGGGATAGTGACTTCTTGTTATCCTTAGCTTCTACTATGGCTATGGGGTTGTTGTTATTTAGGTATAGGACATAGTCCGCCCTCTTGGCTTTTTCTCTGAATTTTAAATTGCCACGAATATTGATTTTTCCGTCTGTTATTTTTCTTTCCATGCTTATCTTATCCTTATTCCATTTGGAAATTATAGACGGAGTAATATAGTGAAGTTTGATATCTTCTTCGCTCATTTGTTTTTTATTTAATATTTTGCTCATCTAATCACCAACCTTAATTTTATCCTTAAAGCATTATTATAATTATTACAAAAAAGCCTATTTCTTTAGCTTATTAGCTATCTATATTATACCAAAAATATTATTATTTTTTCACCATCTTTTTTGCTACTTATCCTTTAGATGCTTTGGGACTTTTGGGCATAGAAGAACCCCTCCATCCCTAAAAGGATTTTGGGGTTCTTGTTAAGATATTGTATTTATTTTAAAATAGATTATATAATTGACCTAGGGCGACTTTGTCTACTGGGTCACATGTTATTTTCTTTCCTTCAATTGTTACTTCGTAAGTTTCTGGGTCCACCTTGATGTTTGGTGTTTCTGAGTTTAGTTTCATGTCTTTTTTGCCGATGTTTCTGCAATTATGAACTGGTAACACCATTCTTTTTAGGTCTAGTTTTTCTTTTATGCCTGCTTCATAGGCTGCTTTTGAAACAAAGGTCATGCAAGAGTTTCCGATTCCTCCGCCAATGGCTGCATACATTCTTCTATATATAACAGGTTGTGGTGTTGGTATGGATGCGTTAGGATCTCCTGATGGTGCCATTATTATTAGACCATTTTTTAGGATTTGTTTTGGACGAACTCCAAAGAATTTTGGCTCCCAAAGGACTAGGTCTGCACGTTTACCGACTTCGATTGAACCAATATATTCAGATACTCCGTGGGCTATGGCTGGATTTATAGTGTATTTGGCTACATATCTTTTGGCTCTATAGTTATCGTTATTATTTCCTTCATCTTCTTTGAGGGCTCCACGTTGGTCTTTCATCTTTGAGGCTGTTTGCCATGTTCTCATGACAACTTCGCCTATCCTACCCATGGCTTGAGAGTCTGAAGACATTATTGAGAATACTCCCATGTCTTGGAGGACATCTTCTGCAGCTATTGTTTCTGGTCTAATCCTTGAATCAGCAAAGGCTACGTCTTCTTCTATGGTTTTGTCGAGATTGTGGCAAACCATAACCATGTCCAAGTGCTCATCAGAAGTGTTTATGGTAAAGGGCATGGTTGGATTTGTTGATGCTGGAAAGACATTGTTAAAGCCTGCTGCAACTATTTGATCTGGTGCATGTCCTCCGCCTGCTCCTTCAGTATGGAAGAAATGTATAGCCCTTCCGCCTATGGCATCTAGGGTATCTTCGATTGTACCGCCTTCGTTAAGGGTGTCGGTGTGGATTGCAACTGCTATATCGCACTCATCGGCAACTTCAAGGCTGGCATTTATAACAGCTCTTGTTGCTCCCCAGTCTTCGTGAATCTTTAGACCACAAGCTCCTGCTTTTATTTGTTCATAAAGGGGCTCTTTGCTTGAGCAGTTACCCTTACCTAAAAGTCCTACATTTACTGGATATCCTTCGACTGATTTTAGCATAGCTTCTAGGTGGTTAGGTCCAGGAGTACAGGTTGTAGCATTTGTTCCATCAGCAGGGCCTGTTCCACCACCGATTAGGGTAGTAGTTCCTCCTGCAAGGGCAGTGTTTGCTTGATCGGCTGATATAAAATGAACGTGAGTGTCAATTGCTCCAGCAGTTACGATTTTATTTTCGCCTGAAATTATTTCAGTGCTTGCCCCTATTACAAGACCGGGATTTACATTATCATTCATATCTGGGTTTCCAGATTTACCTATTCCTGTAATAATACCATCTCTAATGCCTATATCTGCCTTGTAGATGCCAGTATAGTCTAGGATAATTGCATTTGTAATTACTGTATCGCAAGTTCCTGAGGCATAGCTTGCAGTTGAAGATTGATTCATTCCATCTCTTACAGTCTTACCACCACCAAAGATTGATTCATCTCCATAAATTGCATAATCTTTTTCTATTTCTATTATAATATTTGTATCTGCTAGTCTGACTTTATCGCCTGTTGTTGGCCCATACATAGAGCCGTATTTTTCTCTTGAGATTTTAAATGACATCTATTCCTCCCCATCACTATTGATATTAGCATAGCCTTTTTGAATTAGGTTTTTCATGGCTTCATCTTTTTTGATATCATGGGTTATACCATTTGTAAGTCCATTAAAGCCTATAACCCTTCCATTACCGCCGATATCAATTAATCTTACCCTATGGGTTTGACCTGGTTCAAATCTAATGGCATTTCCTGCAGGAATGTCTAGTTTTTTGCCAAAGGCCTTTTTACGATCGAATTTCAAATATCTATTTACTTCAAAAAAATGAAAATGAGAACCGATTTGTACAGCCCTATCGCCAGTATTTGTTACTTCTAGTTCTATAGCTTCGAAATCTTCATTTAAAATCAAATCTTCATCTTTATAAAAAATTTCACCTGGAATCATTTTTGCCTCCTATACGATTGGTTGATGAACTGTTACAAGCTTGGTTCCATCAGGAAATGTGGCTTCAATTTGTACATCCTTAATCATTTCAGGGACCCCTTCCATGACATCATCTCTTGTTAGAATCTTCCTGCCTTCTTGCATCAAATCTGAAACAGTCTTGCCATCACGAGCCATTTCATAAAGCTCGGCACTGATTAGGGCTACTGCTTCAGGATAGTTTAATTTAAGTCCACGTTCTTTACGCTTTCTGGCAACTTCTCCAGCTGTAAATATCATCAAGCGTTCAATATCTTTTGGTACTAAATGCATATCCTTCCCCCTTTTTCAATCAAATAATCTATAATTTCTTTTTCACATTCTATTAGATCCTGGCCCATCTTGCCCAAAATCCTGATTTGAATATCATTTCTAAAACTTAAACTTGCCCCACCTTTTAGGCCTCTTTTTTGGCTATGCTTTTCAATTATATTGCGGATTTCGCCAATGTTATCTTCATTGGAAAAATTTATAGCAACCATGGACAAAAAGTGGTCATAGCCTTCCATAAGTCCAAGTTCATTTATCTCTTGTTCTCTTGGTCTTATGAGGTTTTTTTCGGTGTAGATAAGTTTTTCATCAAGCTTTATATCTAGATTAGTCTTGTAGCTTTTAAATTCAAAGCTTTCTCCCCTGCCAACTCTACCAGCTACAAAAGAGTTAGAAAAGATGAGCCTGGCATCTTTTTCTAAATCGACCTTGATCTCCTCCCTAAAGTCAGAATCCTTGTATAGAATCATGGGTAAAAGTTTAAAGATAAAGTCAGATTTTTCTTCTCCTCGAATTTCGACCCTACGACTTGCGAAAGAATCCTCACTCATCTTGTAGACTTTTTCGTATGATTGAGAAGAAAGCAAGACCTTGCTATTTTTTTTTGCATAAAATCTTTCTTCTTGCTTATCGCCTTCCAGGATACCTGGGCTTGAGCTCATAATCATAGCCTTGGTAAAGTCACCGTATTTGAAGGTGTGCATGACTAAGAATGGTGGAGAATTGTAAATATCTTTTAGGATTGTTGTATCATCCTTGTTTTCAAACTCTAGATATAATCTGCTAGCTCTTGCGTATGTTTTTTTCATTATTTTAAATCTTCTAATAAGACTTGCTTTCTTATCCAGTCATAGACATCATTAAGACCATCGCCATTTTTGATATTAGTAAAGATAAATGGACGATCTCCTCTTTGGGCTAGGGTATCCTTTCTCATAGCCTCAAGGTCAACTCCAACATAAGGAGCTAAATCTTTTTTGTTTATGATTAGAAGGTCTGATCTTAAAATTCCTGGGCCTCCCTTTCTTGGTATGTCCCCACCTGCGGCTACATCTATTACAAAGATGGTAGCATCTGCAAGGTCAGGACTAAAGGTTGCTGATAGGTTGTCTCCACCACTTTCGATAAAGATTATTTCTATATCCTTAAAGTTTCTGACTAAATCCTCACAGGCTTCAAGGTTCATAGAAACATCATCTCTTATGGCTGTATGAGGACATCCGCCAGTTTCTACTCCTCTTATCCTATCTCTTTCAAGAATCCCCTGATCTTTTAGGTAGTTTGCGTCTTCTTGTGTATATATATCATTGGTAACAACAGCAACCTTATAATCTTTTTTGAATTCTTCTACTAGTTTTTCTATCAAATGTGTCTTGCCGCAACCAACAGGGCCTGCGACACCAATTTTTACGTAATCCATAAGCCTCCCTAAGACATATAAAGTCTTGAATATAATACTTCATGTTGCATTGAAGCAACTTCTACACCTGGATATGAAGTAAAATAATACTCCTCATCCAATTTATCTATCTTTGTAACTAAATCTATTATCAAGTCATAGATTTCATATAAGATTTTCTGCCCATCAAACTGGCTGATAGGTACGGTCTTAACCGCTGTAATCACTAGATTCTGTGCCATATTAAAGGCAAAACTCAAAAGAGATGCGGTCAAATCAATATCAAGACTTGCTGTAATTAGAGCATAGGCGACTGCGTGATGGATGATAATGTCATTTTTCTTATGATAATCTAGGTAGTCATAGTATTGTTCTGGCATAGCTATGTCCATCTTATGAACTGTCGATATAAGTCTTGAGCCTAATTTCTCTGAAGCTTCCCTTAACTCTTTTTGGCTTTTTTGAGCCTGTAATCTTATATTTAGATCTAAAAGCTCATCTTTTTTCCCTTCTATAAAATAATTGTAAGCTAGATATACAGCTAAAAGGTCATTATAATAGAAGCTAGTTTTTAAATAGTTTATTAAATATTTTTTTGTATCTTTCGAATCTTTAATCAAATTCTTTAGGATATAATTTTCAAGTCCATAAGAATGAGAATAAGAACCTATAGGAAATTGACTATCATTTAATTGAAGGAGGATGAGCTCTTCTTCATATTTTTTTCTATTCATGGTGATGGTGGTGATGATTGTGGTCGTGATCATGGTCATGGTCGTGACTATGATGATCTACTACTTGACCTTGAGGTAGTATTGCCATCAAGTTGTTTTTTGGCAATAATTTAGCCATGACCTTATCCATCTTTATCCCTTCTACAGTCTTTAGCATATCTTCTAGGGTCTTCTCATATGGTGTTATTAAAGATTCGCCATCTTCTGACCAGTATAATTTTGCATGACGATTGCCAATAATATATGCCAAGTTGACAAAGCTCTTAGCCTCATCCATAGAAAGCTTTAAGCATTCGAGCTCTTCGATATTGATAGCATAGACTACATTATTTTCTCTATAAATTATATCTCCATGCTTTAGACCTCTTTGTCTATCCTCTTCAGAAAGCTTCAGACCCAAGTCAATACCATCATATTCAAATCTTTGAATTTTCTTGTGGGCATGGTCGTAAGGCATATTAAGCCAGTTGATTGTTAAATTTTCTTCATTTATATCAAAAACATTTCCAATAATTTTTTCTATTATCAATTTATTCACCCCTTTTTTTACAAACTTTATAGTACCCCTAAAACAATAAAAAGCAATGACTTTGCATTATTTAAAGTGTGAGTTTTCTTTATTCACCTTTTTTAAATAAGCTAACAGAAATTCCAAGACAAAAACCGCATATGGAATAAATCCATATACGGTTAATTTCTCATAGAATAATTAACAAGAATTATCCCCAAAATAGTTATTATAGCAAAGATGCCCCAGGCCTTCATTATGATTTTATCGAAAAGCTCCATATCACTTACAAAAAAACTAGATAAAAAAGCAAAAACTAAAGGCAGACACATTATTAAAATCATGACTTTGACTTTTTTTAGATATCCTCTTTTAATCAAATCTTGCTTTTTATCTTCCTCCATTAGATTAAAACCAGCTATAATATTGCCCTTGGTCTTATCGACCAAAAACAAAATTATCAAACACAAAATTACTGGTATCAATAAGAAAACTTTAAGCTTAATATCTCCTGGATCTGCTAAATGCATGGCCTTTCTCCTCCTATCTATATTTTAATTAAACTCAAAAACAAATTTCACTTCAAGGCCGGGATTCTTATTTTTTATAGTAAAACTTCCTCCATGAACTTCTGCTATTTGCTTGGAGATAAATATTCCTAAACCATGTTTGGTGATATTTGTTAAGTCCTCTCCATAGACTTTACTTATGATATTTTCAGATATTCCCTCCCCCTCATCTAGGATTCTTATGATTAAATTATTGGCCGATTCAGATATAGCTAAGGTGATTTTCCCATCTGTATAGGCAAGGGAGTTTTTTAGGATATTTTCTAGCATCCTTAAAAATAAATTAGAATCCATCTTGATCCTTGGATTTTGTTTTTCTAGCTTGTTTTCAAATATAATTTGTCTTTTTGGATTTTCATTTAGTTTGTCCACTATAAGTTTTCGGATGAGCTTTATGGGATTTTCTTCCTTGAAAGTTTCCGTATCTATCTTAGTCAAAGACAGGGTTAGATTAAGACCTTCTAGGATATTTGAAATCTTTTGAACTTGGTCTTGGATTTTTCCCCTATCCATATCTTCTATATTTTCCTTGCTAAGCTCCCAGGAGATTTTGGCAAGGGGAGTTCTTACATCATGACTTAGGCCTCTTATCCATTTGTCCTGGCCTTCTTTTAGATCCTTGTACTTTTCATTTGCCTTGTTAATGGATAGAGCCAAATCCTTTAGCTCTCCATCCTCATCTAAGCTTTCATAGTCATCTTCATATAGCTTATCTATCGCTTTTTGCAATGGTAGGATATTTTTTAAGATATTTTTGATGTCAATCCTATAAAATACATAGACAAAGAGTAAAAATAGTATTAAAAAAATGACAATTAACCGTAAATTAAAAATAAGGTCCTGGTAGTTATAATAATTAAAGGGTAACTTATCCAGTGAATTTTTTGGATAGGCAAATACAAGTAGGCCATCTCCTAAAATATAGGTAAAAGCAGGGTAGTCGGCTAAGTAATACCTGGTAAAGCTGGCTACATCTGTAAGGTCGAACTTATCCTTAACTTGCCTTGGTTTATTAAAAGATTCGATTACTTTGCCATTCTTATCTAGCCTAAGCGCCCAAATATCATTTTCTTTTAAAAAGTCCTTGTTTTTTTCGTTTAGGTAGGAGTCGGTTTTATTGTTTTCTACATAGGTATAAAGGTCATTAGGATTTGGATATTTATCTCCCAACTTGTAGTTTAGGTAGAGAAAGACCATTAATAAAAATATTAGAAAAAACAAAAGGGCAAGGATTCTTATTACGATTTTTTTAAATCTTTTTATTATATAATTAAACATCTCAGTCTTCTTTCACAAGTTTATAGCCCAGACCCTTGATGGTTATTAAGATTTTAGGTTCTCTTGGATTGTCTTCTAGTTTTTCACGAATCCTGTAGATGTGAGTGATTAATGTATTTTCATAACCATAGGAATCTTCCCAAATATTTTCCAAAATACGGTCAATTGAGACAATCATATTCATATTATCAGCCAAATAGGATAGGATTTTAAATTGGGTAGCAGTTAGGGGAATCTCTTCACCATTTTTGATAAGGATACCCTTAGCCTTATCGAAGATCACCTTGCCTAAGGATATTTTCTCCTCGTTTTTTATTTTTTTACTGCGTCTTAAAACTGCATCTATTCTCCAAAGGAGTTCATCTGGAAAAAAGGGCTTTACTAAGTAGTCATCAGCCTTATTTTCAAAACCTTCCTTCCTATCATCAATCCCATCAAGGGCAGAGAGGATTATTACAGCAAGATCAGACGTCTTTCTAACTTCCTTTAGTAAGTCAAAACCACTCCCATCTGGAAGCATTAAGTCTAAAACTATTAGGTCAATTTTAAAGTTCTCTAATTTGAAGTTCGCTTCCTTCAAATTTTTGGCTGTATAAACTTTCTTAAATCCCTTATTTTTTAAAAATTCATATAGATTTTCTAGTAGGCTTTTCTCATCATCTACTACTAGAATAGAAAAATCTCTTCTTATGTCCATCTTATCCCCCTTATCAAGCTTATTATACACCACTTACTTAATAAGTTACCTTTTGTGATGTAAAAGTGAGCTTAGGTAGACTTTATCGTTATCTTAGCCTGGTATCCTATTTTCAGGAGGAATGATTATGAAAAAAATCTTAGAAATAAAAAATTTACAAAAATCCTATAACAAGAAGAAAGTCCTAGATATTGACTATCTAGAAATCGAACAAGGCTCAATCTACGGCCTTATAGGCAAAAATGGAGCAGGAAAGTCTACACTTATGAAACTTATACTTGGTCTTGTAAAAAAAGACGGAGGAGAAATTAGAGTTTTTGGCGAGGAAGTAAGTCCTAAAAACCAAAAAGATCTCAATAAAAATCTCGGTGCCCTAATTGAAAATCCATCTTTTTACGACCACTTAAGTGGCTATGAAAACCTTGAAATAATTTGTAGCCTTAAAGGCATAAATAAGGCAGAAATTTCAAAAACACTTGACCTTGTTGGCCTTCATAATGTGGGCAAGAAAAAGGCTAGGGATTATTCACTTGGGATGAAGCAAAGACTTGGTATTGCCATCGCTCTTATCGGAAATCCTAAACTTTTGATTTTAGACGAACCAATAAATGGTCTTGACCCTCAGGGAATCGAAGAGATGAGAAATTTATTTAAAAATATTGTGAAAAATACTTCTACAAGCATCTTAATTTCTTCCCATATCCTTGATGAAATGGAAAAAATTTCAACCCACATCGGTATCCTCAAAGAAGGAAAATTAACCTACAATGGAAGCTTGGAAGACTATAGGAAACTCCATCCACCATTTATTTCAATCCAAACATCTGACAACAAAAAGGCCATCGCTCTTTTAGACTATGACCAAGCAAGGTTTAAGGGAAAAAAGATTGTTTTAGGCAAGATTTCAAACAAGGAAATATCAGAAATTGTAAATTTCCTATATGGAAAGGTTGATATATACAGGATTGAAGAAGAAAAAGAAAGCCTAGAAAAACTTTTTATCGAAGAAAGCAGGTCTTAATATGGCAAATTTAGAAAGAAAAAAATATAAAAGACTGGGGATAAATTTCTTAATCCTAATAGTATTTTTCGCTCAAATGCTAATGGTAGCAGGGTTCAGCCTTTCAAAATCATTTACGGAGGGAAATTATCCCCTAGCCGACATTTTAGACACCTATTTATTTATTTCCTTATTGATAAATCCAATTTTAATCTCATCTTTGGTTAAAAAAGTGATTGAAATCGAGGAAAAAAACAAGATGTGGCAACTCCAGCTAAGTCTTGGGGAAAAAGTTAATGATATTCTTATTGATAAATTTAAAAACTTATCTTTAAGGCTAGTCCTACTACAAATCATAGAAGCCCTTGTTTTTCTAAGACTTGCCATGAGATCTCTTAATTTTTCTATGACTAGTGATGTTATTTTAAGATTTATTTTAGTAAATATATCTATCCTACTAATAAACCTATTTTTCCTAGGATTATTTATGATTATTGAAATGAAGGTGAAAAGAGTCTATAGCCTATCTTTTATTTCGATAGTAGGTGGACTTACTGGAATAATTACTATGCTTACATCAGAATTTCTATCTTTTGTTAATCCCTTTGCATGGATGGCTAGTTTACTAAATATATCTTATGTCAAAGAAGGCGATAAATTTGTTCAAGTATTAAATCCTATAAATTTCTATACTGGAATAATCGCCCTCATACTCTTAATGTTAACTATAATCTATATAAAAGAGATGAAAACTTACAACTTGTACAAGGACTAGGAGGATGTATGTTAAAATTAGAATTTAAAAAAATAAAAATTATAAATATTTTGCTAGTAAGTCTAATTATCCCCTTGCTAGCCAATGCCTTTGGCCTAATAAACTTTATGGGCAATAGGGAAACTTTAACAAACGAATGGCAAAGTCTGTGGACTCAGGTAAGTTTATTTTACTTCTCCTTTTTCTATATCCCCCTTATAGCTATTATAATAGCAAGTCTTTGGGCACCAGAGCACAAGGCAGGTCTTAAATTTATTAGGCTAAGTCCAAGAAAAAACATTGACTTCATAATAGCTAAGCTAATTGTAGCCTTTATAATAATTAGCCTTTGCCAAATATATTTCTTGGCCCTCTTTTACCTAGGAGGAAAATTTATAGGAGGCTTTTCAAGCATAGACTTTACAATATATTTTTATTATATAGGTCTAAGCATCCTCCTATCCCTTCCTATAATTGCAATCTTCGAAGCCCTTGCTATAAGGCTTAAATCCTTTGGAATCATAGTTCTCCTATCAAGTATATTTACGATAATAGGATTTGCTTCAGCCTATCAGTCCCTAAAAATAATAGGCCTTAGCTTTCTTGCAATAGAAGCTAACAACTTCCGATTCATAAGCCCACAAAACCTACTAGAACTAATAGTCTTCGCCCTAGGAGAAGTCCTAATCTTCCTCTACCTAGCAAATAAGTTTTTGAAGTACGAAAGTAAGTAAAAACAAAGGGGCAAAAGAGAATTAATAATAATCTCCTAGGCCCCTTGTTTTATTGATTTTTATTATTTAATCAAAACTTTCCCAAGCTATAATAATCTCATAAAACCGCAACATCCTATTTCTGAAAGTTCTCTAAAGCCTTGCGATTTATAAAAGGCTATGGTTTTAGGGTCGATGTCTGTTGCAAGTTCTATCTGTCTAACTTCAGGATACAAACTAAGCATAGCTTGAATTAGAGCCGTCCCTATACCCTTTTTTTGTTGTTCGGCTAAGACTAAAAGATCTTGTATGAAAACAATTGTAAATCCGTCACCAACTGCTCGTATTAGTCCTAATAGTTTCTCATCTTCATATGCTGCTAAGACCTTCAAGGAATTTTTAAAGCCCTGCTCTAAAGCATCCATATTCTCTGTATAAGCACTCCATCCAAGCTGTTCATAAAGATTATTTATTTCATCATATTTAAAATCTTTATATTCTTTAATATACACAATAATCACCAACCTTCCTTGTATAGCTAAATATATTAAAAATACGCAATTTTATAAATTTTTACCCAAAATTTCTCTAATCGGTATAACTATCTTTTCAAAAAATCTTTTTTTCTTTTTCTGCAGAAAGGCTTGTATGTCCTAACTATAATCATATCATTTTTATGTCTTTTGATAATTATACTTGCTAAGTTCCTTGACTTTACCAATAACTCAACTCCTAATCTTAGGCTTAATAAATACACCTAACTTTTGTTAGGTGCATGTAAGTAAATCTTTAAGTATAATTTTAAAATTTATGGTAAAAACAAGCTGAGTCTATCAAATCCCGAGCCCCTTGTTTTGTATAGAAGCTATAGGCTGGAGTGTTTTTTAATGTTGTAAAGAAAGCACCACTTATGCCGATTTTTTTTAGTTCTTCTGTGGTGTGAGTATATAGGCTAGTTGCTAGCCCTCTTCTCCTATATTTATCCAAAATGAAAAACTCATTGATATAATAGGTGGTCTCCCTAGCATATTTTCTAATATTTCCGATTATAGCTCCTATTATTTTATCTCCATCAACTATAATATTGCCACAAAAATCAGGATAGGCCAGCAAAGTTACTAGGGATTCGCTAGCTGTTTTTTCTGTCCATGAATCATTCCAAGGTGGCGCATTATAAACTTCTACCATGATATTTGCAAGTTCTCTAATGTCTGAATGAGAAATCTTTCTTATTTTCAAGATATACCCCCTGAAAAGCTTTTTATCCTAGAGTTTCTAGTATTTACATACATACTTATTACACCTCTTTTAAATTATTTCAAAGTCCAATTGCTAAAGAGCTTAAAATAAAGACCTACTTCTATCGCTTGATCGTGCTTTAAAACAATTTTAATCAATTCTTTCGAAAACCATGGTCGCCTGAATCTTGTCTCCTCCAAGAAAACCTTTTGAACCAGAAGATGAAGTAGTAATAGTGTGTAATCTGTATCCTAAAGCTGCTTGTTCATTTATGGCAGCTTGAAGGTTAGTTAGACTTGCCGTTCCAGATCCTGTGCCTAAAAATTTCTCTGTAAGTACAACTTGAAGAACAACGTATTTATCTGCTCTTCCTCCATTAGCCTTTCCTGTTTTATCATCCCATCCCATAAAATCAACCTCCTTTATTTATTTTTCTCATTATAGCATAAATTCATAAGTTAAAAAAGCCTTCTTTTTGTGCAATATCTTCAGTAAATAAATTAAGAAATTTTAACCAAAGCTTTAACTCCATCAACTAAAACAAAAAAGAACCCATCTAAGGCGTAGATTAGCTGAGATACGCTATTAGAAATGCTAATCTTTTTGTCATCTTCAAAGTTTCCTTTATTGCCAAAGCAAATTTATTCCCTTTCATTTTATATCGACTATATACTAGATAGTAATTTTACCAAGATTGATAATCGTTATTATAAAAATAAATTAATAATTCCACATGCACTAATATGCCTACCGGCAAGGTGAGACTTTCCGTGGAGGTTCTTCTAATGATATTGAGACGATTTATTCATTTTGCAACAGCCCCTTGCTAAGTATTGTAATATTTTTTACAAGAAAATTATCAAGACTCTTTTTGGGCAATCATCACCCCAATAGGTGCCAACCCTCCATAGGCCAAATTCATTTCAAGCACTGAAAAGCCGTTTTTTTCAACAAATTCTTTAAATGATTCTTGATTCCATTCTTCATACATCTTAAATCCAAAAATTGACATAATCTTTTTTAAAATATTTCTTTCTTTACCTTCTTTCCATAGAAAAGTAGGAGCAAGCAAAATCCCCTTAGGCTTTAATACCCTATATATTTCTCTCATTGCCCTATCTGCTTTGGGCATAATATGAAGTGCGTTAGCAATTAAGACACAATTAAATTTTTCATTTGCAAAAGATAAGTTCCCTGCATCAGCCACTTCAAAGCTAAGATTATCGCCTCCCCCACGCTTTTTAGCTTCAATAATCATTTGCTCAGAAAAATCTGTCCCAATCCAACTCTTAGTCATATTCGAAAGAGAAAAGGAAAATTGCCCTGAACCACAAGCAAGTTCAAGCACATCCATATCTTTATTCAAATAAGGACTAAGGTATTTACAAACTTCATCATAAAGTCCTTGATCTTTTTTCATAAAAGGTGCATATAGCTTAGCAAATCTATCCCAAAAATTTTTATCGCCTTTATCAGTCACTTGTACCACTCCTATAATATAAGTCATTAAAAAAACTTTTATACATCTAATTCTACGATCCCTGCATCTTTTATTTGAAAATGTGTTTGTTTATTTGTATAAGCTATTCCATTTTCCAAACACAATATTACATTAATTACTCCACCATGAGCAACCAATAAGGCATTTCTCTTTCCGACTTGTTTTTTAAAATCACACCATGAACCCTTAATACGAAAAAAGAATTGTTCTGGACTTTCTCCCCCAGGCCATGTTTCCGTCCAAGCAAGTTTTCTCCAATATTTTCCAGGATATTTTTCAAAAGCTTCTGATTTTTCCATACCAGCTAATAATCCATTATTAACTTCACGAAATTGAGGCAAATATATGATATCCAAAGAAAGTGAATCAGCCACAATCTCAGCAGTTTCTTTTGCTCGCTTCAAATCACTAGAATATATACTAGTAATACCCTTATCTGATAATTTATGCTTTGCCCAATGAAGCTCTAGTCTACCAGTTTCAGTTAAACCATTTCCGCTCCATCCACCAAAGCGATTATCAGGATCAGCACCATGTCTCATTAAATAAATCATTTAAAAATATATCCTCAAATTCTAACTTGCCTTAATTTTAGAGAATTAAAAATTTATTCTCAATTCTCATACTTAGATTCTAATGCCTCTAATGCAAGATCAATAATATCAATATCAAACTCCTTCTTAGAAATTCCCATAGACTTTAGAAACTCTTTATTTTTCCTAAATGATTTCCACAAGAGAGTTTTAGTTTCCTTATCTATATCAATCTTATAAAGCATGTTGGCAAGCGATATAATTAAACCCTTACTATCCTTGTATATGCTAATATCTATATTTTTACTTTTCATAACCATAAAAGAGTCAAAATCCTCTAGCGAAAATTTTGCTTCTAATCCTTTGATTGGATTTATTAAAAGCTGTGTTGATGAATGCATTAAATTGACATAAGCGCCTAGTGAGTACTGCTGTTTTTCTGTCATCAAATCATAGTCAAAACCAAGGGTCTGAATGTTTTCTATCGCCTCATCTAACTTTTCACTCTCATTATCTATTCGTTTTATACGCTCTAAAATTTCTACAATTGCAAGCTGATATGATTTTATATCCCTATGACTTATGGCAGTAAAGAGATTCTCTAATTTCTTTTTATCATTACTATTCTTAAAAAAGAGTAATCCGCTCGCCAAAAACGATACTCCTGCAATAGCCCATCCTACAGGACCAGCCATGCTAAGAAATACTTGACCTGCAGCCATTCCTCCTCCACCTGCAACTATAGCCCCACCTCCAAGCCATGCTAAGGCCGCATTTGTTGCTGCAGCCCCACCTAAAGCAGCGATAGCTGTCCCTGTTGATGCAATGCCAAATGTAGTTGCAACTCCCATAGCCGCTGTTGGCCCCAATGTTACAACAGCAAGGCCAAGGCCTGCACCGGCTGCTCCGACTCCGGTATTTTTAACAAGTGCCTTATTATATTCTTTTTCTATACTTTCAGCTTGTTTTTTCCAAGCAGCTTTTTCCTTCTCCAAGCTTTTATATTCAAATTTCTCATCACTTGGAATATTGCGGATATTATCGATTAAGTCTTGGATTTTTGTTAATGACTCATAAAGTTTCTTTGTATGATTTCCGAGATCTTCAATAGTAATATTAGTAAGATTTATTGTTGCTTGTACCTTATCCTGTGCTTGTTGAAGCTTACTTCTTTTTTTACTTGTTTTCATAATTATTTCCCTCCTTGAAATAAGAGTCAATATCCGCTTTATTTCGCAATATTTGATTCTTTGGAACATTTCTTTTCTCTGCCAAAAGAACAGATTTTTCAAAGGCTTCTATATACATATCACTTTCCTTTAAATCCTGAGTAAACAAAATGATGTCTTTATCATCATATACTTCTGACAGGATTTTTAATCCATCAATATAATCAGAAATAATTATTTTTTCTTGTCTTAAAGAAAAATTCTTCTTTTGTGCATGATATCGTTTTATCCATCTATCAGCCTCACCATATAAAGAAATTGTAAATCTACCTAGGCCCACAATATTTAATCGCATTAAGAATTGATCGATTCTAAAAGTCCCAGTACCTTGAATAAATCCTTGAATAAGTGCATCTCCTGCATCAAGTAAACAAAATGTTCCATGAGCTACGGTAAGCATTCTTTTTACACTAGCATTAGAAAAAGGCTCGCATAAATCCCACATCAAGGCAAAAGACCTATCCCTATTTTGATCATCCATAAAATATCGAACCAAGCGTCTGATAGAGTAAACCATCCTAACCAATAACTCATTAACAATTACTGGTACAGCCTTAGCAGCCTCAAATCTTAAATCATATCCTTGCTTATAAATTGTAAGAGCCAATTCATTGATTGCCTTATCAAACTTTGCGTTTGAAATATTAAGCTTCCTCTTAATAACAATAATATCATTAGTCCAAGTCAATAATGGTGATGGTATGCCCATTCCTCGTCCCTTACTAGTTGAAGAGCCAGACATATCTGAA
Source organism: Anaerococcus tetradius ATCC 35098 (assembly GCF_000159095.1). Classification (GTDB taxonomy): domain Bacteria; phylum Bacillota; class Clostridia; order Tissierellales; family Peptoniphilaceae; genus Anaerococcus; species Anaerococcus tetradius. The sequence goes on along the minus strand of NZ_GG666308.1, from coordinate 6,001 downwards.
ATCAAATGACCCAGCCAATTTATAAATCCACAAAACAATTTAGCAGTTATATTGCCTCCTTGAAGAACAAAATTATCATCGGCTTCCTGTAAAGAAATTAATTCTCCCTCAGAAACAAAATGAGATGTATTTGCAAACTGATCAAGAATTGAGAAGAATAATCCTAATAAGCTTGGATTATGGCCCAATGATTTAAAATGATGGTTCCTTGGATTAAGGTCAAAAACCTGTCTTGCAGCATCACCCGCGCCTGTCTGGTCATAGGGAATCTTAAACTTCCTCTCTAAATATTTTATTGCTGACGAAAGCGATTCATTATTTTTATAATCCCATCCACATAGCTTAGCAAAATCCATAGTACGATTTTCAAACCATTTGTCCGTAATATTACCTATCGCCGACTCCCCAGCTTTTCCAACAAGAAAAATATCCATAAGTCCACATATTGCCCCACTAGCTGCAGCTAGTATATAGTCTGTTTTATCACATTCTGGTGTAAGTTTTTTAAGTGTATTTTCATTTTCATCAAGCTTTGACACAATCTCAGACATCTCAAATTCCGCATACTTCATTGCCATCTGTATGTTAGAATCAAACTCATATCCATCTTCACTTATGCCAAAATCTAATAATATTGCTATTTCATTATTCTTCTCACTAGAGATTTCCATCTATCTCCTCCGTTTATTCTCTTCTTCTAAATCAAAAAAATTTCATATTTTTGATTTTTAGTACCCTCTTAGACAAAGCTAAACTCTTGGTTGGTTTTAATATATAGAAAAATCTTTTCCTTGCTTACAGCTTTCGTACATATCTTATAGTTTTTATGACATATAACTTGCAAAGTACGATAAGTAAGGCTATGTTGATCATTATTATTTTATCAAGTTAGCACTGATTTTATCAAATGTTTCTTCGCTTAATTTCCAAATACCTGAATATAGCTGTTCAATATAGCTAATGTTTCTATCTTTATATAAAAACGCTATGCTTGGACCTCCTTCTACATTTTTGTGATGTAATTTAACGATAAGATAATCATTAATATTTGTGGGTTGATCGTTAACACTTTCTCTACTGGTATCATCGGTGTTTTTCTTAACATCAGCAATAATGCTAGATATTTCATCTTAACCCTCAATTTTCACACAATCTTCTGAATTGTTTTTCATAATTTCAATTTCTTTTACTTCTTCGGCATTAGGTAGATTTATTTTTTTATCACTAACACCACATGCGGTTAATGACTAAATACTTATTAAAACCACTGCTATTCCAAGATAGTTTTTCATCGTTTTCATCTCAACTTTAGATTTATTATAAAGGCCCTCAGTAGAATTTTACACTTTTTAAATCTATGCAATAGTGTCGCAACCTTTAAAATTAAATTTTTCCAAAAGATACTCCTTGATTTGTGCATAAGTAGCTTTGCTTTCAAATACTGGTCTGTTAAATTCCTCTATAACTTCTCTATTCTCTAAGACCTTTTTTAAAAATCATAAGAATGAACTGGTGATTAATATAGCAATTACAAAAATATATCTTATAATATAAACTCTAAATTTGATAATAAATTATAACTAAGTAAAAAGAATTTATGAAAATATGAAAAATAATATTATACAGAGTATTATGAAATAAAAAGAAGCAGATTAATTCCACTTCTTTTATACTATATTTTTTTCGTTTTTTAACTCCCAAGTAATTATCTATTTATGATTTTCATTTAAGAAAGCATCAATAGTTTTTCTTGATTCACTTCTTGCTTTTTCATTGCCTTCAATTTTTCCACCTGTTGCAACTCTAATTTTTCCTAGATTTAAAATACCATTGCCTGCAAATATATGCCCTGCTCCTTTATAAGAATAAATCTTTGCATTAGAGTTTTGTTCTTTTATTTTATTTGCCATGGAAAGGCTATCCCACATCAAATCATCTTCGCCTGCTATCATTAATATATTTGCCTTAATATTTTTGACTGGTATTAGTTTTTCTTGGCTTGATGAGTCTTTTTCTATTGCGCTTTTATAAGTATCTTTAAAGCTAATAGGACTTTTAATAATAGCAGGACCGATAATATTTTTTAAAAATGAGTTAAATGATGATTTTTTTATATCTATATATGGAAGTTCCTTTCCTTTATAAGTCCATGATGAACCATAATCTTTAAAATCTAGACCAGCAAAATTATAAGATGAAGGCGATATTAAAATCAGATTATTTATTTCAGGATATTTGCTAGCCAAATTAAGTGCATATTCTGCCCCTTTTGACGCTCCCAAAACACTTATCGGTTTATTGTCTTTTATATTTTTATTTATATAATTTATAACATCTTCAAATTGTTCTAAGGGAATTTTTCTCAAAGTCTGTTCTTGATTTTTCATACCAAACATGAATAGAGCAAGGGTTTCATAGCCTTCTTCAGCTAATCTTTTAGCACTTTCAAAATTTGGGCTTCCTTCAGAACCTCCAAAACAAATTACAAGTCCCTTATGTGATTTTTTCTTAGGTACAAATCTAAAGCCTTGCATTCTACCCTCATCTACATAAGTTACATCAACTCCATCAATATCTGTAGGATATAGACTTATATTAGTAACATCCTTATAATATTTTGGAAAATTTAAAGCATTGGTATCTTTATACTTATGGTCATTATATATTCTGCTAATAAAAACTAGAGCTAGTAAAATAATAAGAATTGAAAAGATTCTAAAAAATTTTTTCTTCATATATCCTCCCTTTAAAATAGTATGCTGATTGAACTAGTTTTTTAAAAAATCTATTTTCATCATTATATCCTCACTAGTATTTTATTTCACTAACCAACAGTAATCCTTTTATAAATCACGTCAAAACAACAACAATTAATGTTCCAGACTTATATGTGATTATCTTTTGGTACAATTACTATCGAATGTATTACTTTTAGTTTATCTATTTCACTATTATAAAACCCATTAGCATTAAACACTCGCTTTCTATTAAGTAAAAAAAGGGGCTGTTGCAAAATTATGAATAATCATTGTACCATCATTAGAAGCTTCTCTTAGGAAATTTTACCTCTCCTTGTCTGTGGGCATATTAGTGCCTGCCGGCTGATGGAGGCTATGAGCCCGTCGGCAAGGTGAGACTTTCCACATGGGTGTTATAGACATCTACCATTAACTTTGCTAATTCTTCTAAATCTGATTTTGATATTTTTCTAATTTCCAAATTCGTCTTATCGTGATTTTTTAATCAAATTAATTTTGCTTATTATCATATATCGGTCACATTTTTTAAAAGTCTTTTACTCGTGCTTCATATGGGTAACAAATCAATCATATCTTACAAATTTTATTTTATAATCCAAGTAATACCACTAGCCAAGCTTGAACTATGGATGCTATTGGAATTAGTAACAATGGCATCAAGATGAAATGTTCCTTTATAGCCAGATGTTTCATCCAATTTCCAAATTTGTAGTCATCATGTCCTTCTGTGCCTGGTATGACTATCTTATCCTTGTACTTTCCTTGGAACAAAAGTACATCCAATAGAAGGAAATCTCCAAAGTTTAATATTGTCCACTGAATATAGCTCATCCAAAAAAGTTCTCTAAGCCCTCTTATTCCTGAATGTAAAAGTGAGATCACTCCATATATGAATACGATTCCTGAAATTATAATCTTAAGTATTAAATTTATTCTTTTTTCTTCTTTTGTCATCTTTTCTGGAGCCGAATTTTGTATTCCCTTTGGATATGAATCGAAGAAAAATCTCGGGTTAATCAGTACAAAAGCTGCCACCGCACCGTTAAAGATAGCAGCCATTGCAATTCCATCTAAGATTACTCTTGTTATATCCATAATATCCTCCTCATTTATTTTCCAAAAATAATTTTAGTTTCTTAGCGTATTCTTTGGGATGTTCATGAAGAAATTGTCCGTGGCCCATTCCTTCAAATATTTTTGTTTTCATTTGTGGGAGCTAGTCTCTTAATATTTTTTCACTTTTTTCAGGTAAAGCTTCCTTGCTTCATCGTCAAAACAGTAATGACTTTGAAAACTTACTTAAATTTTCTTAAAGCTTGTAATGATAGATAAACTTGCAGGCATTTTTAATGATATTTTTTGAAATTTGAGAATAGGTCATTTCGATTTCGCTTAGCTTATCCTTTCCCATAAGCTTATCTGATAAAAATTTAGGTAATGGCTTTTTATTTTTGATCCTAGCTGTAGCAATGATAAAAGCATAGGTAAATGGGCTTGCCATCGTAATCATTAGGATCATAATATAAGGTCATATCTCCCAAAAACATCAAGAATGAACACAAAAACCAACTAATATACTATTGTATAAAGTCACGGTTACACCTTCTTACGCTTAAATGATATCAACTATTAGTTTAATTATAGCATATAACATAAATCCTCTTAATTTTAAATTTATAGAGTAATTACCAGTTCTAAAAACTTGTTTTCCAGCCCTATTTTTATATTTCAAATATCTCATCGCTTACTTCATTCAAAAACTCAATATCATGGGAAACTATAAAAATTATTTTATCCTTATTTCTGTTTTTTTTGATTAGCTCAGATATTTTTATCATATTTGAATAATCCATACCACTTGTAGGTTCGTCGAAATATACAAATAAAGAATCCTTACACATAAGAGACGCTATCGCAAGTCTTTGCTTTTGTCCTCCTGATAAACTCATTGGATGCCTTTCAATAAATTCGTTTAGGCCTAATTCTTTCAAAATAATTTTTGCCTTTTCTTCATCAAAATTTTTTACACCTAGACTAAGCTCTTTGAATACTTCATCTGTGAATAATTGATGATTTACGTCTTGCATAACAAGTGAAGAATTTTTGAGTCTTTCTTTTTTAGATAATTTCTCTCCCTTAAAATAAATTTCTTCTTTTGATTTTTTCTCAAGACCAATTAAGCATCTTAATAGCGTTGACTTACCTCGTCCATTTGATCCTATTATGCCATAAATTTTGCCAAGCTTAAAAGAAATTTCTTTTAAACTTAAACTCTCGCCATCAATAAATTTATAGCAAAGATTCTTAATTTGATATTCTCCGCCTTCTTTTAGATAAGGAACTGACAACTTAGTTAGCTTTTTATCCCTTAAAGCTAAGTCATTTAAGTCTTTTGTATCTAACTTTAAAAATTCACTTCTTGTATAAGTTTTTTTAAGTTTACCTTTATCTATCAAAAATACACGATCAACTATATCCATCAGATAATAAATCCTATGCTCAGCTACAATTATGCTTATGCCCTTTTCTTTTAGTATTTTAAGCATCTTTGTCAAAACATCTATGCTTTTAATATCCAAATTCGAAGAAGGTTCATCCATAACTATGATCTTTGTGCCTGCTATATAAGAAGCTGCAATACAAAGTATTTGTTTTTCACCGCCAGATAGGTTAAATATGTTTCTGTTCAAAAGATTTTTTATCGGGAAAATTTCAAGCATATCCTTTAAACGGACATCCATCTCTTCTCTTTTAAGTCCGATATTTTCTAAAAAAAATAATAGCTCCAATGTGGTATTAACATTAAAGAAATAGGTCTTAGGGTTTTGAAAAATAGTTGAGACAAGCATCGAAATTTGATAAAGTTCCAAAGCTTTTATATTTTTACCATCAATAAATATTTCACCCTTGATCTTTGCGTCATCATATCTTACAGCTAAGCCATTGATAGAATTTATTAAAGATGACTTACCCTACAATGTCAAGCAATTGTTACATAAAATTAGACGATATTTCTATCGCCTAATTTATATAAAAAACTTTTATTTTAACTTTTTTATACGTTCACTTTCTGTTAGAATCCTCATTTGTTCAATAGCAATTGCATTTAATTTTTCTATCCTTTCAGTTGCATCCATTCCCTCATTTATAAAAACAGCATTTAAGTTCTCAAGATTTGATAAACACACTAATTGTGATATATCCGCATAATCTCTCATATTTCCTTTTAACTCAGGATTATT
>NZ_GG666309.1 GCF_000159095.1 Anaerococcus tetradius ATCC 35098 | reverse complement strand
CTGCTACGCCTATAATGACAAAATCAATCAAGTAAAAAATTTGAAAAAAGGAGATTTTGTACACCTATTTGGCAAAGAAAAGAAAAGTATAGGAAAGGATAATAAGGAATACACAAGTCTAAAAGTTTACTCTACAAAGTTATTAAAAGCTAAAGAGCATACTAAAGCAAAAGCATCAACAATAGGGAAATTAAAGGAATTTAAAACTAAAGGGGATATGAAAGTGGATGAAAAGAAGAAAAAGGATAATAGCATAGAAAGGTAAAAGATTATAGGGGGCAGGTTTTAGGATTGCCTTTATTTTTTTGATAAGTTTGCAATATCGGTTATACATTATTATTCTTAATATAATAATGTATAAACATAACAACAAGTTTAAATCAAAAAACTATTAGTAGATAATTAAAATTAATCAGCAATGATCATTAATTTTCATATCTGTAATTTTATTTTTGCAATTGATATTAATATATATGATAAAATTTCAAAGTTTTGCGAAATTACGTAAACTTAACAGAATTAGAAAATTGTCCTTGAAATAAACTTTTAGAAGAATCAATTATTCAATATCGTAAATATAGAAAAATAAGACAAAAGTAAGCTGACAAAAATAAGATTAAATAATATTATAAAGACAGTACAACAAAAGTTGTATTTGTGTTGTTTACTAAGATTTAGAAAGGAGAACTTTTATGAAATCAGTTAATGAAGTGAAACTTTGGACGGAAGTTGAAATTGAAGAGCTTGAAGAAAGAGAAGAATATATTTCTTGTTTGTGTTGTTGGAGAATTTAGTATAATTTAACGTTTTTAGCTTTAAAGTTGTGAAACTTAATTAGTGAACAACGCAAAAAAATATGGCGGTGTTGTTATTATTAATGGCATCGCCATAATACTACACATTAGGAGGACTAAACATGGCTATATTAACAAAATATATTTCGTTTTATAATATTAACGAAGAAAATGAATTGATGGTGAATGCACTTTCTGGTGCTATTGATATTATAGATTTGGAAACGAAATCTATAATTCATAAGTTTAGTGAACAAGATAACATTAAAGCTTTGAATGCTAGAGAAAAAAATATATATGATTCTTTGAAGAAAAGAGGATATATATTTGAAGATAGAAATCATGAGTTAAATGAGATGAAACGACAAATGAAAATTCATGAATATTTATGTGATATATCTGTGATTCATGTTATTTGTCCTACTATGTTTTGTAATATGAATTGTGTATATTGTTTTGAACCTTCTAAGGTTAGAAATCAACAAAAAGTTATTAGTGATAATCAATGTCAGTCTATTTGTGATTTTATATATAAAGTAAAAGAGAATAAACCAAATATAAAGCATCGAATTCAATTATTCGGGGGAGAACCTATTCTTCCTATTACCAAAGATATAAATATTAAAATTTTGTCGTTTGCTGAAAAAAATAATATTCCAGTTAGTATAATAACAAATGGAAGTCATGTGGAAAACTACATAAATATTTTTAAAAGATTTGAAAATACGATAGATTCCGTACAGATAACTATTGACGGAATTAAATTAATTCATGATTCTAGAAGAGTTTATAAAAATGGTAAAGGAACATTTGACGATATAGTTAATGGATTGGATTTATTAGTAAATACTAAAATAAGGCAAATAAATTTAAGAGTTAATATAAATCAGTATAATATTAACTACTTAAAAGAGCTTGAAGATTTTTTAAAATCAAAAAAATGGATAGATAGCCCTAATTTTAGATTCGATTTAGCACCTGTGACAGATCATACTGCAGATAATGCTGTGGACACAATATCGGAAGATGAGATTATAAAAAAATTAAATGAAAAGTTTCCAAATTATATGGAAAATAGATTATCAATGTTTAGAGTAATATCTCATATAATGAGAGGAACTTCTGAGAATGCAAAAAAAGATTTTGCAAAATACACGTATTGTGAAGCTAATAGGGGACAATATTATGTGTATGATCCAGAGGGTAACATATATGCGTGTCCTGAAGCAATAGGAAATCCCCAATATGCTATAGGATTTTATAACGATGAAAGAGTTAGTCTTAATAAAGAGGCATATTCAATATGGAGTAATAGATGTATATTGAACATTGATAGATGTTTGGATTGTGAAATTGCTCCGTTCTGTGGCGGTGGGTGTGCCTACGCAGCTATAAAAAATAATGGTGATATTAATGACCCTTATTGTAATAATGCTAAAGAAGTTTTAAGAGAATATATAAATTCGATTAAGTATAAATTTTTAGAGATGTAAATATGGTAGAAAATTTAAAGACTAATCATTACGTTAAAGAATATCTAGATGATGGAAGACTACTACTTAGTTTTGATAACGGGAAAAGGGTAAGAGTTACGCCAATTGTAGAAGAAATAATTAAAAAATTTGATGGTACAAAAAGCATAAATAAAGTAAAAAATGAATTAAATAATGAAGGATTTGAGATATCAGAATCAGAATTAGAAGATTTAATAAATAATAGATTAATAATGACTGGGGTATTTAGCGAATATAATGAAAGTAGTCAATATAAATTTTGGTTTCATTTACCAATAATAGATGGTGATAAACTAAAAATGATATTACCTGGATTTATATTTAAACCAACACTTATAATAATTTTGAGTATAATTTATTGTGTAATATCTCTAAAATATATAAAGGAATTTAATTGGATATATTTTATTAACGGAATAAACAGTATTAATTATTTTCTATTTTTTATATCATTTGGTTTAATCTTCGTAGTTCATGAACTAGGACATATATATTCATCTAAGTCACTTGATTGTAAAGTTGGTAATATTGGTATAGGAGTATATATGTTTAGACCTGTTATGTATGTTAACCTAAGTGATTCATGGAAATTAAGTAATAAAAAAAGGTTAATCATAGATTTTGCTGGGATTTATTTACAAATGCTTGTTGGATTATTTATGTATTTTTTTTCGGCGGTAATGATCCGAAATAACACTATGGATGCTCTAATTATATTTAACTTAATTCTTATAATATTTAATTTGAATCCATTTTTAAGATTAGATGGATATTGGATTTTGTCAGATTTTATTGATGAACCGAATATTCATGGTAGATCCATGAAATTATTAAATTATATTTATAATGGAAAAATATATAATAAAAGGAAAGCATATACAATGGAAAGTAGCAAGTGTGTGAAAGTTTATTCTTTGATGTATGCATTAGTGAATTTGACAATAATAATTTTTGGGATTATTAGAGTATTAGAAGTGTTTTTTGGAAAGAGAAATTTACTAGAATCAATTCGTTTACTTTTTTATGGAGAATTGTTTCTATTTCAAAGAATCAAAATTGGAGCAAATTTAATTATAGATATAATATCTCTAGTTTACATATCTTTATTGTTTGTTAAAATCATAAAAAAATATAAAAAATAGTTAGAACATGGGGGGCTATATGAATGTAAATAAAAATAAGCAAGTTATTATATATTACTTTACTGCTTTAATATCAGGGTTTTGTATAATGGGAATTGAAACAAGTGCGACAAGAATATTATCTCCTTATTTTGGCTCAACAACTCTAATTTGGTTAATTGAAATTAGCTTAATAATGATTTGTATAGGAATTGGGAATTATTTTGGGGGTAAACGTGCAGATAAATTAGTAAAAACAAGAACTTGTGAGGAAAGGATTGTTAAAAATTTATTAATATCTTTTTTGTTCATATGTACGGTATCACTAACGTCTAAAATAGTTATAATGGGGTCAATAATATTGGCTTCTGAAGTGCAATTAGGGAATATAATTATGATATCTTCTATTATTTGCAGCATAGTATTATTTAGTGTTCCATTAATTTTTATGGGGACAATCTCTCCACTGCTAGCAAAAATAAGTATAACTTCTTTAGATGAAACTGGAAATGTAATGGGAAATTTATATTTATTCAACATATTTGGATCTGTGTTAGGAACAATGATACCAACTATATTAGTAATCCCCAAAATAGGCGTAAAAAGATCTTTTCTATTATTTGGAGCGGTACTAGCCATTATTCTGATTTTATATAGCAAAAAAATAAAAAAGAATTTTTTATTAAATTCAATTATTTGTGTTTTATGGCTTTGTATGTCGTTATATTTATCAACAACAAGTCTAGCCTTTGATAAGCCTGTGCACGAAGAAGAGTCAGAATATAATTATATTAATGTATCACAAAATGATGATGGAAAATTAGCTTTAAAAACAAATGTATTTTTTGGCGCACAGTCAATAAAAGTTGATAAGAATAAAAAGAAATCAGGATATTATTATGACGAATTTGTTAAGATTAATAATTTACTTGATGATAAAGTCAAGCATAAAATCTTAATTATTGGTTATGGAACGGGAACTATGTCTACTTTGTTGCATAAAAATTTTGATAATTTTGAAGTTACAGGGATAGAAATAGATAGAAATATTGTCAACTTAAGAGAGCTTTATTTTAATAAAAGTGATGATAAAATTATAATTTCTGACGGAAGGAATTATTTAAATAGTACAGATGAAATGTATGATTTAATAATACTTGATGTTTATCAGAATATATCTATGCCAATAAACCTAACTACTAGAGAATTTTTTGAGGATTGTAAAGCGCATCTTAATAGAAATGGAATTATTGCATTGAATATAGGTTTAGGAAATAGCCTGAATTCTAATCTTGTGCTTGCCTTAAGTGGTACTTTGAAATGTGTTTGCCCTAATGTTTATAAATATAAAACCAAAAGTGACAATAATGTTATTGTATATGGTTCAGAAAAGAATTTAGAATTATCGTTAAAAGAGCAAAACAATAACCATCTTAAAGATGAGACTAAAAAGTTGTTTAAAGATTCTCAAAAAGTTGAAGATGTAAATAATATTTTATCTGATGATATTAATAATATTGAGAAACTTCAAGATGAAGAATTTAATAAAATAGTGAAAAATCAAATGAAGATTAGAAAGGATTGAGCGTAAATGGATGTAATTCAATTAGAAAATATTTCTAAAAAGTATAAAGAGACTATCGCTTTAGAGAATATAGATTTAAAAATAGAAAGCAATAGAATTTATGGTTTGATAGGAGTAAATGGAGCTGGGAAATCTACTTTAGTTAAAATAATTACTGGAAATATTTTTCCTACAAAAGGTTCTATAAAATTATTTAATAAATCTTTTTCAAAAGAACTGATAAAGAGTAGAGAACATATCAGTGCAACGATTGAAACTCCAAGTTTTTACTCCGGATTGACTGCAGAAGAAAATATAAGATTAGCTTGTATTGAACTTGGGATTGAATTTGGAATGGAGCAAAAGGAAATATTCCAACAACTAGAAATAATGGATAGCTTAAAAAAGAAAGCTAAAAATTTATCGCTAGGAACGAAGCAAAAACTTGGATTAGGAATAGCTTTTTTGAAAAATCCTGATTTATTGATTTTAGATGAGCCAACAAACGGAATCGATCCAATATCCGTATCAAAGCTAAGAAGAATTTTTAGAGATTTCATAGAAAAAGAAAATAAGACAATATTAATATCTAGCCACATATTAACAGAATTGTATGAGATAGCCACAGATTTCATATTTATTGATAAGGGGAAAATAATACAGGTGGTTTCAAAAACAGAATTAACGAAAGATTTAGGCACATCTGTTATAGGATATAGAGATAATATCGAGGAAGTTTATAATCTATTGAAAATAGCATGCCCTGAAAGAGAATATAGATTAAAAAATAATACTTTAGAGGTTCGAGGCATATATTCAAAAGATGAAGAGCTAGAAATTATAAAAAAATTAAGACTAAATAACTGTAAAACAGAAATAAAAAGAGATAATTTAGAAACATATATGATAAAATTAGTGGAGGGAGACAATGAAGAACTTAATTAAATTTAATGCAGAAAGATTGAAGAAAGATAAGTTTTTTTATGTGCTAATTTTAAGTGTAACATTGTTATCAATATTAAGTGGATTTCAAGATACCGTACAGGGAAATATAAGCAGTGGGTATGAAGGTTTTATAAAATCTTATTCAGATATATTTATGTCATTTTTCATTGCGGTTTATTGTGGATATTTTATAGGTAGTGATTTTTCTTCAAAGATTATACAAAGACAGATTTCTTCAGGAATTAGTCGAAAAGACATTGTAATATCAAAATTGATTGTATTGATGATTGCTTCTTTTATAATTGTTAACTTGTATCCAATTATAGTAGGAATAATGGGAAGCTTAAAGTATGGATTTTTACCAATCAAAGACTATAATAATATTCTTGAAATTGTAAGAATATTAATTATTTCTAATTTATGCTTTATGTCTTTAACGAGTATTTATTCTTTATTAGGATTTGCAACCCAAAGTATCGGGGAAACAATAGGGATTTCTTTAGCAATTCCAGTAGTAATATCAATGTTACAGGGAATAATACCTATAGAATTTATAAAAAAAAGTATTACATTTTTTCCGCTATCTCAAATAAAAAATGTAATTATAAATAAAAACTTTATAGACGGAACTCTTAGACCTACAACTATATCCCTAATAGTCTTTTTTATTATGATTACAATAACAATATTAATATTTAGAAAGTCAGATATTAATTAAAAATAACATGATAAATGGAAGGTACTGTATATGATAAATAGAAAAAGTGTATTATTAGTTTTATGTATAATAGTTCAAGGTGTGATTAGTTATTTCGTCCTTAGTCATTTGGGAAATAATAGCATTAATAATATACAACTATTCTCTTTGTGTTTATTTACAGTATACGGATACATAAGCTATAAAATTTTGGTATTAGATAGAGTTAAGGAGACGATTAAAAATTTTATAATAGCTACTTTATGTATTAATATTTTTGTAGTAGTTGACGTTTTTGATTTTTTAAAAAGTAATATGTACACAACATTTAAGCTAATAACGGTGTTTGTAATTACAGCAAATTTACTCAAAGTCGTTAGTGCATATTTAATAGATATAAAAATACTTAAAAAGATTATTATATTTTTTACAATTTTAGCTATATTGTTTGAGTCACTTGATTTAGGGTATGCAGAGATAATAAATTATATTTTGTATGTAATTATAACATTTGGTCCTTTTGTTATGGCATACAAGAAACGAAAGATATTATTTGAGTTTGGTGCAAAAATATATGGGGTAACATTTTTATTTATTGCCTCAATATTTATATATATATTTAGCGGAATATTTATAAATAACGCTAAGTTAGAAAAGCTGGAAATATACTTTTTGTTGAATTCAATATATTTGACTACATTATATTTCATACTACTAAAAAAACAAAAATCATCTAAAGTGATAAACAAAAATGAAATGCTCTTGATGATTATAGACTGTATGTTTTTATGTATATTTATAGTATTTGTAAATTTATTTGGACAAGGTCTAAGGAGAGTTATTTATATGGGGATAAGTCTAATAACAATATACAAAGAGAGTATGTTAATGTTTTACTTTTATTTTGAAAAACAGAAAGATCCAAATGGAGTGATAAGAAATAAAATACAGCAATACAATATAGAAAAGAATTATAACAAAAGAATTTCAAACTTTTTACATGATGATATATTACAAGATATAATAGCTATAAAAATGAATATTCTTTTAGGAGAAAAAGAATTTTTAGATGAGTCAATTAAAACAATAGATAAATTAATTGGAATTACAAGGTCCGAGATTGAATTATATAATCCTACAATTATTTATGATTTACCATTAGCAGACAATTACTATAATTTAATAGAATCTTTAAGGAACAGGTTTAACAAAAATGATATATTAATAGACTTAAATTGTGATAAAGAGTTTTTTGTAAATTATCCATACGATATGGTTATTTATAAGATTTTGCATGAATTATGTATAAATATATACAAACATTCAAAAGGAAATTATTCTGAGATTAATATAAAAACGGATAATAGAGAATTATATATTAGCGTAATCAATCATGAAGATGTATTTGATTATGAAAATATAAAGATAGGGAATGGAAGAGGATTAGAGATTATAAAAGATGAAATTGAAAAATTAGATGGGAAAATATTAATTGATCAGTTTTATGACAAAGTTGAACCATTCATTAAAATTAATGTAACTATACCTATAGAGGAGGAAGTGATCTGTGAAAATATTATTAATAGATGACCATACCATGTTTTCTAATAGTTTAAAATATAGTTTAGAGCGTGAAGAAGAAATAGATATTGTTGATTTGATTGATGATATTATTAATTTGGGATCAATATTAGAAAAAAAAGAATATGATATTATTTTAATGGATATTAATTTGAGTAAAATGAAGGGCAATAAGGATGGATTAGAAGTTGCTAATGAGATATTAATAAAATATCCAAAACAAAAAATCGTTATGCTAACTGGATATGATTTAATAGGCTTTGAAGAGAAAGCGAAGAAAATAGGTACTAAAGGGTTCATATGCAAAGATGAGAATATCAAAGTTTTAGTAAAGAAATTAAATGATGTAGTAAATGGAGAGTTAATATTTAATGCAAACACTAACTTGAATTATGATTTGACAGAAAGAGAAATTGAAATTATTAATTTGTATTGTTCAGGGCTTACAAGAATGGAAGTCGCAAAGGAATGTAATATTTGTAAAAGTTCATTAGCGACAGCGTTAAATCGCATATACGAAAAATTGGGTGTTAGAAATTATCAAGAGATGGTTCATATTGCAATGAAATATGGATATGTAAAACCTGTATATTTTAAATAATAGAATTAAAAAGTTCTTTATTTAATAGAACTAATATTAAGGCACTCTTAGTAGTGATTGGGTAATATTTTATGTATAGAAAAGATTAGAAATAAGATTAAAAAAATATATAAAGTGTTAAATCGAATAATATCGTTCAGAGAAAGTGCAAGATTCACAAGAAACAATAGAAGATATTTTAGGTGAGACAGTGGAACAAATGTTAAAAGCAGAATTAGACGAGTACTTAGACTATGAATATGGTGAAAAATATTATCTTTAAGTATTAGAAATGGATCAAGCAAGAAATAGTAAAATCGTCCTGTGAAAACATAGATCTAAACATTTCAAAATGAAAGACTTAAAAATAATAGCAATGGAAAACTTTAATAGACAATTAAGAGAAGTAACAAAAAACAAAATGATGTTTTTAAATGACCATGTTTTATAAAAAAAGTTTGTATTTAGAAGTGGTGGATGCTTCAAGTAAATGGACAAGCAGAATAAGCGGATTGGGTCAAATACTATCACAATTGATTTTATTTTTTGAAGATATAATCTAAAATTTATCTTTATTGGTTAATTGTGCCAAATTAGGTTACAAATATTTGAACCACAGAATTTAGTGATAAAAGTGCATTTTTTTGATTAAGAAAAATAGCAGCTTACAGTCTATTGGGAAGAGCAGGTTTTACAGAACCAATTGAGAGAAAGTCATGGTTACAGTACTTCGTAACCTATTTTCTAAATATCTTAAAAATATATTACTTATATTAACTCATTATTAATATACTTATCTGTATTTTTTCTTAATTGAGTAAGCTCGTAAATCAAGGTGTTCTTATTAGAGTAGTCTTTCATAAGAATATCTTTTTTACTTTTATATTCATCGTAAATATTTGATAATTCTTTTATACTTAAATTTTTATACTTGTTTTTGTCTAAAGTAGTTAATGACTTTTCGTATGTGATAATTTGAGTTCTATATTCTGCATAAAATTCTTTATCTTTAGAGTTTGATTTATAGACTTCATAAATAGATTTATTTATTTGTAAAGTGTTTAAAGCTTCAATTGCAGTATAGATTTCGTTCAAATCTTTTTCTATATTCTTAATTTCATTTAAAGTTTTTTGCCTATTAATGGCTTCTTGTTGAAGTTTATTTTCTAGATCTATATTAGATGTCAGCCCATACTTTCTGAGTTGATTTAAAGTATCAGCCATAGTATTCATATTGTGTTTCTTTGCCCATATTTCATAAGCTTCAGAAGATTGTATCTTTTTATTATTTTTTAAGTCTATTATATTGTCGACTTTTTTATATGTTTTCGTAGAAGAATCAAAATCAATTTTTACTGACTTTTTATTCATATTATTCTCGATTCTTTCCTTTATCTTTTCATTGGTATAATCTTTTCCAAGAGTATTTTCTTTAGCACGAATAAATCGTCCTTTTTCTCCTTGTTCTTTATGACGAAAAGATAAGTACTTGCCTAATTTGATTTCGTATCCATATTCTTCCATAGTTTTTAAAAAGTTATCATAGCTATTAGACTTTTGAATAGCATGATCAATAGATATTTGAAGTCTATATTTCCAAGATGTCCCTTTTTTAAATTCCATATATTCCTTATATGATTTCCCATTAGTTTTATATTTATTTTTAAACTTCATATAGTCTTCATCTATAACAGATAACTTATATTTTCTACACAAGTCATCACTATAATTTCTAATTTGATGGTAAGATTTTTTATTGCTTTGATAGGCTTTACCTGTATCAAAAGAAACATTATTAAATAGAATATGGTTATGAATATGCTCCTTATCTACATGGGTTGTTATTACGTATTCATATTTTCCTTGTAGTACCTTCTCACATAATTCAATTCCAATTTTGTGTGCTTCTTCAGGTGTAGTTTCTCCAGGTGCAAAAGCTTGAATTAAATGTCTAGCTAAAACTTTTGCCTTAGAATTACATTCTATTTTTGTTTGTTCAAACTCTAAATGAGCAGTTATAGGGTTACAATTTAAAGATGAGATTAGAATTCTTTCGTCTGTTTTATTGCTATCCATAATATAATCAAGGGCAGCTTTTAAGGTAGATTTAATAGGATGAATTTTAGTAACAGCCATTATTTTTTCTCCGTATTAAAACTATTGGAATAAGTAAGAGAGTATATTTTTTTACGCATGGATAAAATATCCTTTGCTTGTTTTTCTAATAAGCTTTTTAAATCTTCTAAATCATCTTTATATATAATTGATGTAGTATTTATCCTTTTAGCAATTTGATTTATATTATTTGAAGTACGACTTATATTTGTTGACATTTCACGAAAGACATCCATATCTAGTACATAAATATCTTTTTCTAAAATACATTTCATAATAAATTGCCTAAGAGTTTTACACTTAGATGCTTTATATTTTTCATTTAGCAATTCTAACTCCTCATCAGATAACATTAAATAGATTCCGTTATGCCTAAATCTACTTGTCATAATTTAACCTCCTTGTCTATTATAGTTGTAGTAATAAAATACTACATTTTGTTCTCAATCTCTCTTTCTTATGGGATAATAATTGTATATATAGAGCTCGTAGTAAACCTCATTGAAGTTCGTCTACCTAATAAATTTATTAATAGAAATAAAAAAGAAAAACCTGTAAATTCAAGTAGGATTACTTGACTTACAGGTTTAATTTATTCTATATATTTCGTCTGGAAATCTCCTGATTTAATTTTTTAGTATTTATATTTTATCACTTTTTGAGATAATATTCAAGTTTGAGTTGGGGCTATTATAAGAGCTTGTTGATGAATTTAATTATTATAAATTTAGGGGTTTGGGGATATTCCCCAACAAGTAAAATGGAAAAAATAAGCGATATAATCGTAGTATTCTTATTTCATTTTTAGTAAGTGCATATGCACTTACTGTGCTTGCTGAACAAGTGTTAAGTGGTTTTAATATATTTGTAATGTTAGAGAATATATTTTATAATTATCTTAATGGGGTATACATTAAAATATAAAAAAGAAAAGGGGTATGATTTTGGGAGGTAAGCTTCACAGAAAAGTTTTTTCTAAGGAACACTATATTGAAGTAATTTATGTTTTATTGAGAGAAAAAGAGAATGTTTATAATAAAGATATTGTTAACTATACGAAGTTAAGCAAACCATCAGTTAGTGTGGCTATAAATAATTTAATAGATGAGGGGTATGTGTACAGGGAATCTATGTCAATAAAGCTAACGGAAAAAGGAGAAAAAATAGGTAAAGAATTATATAATAAACATATTTATTTTTATAATCTATTTTTAGAATTAGGCGTTGAACCTAAACAAGCAAATGAAGAAGCGTGTAGTGTTGAACATGTAATATCAAATGAAACATTTAAAAAGATTAGAGCATTTATAGAAGAAAGCAGTAAAAAATAAGCAAATATTTTCAGGTAGGCAGTTTTAATTAAATTATTAGGTAAACCTAAGTTGATTTAATTAGAATTGTTTTTTTTTATGTAGAAATTTATACTTTTTTACAAATTTTAAAATTATTTGAAGTGACATATTGATTTTCATAAATATATATGTTAAAATTAAGTTAGTCAAGACTAACTTAATAAAGGAGGATAATATGCCTAAAATAAACAGAGGAACTTATGATAAGGCCACTATAGATATTTCAGATAATGACAATCTGAATTCATTTGTATTAGCGATAAAAATAATAGAAGATGTAGCTAATGAAATTCAACCTTATATGGTGTATGAAAATTTCAATGAAATATCAGTTGCTATAGGAGAATATATTGGAATTGAAGTGTATACAGAAAAAATCCTAATAACTGAAAATGGTGATACTGTAGAACATAAGGTAAGCGATCTAAGTGAAGACATGAAGAAGGTTTTCGAAAATATAAACTTTACTGACTGGAGAATGTATGGAATCGCTGATTTTAATTATGCAAAGCATACATTTTTGAAAAATGTGAGTGATAAGGAAGTTTTGTTAAAGATGTTTATTCCAAGAACCGACATTAGAATTTTAGAAGGTTCGATAGAAGTAAAATCTGTTGATAATATTGACGAAATAATTTCAGCAGTGGAGAAATGTACAATAAATTCTACTAAAGAAGAGTTGAAAAAAAATACTTCGCAAGTTGATTTAGAAAAGCTAAAATCAATAGATAGTGAATACTACAAAGAGATTGTTTCTAAAGGAATAGAAGAAATTAATAATGATAAGTATGATAAGGTTATTTTGTCCAGAAAAATTAAGTTAGAGAAAAAAATCTTACTAAAAGATAGTTTTTTATTAGGGAGAAAATACAATACCCCTGCACGTTCATATTGTCTGAAAATTGGTGATGTTGAAGTTATAGGTTTTAGTCCAGAAACAGTTGTCGAGGTGGATGAAGAAAAAAAAGTATACACATTTCCTCTAGCTGGAACCAGAGCATTAACAGATGATCCTATAAAGAATAAGGAATTAAAGTGTGAATTATTAAAAGATCCTAAAGAGATTGCTGAACATGCTGTTTCTGTTAAGTTAGCTTTTGAAGAATTAGAAAAAGTTTGTATAAAGGATAGTATATCGGTAGTTAAATTCATGGAGGTTTTGGAGAGGGGTTCAGTTCAGCATCTAGCATCAAGGTTGAAAGGGACGCTTAAAGAAGAATTCAATGAATGGCATGCATTTACTGCTCTTTTCCCGGCAGTTACCGCATCTGGAATACCCAAAGCAGAGTGTATAGATGCTATAGATAGGTTAGAAAAAGACGAAAGAGGATTATATAGCGGAGGCGTACTAACTTATGATCAAAATGGAACAATGGATGTGGCATTAGCTTTAAGAACTGCATTTCAAACAGACAAAGAAACATGGATTCGAGTAGGTGCTGGAATTGTAAAATTATCAAAAGCAGAAAGAGAATTAGAAGAAACTAAAGAAAAAGCAGGAAGCATTTTAGACAAGTTAGTTTATATAGAAGATTAAGAGATGGATATATTTATTAACACTACGCAATCTAAATACAAAATATATTTAGATTGCGTAGCTTTAAAAAACTTAAATGAATTTATTTCAAGCAAAAAACAGTACAAGAACATTATAGTAATAACAGATAGCAATGTGGACCATTTTATAGGCAACAGTTTTAATTTAAAAAATTATAAGCTTTATAAGTATGTTATAGAAGCAGGGGAAAAGTCCAAAAATATAGAAACATACTATAAAATAATAAGATATTTGACCTCAATAAAAGCGGATAGGCATGATTTAATTATTGCATTAGGTGGTGGGGTAGTTGGTGATTTAGCTGGATTTGTGGCCTCTACTTATATGAGGGGCATAGATTATATTCAAATACCTACTAGTCTTTTAGCTATGGTTGATTCATCCATTGGATCAAAAACGGCAATCAATACAGAAGACGGGAAAAATTTAATCGGAAGTTTTTATAATCCTAGAGCTGTGTTTATAGATTTTACTTACTTAAAAAACCTTCCTCAAAAAGAATTTCTAAATGGACTGTCTGAAACAATTAAAGCTTCGATTATAAAAGATAGAAAACTATTCGAATTAATTATAGAAAGCGATTTAAACAATGAAGAAATAATAAAGAAGATTGTAAAAAGAAGCATTGAAATTAAAAAGGAAATTGTCGAGAGGGATTTAAAAGAAACAAAAGAAAGACAACTTTTAAATTTTGGTCATACAATAGGTCATGCCTTAGAAAAACTAAGCGACTATACCTTACCACATGGCTATGGTGTTGCAATTGGAATGGCAATGATAACTAGAGGATATTACAATATGGGAAAAACAGATGAGAGAACCTATAAAAGAGTAGAAGAAATACTTAGAAAATATCATCTACCAACACATTGTAGTTATAGTGCAGAGGAACTTTACAGCGAAATTTTAAAAGACAAGAAAAGCAATGGAGACAAGATAAATATTATATATCCAAAATTAATAGGTGATTGCAGAATTGATATTGTAGATAAGTCTAACCTATTAGAAGTGTTAAAACATTGCTTATGAAAGGTGGTTGTCGAATGAATGTAAAAATTAAGCCGAATGAAATTAAGGGAAAGATGAAGTCGATACCATCAAAGTCGCTGTTACATCGAGCAATTATATTAAGTGGAATAGCAAAAGACAGAGAAATCATATTAGAACAGGTAAATACAATATCAGAAGATATAGAAGCTACACTTACTTGTATTGAAAAATTAGGAGCTAAAACTAAGGTGGAAGGAGATTCAATTAGAATTACAAGCCTTGGAAACATAAAGAAATCTAAAGTTGAATTACACTGTAAAGAGAGTGGAACAACACTTAGATTACTTTTACCACTTGTAAGTACATTTTCAAAAGAGGCAACAGTAGATTGTTCTGAGGGTCTTAGAAAAAGACCGATTAGAGAATTAATCGAAACGTTAGAAGAATCAGGGTTATATTTCAAGGAAAAGGGATTTCCAATTAACATCTCAGGAAATGTGACCACTGATTTTTTTAAAATTAGTGGTGATATTAGTTCTCAATATGTCAGTGGCTTGCTTTTGCTTTCTTCACTACTAGATCAAAGAAGTTCAATATATCTTACTACTAAATTAGAATCTAGGGCTTATGTAAATATAACAATAAAAGTATTAAGAGATTTTGGAATAATAGTTAATGAGTTAGAAGAGGGTGTATTTGAAATATATGGGGGGAGAGACAGGATACTCCCACCTAAAGAATATCAAATCGAAGGGGATTGGTCTAATGCAGCATTCTTTCTTGTAGGAGGTTGTTTAGGAGACTCAATAAAGATGTCTGGTTTAAATTTAGAATCTAGTCAAGGGGATAAAAAGATAGTTCAAATTCTTAAAAAGGCTGGAGCAATTCTCACCTGTTCTGATGATTTTATAAGTTCTAATAGAAGCCATTTAAACTCCTTTGAAGTAGATTTTTCCGAAACACCTGATTTATTTCCAATTTTATCAGTAGTGGCTGCATTATCAAAAGGACAAAGTATTTTAAAAGGTGGAGAAAGACTAAAACTTAAAGAAAGCAATCGAATAGAAAGTACATTTCAGATGTTAAAAAGTTTAGGGGCAGACGTAAAAAAAAGAGAGGATGGATTGATTATTCAAGGGAAGGAAATTTTAGATGGTGGAATTGTGAATTCTTTTAATGACCATAGAATTGTTATGTCAGTAACCATGGCATCTATTAGATGTAAAGAACCTGTTTCGATAGTAAATGCAGGAGCGGTAAATAAATCATATCCTAATTTTTTTGAGGACTTTAAAAAAGTAGGAGGGATCTTTGATGTCATCAGTTAGTATAGGAGAAAACATAAAAATAAGCCTTTTTGGAGAATCTCACGGTTTGGCTATTGGGGGAGTAATAGATGGATTACCCCATGGACAAAAAGTTGATATGGAAAAACTAGACAAATTTATGGCAAGAAGAAAACCAGGTTCTGGGAAATATGTAACTCAAAGAAAAGAAAGAGATGAAATAAAATTTTTATCAGGGATAAAGGATTTTATTATTATGGGAGATCCACTGGCAGTTATTATTGAGAATAATAATATTAGACCGGAGGATTATAAAACCTTAGCCTATACTCCAAGACCTTCACATATTGATTTTTCAGCTAAGAAAAAATTTGGAGAGCATATAGATTTAATTGGTGGTGGGCATTTCTCGGCAAGGCTAACAGCAATTTTAACTGCTTTTGGAGGTATCGCTAAGCAAATACTTGAAAGCAAGAATATTCTCGTATCTGCTCACCTAGATAGAATTAGAGAAATTCAAGACACAAGACATAATGATATAGAAAACATACAGAAGGCTGTAGAGAAGTCTGAGAATAATAGATATTCCATAATTAATGAGGAAAATATGGAAAAAATTGATAAGGTCCTACAGGAGTTAGTAAAAGAAAAGGATTCTACAGGAGGTATAGTAGAGTGTTCTGTATTTGGCTTGCCACCTGGGGTAGGAAACCCTGTATTTGATGGTTTAGAAAATAATATTGCTAAGATGTCTTTTGCCATACCGGGAGTTAAAGGAATAGAATTCGGATCTGGATTTGAGGGTGCTTTGAAATTAGGTTCAGAGAACAATGATAACTTCTATATTGATGAAAGAAAAGAAATAAAGACCAAGACTAACCATGCTGGTGGAATAATTGGTGGAATAAGCAGTGGAATGCCTATAAATTTAAAGGTAGCCTTTAAACCAACTCCATCTATTGGGAAGGAACAAGGAACAGTGAATATACAAACAATGAGCAATACTAGGATAAAAATAAAAGGAAGGCATGATCCTTGTATAGCAATAAGAGGTGTTGTAGTAGTTGAGGCGATAGTGTCTTTAGTAGTATTAGACTATTTATTATAGATAGCAAGTTAGAGGAGCAAGTATGGAATATGGATTACTAGGGAAAAAACTAATTTATAGTTTTTCTCCAATGATACACAAGTATTTTGGGGACTGTGAATATGAATTAGTAGAATGTAGTGAAGAAGATATAAGATTAATTTTAAGTGGAAAGAAATTTAAAGGCTTAAACATTACAAATCCATATAAGATAATGGCAAAAGAATATTGTGATAAGCTAGATGAAAGTGCAAGAAAGACAGGTTGTGTAAATACGATAGTAAATAAAAATGGCAGTTTGTATGGATATAATACAGATTATTATGGTTTTTTACACATGATTAAGAAGATAAAATCCATAAAGAAAGAAAGTCCGTTTTCTATCATTGGATCAGGAGCTACAGCAAGGATGAGTAAGGTAGTCCTAGAAGATTTAGAATGTCAATCAATAAAAATAATTTCTAGAGAAGATATAAAAAACCATAATATTGAAGAACTTATTAAAGACACAGAGATACTTATAAATTGTACACCAATAGGAGTTTATCCACTTGTTGATGAAAGCTTTCCTGTAGAAATAAAAAAACTGATTAAATTAAAGCATGTCATTGATTTAAATTATAATCCTTTAAACACGAGGCTGATGATAGAAGCAAATGAACTAGGGTGTAAGGCAAACTCAGGTCTTTCAATGCTAGTTGCTCAAGGGAAAAAAGCTGCGGAAATATTCTTGAGTAAGAAAATAGATGATAGCTTAATAGATGAGGTAGAAAGAAAGATAAGAAAAAGATTATTAAATATCGTATTGATTGGCATGCCAGGTAGTGGAAAAACTGTAATAGGAAGAGAGTTAGCACATAGAATCAACAGGGAATTCGTTGATATTGACAATTGTATTGAAAATCTTCATAAAATGACTATTCAAAAAATAATTGAAAAAAATGGGATACGTTTTTTTCGAGAACTTGAAAAGGAAGTAGTAAGGGAAGAGCTATTATCTTTTTCAAAAGTGTTTTCTACTGGTGGAGGGGTCATTGAGGATAGAGAAAACTGGAGATATCTAAAATACAATTCACAAGTTATTTATATAGAGAGAGATTTAGATCAACTTGACACCAAGGGACGTCCTCTTTCGCAAGGAGGAATAGATAGATTGAATAATATCTATGAGAAAAGAAATCCTATTTATAAAAAACTTTCAGATTATAGGGTTAAAAATAATAAAAGTCTTCTAGAAACAGTAGAGGAGATAGTAAAAGTTTATGAAAAAAATTTTAGTTATTAATGGTCCAAACCTTAATATGTTGGGAATTAGAGAGCCGGAAATCTATGGAGTAAAAACATATGAGGATTTGTGTAGGGAGATCAAAGAATATGCAAATAAGATAAATATTGAAGTGGATACTTTCCAATCTAATCATGAAGGAGAGATAATAGACATAATTCAAAAATCTTATGGTAGATATTATGGGATAGTGATTAATCCAGGCGCCTATACTCATACCAGCATAGCTATTTTAGATGCCTTAAAAGCTGTAGGAATAAGAACGGTAGAAGTTCATTTAACAGACATAATGGATAGAGAGGATTATAGGAAAAAGTCATTTATTTCAGAACATGCTGAGATGACAATCTACGGTAAGGGGTTTGAAGGTTATTTACAAGCCATTGAATCCCTAATTAAAAAGTAGAAAAGGGGTGATAAAATGCAATACATTCTGAAGGGAAAAAAAGACTTTAAAGCATGTGTGGAATACTTAAAAAAAGAAGATATTCTATTTCAAGATTATGATATTAAAGATTATTATATCATCAATGTTTTTGATAATACTTTATGTTCAAAGATAGAAAATGAGGAAGAAGCTTTTCTAAATACAAAAGATATTTCTATTGAGAATGGATATTTAGTAACAAAAAGATATAAAGAGAAAACCATAATTGATGTAAAAGGGATCGAAATTGGAGGAGAAGAACCTGTTGTTATTTCAGGACCTTGTTCTGTTGAGTCAGAAGAAATTGTAAGAAATATAGCAATAGGTATAAAAAAAGCAGGAGCAGATATATTAAGAGGAGGAGCGTTTAAACCAAGAACATCTCCTTATGAATTTCAGGGCTTAGGTAGAAAGGGAATAGACATTCTTAATAAGATTGGTAAAGAGCTTGAGATACCTGTAGTAACGGAAATAATGGATATCAGAGAACTGGACTATATGATAGATAAGGTTGATATTTTACAAGTAGGTGCTAGGAATATGTACAATTACTCTCTATTAAAAGAATTAGGGAAGCTAGATAAGCCTATTTTACTTAAAAGAGGATTAAGTGCAACGATAAAAGAATTTTTATTAAGTGCTGAGTATATTATGCTTGGTGGCAATGGAAAAGTTATTTTATGTGAGAGAGGAATTAGGACTTACGAAAATTATACAAGAAACACAATGGATATAGCTGCCATATCTTTCTTGAAAAATATTACACATTTACCAATAATCGCAGATCCAAGTCATGCAACAGGAAAGAGGGAACTAATAGGCCCCTTATCTAAAGCTTCAATTTCAGCAGGTGCTGACGGAATCATAATAGAATCTCACTTAAATCCAGAAAATGCTTGGAGCGATGGAAAACAAACAATAGATATATCTAGTTTGAAAACTATAATTAGATTTTGTAAATAGTAAAATATATTTTTATAAAAAATATCAATAGATATTGAAAAATGCTATCAATATATGCTATTATTAAGTTAGCTTAAACTAACAAATGCTAATATTTAATATTTTTCAGGAGGTAATAATTTGAGTAAGTGGTTTGTACATGGCAATGAAATAGGAATACAAGAGAGTAGGAATACCATTTTTATATTTCCCTATGCTGGAGGAGGAGCTTCTTCTTTTAAAAATTGGGGAAGACATTTTAAAAATAGCGGTGTGTATTTTGCTCAATATCCAGGTAGAGAAAATAGGTTTTCTGAAAAAGCTATTAAGGATATCAGAGAATTAGTTGAAGAACTATTTAAAGCTATGAAAACAGTTTTTGACTTTACATCACCATATTATTTATTTGGACACAGCATGGGGACTAAGATAGTTTATGAATTAGCATTGAAAATAAAAGAGAGTGGGCTTCCAAACCCTGAAGGCTTAATTATTTCAGCGGGGAGGGCGCCATGCTATAAAGAGCCAAATCCTATCTACCATTTAGATGATGATGGATTTATAGAAGGATTGAGAAGATATGGTGGAACTCCTGATGAAATATTAGATAACAAGGATTTAATTAGTATCTTTTTACCTACTTTAAGAGCAGATTTTATCATAGATGAGGACTATCAAGATGAAGAATATAAAAAAGTTGATAGTGATATACTAGGCTTGATGGGAACAATTGATAAGGAAATGAGTTTAGAAGAAATGACTAAGTGGAGTGAATATACGACAAAGAATTTCACATATGAGTACATCGAAGGAGAACATATGTTTATAAACACTTCTGAAGAAGATGTAATTAAAGAATTGAGAAAATATATCAACGATTAGAATGGATACAAAAATTTTACAAGTGTTTAAATTTGATGAAATCGACTGTATTGTTGATAGGTTTTTTGATAATGAAGTAGCTTTATTAACAATTAACACATCTGAATTTAAGGATAAATATTATACAGAAAAATTTTTAAAAAAGGAAGAAATTAAACATGCTCAAGGATTTAAATCAGAGGTAGCAAGGATAAATTATATTGTATCTCGAAGCGTAGTAAATAAAGTTTTTTCCTTTATATTAAGAAAAGATGTTGAAAAAATAGAGGTATTAAATGGAAAGTACAAAAAACCATTTGTTAAAAACAATAAAGGAATAAAGTTCAACATTTCCCATACAGATGGTCTTGTAATAGTTGGATTCTCTCAAGAAGAAATAGGCGTAGATATAGAATGGATAAATAAGAGATTTGAGTACAAAGATATAGTAAATAATTGTTTTACAGATTCAGAAATTGAATATATAGATAAGGATTTCTGCAAATTTTATGAATTATGGACGATTAAGGAAGCTTACTTAAAATGTGATGGTATTGGTCTAATCAGAGATACTAAGGAGATAGAAGTTATAAATATTAGCAAGAATTGGGCTGAGTTAAGAGATAGTAAAGGCTACAATAAACAACTTAGAATGATTAGAGATAATTCAGGGTATATAGGGGCAATTTGCACAACGGAGGAAAAATGAATATAAAAATTAAAGAAAAATTAGAAGACTTCTATGACAAAGAGGTTTGGAATCATTTATCTCTAGGTGATTTTTTAACTAAAGTTTCCAATAAATATAGTGAAAAAATAGCCATCAATGAAAATGGAAACGAGTATTCTTATAAAGAGATTGAAAGTATCTCTAATAGATATGCAAAGGGATTTTTAAAAGAAGGCTTTAAAAAGGGTGATAAAGTTGTATTACAACTACCAAACAGTGCTGAATTGATTTTTGTGGCTTTTGCTCTTTTTAAAATAGGAGTAATTCCAATTATGTCTTTACCAGCTCATAGAAAGACGGAGATTAGTGGAATAATTCAATTATCAGAAGCAAAGGCATATATCGCACAAGATAGGTATTTAGGATTTTCTTATACGGAAATGATTAGAGAAGTTATTAAAGAAAATAGAACAGATATAAAAGTTTTTATTCAGGGAGATAATGAAGAGTTCAGATCTCTAACAGAAATCAAAGCAAATACGCCTATTGAAGAAAATGTGAATGTTGATTATAAAGACATAGGTTTACTATTGTTATCTGGAGGAACAACAGGAATACCGAAATTAATCCCAAGGAGACACTGTGATTACTTATATGTAGCAGAGTATTCGGGACGAAGGTGTGGGTTAACTGAAGAAAGTGTATATTTAGCTGCTTTACCGATGTCTCATAACTTTCCTTTAGGATGCCCTGGAATAATGGGAACATTGTTTTATGGAGGGAAAATAGTGATTTGCCCTACTACAAGCCCTGATGAGATAATACCGTTAATTGAAGAAGAGAGAGTTACAATTACTGGATTAGTTCCTGCCATGGCTAATATGTGTATAGAGTTTTTAGAAATGGATGAATATGATATATCCTCTTTAAAATTGATTCAGATTGGTGGTTCTGTTTTAGACCAAATTACAGCCAAGAAAATCGAGAGAGGTTTTTCTTGTAAGCTTCAGCAAATTTTTGGAATTGCTGAAGGTTTAATATCAACTACAAGTTTAGATGATAATAGTGAAACTATATACAATACACAAGGTAAACCAATAAGTGAATATGATGAGGTATTGATTGTTGATGAAGAAGGGAAAGAATTACCTGTAGAGGAGTATGGAGAACTTATAGTTAGAGGCCCATATACAATTTATGGTTATTATAATTTAGATGAAATTAATAAGAACTGTATAACTGAAGATTGTTACTTCAAAACAGGTGATAAAGCTAGAAAGCTTAAAGATGGTAATTTTCAAATTGTAGGAAGGCTAAAAGAAATGATCAATAGAGCTGGAGAAAAAATAACCCCTACAGAGCTAGAAGAAATTCTATTAACTCACGATAAAATTGTAGAAGTACAAGTTGTAGGAATTCCAGATCAAATTTTAGGAGAAAAAATAGGAGTTTTTGTCCTTTCAGGAGATAACGAGATTACTCTAAATGAAATCAGAACATTTCTAAAAGAGCATGGAGTAGCCCATTTCAAATTACCAGATTTAGTTAAAAAGGTTGATGCTTGGCCATTGACAAGCGTTGGTAAGATAAGTAAAGAAACACTTAGAAAATCTGCCTTATAGGAGGAATTAGCAATGGAGATAAATGATATAAAAAACAAAGTGATACAGTCCATTAAAGAACATATTCGCATGGAAATTAACGATGATTTTGAGAAGGGCGATAATCTTATAGAAAGAGGATTAAGTTCTATTATGATAATGAAAATATCTAATAAGTTAAGAAAATCAGGTATTAGGATATCATTCTCTAAATTAATGGAAAAACCAACTTTTAATGAATGGGAAATGTTAATTAAGAGTGCAAAAATTAACGATAAATTTATATCAAAAGAAGCAGAAATAGTTAAGAACAAAGAATATGTTGGTATTAAATTTCCGTTAACAGATGTGCAATATGCTTACTGGGTTGGTAGAGAAGATGATCAGGTTTTGGGAGGCGTAGGGTGTCATGCCTATCTAGAAATTGATGGTAAAGATATAAATGTTAAAAAATTAAATGAAGCGTGGATAAAATTACAAAAAGATCATCCAATGTTGAGAGCAAAATTTAACAGTGATGGCACTCAGGAAATCATGGAGTCTCCTTACACAGACGAAATCAGTGTATACAACTTAGAGAATCTAGATAATAAAGAAATTAAGGATTCTTTAAATGAAATTAGAGAAAAAATATCTCATAGGAAATTAAAGGTCGAAAAAGGTGAAGTAGCAGGTCTTG
This sequence comes from Anaerococcus tetradius ATCC 35098, assembly GCF_000159095.1. Classification (GTDB taxonomy): domain Bacteria; phylum Bacillota; class Clostridia; order Tissierellales; family Peptoniphilaceae; genus Anaerococcus; species Anaerococcus tetradius. Next base: position 24,495 of record NZ_GG666309.1, on the reverse strand, counting down.
GAATTGCTTTATTACCTGAGGGAAAGACAAAAATCTTTTTAGATATTGATTTGTTGGTTGCGGATGTTATGAGTCTAAGCATTATGATTAAAGAATTAACAAGAAATTATGTAGGAGAAGGTGAAAAACATTCTATAGACTATACCTTCAAAGATTATATTGGAGATAATAAAGACAATCAATTACAATTAGAAGAGGATAAGGACTTTTGGAAGACAAAAATTGAAAATGACTTTCCTATGGAAGCACCTAATTTACCACTAAAAATTAGGCCTGAAATGGTTAAAGAAACTAAGTTTATTAGAAGAAAGAAAGTGGTAGATGAAGAAAGTTGGAGTGAAATAAAAAGACTAGCCTCTTTGCATAAAGTAACACCATCAATGGTTTTATTGGCCTGCTATGGTCTTGTAATAGAACGATGGACTAATCAAGAAAAGTTTTTAATAAATATGCCTTTATTTAATAGGGATACTGAAAACAGTAATTTAAGTAATATGATTGCAGATTTTACTAACTTATTATTGGTAGATTATGAGAGAAGACTAGGGGAAACATTGATACAAACTATAGAGAGGGTTAGTGAAGTATTTTTAGAAAATGTTTCGCATAGCTCATATTCTGGTGTCCAAGTTCAAAGAGACATGTATAAAGAAATAGGTAACAATAATAACGTGGCTCCTATTGTGTTTGCTTGTAATATTGATTATCCTTTAGAAACGGAAAAGTCAAGAGAAGCGCTTGGGGGAATTTCATATATGATTTCTCAAACACCAGGTGTTTGGTTGGATTTTCAGACTTATGTAACAGATGAAAAGTTAATTTTATGTTGGGATGCTGTGGAAGAACTTTACCCAGAAGAATTATTAAATGATATGTTTGATGCTTTTTATGAACTCCTTATTTCCTTAACTAAAAAAGAAAATTGGGAAAAGAAAACAGATGTTTTATCTCAAAGGCAAAAGGAAATTAGAAGGCAAGAAATTGAAGCTATTATTCCACTAAAATATCCAGATGAAAGAATTTATGATGGATTTATTAAAAATGTTATATTAAATCCAAGTAAAGTGGCAATTATAGACTCTTCTACAGGTGAAGAGATAAGTTATGGAGAACTTTATGATAATGCTTTAAAAATTGCTTTTTATTTACAATCAGAAGGCATAAAAAAGGGTGATTATATAGGAATAACACTTCCAAGAGGATGCAGACAAATTTTTGCTATTTTTGGAATTTTATTTAGCGGCGCAGCATATGTACCTATAGGAATTACACAGCCTAATGAAAGAAGAAGTAAAATATATGATCAAATTGGTATAAATCACATAATAAGTGATGAAGAAACAATAATTAGTTGTTCTTTGAATAACGAAGAAGTTAAGATTATTGATTTAGATAAAGGTATGAATAGCGATAAGAAATTAGAAAGTCCTGTTCAAGTTAGTCCATATGACAGTGCGTACATTATTATGACATCAGGGACAACAGGAGTGCCAAAAGGCGTTGAAATAATGCACACTAGTGCTATCAACACCTGTATAGACCTGAATAAGAAATATAACATTAACACTAATGATACTGTCTTAATGGTGTCTTCTATAGATTTTGACCTTTCTGTGTTTGATATATTTGGACTTTTACATGCTGGTGGTACATTTATTACCACAAGTGAAGACAATTATAGGAATCCAGATGAATGGCTTGAATTAATTGATAGATATAATGTTACTATTTGGGATTCAGTTCCAATATTATTTGACATGTTAGTTACAATGGCTGAAGGAAAAAAGAGAAAATTACCTTTTAGAGTTGTTATGTTATCAGGAGATTGGATTGCTTTAAATCTACCCGGAAGATTTTATAATATGAGCAATGACTCTGTTGTTGTAGCCATGGGTGGGGCTACGGAAGCATCTATATGGTCAAACTATCTAAATGTACCTAAAGAAATTCCGAACAATTGGGTTTCGATACCGTATGGAAAGCCTCTAGAGAATCAAGTATATAAGGTGGTAGATGACTTTGGCAGAACTTGTCCTAATTATGTTAAAGGCGAGTTATTAATCGGAGGAGTAGGTGTTGCTGAAGGGTACAGAGGAGATACTGAATTAACCGATAATAAATTCATTGTAGAAGATGATATAAGGTGGTACAGAACAGGGGATAACGGAAGAATATGGAACGATGGTACCATAGAATTTCTTGGTAGAAAAGACACTCAAGTTAAAGTTAAGGGACATCGAATTGAAATTGGTGAAATTGAGAAAGCTATAGCAAAGTATGCTGGGGTAGAAAATGTAATTGTTGATTTAATGGAAAGAGGAGGAAGCAAGAAGTTAGTAGCCTTTATTAAAAGTGATGTTAATTCATATGAAGTTAACAACATGCCAAAAAATCAAGGTTTTAATACTTCTTTTTTGGTAAAACCTAAAATACCTTCATCAAATGATGAAACTATATACAAAAACAAAGAAATTGACAAACTAGTTTTGAAAACCATTTTAAATGTATTTAATGGGTTAAAGATTGACTTTACTAGTAAAAGTTACTCTTTAAATGAAATATATAAAGATATAAACTTGTCAAGTTCAAATAGAATAATAGTGGACAAATGGATTGATACACTAGTAAACTTTAAGCTTTTAAAAAAGGTTGATGGAAGATTTAAAGAAGATAGCTCTATTTCTAAAATAAAAATAGACGTGGAATCAGTACAGGAAATTGAAAGATTCACAAAAGAAATTACACCAGAGCTTATAGATATTTTAAAAACAGGGAGAGATCCTTTAGAAGTTTTCTACAGAGAAGATAAAAAATTTAATTTAGTAAGACTTGCTGAAGCCATAGAAGATTATAAAGAATCTATAGATAGTATAGTAAACTCTCTAAATAATTATATAGATAAGAATACAGACAGAAAATTAAGAATCATAGAATATTCAACTAGAAACAGTCAAATGACAAATAGATTATTTAATAAATACAAAGATTATGTTGAGGAATATGTTTATGCAGACAATTCTGTGTTTTTAAAAGAAGACTTATCTGATATTAATGAAAATAGTAAATTTAGATATTCTATTATTAATCAAGAAATAAATGATGGATTGGAAGAGGATTATTTTGATGTGGTAATAGCATTAAATTCAATTCACAGGAGTGGAGATTCAAGAGAGACATTAAAGAAGCTAATAAAGAAATTGAAACCAAATGGGTTACTTGTAGGAAATGAAATTAATAAATTAAATTTACTTTCTCTGATTACAGCTGATATATTGAATCCAGAAAACATAGGTATTAATAACGACATTAATTTAAAAACAGATATTAGTAGAATTCTTTATGAAAGCAATGTCAATGAGTCATCCAAGGCTAATTTCAATACTTTTTTTATCGAAAAACTAAAAAGTAATAAAATCTCATTTGAAGATCTAAAAGACTATTTGTTGGGAATAGTTCCAAATTATATGATTCCAACTTATTTTTATCATGTGGATGAAATCCCACTGAATAAGAATGGAAAAGCAGATAGAAAGAAGCTTAAAAAAGATTTACTGAAGGATGTCAAGCATTCTAGAGTTATTTCAGAAGAAATAACAAATGACATATCAGATACAGAAAAAATATTATTGAATATCTGGAAAGAATGTTTATGCAATGAAAATATTGGAGTTAATGATAATTATTTTATCGTTGGAGGGGACTCATTAACAGCAGCATCCATTATCGGGAAAGTCAAAAATAAAATGGGGATAGAAATTTCGATAAAAGACATTTTTCAGAGTGCCTCTGTAGCTTCTTTGTCGGATTTTATAGATAAAAACAAAATGTTTATCAATAGAAGCAAAATACGAACTTTAGTGCCAGATAAAGAAAACATATATGAGCCATTTCCACTTACTGATGTACAAATGGCTTATTGGATAGGTAGACAGGGGGCGTATAACTTAGGGAATGTATCAACACATTGTTATTTTGAATTCGATAGTATGGATATAAATGTCAATAAACTACAGAAAGCGTTAAATGATATCATTGAATATAATCCTGCTTTAAGAACAATAATATTAAATTCAGGAGAACAAGTAATTCTGAAAGAAGTTCCATACTATTTATTAAATATAAATGATTTAAGCACTTTGGATGATGATGCTAAAGAAAATATTTTATTGCAAATGAGAGAATCACTTTCGCATAGAATTATAGATTTGAGTAATTTTCCTACATTTGATTTTAAAGTAACTAAAATTACTAAAACTCTATTTCGAATATTTATAGGAATTGATAATGCAATACTTGATGGTTGGAGCATGTTTGAGTTTTTAAAAGAAATAAAGCTTAAATATGATGGAGATTTTAGTTCGGAAACTATTGAACCAACATTTCGAGACTATGTTTTATATAAAAAACAAGAAGACAGATTTCATTATGAACGAGATAAAGATTATTGGATAAACAGGTTGGACTCATTTCCTATCATGCCAAGATTATCCATTATGAAAAATGATGGAAATAACTCTGAACAAAGATTTAAAAGAAAAGAAGCTAGAATAAAGAGAGACGATTGGATAGAAATTAAAAGATTAGCGACTGAAGTAGAGGTAACACCAACAACTATACTTTTATCATTATTTTCTACAATATTATGCAAATATAGTAACAGCAATAATTTTGTAGTTAATGTGACACAATTTATAAAGGAAGATATTCATCCTGAAATTCATAAAGTTATGGGAGACTTTACTCAGTTATGTTTATTGGAAATAAAACTTGATAAAAGCAAAACTATTTTGGAAAATGCAAAGGAAATTCAGGAACAACTCCTTTCTGATATGATGCATTCATCATATAGTTCAATAGAGTTTTTAAGAGATTTAAGAGAGAAGAAACATACAGATATGATTGCTCCAATTATATTTACAAGTGGCTTAGGAATGAAAGGAAATAGAAATGTAGATTTTCTCGGTGAGTTAAATTACTCTATAAGCCAAACGCCTCAAGTATGGTTAGATCATCAAGTAATAGAATTAGATGAAGACCTTATATTGACATGGGATTATGTAACTAATTTATTCATAAATGAGGAGATAGATATATGTTTCAACGCATATGTAGAATTAATAAATGATTTTTTAGAATCAAGCAACAAAAAAGTGGATGAATTAATAAGAATTTCAAATGATGACACAGAAATGGATTTGACAATAAACCATATTGAGAAAAAAGACCTTATTAAAAAATCAATTTCAAACAACAGGAATGATAAAAACCTCAATAGTGAGTCAGAAGAGAGTATACAAACATTTGAAAATGAGATAGTCAGGATTGTAGAAAATGTATTAAAAGTAGAGAAACTAGAGTTGGTAGATGATTTTTTCAAATCTGGTGGCAACTCGCTTAATGCTGTGCAATTAACAAACTTAGTAAACGAAACATTTAATATTAATTTATCTATGGTTGTAATATTAGAAAATCCTATGCTCCAAGATTTTTCTAATGCTGTCTTTAAGGAAATAAATAACAGGAATAAAAACAATAACAATGATAATGAAATAGGTTTTATATAGGAGGGCATATGTCGATAGAAAAAACTATTCTAAAATATCAGAAGCAAGGCATAAGGTTATTTTTAGAAAATGGAAAACTATGCTATAATTCCCCAAAAGGTGTTATGAATAAAGCAATTCAAGAGGAACTTTCTAAGATAAGAGATGAGTTAATAGATTTTCTTGCAAAAAGTTGCTCTCCTGTAATAATTGACAAGGAAAATTTAAATGAAGAATTTGATTTAACAAATATGCAATTAGCTTATACAGTAGGTAAAGGGGAGCTATATAAATATGGACAAACAAACTGTAAAATTTATTGTGAAATAAAATATCCTGTAATTGATATAGCTAAATTTAAGAAATCCTGGACTGATGTAATAATAGCAAATGAAATGTTACATGCTGTAATTTACAATGATGGAAAACAAAAAATCTTAAAGGATTATAATATTCCAGATATAAGATATACTAAAAGGTGTTCAAAATACCATTTTAATGACGAACATTTGGAAAATGTTAGAAAGAGATTATCTTCAAAGACTTATGAGTTAGGGAAATGGCCACTATATGACATAGAAATAACATCATTTGATGATTACAGTATAATTCATTTGTCTTTGGATATGTTGATTGCAGACTTTACAAGCATTGGAGTTATAATTAGAGATCTTGAGGACTCATATTTTGAAGATATTAAGTTAGAAAACAAAGGAATAACATTTAGAGATATTATAGTATTCGATGAAAACTTCAAAAAAACAAGTGAATATCGAATCAACTATAATAAAGCGAAAGATTATTGGTTGAAAAAAATTGAAGATTTACCTGAAGGACCAACATTAACAACCAAATCAAGTGAAGGAAATGTATCAATAAAACAATTTAATCTTCGTATAACTGAAAAGAGAGAATTAGAAATACAAGATATTTGTAGCAGAAACAAAATAACCCTAACAGCGTTTATATTAACAGCATATGCAGAAGTATTAAGCCGTTGGTCTAGCGAAAAAAGATTTTGTATAAATGTCACAATTTCGGAGAGAGATGATATTCATCCTAATATTAGTTCTATTGTAGGGGATTTTACTGATATCAATTTACTAGAAATAAGCAATTTAAACGAAAATGAATTTGTGGAAAATGCACAAAATATCCAGCTTCAACTTTGGAAGGATATTGATAATAGAAGTTTTTCAGGTATTGAAGTTCTTAGAGAAGTATCAAAATCAAGAAAACAGAATATAATATATCCATATGTTTTTACAAGTGCTTTAGGCATTCAAGAGAACATTAAAAGTAACAGCATAAGTAATTTTGGGGAATTGGTTTATAAAATAACACAGACCCCACAAGTAATACTTGATTGTCAGGTAATGAGAGACAAGGGTGGAATATTGATTACATGGGATGTAAGAGATAATATATTCCCTAAAGGTATGATTGAATCAGCTTTTACAAGATTCTCTGATATTATACTAAATAGACGTAAAGAAAACTCTAGCAAAGATAAAGAAGTGTTAAGAACATTTGGCCAGAGTCATATATTGTCATCGGAGTTTAATGACAATATGAATTTTGAATCTTTTATTGGAAATCTATATCTAAAAGAAATGGCTTCTAAAATAATATTGAATAATTATGATCAAAAATATACGTATAAAAAATTAGGTTTGCTAGTAAGAAATATTAGAGATTTATTAATTATAAATAAATGCAAAGCTGGAGATACTGTTTTAATTAATTCACCGGATGCTTTTTTAAAAGTCGGAGCTATCTTAGCAATATTATCAATAGGAGGGGGAGCATTACCTATTGATGAAACGGAAGATTTAGAAGAAATAGAGTCGCTAAACAAGAAGTATGATATTAAATTTGCTCTAATTAATGATATTAACGATTTTTGCTTAGATGGAGAGATTTATAAAAATTTAAAAATTATTTCTTTGGAACAGATAGAAGATTTTGATGATGAAAAACCAGATAAATTTGAAATAACTGATATAGCAAAGGCTACACTCATTTCAAAGGAGATGGATCAATTAGGTGAAATGAGATTTTATCCTATCAAGGTTAAAAACATATTTTCTTTTGTCAGAAAACAAATTGATTTATTGAAAGTAAGAAAAGCTGATGAATTACTAGTTTGTGAAAATAACAATAGCCGTGTTTTAATTACGAATTTATTAATATGCTTATTATCTCAATCAACATTAAACCTGTGCAAAAATATTTCACAACAAAAATATAATAAAATGATAATGGACTCAGAATTCATACAGGTCAATATGCATCAACTTGAAGTGTTATGTAAAAATCATATTCGTAAATCAAAAATAAAATCAATAATTTCTAAAACTTTAATTGTTATAACTGCTATTGACTCTATGAGCTTAATAAATCAATTTCCAGAGTTATTAGAAAGTTTTAGAATTATATTTATGATTGATGATTTTACAATTCAAGATAATGAGCAGTATATGATTTTATGTAAAGAGTATGTAAAGATGGATCATGAAGATAATTTGCTTTCATTTAACAAGAATCTATCGAGCGGTGAAGTTTCTATTTTGGATCAGCATTTGTCTATGTGCCCAGAATGGGTTGTAGGTGATATATTCGTCAACAAAAAATCGAACGATGAGTCAAGTAGTGACATATATAACAGTACTGATCAAAAAAATGTTCTTGCGAAAACAAAATTTAGAGGAATGTATACATCAGATAGTATAATAGTAACCCATGATAGTACTGGTGATGTAAAATTAGAGGGTAACGATATTAATGTTTATGAAATTGAAAGTAAAATTAATTCTTTAAAAGATATTCATAAGTCTGCAATTGTCCCCAATAAAAATGATTGTAGCGTAGATGTGTTTGTCCAACCAAATTTTTCTGAAGCAACCAAAGATACCAGAAATATTAAATTTTCGGAGTTCAACATAAAAGATGTGGATGACTTTAACTTGGATAATTTTTTAAGGTGGATGCAGGCATCAAACGAAACGGCTATAGAGGATATTTTTCAAACATTTTTAAAATTAGGAGTATTTGTTAATAAAAACAAGTGGTATTCTATTAAAGAAATATATTATGAAACAAAGGTTGTTGATATATACAAAAGATTATTGAAAAGATGGCTTAATGCACTTATTTCCGAGGGAATTATTAAATACAACGCAAACAGAGGATACAAATTAAATAGTTGTAGAGTAGATAATATAGGAAAGGCATGGGAAAAATGGAAAGAGATAGATTTGCACGTTAAATACAGCGATATAATGATGAATTATTTTTATGAATCACGAGTGAATCTAATTAAATTGCTACAAGGAAAGATAAATTCAGTTGAGTTATTTTTCCCAAATGGTTCTTTTGATGTAGCTTTAGCAGCATATAAAAACAATCCTATAAGTAACATAATGAATAAAGCAACGATAAAATATATTAATGATATTATAGATGATTTCAATCAACGCTTTCCTAACAAGGATTTCAGGATTTTAGAAGTAGGGGGAGGAGTTGGAGGAACCACTATTGATTTAATGAAGCAAATTAAAAATTATAATATAAAGTATTTATTTACTGATATTTCTCAGTCATTTATTAATGAAGCAGAAAAAAATTTTATAAAGTATAATAATATAGATTTTGGAATTTACGATATAAATAAAGATTATTTTGAACAGGGAATGAATAATTCAGAGTTTGATTTAATCATTTGCAATAATGTATTTCATAATGCAAATGATGAATCTGAAGTATTAGAACAATTTAAGGGAATGCTTACTAGAAATGGACATCTAGTAATTCTTGAAGGTTTACCCGGAAGTTATGCGTTATTAACTTCAATGGAGTTTCATGCAGGCTTAGACCATATAAAAGGATTTAGAGAAGATACGGATCAAGTGTTTTTATCAATGAATGACATGAATAAAATCATAAATTATTGCAATGGTGATTTGGTGAAGTGTTTTCCAGACAATAGCAGAGAACGAGATATTTTGGGACAATGTTTATATATTGTAAAATTTAGAGAAAGTATTATTGATTTAGATAAAAAAAGAATTTTAAATAATATATTAAGACTCTTGCCTTATCCTATTAGAGTTAATACATTTAATGTTATTAATTCAATCCCTCTTACAAGGGAAGCTTGTATTAATAGAAGAAAACTAAGAGATGATTTAAAGGAAAGAATTAATAAAAGAGTAAAAATAAAAGAAATAAATAAGAAGGAAGTTGGACCTGCAACTAATTTAGAAAAAAATTTAGTTCAAATATGGAAAGAAACATTGAAAGTTGAAAGTTTGAGCATTAATGACAACTTTTTCGAATTAGGAGGTGATTCTTTAATAGCTGCACAGATTGCCTCTAAAATGAAACAAAACTTAGCAGAGTTTAAAGAAGTTCCTTGGGATCAGATAATGTTGGGCTTAATTCAATCAGATTCCTTAAGAGAAATGTGTAGTAATTTTATATTTAACTCGCAAGAAGAACTAAAAGAAGATAATGAGAGTATAGGAAAAATAATTTTACTGAGTGAGAAAAAGACTACGAATTCAGCATGTGTTTTATTTCATGATGGTTTAGGAAGCTTGGGACCATATTCGAGCTTGATACCATTAATAAATGAAAATTGTGATAAGTATAATTTATACGGATTAGGAAATATTGATGAAAAAAGTTTTTTATCAATATCTCCAGATAACTTGATATCAACATTAGGATACGAGTATGCAAATCTATTAGAGCAGACGGGAGAAAAAGAATTCGAATTAATAGGATTTTGTACGGGTGGGTTGATAGCTATTGAAACTGGTAAAGTTCTATTAGAAAAAGGTTTGAAGGTAAATATGGTGACCACAATAGATACTATGATATGCAAAAAGATGATACTAAATAATTTTCTATTAGAAAGGGCATTTGCACAACTCATAGGAGCGAATATTAATAAAGCTGGTCATTCAGTTTCAGACGAAGAAGTGAGAAAGAGCTTACTATACTTATCGAAGAATTATAATCTTAAATTAATGCAAAGGGATGATTTATTTTTAGAGTCTATTGATAAATTTAAGAATGTGAAAGAATGTTATGTAGAATTTAGTACATTAGATGAAAATGAGCGTTTTAATAGGATGTTAAATAGCATTGAAAACGAAAAGCTTAATGAAATAAATACTTTAAGTAATATTAAGCAAAGATTTAACATATTCTCTCAAAGTTTTGAGGCTGCTATGCTATATGAGCCTGAAAATTATGTAGGAGATGTAAAAGTTTTATATTGTGATAATGAAAAATTTACTTTTTTACCGCTCGATAATATTGATAATGAAAAATTTTGGAAGAATGCAACTTTAGGGGATATAAAGCTACAAAAAATAAAAGGGAATCACTTAACATGTTTAAATGGGAAAATGGCAAGTGAAGTATTTAAAAATATTTTTGGAGATAAAAAACAATGAAAAAAAAGATAGGTATATTGGGATCTAGTGGCTTTTGCGGGAATATAGTATTTGAGGAGTTGAAGCAAAGTGGGTATAGGTTAAGATGTGGACATAGATATATAAAAAAAGATCTCGTAGATAAATATATTGAGCACGTATCCGTTGATGTTTTGAATGATAAAGAGTTGTACCTTTTTTGTAAGGATTGCGACTTGATAGTTAATGCGACAGGACCTTCATATATTACAAGCCCTAAAATTGCTTATGCAATAAAAAAACTTGATTTAAAATATGTTGATTTATTTGGCGTTAATTTATTGGATGATGAAATAATTTTAAATACAAAATCTGTAATAGGTACTGGAAATTTCCCAGGATTATCTGGAATTGTTTTGAAGTGGCTCAATGAAAAATATTCAAAAAACTTAAAACGTATTTACATGTATGCTGGAGGAAATGAGAAAGTGACATTAAATGCATTAATTGATGTTTTAATGAGTTCATTAGATGGATATATTGAGACCAATTGTTTTATCTATAAAGGAGAAAAGAAAAAAATAAGCAGAGAAGTTGATTTAAAAGAACAAAATAATGTTGATTTTTTACCTTTGAATTCTGTATGTATAAAATATATTTCTAAAGAGTTATTAAATGTTTCTGAAAAATTTCCTAATAATGAAGTTTATTGGAATAATGTGTATCTCAACCCAGAGCATGATAAGATTCTAAGACAGGGTGTTTCAGAAATCCAGAAAGAATATTCCTTGGAGAAAGTATATCAAGTTGCCGATTACATTAATGAGCAAATATCAAGTAAAAGAAAAGCTAAGGATAATTTACTTCAATACAAGTATCAATGTTCTATAATTCTAGACTATGGGTTTGGGGAATATGAGGAGTTTTTAGAAGTTATATGTGGAGATACTTATCTTATAAACGGTTATTTAACAGCAATGTGTGTAAAAGAGTTGTTGGATAGAGATGACATAAATAAAACAATGTGGGCGTTTGAGATTTTGGATAGTAAAGATGTTTTAGAAGAGTTGCTATACAGAAAAGCTATTTTAGATATTAAATTAAATGGCAAATCAATAAGAGATGAAATTTGTGTTAGCCAAGAAAGGGGGGAAATATAAGTTATGCAAAACAAATATAGAGTATTGGTTTGTGGTGTAGGATTTGGACAGTTTTATATAAAAGCTATCGAAAATATGAATGAAAAATTTCAGATAGTAGGCATTTTGTCAAAAGGTAGTGAATTGTCTCAAAGTTATGCTAAAAAGTATAAAATACCAATATATACAACCTTAAATGATGTGAATCTTAATGAAATAGATTTGGCTTGTGTTGTTATAGGGTCAACATTGATAGGTGGGGCAGGCAGTGATTTGGTTAAGCAACTGTTAAAGAATGGAGTAAATGTAATTCAGGAACAACCAGTTCATTTAAAAGAATATATAGAGTTTTTGAAATTATCAAGAGAAAATTCTTGTTTTTATAAACTTAACACATTTTATCCAAATTTAAAAAGTGTAGATACATTTTTGAGTTTATCTAAAAAGCTAAATAAGTTGTCGAAAATTAGATTTATTTCTGCACAATGCAGTGTACATGTATTGTTTCCTCTTATAGATATTTTGGGAAGAGCTTTGGGAGGACTAAAACCTTATGAATTTAGAAATATATCTACGCAGAATATAGAATCACCTTTTGAGATTATAGAAGGGTATATAAACGATATTCCTATATGTATAAGTGTGCAAAATCAAATGACTGCGAAAAATCCAGATAATTACATGTTATTAATGCATAAAATAATGTTTATAACGAACTCAGGGAATTTGACATTATCAGGTACAAATGGACCTATAATATGGGAGAGTTGTTTGGATAAGCCACATGATAAAAATGGAAAATTTAATTTAGAAGAAAGCAATGAGTTTTCGAAATTAAAAACATTTGAAATAGCTGAAGATAACGAAGAAACTTATAGTAGTATGATGAAATTAAGTTGGGTTAATTCTATTTCAAAGTCCATTATAGAATTTATAAATTGTATAGATAGTAAAAAGGCTAATATAGTGGAGCAACAATACTTGATTTCAGCGATAGAGACATGGGGTGAATTATCTAGAGAGCTTGGACAAAGTAAAATAATTCAACCGTATAAAAAAAATGCAATTAAAATTAATGATTTAAAAGGAGGAAAAAATGAATAAAAATAATATGAATGGTCTAAAAACAAAGGATTTGATTACTATAGGGGTTTTTACAGCTCTCTATTTTATATTTAATATGATTGGGGGAATGCCTTTTGGAATGAATCCTGTATTAACCTTTTATCAGCCAATGGGTAGTGCTCTTTTATCAGGAATAATATTTATGTTTCTGATCTCGAAAGTGGCTAAAAGAGGAACTATTGCTATTTTGGCAATAATAATTTGTATTTTGAGATTTGCAACTGGCATGCATTGGGCTATGGGTCTTGGAACTTTAGTTATGGGGATAATTGCTGAGTTTATAGCAGGAAGCAAGTCATATAAAAGTAAAAAAACAAACATCCTTTCTTTTGGAGTATTTGCACTTGGAGATATAGGGACTTTTGTCGTATATTTTATGGATCCTAAGTCTTGGTCAAATGCAATGATAGAGAAGGGGACAGATATAACATATATAGAGTCTATGAATGCAGCAGCTGCTGATTGGATGATTTATGTTATTGTGATTGGAACTTTTTTAGTTGCTTTATTTAGTGCTTTTATAGGTTCTAAACTTTTGAAAAAGCAATTTGAAAAGGCGGGTATTATATGATTTCAGGAGAATTGAATACACATATTAATCCATGCACAAAAATAGTTTTACTATTTTTGTGCATAATTATATCTAGTATATTGCCCTCAATAGAATATGAATTAGCTTTTGTAGCATTAATTGCTATTTTTAGTCTTATAAATAGAAAAATCAAAATTGCTTTTACTGGGATATTAATATATCTATTAGTATATTTTCTTAGTATTTTAATTGTAAGATATGGAAGTAATACTTTTAGAAGCATATTTATGCCATTTTTGGGTTTAGTTAATAAAATTTATCCGGTATGTATGCTCTCTATGATAATACTTAGCACAACGAAAGTAGGGGAGTTTTTATCTGCTATGGATTATGTTGGTGTTTCTAAAAAAATTTCTATCCCCCTAGCAGTAATGCTTAGGTATATACCAACTATAAAAGAAGATTGGCTATATATAAAAGATTCAATGAGGTTTAGAGGAATTTCTCCATCTTTTTTGGGGTTTATAAAAAACCCTTCTTTAACCGTAGAATGCATTTATTCTCCTATGATAATTATGGCGTCAAAAGCCGCAGATGAATTAACTATAGCTTCTATCACGAGGGGAATTGAATCACCAAATAAACGAACTTCAATTATAAGGATTAATTTTGGAATTTTAGATTATTTATCTCTAATAATTGGAGTAGTAATTACTGCATTTACAATATATTTGAGGTATTTTTATGATTAAGTTAAATGAAGTTTGTTTCAAATATAGAAACTCTAAGGATATTAGCCTAGATAATATAAATATAGAAATAAAAAAAGGAGAGTTTATTTTAATATGTGGTTCTTCTGGCTCTGGAAAAACCTCTATTACAAGGCTTATAAATAAGTTGATACCATATTATTATGAAGGAGATTTAAATGGTGATGTAAAAATAAATGATAAATCATTATCTGACTATCAAATGTTTGAACTTTCAAAAAATGTCGGCAGTGTTTTTCAAAATCCTAGAACCCAATTCTTTAATGTGGATACAAATAGTGAAATTGTATTCGGACTAGAAAACCAAGGAGTAGAAACAAAAATTTTAGAAGAGAAATTAGATGAAACCTGCAAGAAATTAGAAATAAATAAACTAAAAAATAGAAATATTTTTCATTTATCTGGAGGAGAGAAACAAAAAATTGCTTTTGCATCAGTTTATGCAACAAATCCAGATATTTATTTACTTGATGAGCCTTCTTCTAATTTGGACATACCGACAATAGATATATTAAAAAAACACTTATCCATGTTGAAAGAGAGTGGTAAAACAGTTATTATATCTGAACACAGAATCTATTATATAATGGATTTAGTTGATAGAATTATTTATATGAAGAATGGGAAAATTGATAAAATTTTTTCCAATAAAGATTTTTTAAGTTTATCTGAAGATGAAATTAAGACTATGGGTTTAAGAACAAGAAACAAACCTAGTTTAAATATAAAAGAAAAATCACCAATTATAGGTAAGTCTTATTTACAGGTAAATAATGTTTCAATTTATAGGAAAGATAAATGCCTTACAGATAGATTTAGTTTTTCTGCAAACAAGGGTGATATTATTGCTGTTTTAGGATCTAACGGCATAGGGAAAACTACTTTTTTAAGAACTCTTTGTGGACTTTATACTGATTATAAGGGTGAGTTTATTTTAAAATCTAAAGAAATTGATGAAAAAGCAAGAAAGCAAATATCTTATATGGTTATGCAAGACGTAAATTATCAATTATTTGCCGATAGTGTCTTTGCTGAATGTAAATTAGGAATAAAGAACGTAAAAGATGATTTAATTAATGAACTGCTAAATGATTTTGACTTATATAATTATAAAAATAGCCACCCTAACACTTTGTCTGGGGGACAAAAGCAAAGACTTGCCATAGTTTGTGGACTATTGTGTAACAAAGAAATTTTTATTTTAGACGAGCCTACAAGTGGGCTTGATTATAAAAATATGATTAAAACTGTAGAATTATTAAAGTCACATTCAAAAGATAAAATTATTTTTATAGCTACCCATGATTTTGAATTTGCAAGTTTAATTTGCAATCGTGTATTGGATTTAGAAAAAATAAGATATGTCTAACTTGATATCTTAATGAAATTATAAAAAATATTCACATTAATAAGAAGATAATTTAATTGTTTTATTATAGTTAACTAATAATTGTTCAGTATTACACTTTAAAATTATTAAGGCATAGAGTTTTCAAGGTAGTGTTAAATAAATTGTGTAACCTCTTGTGAAACTAAGTAAATTGTACCTAACTAGATAATGCTACATGCTTTGTACCTTAATCCCATATATTGGATGAAAAATTTTTGCTTTGGCGCTTTCCTTATGTTTTATTTAGCAGTTTACTTAGTTCATATAGTGCCATCCCAAATTCCTTATGGATCATAGAAGAAAACGCCGTGTTGTATTTTGAAACATCGGTATACACATACTTTTCCAGAGATGTTTCATGGGGAAATTGTTCTTTTACTTTAGGATATTTGTCTGCCCATTTATCAAACAAATTTTCTAAGGGAAGTTTAAGTCTTCCAGTAGGGGTGACTTATTATTGACTCTTACTTTATTGGCTATATTTCTTATGATATGTATCCAGTAGGATCGATGTTTTGATAAGGGACATTCATCGTTAAGAGTATGCTTTAGTTTTGTTAATTCATCGCTAACAAAGAGAACGATATCTTCTAGTCCTCTGGATTTAAGATCTTGGAATATTTCTCTGTAGTTAGAAGCAGATTCTATGGGATAAATAGCAAAGCTTAGACCCTCTTTGTGGCCTTCTTTTGTGATTCCTATAATATCATGAACAGCTTCTTTGCTAATCGAATCTCGTCTTATGGAGAGAAAGGTAACATAGCAGTAGACAACGGCCTGTCTGGAGTTCTTTTTAAAAAGCTATAGTTCCTCTAGGGTGGACTTCGAACTATTTGATACGGTTTGCTGACCGTATATTTTCTCAATCATTTCTAATAGGTCTCTGGTTGTTAGACCATTTTGGTGGAACAATTTAATGTTATCTTCAAGAGTAGAATTTGACTCGTTAAAAAAAGATAGGGGTTTTTGAGAAAAGAGCCCCTTCCTATCCATAGGCATCTTAAGATGTAATATACCATATTTGCCTTTAAGGGTTCTAGTGTAGTAGCTATTTCTAGAATTCCCAGAGTTGTATTCACTGGTATCACAGGGCTCAAATCCTAAAAAACGTTTTTTTCTGTTTCTAGAAGAAGATTCATCGCATCTTCCGGTTGACAGCGAAATATTTCTGTAACATCTACTCCTTGGGCTAGCACTTCAATCAATTCTTTGTTAAAATTTGTTATGAGGTTCTCCAATATTCATGTGATTTAGTTGTGTTAACTTAATCTTACAAGATTGGATCCTCTTTTTCTATCCAAGGAACAACTTTACGTTTACACAAGATATTTTACACTATGATTTTCAATGAGATATAAATTTATATTGTTAATTAATAGTATTAAAAATTCCAAAAAGAGGACTAGACATATTGAGGCGTCTTAGTCCTCTTTTTAGGAATATGGTTTAGATTTATTTATTTAAATTAATCATAATTTTAACCTCATTAGGATAAACTCCCTTATATCTTTTGTAAAGTTTGCTAAATCGGCTAGCTGAAGTATACCCAACAGTTTTAGCTATATGTCTTATTTCAAGATCAGTGGTTACTAATAATTGTTCTGCTATATTCATTCTTTTTCTTTGGGTAAATTCTGTAATACTCAAATTGTTTTTTTTCTTAAAACTTTCCTTTAACTTTGTTCCACTCATACAAGCGATTTTTTCTAGAAGTGATTGAGGTATGTTGTTAGAATAATGATCGCTAATATATCTTTCTACATTCTCAATAAGTTTTTCATCTTCGGTTGAAAGAGGCTTAAAATTTTTCGAATCTTCACTAGCCTCAACAGTTATATAAAACCACTCTTTTACCTTTTCCTCAAAGAAAAGTTTAGCTTCAGCATTTTCAAGTTTACAAGTCAAAATATCTTTAGCAATCTTACTTATTGGATTAATAATTGAATTTTTAGATTGAAAAAACATATCTTTTAAATCATCTACATTATTTGAGTAAGAATATGGTGGATAGTATTTTTCTAAAAAACTTTTTTTAAATTTTACACCTACAAGACACAATCTAGAATTTTTATGTATAAGATATCTATTCTTTTTGTCGCTTGGATCCATAACAAACATAGAAAAAGGTTCAATTGACTGATAGGGATTAAACCATTCTCCGTTTCCAGACATTACAAAATTGGAAATTAATGTAACATAATTTTGCATTGATTCAACGCCATCTTCTACAAAATCTTCTTTTATGAAAAGATTATGAATGTCTATTATAAAGTCGCTACTTTCGTAATACCAGTAATAACCATTATATAATTTCGTATTAGCTATATAATACCTCCCTAGAGGATGAAAATAATTCTCGTCTTTTAATTCCGATGAAACATAAGCATTTATTAAACTTTCAAAATTTTCCATACAAACCTCCAATAACACGTTTAGACATATAAACCTATATATATTGTAAAACAAACGAAAATATTTTACAATATACTTATGATAAAAGTTATCAAGTAAGTCGTATTTTTTATTTGAAATTTATCAAAATATTATTAAGGGGGTAAATATGAAAATTTACAAAAGGCTTTTTTCCTATGTGCCTGAGGGAAAACATAATGGATATATAGCAGTTTTCTTATCAGCACTATCTGCGTTTCTGATGGTGTACGGATATTCATTGTTGTATAAATTTTTAAGAAGTTCAATTGTTGAGGAGGATTTATTAGTTGCTAGAGCAATGTCTATTCAAACTGTTTTGAGTTTGACGTTGGGAGCTTTGGTATATTTACTATCAGGTTTATTTTCCCATAAGCTCGGATTTCGTTTAGAAACTAATTTGAGAAAGAAAGGGATAGATGGACTTACAGGAGCAAGTTTTCGTTTTTATGACTTAAATCCATCTGGAATTATAAGAAAAACTATTGATGATAATGCAGCTAAAACTCATACGGCAGTAGCACATATGATACCAGATAATTCACAAGCTTTTTTAATTCCAGTCTTATCTTTAATACTTGCCTTTTCTATTAGTAGTAGAGTGGGAATAGTTATTCTTATACTAACAATAGTAGGGGCTCTTATTTTAAAGAACATGATGGGTGGAGGAGAGTTCATGGAATACTACCAAAAATCCTTAGAAATTTTAAGTGGTGAAACAGTTGAATATGTCAGAGGCATGCAAGTTGTTAAAATATTCGGAGCTACTGTAGAGTCTTTTAAAACTCTTTATAAGGCAATTAAGGATTATTCTAAGTATGCTCTTGATTACTCAATTAGTTCTAAAAAACCTTATGTACTATATCAATGGATATTTTTTGGAATTATTGCAATTTTGTCTATCCCTTTAGTTTTTACCATAAATAAAGTTAATAATGCTAATTTGCTTATTGTTGAACTATTCATGATTTTGTTTTTAAGTGGAGTAATGATGGTTTCATTTATGAAAATTATGTGGGCTAGTATGAACATCTTTAACGCTAGGTATGCTGTAGATACTTTAGAAGATTTATATAAAAAGATGAATGAAGATAAATTGTCTTATGGAGAGAATATTAATTTCAAAAACTATAATATAGAGTTTGAAAAAGTGAATTTTTCTTATAATGAAAACAAAGTACTAGAAAATTTATCTTTTAAATTAGAAGAAGGAAAAAAATATGCTTTGGTGGGTCATTCAGGCTCAGGTAAATCGACTATTGTAAAGCTATTATCTGGTTTTTACAAAGTAGATAGTGGCAGTATAAAGATTGGAGAGAGACCCTTAGAATCTTATAGTAAGGATACTCTAATAAACACAATTTCTTTTGTTTTTCAGGATAGCAAACTTTTTAAGACATCTATTTACGAAAATGTTGCTCTTGCTAATAGAAAGGCAAGTAGAGAAGAAGTTATGAAGGCTATGGAACTTGCAGGTTGTAATGTTATTTTAAATAAGTTTCCTGAAAGGGAGAATACCATGATCGGCTCAAAAGGAGTCTATTTATCAGGAGGAGAAAAACAGAGAATTGCTATTGCGAGAGCCATGCTCAAGAAATCTAAAATTGTAATTATGGATGAAGCTAGTGCTTCTATTGATCCAGACAATGAGTATGAGCTTCAAAAGGCCTTTAAAAACCTTATGAAAGATAAAACAGTTATTATGATTGCCCATAGGATGAGTAGTATTCGTTCTGTTGATGAAATTTTAGTTTTAGAGAATGGAGAAATAATTGAAAGAGGCAGTGATCAAGAACTTATTTCAAAAGGTGGAAAATATAAGGAATTATTAGAGCTTTATGACAGTGCAAATCAATGGAGGGTTAAAGATGAGGAAATTTTATAAAAAACGCTTTTGTCTGACTGATAAAGGGGCTAAAGATCTCACTAAATCAACTATATCGAGTTTCTTAGTTTACTGTATTAATATGGTTCCTGCCTTTATTTTAATGATGTTAACAGATGAGCTTCTTTTGAAAAATGTTAAAAGCCCTTATTTATATTTTGGAGTTTCTGTTGCTACATTAGTAATAATGTATGTTTTGTTAGCCAAAGAATATGATGATCTTTATACTACAACTTATGAAGAGAGTGCTAATTTAAGAATAGATATTGCTGAAACTCTATCAAAACTTCCCCTATCCTACTTTTCAAGACATAATTTATCAGATATATCTCAAACGATTATGGCAGATGTGGAAAAAGTAGAACACGCTATGAGTCATTCAATTCCTAAAGTAGGAGGAATGGTTTTATTTTTCCCACTAATTGGAATTATGTTAATGATAGGTAATTTTAAGATGGGGCTTGCAGTAATGATCCCAACTATTTTAAGTTTTATACTAATACCTATTGCTAAAAAGTCGCAGGTAAAAGGAAACAAGAAATATCACAAGGTACTTAGAGAAAACTCAGAAAAATTCCAAGAAACCATTGAACTTCAACAAGAAATAAATAGTTTTAACTTATCTGATGAAGTGAAGACATCACTTTATAAACAGATGGAAGAAAGTGAAAAAATACATTTAAAAGTGGAAGAGAGTTCTATTATAACATTAGGTTTATCTACTATGTTTTCTTTCGTAAGTATAGCAGTAGTTAGTTATGTCGGTATTAGCCTTATTCTATCTGGAGAGATTGACATTTTATATCTCTTAGGTTATTTAATGTCTGCTATAAAGATAAAAGATATTTTTGATTTATCAAAAGAAGGATTACTAGAAGTTTTCTCTATAGATCCAAGTGTTGAAAGGATCAGAGAGATTAAAGAAGCAAAAATTCAAGAGGGTAAAGATGTAGAACTGAATATGTTTGATATAGTCTTTAAAAATGTAGCTTTTTCTTATGATGATAATCAGGTTTTAAAGGACATTAGCTTTACTGCGAAACAGGGAGAGGTAACGGCTCTAGTTGGAGCTTCTGGCTCTGGAAAGACAAGTATATTAAGATTAATATCAAGATTATATGATTATGATAAAGGTCAAATTTTAATAGATGGAAAGGATATAAAAAACATTTCCACAGATTCTTTATTTAAGAAAATATCTATTGTTTTTCAAGATGTTACTTTATTTAACTCATCTATATTAGAAAATATTCGTATAGGTAAAAAAGATGCCAGCGATGAAGAAGTTATCAAGGCAGCTACCCTTGCAAATTGTATGGATTTTATTAATAAACTTCCTAATGGATTAGATACAGTTATAGGGGAAAATGGGTCAGAGCTTTCTGGTGGTGAAAGACAAAGGCTTTCTATTGCAAGAGCTTTTTTAAAGGATGCACCAATTCTTATATTAGATGAAATATCAGCAAGCCTTGATGTGGACAATGAAAAGAAAATTCAAGAAAGTTTGAATAAATTAATAAAGGATAAAACAGTTATTATTATTTCCCATAGATTAAAATCTATTGAAAATGTAGATAAAATCATAGTCATAGAAAATGGACATGTGGAAAGCCAAGGCAATCACAAAGAACTGATAGAAGAATCAAAATTGTATAACAATTTATTAGAAAAAACGAAATTAGCAGAAGAATTTATATATTGAGGGGATTAAAAATGAAACAAAACATGAAAGAACAGTTGTTGACCAAGAAGCCATTGTCTTTAATGTTTCAATTATCTATACCAGCAGTAATTGGGATGGTAGTTATAGGCCTATATCCACTTATGGATGGAATATTTGCAGGACAGATAATAGGGGAAAATGCCATGGCAGCTTGTTCAATAGCCATGCCACTTACATTTTTTAATAATGGGATTGCAACGCTTATAGGGATAGGTTCGGCATCGATTTTATCAAGAGCCATGGGAAAAGGTGATAAAGATACTATAGACAAACTTATGGGAAATCTTATCTATTGGGTTATCTTTTTTTCAACGATTATAACAATAGGAGGAATACTTCTAGGACCATATTTTTTAGATTTAATTGGAGCAACAGGAGAAATAAAGGCATTAGGTATAAGGTATTTAAGAATAATATTTCTAGGCTCAATTTTTGTAAACTTTACCCAGTCAGCCAATATGGTTATGCGTGGTGAAGGGCTTATGAAAAGAGCAATGAGTATCATGGGACTCGGTGCCTTTATCAATATAGTTCTTGATCCAATACTAATGAAAGCAATGGGTGATTATGCCATTGAGGGAGCAGCTATAGCAACTGTAACAGCACAAATAATTCAAGCTGTTATTACTCTTTATTATTTTAAGAATAAAAGTGAAAATGTAAAAATAGGGAAAATAAAAAAAGAAAAAGATATATCAAAGGAAATGTTTGGAGTAGGAGTATCAGCTATGATCATGCAAGTATTTTTCATGGTTCAGCAAACATTGCTTTATAGACAAGCTTTTAGATATGGAGGAGATCCAAATGCAATATTAATGTCAGCAACTTTGAGATTTTATGGATTTTCATTTATACCAATTTGGGGAATGAGTCAGGGGTTACAGCCGATTATTGGTACAAACTTTGGAGCAAAACAATACGATAGAGTAAAGGAAACTATGAAGATATTTTCTATAGGAGGAACAGTACTTGCAGCAATTTTTTGGTTACCAGCACAAGTATTTTCAAAACAGTTACTTGGTTTATTTAAAGTAAGTCAGGATATAATTTCAAGCGGAGTTAATAATTTCAGAATATTCTATTCAGTATTTATTCTTTATGGAATTATGATTATGACAATAACTTTTTTTCAAGCGATAGGGGATGGAAAAAAAGCTGGAATGATTGTAATGCTAAGACAGTTAATACTACTTGTTCCAGCCTTACTTATATTTCCAAGAGTATTTGGAGTAGGGGCTGTTTGGTGGGCAGAACCAGTTGTAGATTTTACTATGATAATGGTAGGTTTAGCAATGCAAGCCAAGGCTATTTCAAATATGAATTTAAATAATTAAAGATTTGATTTTTATAATATTTTTATGGGAAAAATAATATATCAGTAAAGAAAATTCGATAATTGAAAGATTACCTGCTAATAAAAGAAAATTACAAATACAAGATACTAGTGTAGAGGTATTTATTTCTAAAGGTTTTGCATAGATAACAAAGAAAGACATATAAACCTGCAGGAATAAGCACAGGATGCTTGTATAACTATAAAAAAATAAGAATGATATTTTATCTGAATTGATTTTTGAAAGATTTAGTCTTATTTTTAGTTGAATCCAAAGCCAATCAAAATTGAAAAAACAAATAAAACTAAAATTTATAGATTATTTTAACAAGAAAAACTTGGATAAGTTCATATGCTTGGAAGGAAATAAATTTTATGAGAATCTAGAGATATTAACACTTTCTATAGAATTTTTAGATATGAAGCAGAATTAATGCAAATATATCTACTTTTAGTGATATATATAAATGTGATGGAGGTAGATATATCAATGAAGAAAACTATAAATAAAACCACGATAAGAATACCTATCTATTTTAATAGCATGTTTATGTTAACTTTTTAGGTTTAACAGAAAACAGTTTTTAGTTTTAAAACTTCTATTTTTCAGAGGACTCGACATGCCTAAATGCCGTAGTCCTCCTTTTTTATGCTCAAAAATCGAAAAACGAGTAAAAAAAGGAGGACCAAAGGATGTCAGATAATGATAAAGAAAAATACATTTATGTTAAGGGTAAAAAAATATATGTACCTGATGAAGTGTATAGAGCATATAAAAAAGAGATTAATCATGAAGCTCATTTGAAGCGCCTGGATATAAAGCACGGTGTATTTCATTTTGGAGATTTTAATACAAGTGTTGTAGATATTGCGGATAAGAGTATTGATGTTGAAAAGATTATTGAAACTAAAATGCTAATAGAAGATCTGCATTGTGCATTAAACAATTTAAATGAGGAAGAAAGAAACCTAATCAAATTACTATATTTTGATGATAAAACTCTCATAGAAGTTGCAAAACAAAGAAACACAAATCCAATGAAAATTAGTAGATTAAGAAATAAGATTTTAGAGAAACTGAGAAAACTTTTGGATAGGTAAATCAAGTAGGGGACAGAGATATTTTTCTCTGTCCTCTATTTTTTTAAAATTTTTCAAAAAAATATTCAAAAAAGTGTTAAAAGTTGTCCTGAAAGTAAGGC
>NZ_GG666310.1 GCF_000159095.1 Anaerococcus tetradius ATCC 35098 | reverse complement strand
AATATAATCTCTTGAAAACCTAGACATATCTTTTACAATTATAGTTCCTACTTTACCACTCTTTATATCCTCAATAAGCCTTAAAAATGAAGGTCTATTTGTATTAGTGGCAGAATATCCATCATCTACATATTCTTCTATTTCACAACTTTTTAAAGATGTTTCATTTTCAATGTAGCTTTTTATATAATCTCTTTGATTTGCTATACTTTCACTTTCATCTACTTTGTGATAATCTTCTTCAGAAAGTCTTAAATATATAGCTATCTTATTCATGCTCTACCTCCAACTGCTTTCCCACATCTTTATCAAGTTTAAACTTAAAATATATGGTAACCTGCTTATACTCTGATATTTCTATATGGCTAATTAACGTATCGACCAATTCTTTATCAACTTCTATGCTTTTAGCATCCAAGCAGCAAAATAGTACATCTATAAATTCTATAATTTCTCTTTTTTTCTTTTTTATATTTCTTATTCTTTCATCAAAAACTTTTAACTCATTTTTTAAGGTTTTTATTTGATTATTTATTTTTTTACTTTCTATTTTAAAATCACTTAAAAGAACCTCTCCTTTAACATAGTTTTCATATTGTTCTTGTAGATTGATCCTAAGAGAAGCAATCTTTTTATTATTTACATCTGTTTTTATAGAAACTTGATTTATCTTTTCAGCACTTATATTTTCTAAATATATTTTTAGTTGTAATCTTTTATCCTTTTTATAAAAGCTTGAAAACAGTCTTTTTAAGGTATCTACTAAAATTTTGTCGAGGTCTGTTTCATATATTCTGACATGAGATTTTTCCAATTTTAATCTGTCTCCACCTTTACAATAATAGCAATAGCAAATCTCATCATGATATTTCAGTCCTCGTGGTCCATATTGTTTTTTCAAATTTCTACCACAAACACTGCATTGTATGAGGTCGTCATACTTTCCTTCTTTTTTATAATCTCTTTGAATTTTTACTCCAACATTTTCTTTTCCGTCTTTTATTATGTTTTTCAGTGAATGGTAAGGTAGATAGTTTTGTTTTTTCTCCTTTATCTCTCTGATATTTTCAAATGTAGTTTTGTCTATTAACCCTTCGTGGGTGTTCTCTGTTATAATCCACTCTTCTTTATCACGAAACTTACTTTTCCTACTTGGATCATGTCTATTTGAGTATACTCTTTGAATCAAATTCCCAATATATACTTCATCAGAAAGCATTTTTGATATATAAGAAATATCCCATTGTTTTGTATCTTCTTTATCCTTAAAAATTTTACCTGTTCTTTTATATTCATCAGGTGTCGTATATGTTTTAGTCAATTCTCTTGCTATTTGCATATTGGATTTACCTTGACTTGCCACATAAAAGATAAGTCTTACTACATCTGCTGCCTTTTTGTCCATCACCAGAACTCTTTTTCCATCAATTTTATCAACCTTATAGCCATACGGAGCCATCGCTCCTATAAAAGACCCTTGTTTCATTTTTATTTCTTTGGAGGCTTTTATTTTCTTTGAAATATCTTTTGTGTATAAATCATTGAAGATATTTTTTATTGCTATTTCATAACTCTGATCTGATTTTATACCGTCTTTAGTATCCAGATTATCATTTACGGAAATAAATCGAACTCCCAAAAATGGAAATACTTTTTCGATATAGTTTGCGATTTCTAAATACTCTCTACCAAACCTTGACATATCTTTTACTATGATACAATTTATCCTGCCTGTTCGGATATCTTCCATCATTTCAATAAATGCAGGTCTTTTAAAATTTGTTCCAGAATA
>NZ_GG666311.1 GCF_000159095.1 Anaerococcus tetradius ATCC 35098 | reverse complement strand
CCCTCTCATGTCAAGTTTATGACAAAAAAGAGGTTATTGTTATGTAATTTAAAAGAGAGTGATTGCTCACTCCCTTTGCTACTTCCATATTATGTTCAACACTTCGTTTCCTTCACAGAATACTGAGTCTATATATTTTTCCATCAATTCTCTGGTAAGTTTAGTGTTGTCTATTACTTCTTTTTCTTCTTTTGCTTTTTGTATTTTTTCTTTTATTGCTTGTATCTCTTCATCTATCGAATTTTTAGAGTCAATGAATTTTTGTCTATTCATCTTGCCTAATTTATACTTCTCAAAACTTTGCATTTTCTTAGCTTCAAGATCTTCGATAGATTTTTCCATAGGTTTAACTTTTACTTTTTCATCTTTGTTTGGAACTTCTAGACCATATTTTTCTTTTATTGCTTCAAATACCTGCTCTTCAAGGCTTCCTGCTCTTGAGTTCTTATGTTTTACATTATTACACTTACATATCCTACAAGTAAAATATGTGTGTACTCTAAGGCTTCCATCAGGTCTTTTGCGTTTAGATTGAGTACATCCTAGAATGTGATTACAAGTTGGACATTTTGCAAAACCTTGTAGTGGAGATTTCTTTCTCCATTCATAATCGGTATTTTTGCCTTTCATAAATAGGTTCTTCTCTTTAATCTTCTGAACTTTTTCAAAGTCTTCTCTAGAAATAATAGCTTCATGATTATTCTCAACCCTTCCCCATTCTTCTTTTGGTTTGAATTTAAAAGAAGATGGATTTAACACTGACTTATCTTGCATATTAAAAGTATAAGTTCCAGTGTAATTTTCATTTGCTAATATATCTATTACATTACCATTAGTCCAAGTTGGTCTAGGTTTTTTCACAGTTCTAATTATTGAATATTCAAAGTCAAGATTGGTTAATTCGCTCTTTCTTTTTGATGGTGTTGGTATTTTTTCTTCATTCAATATCTTAGCTATATTTCTTGAAGATATACCATCAAGTGCAAGTTTGAAAATCTTCTTTACTATCCAAGCTGTTTCTTCATCAACTATGATTTTGTGTCTATCGTTAGGATCTTTCATATATCCCAATGGTGGACTCCAAGCTAAAAACTTTCCTTGTTTTTTAAGTGTAGTCATAGATGACTTTACCTTTTCAGAAATATCTTTTGTGTAGAAATCATATAATAGTCCCTTGAATTGAATATCTAAATCTGTTCCATTTCCTTTTTCTTTGTCACTATCATAGCCATCATTTATGGCGATAAATCTTACTCCAAGGAATGGAAATATATTTTCAAGATAATCTCCGAGTGTTATATAATCTCTCATAAATCTGGACAAGTCTTTTACAATTATCGTCTGGATATTATTTTTCTTTACATCTTCAAGCATTCTTTGAAAGGCTGGTCTATTTTCATTTGTTCCAGAATATCCGTCATCGACATATTCTTCTCTTGTGAAGTTCTTAAATTCTTCATTCTTGTCGAGATAATCATTTAGATATGCTCTTTGATTTATGATACTTTCACTCTCATCAGTCTTTATCATATCTTCAACAGATAATCTAATATAAAGAGCAATCTTACTCATCGTCTGTTCCTCCTACCAAATTATCTATATTGAATTTAAAGACTATTTCAAATTCGTGTTTATCATAAACTATTATTTTTTCAATTAAGCTATGGATTAAATCGCCAGGTAGCTTTTCCAAATTCTTTGAAGCATATAAATCATTTATCCATTTTGTTGATTTTAATCTTTCTTTTTTAAGCTTTGATATATTAACTTCAATTGCTGAAATCTCATTATCAAATGTAGCCATATGACTTTGAGCAATCTCTCTTCTTAATAGATACTCATCTCTATCAATCTTACCTAGACTGTATTCTTCATAGGCTCTTTGAATGATATTTTCTTCATTTAGATTTTTTCTTTTAAGATTTTCAATGTCTTTCTTAAAAGTATCTATTGCTTTATTAAATCTAGCTCTAATTCGATTAACAAATTTCGTCTTGCTAGTTGTCTTCATAATAAACTCAGAAATTTTATAACTAATAGCCTGATCCAAATCTCTTTCCATAATGAATACTGATTTTTCGGGTTTTATACTACCACTAAATCTCTCATTCTGAAATGAATAGTAAAGTCTATCTTTATTTTTACCATAGATACGAGTTCTTCTATTAAGTTCTTTGCCAGTATTATTATTGATTACAAGACCTTTAAATCTGTTCTCATAGTCCCTATTTTCAAAATTGTGCATTGGCGAACTGAAAACATGATTTTTCTTTCTTTCTTGTCTTTCTCGTAAGATTCTTTCGTGAACTTCCTTAGAAATGATTGCTTCATGTGCATTCTCACAAATTATATACTGACTTTCATCTACAAAATGTTGCTTAATTCCTTTTGCAAGATTTTGTTGCTTAACTCCTTGTACTAAAGTCCCCGTATAAGCTGGGTTTGTAAGCATTTTAGAAATTGTCCCTTTATTCCATTCAGGATCATCATCTTCTCTGTAAACTCTCCCAGTTTTATAGTAAATCATTCCAGGAGCATAGCCTTTTTCATTAAAATACTTTGCTACTTCATATTGGCTTTTGCCTTGGAGAGTTAATTCAAACATCTCTTCCACTATAAATCTAACATTTTCATCAATTACAAGTTTTTGACCTTCTTTAGATTTTTTAATCTTGTAACCATAAGGTGGAACAGATCCAATAAAGTATCCGTTTCTTGC
Source organism: Anaerococcus tetradius ATCC 35098 (assembly GCF_000159095.1). GTDB lineage: Bacteria > Bacillota > Clostridia > Tissierellales > Peptoniphilaceae > Anaerococcus > Anaerococcus tetradius. The sequence continues at coordinate 28,631 of NZ_GG666311.1, read as the reverse complement.
CCTATTGTGTTTCGAGGTCTTTATCTTAACTGAAATATCCTTAGCATACATATCGTTGATAATATTTTTAAGAGTAACCTCAAAAGATTTCTTTGAATCTGTTTCTTTGACTGTGTCTAATTTATCATTGACCGAAATAAATCTAACACCTAAAAACGGAAAAACTTTATCAATCAATCTTCCCATTTCAAGATATTCTCTTCCAAGTCTTGATAAATCTCTGATAATAATACAATTGATTCTTCTATCCCTAATATCTTGCATCATATTCTGAAATGATGGTCTTTCAAAGTTTGTTCCACTATATTCATAGTCAGTGTAAACTTCTAAAACATCTATATTTTCTTTTAATGCATATTCTTTACAAGATAGGATTTGAGTTTCTATTGAGTATGATTTTTCTCTCCATTCTTCTGTTCTTTCGTTAGATAGTCTTGTGTAAATTCCGGCCTTAAAGACTTTTCTTTCTGTCTTTTTGCTTTTCTTTTCAATATATCTTTTGGACGTTCTTGCCATTATAAAACACCTCCAACTAATTGCATTGGAGTCTTATTTTCAAGAGCATTTCCAAATACCTTATTTATTGAAATCAAATTCTTCTTTACTTCGGACTTACTTTCACTTTCTTCTTTTATGAGGGTCTTTAGTAAGTTAACTGTTTCCAAATTATTAAAGACAAAATTAATCTCATTATTTTCTCCGATTTCAATTCTATCTATAAAAGATACAATTGTTAGCCTATTTAGGCTACTTAAATCAGTGGGAACAATTTCGGAAACCAAACTGTCCTTGTTTTTCATCTTTTCTTGCAAATTAGCAAGTATATTTTTCTTTGTAGCAATTTGTTTCTCTATTTCCCTGATCTTAATAAGATAATTTTTTCTGAACCTTTCAAACTCTTCAGAAGTTATAAGTTCATCTTCTAAGTCCATATATAAAGATTGTCTAAGTCTTTCATACTTTCTCTTTTCTGAGTTTAAGCCTTCAAAGTCAATATTAAATGTAACTTTTGATACATCTAACTTATTAACTTGACTTAGTAGTTCATTGTATTTTTTTAAATAATCTTTAAGTGCAAAAAGAGTCATATCCAGTAGATAGTCTTCTTTTATACTATGTCTTGTGCAATCCCCTTTGTTATTATAGTGAGAACAAATATAAAAAATATTATATCCATTCTTGGACTTAACCTTTCTTCTAACCATTGAAGATCCACAATCTTTGCAATAAAGCATTCCTGATAAAATATGTGGTATATCTGCCGATTGTTTTATATCTCGAAGCATCATCTTATTAGCCAAAGCATAAATGCTTTTTGAAATAATAGGCTTATGAGAGTCGTTTATTACAATCCAATCTTCTTCATTTACTTCTACTTCTCTCTTAGACTTGTAATTTAGTTTTCTAGTTTTCCCTTGTTCAAGCACTCCTATATAGACCTTGTTTGTAATAATCCTATTGACCATTTTTGCGTCCCATTTAGAGTCTTTAACAATAAAACCAGTAGTATGATTATCACCAGAATTTTCTTTATGCTTAGATGGTGTTACACAACCTATGCTATTTAAAAAATCTGCAATAGCCTTAGATGAATAACCGTCTATCTTCATATTGAAGATTCTTTCAATTATGTGTGAAACTTCTGTATCAACAACTAACTTATGTTTGTTTTTGCTATCCTTCTTATAACCAAAAGGAGCAAATGCACCAATAAATTCACCATTCTTTCTTTTAATCTCTTTTGAAGATTTAACCTTCATAGAAATATCCCTACAATAAGAATCATTAATAAAGTTCCTTATAGGAAGAATTAAGTGTGTATCGCTTACATCTGCATTTTTACTGTCATAGTTATCGTTTACGGAAATAAATCGAATACCTTTTTCTGGGAATATCTTTTGTAGATATTTACCTGATTCGATATAATCTCTCCCAAAACGGGATAAGTCCTTCACAATAATTGTTTTGAACTTCTTTTCCTCAAGATCTTGAATCATCTTCTTAAATTTTGGTCTGTCAAAATTAGATCCTGAAAAGCCATCGTCTACATATTCAGCAACAACTTTAAAATCATTGTCCCTTGCATATGATTTGATAATCTGTCTTTGATTTGAAATAGAATTACTTTCTGTGCTATCTCCATCCTCTCTCGATAAACGAAGATACATACAAGCAAATTTTTCCATCACAAAACCTCCTTAATTTGTATTTGGGCAAATAGTCATTAAGGAGTTCTTCTACCACTTATATTTTACCGCACCCAAATTTTTAAGTCAGCACCCCAGCTTATAGTCTTATACAAGCTCTACATAAGTAAAGTTCTACAATATCTAGTAAGTCAAGGGACTCTTTATCACTTTGAGTGTAAGTAATTTTTTTAGAATAACCTTCTTTTGATATTTGCTCTTTAGGTTTACATTTCTTCTTTTTTTTTGTATTCATAGGTTTTACCTCACAATATAAAATTACAGTTTTTTGACATTGACAAGTGCCTTGGATTAGCAACATAGGAATCTCACCTCCGCCTCTATTTCGGATGAGCCGGCTTCAACCTTAGAAGTATCATTATCCTCATTTTCTTCGTAGCGAATAGGGTATCCCTCCCTATATTCAAACTCTTACTTATCGCTCCCTTTCTTCTTCCCTTGCTTTTAGCTTAGCAGTACTTGTTTTGCCGAATTATTCAGCAGAAAGATCTTGACGGATAGGTTATTACGCTCCAAAAATGATTAACGTCTTGTCTTGGTCTATTCAATTGTTAAGGTTCAAAATTTATCGAGAGTTATTAATCTTTTTAATATTTGACCATCAGAAAATACTTATCTTGATGAAACAAAATTGTTTAAAATTACCCTCTTATACTTAACAGTGAAAAGAAGTCTTTCTTGGTAACCAATTTTCAAAAATAAATTTGGTTAAATGAAAAGGTCTAATTCTCACTGCATGAGTAACAGTGAAAAATAGACCCTCTTGGTAACTATCATCTAAAAGTTTTCCAACATTTCCTTTAGTTTTTCTAAGACTTTATTACGCCTTTTAATAACGGCTGGATGAGAAATATTCAGTTTAGCAGCTACTTCTCTAATTGTTTCTTCTTTATAAAAAAGACTTTCTATCAAATCCCTTTCAGCAGGATTGAGTTTATAAATAGCTCTTCTTACTTCTTCAATCATTTCCTTTGTTTCGATAATTTTTTCAACATCAAATTCCAGATCTTCTAAATTTTCTTCGAAGTTTCCATCATGATCATAGGAACAAAAAAAGAAACAGTTATTTAACCTGTCTCTTCTTATTTGATATTTCTCTTTATTCAATTCACTATGATAGGCAAGATATACTTCCTTGCTAACAACTACTTTCTTTCCTTCTACAAATAAATAGTATTCTTTGTCCATTAATTTTTCCTCCTTGTTGACATGAATTTCTTTTGTTTAAAAATGAAATTCACACAAGGAGGGCTTCTAATTCTATGCATAGATTCTCCTGGGCATAAAAAAAGACCGAAAGAAAATAAATTCTTTCAGTCAATGAATGCCAATATTAAATTTAGGTGCTAATCACCCATCATGGATATTATATATGCACTTAAGTACACATAAAATTCGTATATGGTACTTTTTTCATTCGGAAATAGTACGCAATAAGTTCGTATAAATTAATTTCTTAGATGTTCATTATTTCTTCAATGCTACGACCGTCTTCAAGTTGGCTAATAGCAGTCGGTAAAGTATATCCCCAAATTATTACACCAACCAATGCAATTGCTTCCTTTTTTCTTTGATAATAAACAGTTCTCTCTAAAGATACACTTCTCATACAAGCTTCATCAGTAATCTTTTTTTCAGCAATGTAGTAGTTATAAATAATCTTATGATAGATTTCTCCATATTCTGGATAAACTTTTAGCCTAACACAGGCATCATAAATTATTAAAAGCATAAGCTTACTATCCATTACATTGGAAACTCTATTATTAAACTTTTCTTCAACTTTTTCTGGAGCAAATGTAGAAAGATACAAGTAAGCAGATTCTGAAGTTGATCCATAGTTTTCTTTACTCTCAAACATCATAAAATTTGCCCTGCTATCTACTGCCCAGGTAACTTGTCTATATAAACTTAAAATAAGTTTTGCAGCTGAACTAATTTCTTCAAATTTCAAGTTGCTATCTGTATACATGTTCATTATATTCTTTAAAGTTTTACTTATTCTCAATCTAATCACCCCAATACAACTTATTTACAAACTTGAATGTTTGTGCTATAATATGAATATAAGTTCAGTTTGTATTATATCTCAAATTGAAAAATAATTCAAGCACTATTGTTCGTATTAAAAGTTATAAATGCACATTAGTACAGGAGGTTAAAGTTATGGCTTTTGCGGATAGATTAAAGGAATTTCGTGAAAAAGAAAAGTTAAGTCAAGCAGATTTTGCAAAAATGATAGGAATAAGTACAAGAACTCTTGTACATTATGAAGACGGAGAAAGATACCCAAGAGATGTCGAGGTTTACAAAAAAATAGCTGAAGTTATGGACTGTGATTACAATTATCTTCTAGAAGAAAGTGACGAGTTTTTAAATAGAGTTTATAACATGGGTGGCAAAAGAGAATTAGAAAAAGCTAGAGCATTAACAGAAGGTCTAAGCTCTTTATTTGCTGGTGGAGAAATTTCTGACGAAGATAAAGATGCTGCTTTTGAAGCTATTACTCGTGCTTATTGGGAGGCTAAAAGAGAAAACAAGAAATACGGTCGTAAGAAAAAAGATTAGGTGATTATATGAGCATGAATCGCTATATATATGATAAGGTTAATCGACTTATAAAAAAATATAAGACACGAGATCCTATCGAATTAATAGAAGCTTTGAATATTAACCTGGTATATCTACCTAAAACAGAAATACTTTTAGGAATGTATCATTATATTCAAAGGAACAGATTTATTTTTATCAGTAGCAACACAAATTTTAATAGAAAGACTATATTAGCACATGAATTAGGTCACGATCAACTACACAGAGATTATTGTATGAGAGGTGGAGCTTTTCATGACCAAACAGTATTAAACCCAACAAACAAATTTGAAACTGAAGCTAATATTTTTGCGGCTCACTTATTAATAAGTGATGAAGATGTCCTAGATAATATCAATGATCAAGTTTGTGATTATGAAATCGCTGGACAATTAGGTGTAGATATAAATTTACTAAATCTAAAAATTTCTGAGTTAGCAAAAATGGGCAAGTTTAATAAAACAGTTAATGTTAATATACCTCAGGGAGATTTTCTTAAAAACTATCGCCCTGAACATGATGATTATTATTAGGAGATTCTATGGGAATATTTATTGCAGGATATTTTTTATTAATCCTTTCTGGGATAGTTTTCTACTATCTCATCACTACCTACTCTGTAAAAATCTCAGCATTTTTGATTGATTTTATAGTTGTAGGTTTAGGATTTTATATATCCATAAAAGATAAACTAGATAACAAATTGGCTATTCCCCTTTCAATTACAGTAGTAATAGTTTATGGAATATTGCTAGTTTTAATAAATCAAAAGCTACCAAAATTTAGTAAGTTTTTAAACTATATAATTGCTTTTATAGGTTCATCAGTCGCCCTATGGTTGGCACTTGATTTTATAACAAACGCTCTAGCCGCTTTTAAAATAATAGGTCAAACTTATCATCAATTACCAATAACAAAAAATATGATGATAAATTCCTTTATACATTATGTAATTGTATTCTTAATTAGTATTCCAGTGTTTAAAGGTAGAATGAAATTCATACATGGAGGAAATTATGAGTAGAGAAATTGATAAAAATAAAGACGAAAATCAGAAAAAAAAAGAACTTCAAATCAGATCATCCGCTGCTGAATACTTGACTTTTATTGCAGCAAATGGTGATGATCAAGAAGCTATTGAAATTAGATATGAAGATGAAAATATTTGGCTTACTCAAAAGATGATGGCAGCTCTTTATGATGTTAGTGTCGCCACAATAAATGAACACCTTAAAAAAATCTATGCCGATAGTGAATTACAAGAAGAAGCAACTATTAGGAAATTCCTAATAGTTCAAAAAGAAGGTTCTAGAAATGTTTCAAGGGAAACAAAACACTATAATCTGCAAGCAATTATTGCAGTAGGTTTTAAAGTAAATAACGAACGTGCAGTCCAATTTAGAAAGTGGGCAAACCAAATTGTAAAAGATTTTACAATTAAAGGTTGGGCAATGGATGATGAAAGACTCAAGAATTCTGGCACAAAACTTACCAAGGATTATTTCGAAAAGTTACTTGTAAAAATTCGTGAGATTAGATTATCTGAAAGAAGATTCTATCAAAAAATCACAGATATTTATGCCACATCTTTAGATTATGATCCATCTGCAAAAGCAACAAAAAGATTTTTTGCAGCTATTCAAAATAAATTACACTATGCAATTCATGGAAAAACTGCAGCTGAATTAATTGTAGATAGAGCCAATCACAAAACTAAAAATATGGGACTTACTACTTGGGAAGGATCACCAGATTCAAAAATTCATAAATATGATGTAGTCATTGCAAAAAATTATCTAAACGAAGAAGAATTAAATCAAATGCAAAGAATTGTTTCATCATATTTGGACATGGCAGAACTGCAAGCAGAAAGACATATCCCTATGACTATGGAAGATTGGGAAAAAAGATTAAATGGATTTTTGCAATTATGGGATAAAGAAATTCTAAACGATGCAGGAAAAGTATCTGCAGCTCTTGCAAAAAAGCACGCAGAAAGTGAGTTTGAAAAATATAGAATTATACAAGATAGACTCTACAAAAGTGATTTTGATAAGTTCTTAAAACTTGAAGACAATACTAAAGATTTAGAATAATAACTTAAAATAGGGTCTATAAATAATTTTGTGTATCAACCTAAATCCTGATAAAAGGGTAAGGGTTGATACATTTTTTATGCTTCAATCACATTTGTGTAGCTACAATTTTTTTTACATTAACATTTTCATCTTCTAGATTATCTTCAAAATTCCTATCATAATTTAGGGACGAAAAAAAGAGCAAGTGATTTTTCTTGTCCACCTGCTCTAAATGTTTTTCCTGTTCAAAGACTTTAAATATTTCTTTCTATTAATTATTTAATTTCCATGATTCTGCCTTAGCCTTTGCATTTATAAGGTCAGAATAAAGTCCATTATTTTTAATCAGTTCTTCATGATTTCCACATTCTACTATTTCTCCATCTTTTAAGACTAAAATCTGGTCAGCATTTCTAATTGTCTTTAGTCTGTGGGCAATCATAATTACTGTTTTGTCTTTTGTTAATGATTCTATTGCTTCTTTAAGTTTATCTTCATTTTCTGGGTCTATATTTGCTGTGGCTTCATCAAATATAATTATGTCTGCGTCTTTTAGCATGGCTCTGGCTATGGAGATTCTTTGTTTTTCTCCGCCTGATAGACTTGCTCCACCTTCTCCGATGATAGTGTTATATCCTTCTGGTAAAGCTTCTATAAATTCATGACATCTTGCTTTTTTAGCAGCTTGAACTACTTCTTCATGGCTTGCGTTTTGTTTTCCAAATTTTATATTATTTTCAATTGTATCTTCAAATAGATATACATCTTGAAATACCATGGAAATAGAATTCATTAAGTTTTCTATCTTATAGCCCTTAATATTCTTTCCTCCAATTAAAATTTCTCCAGAGTTTACATCCCAAAATCTCGCTATGAGATTACAAAATGTTGTCTTACCAGATCCAGATGGACCAACTATGGCAGTCATGGTATTTTCTTTTATCTCTGTTGATACATTTTTTAAAATTGGTCTGTCATCATAAGAAAAGCTGACATTTTTAAAGACTATATTGTGATTTTTTATAGGCTCTATAATACTTCCTTCTTTCATATCAGGCATAGAGTCGATAAAACCTACAGAATCTATAGCATTTTCGCAAGCTCTTAGGATTGCCATGTTTGATCCTGCCCCGATTAAGCCTTCAAAGATAATAAAGGATGCCATAATCATAAGAATTGTTTCAGCAAGTGGAAGTTCACCAGATAAATTTAATTTTAATGATACATAGACCATAGCCACTGTTGTTATTCCCATTACAATTCTTTGGATAACTGTGTATGGTGCTACAGATTTCTCCAGGTCTAAGAGTATTCTTGATGTGTCTTTTATAGACTTTCTTAAAGCCCTGTTATTTTCTCCACCAAGATTATAGGATTTTATAACCTGCATTCCTTGTAAAGTTGCTAATACTTCTTTTGTAAGTCTTGTTTGTGTTTCTGTCATTTTGTCTGCATTAGCTGATGATTTTTTCTCCATCATTGATGTAACGATGAAAAATACTACCACACCTGCTACAGCAACCAGTCCTACCTTTACGTTAAAAATTAAAGTTCCAAGGACAAAGACTAAAGTATTTAAAACTCCACCAAGTACAAGAACCAAAAGCATAGGCACCCACATTTCTGCTTGGGAAAGTGAAGATGTGGCAATTGTAGTTAATCTTCCAAGTGAAAAGCTTGAAAAGAAACCCATAGGAACTCTTTTAATTTTTTCTCCTATTTCTATTCTCTTATGGGCTGCCATAAAATATCCAGCGTGTGTTTGTGCCATTTGTGAAATTTTTAGTGTCATAATTTTGCCAACAAGAGATATTACTAATATGCCGAGACAAATAAAGATTGCCTTATAGTCTAAAGTTTTAGAGAATATATTTACTAGCATATAGTAAATTGCTCCAAACTCAAGGGCATTAAATACTGCGTGCAAAAATCCAGCGAGAATGGATTTCTTAATATTTACCTGTTCTTCTTTTGAAAAATTCCATATCTTTTTAAACACATTAAGCATTTTCATCACCCCTTAAATTTGCAGCATACATTTCCTTATAAAGCTCTGATGACTTTAATAAGCCCTCATGAGTTCCATAGGAGTTTAATTTACCATCTTTTATAACAAATATCCTATCTGCATCAACAATTGTCTTTAATCTATGAGCGATTATGATTAAAGTTTTACCCTTAACTAGATTTGCCAAGGCGTTTTGTATGAGAGCTTCATTTTCAGGATCTATATAAGAAGTTGCTTCATCTAAAATTACGATTGGTGCATTCTTTAGCATGGCACGAGCAATAGATATTCTTTGTCTTTCTCCTCCAGATAGATGACCTCCACCTTCACCAACTCTTGTATCATAACCATTAGATAGATTCATAATAAAATCATGGCAGGCAGATTTTTTACATACATCTATAATTTCTTCGTCAGAGGTATTCTTATTTCCAAGCCTAATATTTTCCTTTATAGTCATATCAAAGAGGAAATTGTCTTGGGATACAAAAGAAATAAGTGAAGACAAGTTTTCGAGCGACACATCTTTTGTTTCTACTCCGCCAATTTTAATAGATCCCTTATCTACATTCCAAAATCCCGCAATGAGTTTTGCTATTGTGGACTTACCTGACCCAGAAGGACCAACGAGGGCTGAAACATTAGATTCTTTTATTTCCATAGAAAGATTATCTATAACCTTATTTTTTCCATCGTAAGAAAAGTCTACGTCTTGAAGTTCTATATTATAGGATTCTATTTTTTCTCCCTTGTCAATATTTTCTAACTCTCTTGAATCTAAAATTTTTCCTATTTCAGAAGTTATAGTTGATATTCTTGACATATCGTCCATATAGTTCATGATTTTTAAAATACTAGAAACTGTAGCAAAGGATAAGACGATTAAGGTAATTAAATTTCCTAAATCAATACTTCCCTTTATATAAAATAAAATCCCAAAGGGTATGATTGTAATAATCCCCATAGGAGAAAGTAATCTACCTATGGCAACCCTATTCATAGATTCACCCATCCAGTTATAATAAAAGCTTGCATTATCATAAACTGCATCAGCGTATTTTTTATAAGATGATTCGCTTTGATTAAAGGTCTTTATTACTTCTATCCCATTTATATACTCAACAATGGAATTATTCATATGTTGACCAATGGCAACTGACTTTCCAAACATTTCCTTATAATGAGCATTCATAACAGACATCATAGTAGCCATTCCTACTACAAAAGGAATTAGTGATAGCAAGGTCAATCGCCAATCTAAGGTAAACATATAAATAAATAATAGAACAGGTCCTACTAAGTTTGCCGTAAATTCTGGCACAAGGTGGGCAAGTGAAGTTTCCATAGAATCAACTTGCTCAACTATAATATTTTTTAATTCTCCAGATGATCTTGATAATACATCTCCCAATGGCATCTTAAATAATTTTTTGGAAATATCATTTCTAATTTCTCCTAATGAATTAAAAGTTGCGGTATGGGAAATACTTGTTGATATTCCTGCTGCCACTTCTTTAATAACAAATGTTATTAAAATACTTATGCAAAGTGGAGTGTATAAATTCATGTCGCTTACGCCATTAATCAAATTTACAATGATTTTTGCCATGTATATATAGGAAAAAAAACCTGCCACCACTCCCACTATCGCAAGTAGGACGGATGCAAAATATGATCCTTTTCTTTTACTTACATATTCTTTTACTAAATTCACTTTAAAACCTCCTTTAGTAATATTTTTAAATAGTTTATTATATTTTTTTTATTTCAGAGGGCATTCTATTAAGCTCTCCAATCATCATTGCTATTCCCGCTAAAATCATAATTAAATCTACAAGAGGTTCAGCAAACCATACTGCCTTAACTCCAAATGTCATTGGTAGAATAATCATGGCAGGAACGAATAAAAATAATTGTCTTAGCATGACGATTATGCCTGCCTTTTTAGCATTTCCTATTGCTTGGAAGAATGTTATAGACATAACCATTACTCCATATAAGATAAATATAGAATAAAATAGTCTAAAGTTTCCTACTCCCTGAGTTATAATACTTTCTTCTACTCCAAATAGGGAAAGGATGTTTTTTGAAAATAATAAGACTGGTAGCCAAAATATGGCTGCAAGAACAAGTCCTCCAATGGAGAATACCTTCATTGCATCCTTTACCCTGTCATATCTTTTTGCTCCAAAGTTTGTACCAACAACAGGTTGCAAGCCTTGACTCATTCCCCAAAGTGGAATAAAGGAAAAGGCATATATTCTTAAAGTTGCTGCCATTAAGATAGCATTTGTATCACCTCCATATTTAAACGACATTTTGTAAAGCATGGTCTGCTGAATCATAAATAAAACTTGCATCATCATGGCAGATGTTCCGACAGCAAACATTTCTTTTTTTACTTCTGGCTCAGACTTTATTTTATTTATTTTTACAACTTTACTCTTGTTTTTGAAATAATGTAAAGTAATGGCTGCTTGGACAAATTGGGCTGTAATAGTTGCAAGTGCAGCTCCTTCAATTGCATATTTTCCCATTAATTTCATTAGAATGGGATCAAGAATTATGTTTAAAAAAGCCCCTAGCCCCATAATGAGCATTGCTTTTTTCATTAATCCTTCTCCACGCATAACCATGTTTGCTGATTGAGTAAAGTTTACAAATAAAGAACCAATAAAAATTACTCGTAAATATCTGATACCATATTCTTTAATTTCTCCACTTGCTCCAACCATATCTAAAAAATGTGGTGCAAGTAAAATTCCGCCTATTGTAATAATTGATGAGAATAGAATAACCCAAAAGATTAAATTCCCCATAATTTTATCAACTGTTTTTTGGTCGCTCTTTCCTATAGCTCTTGATAAAACCGATGCTGACCCTACACCAATTAGGGTAGATACTCCGCTATTGAAAAAAGTAAGTGGCATAGCGACACCACAAGCTGTCATTGCAGTTTGCCCTATAATATTTCCTGCAAAAATTCCATCCATAAGTGGATAAAGACCTATTACTATCATTCCTATTACAGCAGGGATAGATAATTGAAAAAGTAGGTCTATAGGTCTTTTGCTTAATAATTGTTCTTTCATATCTTGTTTCAAAAAATCAACTCCTTACACAATCAGTCCATCTTTAATAAATTTCAAAATATCTTTTTCATGTCCCTGAACATATACTTTCTTATATCCATCTTCTTCAAGCATTAACACAGAATTACAAACTTTAAAAATAAGTTCTATATCATGAGTTATTATGGCAAAAGGATATATTTTTGAATATCTTTTTATTATTTCAGAAATATCATTCATTCTCTTGTAATCTAAACCTGACGTAGGTTCATCAAGAATTATTAGTTTTCTACCACTTAAACAAGCAGTTAATAGAGCGAGTCTTTGTTTTTGTCCACCAGATAGATTTTGTGGATGGTCATACCTATTTTCCCAAAGGTCAATATGTTTTAATTCGTTTCTAAGTCTATTTAAATATTCAACGTCATTAATTCTATCTTTTTGTAAAAGCTCATTTTCCACCGTATCAAAAAATATTTGGTATTCTACATCTTGCATCATATAATAAGAGTTTCTTAATCTTTCTTTTTTATTTCTCCCAAAGCTTGTCTTGCCTTTAAAGTTTAATAAACCAGCTAAAGATCTTGCAAGAGTCGTTTTACCTACTCCATTTTTACCTATAATCGCCATTATCTCATTTTCATATAAACTTATATTTAAATTTTTTATTAATTCTTTTTTACCAATAGAAATACCAACTCTTCTTATATCCTCAACTACATTTTTGCAATTATCAATATTTTCAGATAGCAAAAAATTATAGTTAATTGTTCTTAAAGAGTAATTTTTACAATCCTCTTCTGTTAATTCACCTTTTTTAAAAACTTTTTCGATTTTACCATCTTTCATATACAAAAAACGATCATATAAATCATTTAAATAGAACAATCTATGCTCAGATATTATTATCGTTTTTCCTAATGATTTTAATTTTTCAAGAATATTCTTAAGTTCGACTATTCCCCTATAGTCTAAATTTGATGATGGTTCATCAAAGAAAATTATTTTAGTATCATAAACAAGAGTAGATGAGATAGCAACTTTTTGCTTTTGTCCACCTGATAAAGAATTGATATTTCTATATTTTAAATTTTCAATTCCCATCACACTCAAAGAGTCATCAACTCTTTTCTTTAATTCTGAAAGTTCCATTCCTAAATTTTCTCCAACAAAGGCAAGCTCATCCTCAACAATATTTGCGAAAAACTGATCTGTTGGATTTTGAAAAACATTTCCTATATACTTTGCCAATTCTCCATTGTTATATTGCGAAATATTTTTTCCTAAAATAGATACTTGTCCATACAATTGTCCTTGATAATGATTCGGAATTAAACCATTTAATATTCTTGTTAGCGTGGTTTTTCCACAACCAGATAAACCACTTATAACAACAAGTTCCCCTTCTTTAATATTTAGCTCTATATCTTTTAAAATTACCTTATCATTTCCGTCATAAGAGAATTTTTTAATATCTGCTTCTATTACATTCATATTGACCTCCACAATAAGAAAATAGCTAAAAGTAAGAATAGGATATCAAAAAATTTAAAAGTTATTTTATGATAATTAGTCCTTTCCCCTCTATATTCTGCTCCTTTAGATATAATAGATGAAGTCAAAGTTTCACTCACTTGCAAACATTTATAGATAAGAGGGATAAAGTAAAGTTCAAAAGACCTAATAGGATGGAGGGGACTTAATCTTAGTCCCCTTACCTTCATGCCATTCTTTATTTCTTTAATCCTTAACCCCATCTCTGATATAAACTTCATTCCTATAACTATGCTTAGAGCAAACACATTTGGAATGTGTAAAAACTTAAGTGAACTCATCATTTTAAGCGGTGATGTATTCACAAGAATACCGCCAATAATAAATATCGGAAAGAGTTTTAATACGATTTCTACAAGACCTAAAATTGCATTTCCACCTATTCCTAAATCTATAATAGTTAATGTTTTGCCAACAATTAACAAGATAAGAAATGTTGCTAGTTGTTTAATAAATTGTTTTAAGGAAAAAGTTAAAGTTAGAAACATTGATATTCCTATCATAGTATAGTAGCCAATATCATCTGTTATAAATAATATAATCGAAAACGCTAAAATTAAAACAAATAAGATTATAGGATTTACAAAACAGTTGTCATCTCTCCTTATTTTTTCCATTACAATATTCCTGATTTTTTACTCTTTTTAAAAAACTTATTATTTATATATAATCCAAATCTTCCTGCTATTAATACCAAGACGATATTAATGCCTATTGAGATTAGCATTGCCTTTGGTGTAAAAAAGGCATCCATAAAGGCAGCCTGTTCTTTAGTAAATACGCTAAAAACTTCAACAATTTTTTCTGGTCCAAGTAGTCTTACAAATGTCATTGCATGCATTGAAATAACAAACATTCCAGCAGATACTGCTAAGGCAACTCTATTATCATTTTTATAGTTACCTATAATTAATTCTGCTACAATAGCTGCGATGGCATTTACTATAAGCATTGGCCAATATCCACTTAATGCATAAAATACACCCAGCAACATGAAAAATATAAAAGCTATTCCTCTTTTTTGTAATTTTTTAGCCATAATTATAAATGGTGGAGCTACTACAAAGGAAGAAAATCCTGCCGCTATATATAAGGATAAAGTTCCTAACATTCCTGTGGCTGTTGATACAGCCATGTTTAATATAAACGCCACTACTGTAAAAATTGTAACTTGTACGATATCTTTTAATTTCATATAAACCTCCAATTTAAGATATATTTTTTCTTTCTGAGTAAACCCTAAGATTTACTTAGCATTATTATCTAAGATAATTCCTATCATTTTTTTTAATGCAAGTTTGTTCTTCACAAAATTTTCTCTTGCATTTAGAACTTCACAACCTAGAATAAATGTGTTAATCAAATCAGTAATTAATTCGATAGCTTCACTTAATTCACCTCTTACATCTTCATCAAATAACATTAGAATACTATCAGATGATGATTTTTTTAGTTTCTTATATAGGTCTTTTAACTTATCGTCATGATTTAATTCCTGCAAAAACATTGCATAAATTGAAACATAGTCACTCTGATATAGCATTTTTTCTAAAATAATCTCAGATAAAACTTCGCTAAAATCCTGACTTGTTTTATTCATCTCATCATAGATTATCTTCTCTCTGTATTTATTTCCTTCTAACATAATGTCGTATAAAATTTCATAGGTAGAACCATAATGATGATACAACCCACCTCTAGAAAGCCCAGTAGCTTCCATAATGTCATTCATAACTGTATTTCTAAACCCTTTTTTTAAAAATACAGCTATTGATGCTTTTTTTATTTGATCCAATCTATCTTTAACATTCATTCGCACTCTAGAAATACTACCGCCTCCTTAAAGACATCTGTGTCGGTATTTTTAAATATTATACCATATTTTTATGATAATCAACTCATTTAATTCTACTCTTTATCATCTCAATTATTATTTCTGGATGCTTACTTAAGGCTTCTGAATGCCCCATATCTTTTATTTCTTCTACTTCTAATTCTTTTTTTATTAACTTTTCTAAATAATTTAAAGAATCTTTTGCGTATATTTCTCTACTTCCAAAAGAAACAGATATGTCTTTCGTAGCTAATTTGTCAGAATTTTTATTTGTTATATCATAACTATATGCAGCTTTAAAGGCACTGTATAAAGTTTCATTGCTTATAGACTTAAATAACATTGGTTTTAATACTTCAATGTCGTTTTCATCATATCCCATGTTATCCCTGATTTCTTTTTGAAGATGATTATTTTCTAATAATCCAATAAATTGTTTTGACATTATATTTGAAAATAATTCAATATTTTCTCCCATATTTATATATTGACCACCATCTAGGATTACTTTTTTTATGTTAACTTCTCCACACAATATCGTTTCAAGAACAATACTGGCTCCTAAAGATATACCATATGCTAGTTCAATATTATCAACTCTTAAATCTTTAATTTCCTTTATTATCCTTGCAGCAACTTGTTCTACAGATTTAATTGGTTCTTCATTGATATTACTATGACCTGGTAAAACAGGTAATAGAATGCAATAACTTGATTTTAAAGATTCTATTATTTCCCTAAAACAATTTTCCCAATAGAAGCCAGCACCATGAACTAGCATAATTTTAGGATTGTTTAAATCACCCGCTATCTTCATTTATAACACGCCCTCCTCATATTCCTTTTTTTCTTTTTTAATATTTACTTTAACATTTTTCAATATCAAATCCCTTTCTATATCTTTAAAGTCTAAAATATCCATTGAATAATATAGCCCATTTTTATAATTTTTCTCCAGGATTTTCTTAACAAGATTAGAACAAATTACAGCACTCATTGTACTGCTTTCTTTACTTTCTACTTCAATCTCAATGTTTTCCATAGAATTTTTCGCAGAAATTATTAGCTTGTTAAAATTATTTTTAGAAATATTTGCTTTAAAAAATGAAATTATACTATCTATATCTTTACTATAACTACCCTCAAGTTTATCAGATTTTGATACTATTTCCTGCATTTTTCGAATAACTTTATCGTCATAAATTTGATTAAACCAATTTGCAGTGTTAACATTAAATTTTTCTGCTACTCTTAAAAATTCTTTGGTAATATAGTTCGATAGCTTATAAATATCACCATTAACATTTACAAATTTAATTCCATCTTCATATACAAGCTCACCATTTTTGTAATAATATAACGCTTTTCCAAACCCAGATAAATTTGTTAAAACAAAGTCTTCAATTGCTGATTTACTGGGAATTTCTTCACTTACATTAAAACCTGAAATAGAATCAACATTTTTTAAACAACTACAAGCATAACTTGCCATAATTCCACTTAATCCAGGGAAATATCCCGAAGATAAAACAAATATGTTGTTATCTAATTCTTCTTTTATTTTATCCTCTAAAAATGATTCACCTGATGGATCTATATATGGAATATTGCATTCACTTGCTATTTTAGCTATCTTTTCTCCATTTTTATATGATGCTCCAGCACAATTTATCAAAATATCGACTTGATTACAAAATTCAGTGACTTTACCCAAATCTTTTATGTCCATCTGTACATAGGTGCAATTTTCTGTATCTTGTTTTTTATTGTTCTTGTAGGTAGCATATAAAGGATATATCTCACTTATAATTTCCACACATTTTGAACCAATATTTCCACTTCCTCCCAATATTCCAATTATCGGATTTTTCATATATTCACCTCTCTTTTAGTAAATAAAAACCAATATGACTTCAATTTTTAGCTTGAATCATTAAATAATTTTATCATCTTGAATATTCCCTACTCATTAATGAATTTTAATATCTTCGTGCT
This sequence comes from Anaerococcus tetradius ATCC 35098, assembly GCF_000159095.1. GTDB lineage: Bacteria > Bacillota > Clostridia > Tissierellales > Peptoniphilaceae > Anaerococcus > Anaerococcus tetradius. Next base: position 11,292 of record NZ_GG666311.1, on the reverse strand, counting down.
ATTTTGTTTTAGATTTTCTCCAGTTAAACAATCAAAATGTTGTCCTGATATACTGCTGTACACTATATTCCCAGCTAAATACTTCTCCCAAGTTTCTTTATCTTCTCCAAAAAATTCTCCATAAAAACTTTTTTCTGTTTCTTCACAAGAGAAAACCCTTACATTCCCGTTATATTTTGGGGGTTTATAAGTTGATACACATCCAAAATTTTGAGAAAAGATGTTAAATAGTGTATTTAACATTTTTATTTCATTATCTAATAAATTTACCTTATCTCTATTTATTGAATTATAAAGATTATTTAGTCTTTCGGAAATTGGAATTGAAGAAAGTCTTTTAAACTCAAGTCCTATATCCTCATACTCTCCAACAAGTCTCTCAAACGACTGTATTTTCAAGTCACCATCTAGATTTTTTACCATATATTTTATACAATCATCGAGTCTTTCATCACTTACAGTATGACCAGCTTTAAAAATATCAGCATTTATTAGCCTAGAAAATGTTCTTTCTAGCAGTAATTCATTTTCTAAACTTGTCTTTAGTGCTATATCGTATTTATTTCTTGATAAACAATGGAAAACTGTTCTTTTTTGTTCTCTTGGAATAGTCGTACTCAATAAAGTTACATCTGATACATTCATATTTTTATTGGTTATATAGTTCGCAGCCTCAATAGCTATCAATCCACCAACGCAATGTCCAATAAGGATATACTTGGAATAACCGAGTTTACATAATACCTCTCCATATTTTTCTCCAAGATTTTTAAATGTATCCTCAGTTTTCATAGAAATATATTCAGCCTCATCTCCAAAAGAAAAGCCCAATACATCTTCGACATCATTACTATCTTTTATAATATAATCTAATAATTCTGTATATGCAGATAATGTTCCTGTCCCTGCGTGAAATAAGACTTTAGCAGTTTTCTTATCATTTTCTAAACTAGATTTTTTTAATACTGATAAAGACTTGTCAATCTTTTTATCAATATTATCAAACCTGTTTTGAATTTTTTTGGAAATTTCTCTGATTGTCGGCGTTTGCATCATTTCAGTTAGTAAAGAACTCCAGTCCCAATCTTTTGCTTCTTCTACTTTTTCCAGAATTTCACTTATAATTTGTGCTATTAAAAGAGAGTCTCCTCCTACACTATAAAAGTTTTCATCTAATCCAATAAAAGACTTATTTAGCTCTTTACACCATATATGTTCAATCTTTTTTTCTATCTCTGTCATTTGTGATTTATCAATACTAATATCATCATCTTCTACTTTGAATAAACTTATTATTGCATCTTTGTTAATTTTCCCATTGCTTGTTTTGGGTAAATTTTGTAATATTTTTATATCAGATGGAATCATATAATTTGGCAAAGAATCATTTAAATGCTCAAATAATTCTGTTTTGTCTATGTTATAATATTCATTTTTAAATCTCGTTACAAAAACACTTTGTCCTGATACTTCTAATAACTCACTACTTGGGAATGCATAAGTTATACTGCCATCATTTCTATCTATAATATCTTCCCATTGTTTTTTTGAGAAAAATGTTTGTTCACTTTCTTTTCTTTCATCTTCAAATCCTATCAATCCATCCTTGAATTCCATTGATGTTAATAACATATAACTCATTTTTGTTTCCTCTAATATAATCAAGGTTCCGGAATCCACTAATAGATTTTTTAAGTTTTTGATAACGAAATCTATATTTCTAGAATTGTGTAATACATTTGCACATAGTATTAAATCAAATGAGAACGCATCTAGACCCTGCTTGTAAAAATCTTCATTTATATCAAATATTTTGTATTTTATCCAATCATATTCATGAAATATTTTTTTTGCGTTGTTAAAAAAGAATTCAGAAACATCAGTGAAATAATATTCAACTTTTGAATCTTTCAATTTAGTAATTACATCAATAGTTGTTCCACCTACTCCTGCTCCAACTTCTAAAATCCTAAATGGTTTATTGTTATTTTTCATTTTTTCATTACATAAATAATGTATTTCATTAGCTATAAATCGATTATTGATTCTATTTATTTTATTGTCGTGATATGATGCCAAAGCAGGTTTTAAATCCCCTTTTGGAAAAAGTAAATTTAACGGATCTTCGATTCCTGTTATTAGTTCAGGTAAAGAATCATTAGATTTTTTTAAATAAGCAAAAAAATCCTTACTGTAATTAAATTCATTTTCTACTTTATAAAAATTACTCCATAGTTGTTCAAGTGTTTCTCCATTCTCTTCACCTAAATATTGGTATTGTTCCTCATCTAATTGTAATATTTTTTCTTTAACCAAAACATTTAGCCATCTCTTTAATAACTTGTCTAACTTATCAGGTACGTTTATTATTTTTTTAATCTCTTGAATATTATATGTGCTTTTTTGATCAGTAAAAATTCCAAAATGTTGAAATGTTCGTAAAATAGACTTCAATGATACTTGGTCAGCACAATATCCCCACTTTATTAGTAAATTAAGATTCATATTCTCTAAGACACTTGATTCTAACTTTTTTAAAAATTCAATTTCATCGCAACACAAATAAAGATCATTAGATACATAACTTTTAATCTTAGGAGTAACCACAGCATTTATTCTACCATCTAAAGATTTCCCTTTTGTATATACAACTTGTGCGGAATCTACTTTGTTATAAGAAACAATTGCATCCTCTATTTCTGATAATTCTATTCTATATCCATGAATTTTTATTTGTCCATCTCCAGACTCTCTACCAGTAAAAATAATTAAACCATTTTTTAAATAATAACCTGTATCACCTGTTTTATAAATGATTCCTCCATCTTTTCTTCTTATAAATTGTTCTTTATTTAATTTTTCATCTCCAATGTATCCCTTGGATATTCCCTTACCGCCAATATACAATCCACCTTTAACATAGTCGGGGCAAGGATTTAAATCTCTGTTTAAAATAAAAAATTTTTGATTTGACATAGGATATCCATATGGAACACTAATATCAAACTTCTCATTTTTATCTATATCATAATAGATAGACCAAATGGATGCTTCTGTAGCCCCTCCCATGCTGACAAGCTTCACATTTTCAAAAATATTGTATACTCTGCTTGGTAAATTTGTTGGAATCCAATCTCCCGACAGCATACATAGTCTTAAATATTCACTCTTTTTTATTTTTTCAGATGCCTCTAAATAATTAACTATTAGTTGCATTTGAGCTGGCACAGAGTTCCAAATAGTTACTCTATGAAGCAACATTAAATCATAAATATACTTTGAATTATTTGTTTTATCTGATTCTGGTAGTACTAATGTTCCTCCAATATCAAAACACCCAAATATATCATATACCGATAAATCAAAAGATAATTTCGCTAACCCCAAAAACACGTCTGTTTCTTGTATCCTATATCTCTCATTGACATCAATTATTGTATTCATAGCTGCATCATGCGTTATTCTTACACCCTTAGGTTCACCGGTAGTTCCAGAAGTAAAGATTACATAAGCATCATCCATATAATATTTCTCTAAATTTAAATCTTTCATGCTACAAAATTCACTTAAAGAAATATTGTGTAAATTTATATTTTTAAATTCAGAATTACTCAACTCTTCATCACATGATAGAACCACTTTAACATCTGCCTTTTTTAGAATCTTGTTTTTTCTATTAATAGGCTGATCTACGTCTATTGGGACATATACAGCGCCACTTAATACAATAGCTAGTACAGATGCAATCTGCCACTCATTTTTTTCAATATTAACTGCTATTCTATCTCCATATCCTATTTTATTGTTTTTTAATACTTCCATTATCGAACTAACATACAAGCTTAATTTTCTATAAGAATAAGTATGTCCCTTGAAAACTAGAGCTGTTTTCTCTGGATTTTTATTTAGCATTTTTAAAAATCCATCTCCTAAAGTTCTTTTTGGAAAATTTCTTTGTGTTGAATTAATATCATTTCTAACTTGCAGAATATTTTCAGGTAATTCCACTGGATTTTTCAAAACTAGAATTTTATTCGGATTTTTACATAGTCCCTTAATTATATTTACAAAACCTGCGAACATTTCATCAATAACAACTTGATCAAACACAAATTTTCTAATATCCCAATTTATTCTAGCTCCTGTCCTTTCCTCTGCTAACTGACAATCAATATAAACTTGAGGTGTTTGGCTGATTTTATAATTGACTTTTCGCTTTAGCAATACGTCATTTTCATTTGACAGACCAACTGTGCTTGTAAAAACTAACGGCACTACAACACTCTCACCTTTTAATCTGCTAAGCATTCTTAACACTTCAACTCCAGAAAATGAGTTATGCTCCATATCCATCCATAAATTCTTTTGTAGATTTATTATTCTATCTTTAAATGTTAATTTACTGTCTATATCTATTGCCGATACATTCACATCCGTAAAATCTCCCACTATTTCATTAATATCTTTTATATTTAAAGAACTCCTCTTAAATAAAGTGGTGTTTATGCAAAATTTATTTGTGCCTGACCAGTAATATACTATTTCTGACAATACTGACATAACCAAAGCCGAAACTGTTACACCAATATTTTTTGACAAATCAGAGAGTTTACTCCACATGTCTTCATTTAAAAATATACTTTTTTGAAGAAAAGAGCTATCTTCTATATCTACAGTCTTTAGTGTCGGTAAGAATGGTGCGTTTCCCATATTTCCTATCTTATTTTCCCAATATTTTTTATCTTCTTGGCTATTAGCACTTTTATTTTGTTTTCTCCCTTTTTCATATATAACGATATCTCTATAGCTATTAGAATTACACGCTTCTTTTTCGGGGTTATAATAAAAATCTTCTAAATCTTTCAATATGATATTCATGCTTATATAGTCAGCAACTATCATATCAACAGAAAAGTGAAGCAATGTTTTTTCATTTATTTTAGTTATTGCAATATCACACATTGGCCATTCACCAATTTTATACTGTTTGTTGGCTAATTTCTCCCTCAAAACTAATTCTTTTTCATCTATTGAAAAATTCTCTTCAACTTCAACAAATGGTACATCCTTTTGTACTTTTTGTTTACCATTCTTATATATGATTGCTCTAAGCATATCGTGTTTTTTTATGACTTTATTCCATGCTATCTCTATTTTTTTCTTATCTAAAAGCTCGTTATATTCAATTTCCATATACCCATGGCAACCCACGCCACCCAATTCAAATGCTTTATTTCTTCCCAATAAATATGAACTCTGTATTTCTGTTAAATCAAATTCTTCATAACGATTTACATCGTCTCTTTTAAAATATACATTTTTTTCTTTATCCAAATATTCTAAAAGCATTGATTTATTAATCTTAAGTTGTTCTTTTAATTCATCTGTTAAACTCCCCTTAGGTGCTTTAAACTTTACGTTACAACCCTCTTTCCAAACAACTATATTTTTATTGTTTAAAATATCTAGTAATTCTGTTATACTCATTAAATCCATCCTTTCTTTTATTAAATTGAATAAACTTCTATATCTTCAAGAATTTCATCAATCTTATCCGATATTCTTTCTATTGTTAGATTTGTAAATATTAAGTTCATTGAAATTTGGTTTTCTAATTTAAAAACCCTTTTAATTTCATTGATTATACCCATAGCTTTTAAGCTATCACCTCCAATTTTAAAATAATTATCATAAATAGATATTTCTCTCATATCTAGATGCTTTTTCCATATAGCAATTATTTTGTTTTGTGTTACTGTTAGATTTATTGCATCAACTCTCGACTTTTCAGCTACAGGTGCATAAATACTTTTATGCTTATTATAATTAAAATTACACTCTTTATACTCTCTATATTGTAAATAATTATTTGAAATTTCATTTTTTGCAATCCAATCATCATATTTAGTTAGTCTTAAAAGTTGTTCTTCTAAAGAATTTAACATATCATCTAACATTTTTTCAGGGAAAAGTTCATCTACACTGTCCCAGCATAATACTAAATCTCCATCTTTTATATAAGATTGGAAATCTAACCATACTCCTGGGGTTTGTGATACCATATATGTAATTTTGCCCAAAGCTTTACTTGAAGTTTCAGTTTCTAGTGGATAATCTATGTTGCACGCAAAAACTACAGGTGCTACATTAAGGCTTGTACCCTGTGATTTTGATATATCTCTTTGAACTTGTACTCCACTATAAGATGAATAGCTGACATTTTCTATAAAGGTTTTGCTTATTCTATTCAAAGTTTCTAGGAAAGAAGTATCATTTTTTCTTTCATGCTCTACTAATAAGATATTTGTAAAGTCTGCAACCATATCTTTCATGTTTTCATTTGAAAGATCTCTATTAAATAATGGTAAGTTTATAAAAAACTTATCTTGGTTAGTCCATCTTTCTAGAATTAAAGCATATGCAGTTAATAAAACCATCGATGGAGTAGATTTATAGCTTGCTGCAAGCTCTTTTATTTTGCTCCATTTATCTTTTTCAATAACTCGTTTTCTTCTAGTAAATCTCGTTTCTTTAATTTGTTCAGGAGCTTTCTTTAATGGTAAATTAGGTCTTTCTATCTCAAATGAGTCTATTTTTTCTTTCCAAAACTCTCGGTCTTTTTTATAAATTTCAGAGTCTACTTCAAGATTGTTTATATAGTCTTTAAAGGTATAAGTGTTTAGATTGTCTAATTCTTTTCCTAAATACAATTCTCCTAATTCTTTCAAAAGAATACTCATACTCATGACATCGGCAACAAGTAAATCTAAATCAAAGAAAATTTTATTTCTATTCTGTGACAGATTTGCAAGTTTTAATCCTGCGACTTCTCCCATTTCTACTCTGAGTTTTCTATGCGATAAATTTTTTCGTATTTCATCTAATCTAATTTTTCTTTCTTTTTCATCTAAATTAGATAAGTCAAAAACTTCAATTTCTTCACTAAAAGGTTTATCTAATATTTCTTGCTTTCCATCTTCTGTGAATCTTGCCCTGAGCATTGGATGTCTATATTGAAGTTTATTCCATGCATCATTCAATCCTTTATAATCTATATCTTTTCCATCTATTTCAATATAGGCATGACAACCTACTCCACCTAGAGTTTGATCATCACTTCTGCCTATAAAATAAGAATATTGAACATCTGTAAGATTGAATGAATCTTTGCCATAATTTGATTTCTTATTATCTTTTGAATGTTTCTTAATAATTTTTGAATTAGCTACTAGGTCAAACCATGAATTAAGTGTAGGCTTCTCAATGAGCTTTGCGAAGGATATTCTAAGTCCTTCTTTTTTAAGAATTCCTGAAAGTTGCATTACTTGCATGGAACTTAAGCCTTTTTCTATTAAATTGTCATTTTCTTTTATGTCTGATTTCTTCAAGGTATCTTTTAACCATTTTTCAATTATTAGTTTAATTTCTTTTCTCGCATCAAATTCCATGTTCTGCTCCTTTCACTCTATTCTTTTTAATTTATTTCTATCAATTTTCCCCAAAGCAGTTAGCGGCCATGAATCTATATATTTTATAGAATCTGGCAATTTAAATTCCGCTACATTCTTGTTTACTAGAAATGTCCTGATATCTTCTAATGAGAGTTCGTCCTTCTCATCTTTTAATATGAATACTCCTATTTTTTCTCCCAAAAGTTCATCGGGTACTCCTACAACTTGAACATCTCCTATATTCTCATTAGATAGTAAAATATCTTCAATTTCAGAAGGCGTAATCTTTTCTCCAGCCCTATTTATTGTTTCTGAAATTCTTCCCACTACCTGATAGTTCTCATCTTTTAATTTTCTTGCCTTATCTCCAGTTTTAAAATATAAATCTTTGTCTATGCATTTTTTGTTTACTTCTGGGAGCTTATAATAGCCATAAATTGTGTAAGAACCTCTGACTATGAGTTCTCCGTACTCTTCATCTTTGACCTCTTCTCCATCTTCATCAACTATTAACAATTCATCAAACTCACTTATAGGCTTACCTTGAGTTGTAAATATAGTTTTACTATCATCATCTAAAGAAGTTGTCATAATCAGACCTTCAGCTATTCCAAAAATTTGTTGTAGTTTGCAACCAAATTCTTTTTCTATTTTTTCAGCAAGTTTTTCTTCTAAAACTGATCCTCCAACTTGAAGGACCTTTAATGAAGATATATCGTAATCATCTTCCTTTATAAAATCTATACATATATTTGCCATAGCAGGAACTAAGCCCGTTATAGTAACCTTTTCTTCTTCAATTAAAGGCAAGATTTCATCTGGACTTGTTACTGGGCACAAAACAACTTTGCCTCCTATAAAAAATGTCCCTAATATCCCTGGGCAACATAAAGGAAAGTTGTGAGCAATAGGAAGAGAAGCTAGATAGATACTGTCTTGATCCATTTTACATCTCTTTGCCGTTTCTTTTGCTACATAGATATAATCGCAGTGTCTCCTTGGTATCAATTTTGGTATCCCAGTTGTACCACCCGATAAAAGTAATAATCCTATTTCTTTATAGCCAACATCTATATGTTGATATATATAATCTTTATCATTGAGATTGTAAAAATTTTTATATCCTTGATTATCCCCAAGAATATAAACTTTAAAATCTATGTTTAATTCTTCTCTTACTTCTCTAATCATATCCACATATGAAAATCCAAGATAGTTACCCTTAGATATATATGCTTTTGCTCCTGATTTTTCTAATATTCCCTTTATTTCATTTTTCCTGTGAGCTGGAAGGGATAATACAGGAATCAAACCAATCTTAAACATGGCAAAAAGGATAATAACAAATTCATGGCAATTAGGAAGTTGAAGAACGATTCTATCTCCCTTTTTAAATCCAGCTTTCAATAAACCATTGGAATATTGGCAAGCTTTTCTATTTAATTCTTGATATGAAAGTTCAACATCTCCATCTACTAAGGCAATTTTATCCCCATATTTTTTAGCACAATCTTCAATAAATTCTCCTAAGGTCATATGCGGCCATACTTGTTCATTATAAATTTTTTCTAATTTTTCTTTTAATTCAATGTTCATTAATTTTCCTCCAAGCATATTGCCCCGAAATATTTGTCATCATAGTTTAATGACTTTAATCTACTTATTGTATTCCTTTTACTATCATTAATTTCTATAAATTCATTTCCAAAAGAAATTATTTCAATCTCTTTTAAATTCCTTACAAGACCAATACCATCACATTTAAGATAGGCTTCTTTTGCAGTCCAATATCTATAGAAACTAATTATGTTATTATCTATATTTATAATTTCATCTTTAGTAAAACAATTTTCTAATATATCCTTAAACTCAAATTGATAATTTATTTTTTCAACATCTATTCCTACTTCTATTTTAGAAAAAGCTAACAAGACCAAGTCTTCTGTATGGGATATGTTAAACTTTAATCCTAGAGTGTTTTCTACATAAGGCTTATTGTTTTTATCCCTCTTGACTCTTAAATCATTAATTCCTTTTTCGAGTAAACCTTTTAAGGTCAAATTAAGTATTGCCCTTGATGCTAGATAATTAATTTTTGCTATTTCTGATGTATAATCTTCTGATTTTATTATCTCCTCTTTAGTTAAGTAAGGAAGTAATTTTTCTTCTAATAATTTATCTGTATAAGCCTTAATTAGTATTAAATTATTACTAGCTAATTTATCTTTTAAATCTTCTAAAGTAAGAAAATCATTAATTTTTCTTATTTCATATTCTTCAATTTTCATTTACTTTTATAAACTCTTTTATCTCTTTAATGACACTTTCAGGAGATGTATTGACAAACATATGCTTGCCATCGATGTATCTATAAGTGAATTCTTTTGTGGTATAATCTTGCCATTTTATAAGTTCATCTAAAGTCATTTCTTGATCTTTATCTCCCATAAGACCTAGTATAGGTGATTCTAATTTCTCAAATTTTGTGTCTTGATAGTCTTCATCTATTACAAAATCTGCCCTAAGTGTTGGCAAGAAAATAGAAATTAAATCCTTATTGTCTAAAATTTCTTTTGGTGTTCCTTCATATCTTCTTAAGCCTTCTATAAACCCGTCATCATCAAGGTGATAAATTGGATTTGGTTCTTTATACATCGGAGCACGTCCACCAGAAATTATTATTCCTCTTGGATTTGCATATCTTGAATTTTTGATCTTTAAAGCTATTTCATAAACTATTTTTGTTCCCATACTGTGTCCAAATAAATAATAAGGTTTTCTAAAATCAAAACTTTCTTTCATGTCTTCAAATAAACTATCCACTAAGATGTTAATGTCACTTATAGCATTTTCAGAAAACCTGTTTTCTCTTCCTGGATACTGGGCAACAAGTAATTTTATATCTTCAAATTCATCTTTCCATTTTCTAAAGGCAGACACCCCGCCACCTGCAAATGGGAATATAAAAAGATTTGCTATTATATTATTTTCATTAATTTCTTTATTTAGTATTTCAAAGTTTTTTGACATAAATTCACCTTTTTATTTATTTTCTGTTAGTATCGGCTAACTCAAAACTATTATATACTATTTGATAGCTTTTATCAATAGCATTAAGATGTTTTTAAAAAAATAATTTTAAAGATAAAAATAGCATAGATATCTCATTATGCGAGTCATCTATGCTATTTATTATAAATTGTAATCGAAATGTTTTTTTAATTTTTCAAAAGTTTCATCAGAAATAACATGCTCTATAAGACAAGCTTCGTCTTCAGCATTTTTTGCATCTATTCCAAGTCTTATAAATACGTCCGTCAAATATTTATGCCTTGTATACATTTTTTCGCAAAATATTTTTGACTCCTCTGTTAAACGAATTATTTTATCTTCACCATAAATAATCAGCCCTTTATTTTCAAGTTTTTTTAGCATTCTTGTAACAGTAGGTCTTTTATATTCTAAGTAATTAGCAAGATCCATATTTCTTACTTCCTCTTTTTCCAAAGATAAAATATATATAGCTTCTAAATAATTTTCCTCTGCAAATTCCCTGTGTAGAATAGATTACCCCTCCCTCAAAATAAAAATAATTAGATCCAAATTTAGTAAATACGAAATTAAAGAACTTAGAATATGATTTCCTTAATATTTACACTATTTCATTATACTTATAAAAATCCTTATTTAAAAGTAATTTTTAGAATATTCCTTGAAGTTTATCTTATATTGTTTATTAACTTCAATAAATGCGGTATAATTAATAAAACTGAATAAACGCTTAACGCTTATAACTTTAATAGCTTAACGCTTATAACTTTAATAGCAAGCACAGTAAGTG
>NZ_GG666312.1 GCF_000159095.1 Anaerococcus tetradius ATCC 35098 | reverse complement strand
TTCAATTAATAGAGCTCGCTTTTTTAAAAATTTTTTTCTTAAGCAGCTTTGTATTTTATGATTTCTAAGTTCTTATTTTCTATTTTTGACGCTAATTTATTTAAGTTTAATGCTATTGATAAGAGACATATTTCACTTATTATATTTTCTTTTCCTCTATGGTGGAATCTGTTGTAGTTTAGTCCTGACTTTATTTTAGAAAAAGCTCCTTCAGCTTGGATTGATCTGTTTAATCTTTCTTCTATTCCTTGGGATGACCTTATGTTTTCTAAGGATTCTTTCCTATATTTTTGGAAGGTTTCTGCTATGTAGATTCCTTTTGTTTTTTGACCATCTTTGTTCCAATTGAAACATCTGTAGACTTTCGTTGTTGTTACATATCCACTTTTTCTTTTTCTGTATCTGTCATTGCTTCTTATGAATTCTTTACCTTCTTCTGATATGTATTTGTCTTGACTTTCATCGTAGATTAGACTTTCCCTAAATTCTTGTTCTTTTTTATATTTTCGTGTTTTGGATTGTTCGTAGTTTGATGGTTTTATGTATGATGTTAGCTCGTTTTCTGCTAGATATACATAGTTTTCTTCGCTTTCATACCCTGCATCTGCTACTATTTTGTCTAGTTTGTTTGGATAGTTTGCTTGTAGCTTTTTTAAGAATGGTTTTAGGGTGTACATGTCAGATGGATGATGGGATACATTTTCTCCTATGATGAAGCCTGAGGTACTTGCCAGTTGGATGTTGTAGGCTGGCTTTAATTGACCATTTTTCATGTGGTCTTCTTTCATTCTCATGAAGGTTGCATCATGGTCTGTTTTTGAGTAGGAGTTTCTGTAATTTCCCATTATTTCTAAATGCTCTTGATAAGTTTCTAGCTTGGTTTTCCAATCTTTTAATTGTTCATAGTCTCGTTGAAGTTGGTGTTTTCTTTTGCCTTGACCATACACAAAGTGTATTTTCTTTTCTATGCATTCTTTACTTACTTGATTAAATACTATCTTTACTACTTCTAATACTTGGGATGGACTTAAGTCTTTATTTAATTTAAAGTGCTTTATTATTTTTACTCTTAATTTTTCTTGCCATTTTTCTATGCTTCCTCGCCATACAAAGCTGTATCTGTTGGCATAAGCTTCTATCTTTGTTCCATCTATATAGATGCTTGATAGGTCTATTTGTTTTTCTTTTATTAGTATTTGGACCATTTGATTTAACAAGTTAGGTGCTAGTTCTACTATCCTTTGCCTAAATCTGTTAATGGTAGAATGGTCTGGTGGAGTTTGTTCATCTAGAAGGTATTTTATTCTTAGATCATATTTGCATGATTTTTCTATTTCCCTTGATGAAAATATTCCTTCTGAATAGCAGAAGATTATTATTTGAAGCATGGTTACTGGATTTACAGTTGGTTTTCTTCCAGATGATGAGTAGACTTTTTTTAGTTCTGTTAGATTTATCCTTTCAATTATATTTTTTACAAGCCTTAGTTTTATATCATCTTGGACGTATATTTCTGTATTTATGTTTAATTTTAATTGAATTGTATCATCAACTAGTGTAAAATTAGTTAATGATGATGTATTACTAAAGGTTTTCATAAATACATTGTATCAGAAAAAGACGAGGATGTTTAGTTTCCTCGTCTTTTTTCTATGTCAGGACTTTTGCAACAGCCCCTTTT
>NZ_GG666313.1 GCF_000159095.1 Anaerococcus tetradius ATCC 35098 | reverse complement strand
TTATATATAGAGGGACTTTTAAAACCTCGTTATATATAGATTTGAACCTTGACAACTGAATAGACCAAGACAGGACATTAACCATTTGTGGAGCTTTATAATTTCTTCGCCATGACTTTTCTGCTGATAAGAGTTTCGGTTTAAATAAATACTCTAGTTAAAAGAAGGATAAAAGAAAACGAGCGACAAAAAGAAATTATATATTCAGCCTAGGAAACTGATGCATTGAAGCAAATGGGGATAATGATACTTCTACAGTTGTTGCCGGCTCATCTTGAAAAGGGGCGGTGGTGAAATTCCAATGTCGTGACCTACACGCCTGTTAATGTCAAAAAACTTAAAAATATTGAAGATAAGGAGAAGGTATTATGTGTGATGAACATAATATAAATACAGAAATGAAAACAGATAAAAAAGATAAACAGATGATAAATCAAATTGATGGTTGGAATATAGAAGTTAAATTTAATGAGAATGGATTTAGTTTAGAAAATTTAGTAGAGGAATACATCAAAGAAAAATTTTCTGTCTATTAGGGGCTGACAAAAAATATAAGGAGCGTTATAATATTTTTGTGGAAGCCTAACCTTGGTTTGATTTATTGTATGTAAATTGAACTAAAGGAGGCTTTTTTATGTTTAAAAACAATTTACCAAAAGAAAATTTGGCAGTTATGTATTTAAGATTATCAAAAGAAGATGGCGAAAAAACAGAAAGTAACTCGATATCCAATCAAAGAGAAATTATAAACTCTTATGCAAGAAGAAATCAAATTCCAATAGTCAAAGAGTATGTAGATGATGGATATTCAGGTGCAAATTTTGATCGTCCCAATTTTAAAGAAATGATAAAGGATGCCTATGCTAGAAAGTTTAATACAATTATTGTAAAGGACTTATCGAGATTCGGAAGAGATTATATAGAAGCAGGAAAATATATTCAAAGAATATTTCCAGAAAACGGTATAAGATTTATATCAGTAAATGACAATTACGATAGTAAAAGTGCAGATATAAATGATACACACCTTATACTTCCTATAAAAAACTTCATCAATGATAGTTATTGCCGAGATATTTCCAATAAGGTAAAAAGCTCTCAAAAGATAAAAAGAGAAAAAGGAGACTTTATCAGTGCTTTTGCACCTTATGGATATAAAAAGTCTGAGGAGAATAAAAACAAGTTAGTGATTGATAAAGAGATATCGGATATTATCAAAAATATATTTGATATGAAACTCTTGGGATATTCCTCAAAGGCAATTGCAGATGAACTAAATCATTTAGGAGTTTTAACTCCAAGAAAATATAAAGAAAGTCAAGGATTTAAGTGTAATGGATTTCAAAATACAAAAGGTGGAACTTGGTCAGCAAAGACAGTAAATAGAATTATAGAAAATGAAGTATATATTGGAAATACCTTACAAGGAAAGAGTGTTACTTTAAGTTACAAAAATAAAAAGCAGATAGAAAAAGAGAAAGAAGAATGGATAAGAGCAGAAAATACCCATGAAGCAATTATAAGTAAAGAAGTTTTTACTATTGCAAATACGATGCTTAAAAGAGATTTGAATAACTCTCGTGGAAAGGACAAAATTAATATTTTTACAGGAATGCTTTTTTGTAAAGAATGTGGAAGTTCTTTGATTAGAAGGACTGTAAAGTATAAAAAAAGAGAAGAGATATTCTATATCTGTTCAAAGTACAACAAGGAAAAATCTTGCACAAGACACAGCATAAAAGAAAAAACCTTGATAAAAGCAGTATCTAAAATAATGAAGTCCTACATTGAATTTAATGAAAATCTATATTCTAAAGTTCAGCGTATAGATATAAATAAAAATTTGAAAGACAATCAAATTCCTATACTAAAACGAGAAAAAGCAATGACAGAAGAACTCTTATCTTCCCTATACCTTGATCTAAAAGAAGATGTTATTAGTAAAGAAGAATATCAACTTTTTAGAAAAAACTATACAGAGAAATTGACTAAATTAGATGAAAGTATCGAGTATAGATT
>NZ_GG666314.1 GCF_000159095.1 Anaerococcus tetradius ATCC 35098 | reverse complement strand
AAAGTTTAGTATCCATTAGCTTAATACATTACTGCACTTACACCTTGGACCTATCAAAGGTATTTTCTTTACCTACTCTTAGAAATCTTATCTTGAGGCCTGCTTCGTACTTAGATGCTTTCAGTACTTATCAATTCCACACGTAGCTACCCAGCTATGCTCCTGGCGGAACAACTGGTACACCAGCGGTGTGTCCATCCCGGTCCTCTCGTACTAAGGACAGATCCTCTCAAATTTCTTACGCCCACGCTGGATAGGGACCGAACTGTCTCACGACGTTCTGAACCCAGCTCGCGTGCCTCTTTAATGGGCGAACAGCCCAACCCTTGGGACCTACTTCAGCCCCAGGATGAGACGAGCCGACATCGAGGTGCCAAACCTCCCCGTCGATGTGGACTCTTGGGGGAGATAAGCCTGTTATCCCCGGGGTAGCTTTTATCCGTTGAGCGATGGCCCTTCCATGCGGAACCACCGGATCACTAAGTCCGTATTTCTACTCTGCGCAACTTGTAGGTTTTGCAGTTAAGCTCGCTTCTGCCTTTGTACTCTTCGAATGGTTTCCGTCCATTCTGAGCGAACCTTTGAACGCCTCCGTTACTTTTTGGGAGGCGACCGCCCCAGTCAAACTGCCCAACTGACAATGTCCGATACCCTGATTCAAGGGTTATCGTTAGAACTTTAATATTAGAGGGTTGGTATCCCAAGGTTGACTTAACCTAAACTGGCGTTCAAGTGTCTTCGTCTCCCAACTATCCTGTACGTCTAATCTCAAAGTCCAATATCAGCCTACAGTAAAGCTCCACGGGGTCTTTCCGTCCTAGCGTGGGTAAGTCGCATCTTCACGACTACTACAATTTCACCGGATCCTTTGTTGAGACAGTGCCCAAATCGTTACACCTTTCGTGCGGGTCGGAACTTACCCGACAAGGAATTTCGCTACCTTAGGACCGTTATAGTTACGGCCGCCGTTTACTGGGGCTTAAGTTCTAAGCTTCGTCTTACGACTAACTCTTCCCCTTAACCTTCCAGCACCGGGCAGGTGTCAGCTCCTATACTTCATCTTTCGATTTTGCAGAAACTTGTGTTTTTGGTAAACAGTCGCTTGGGCCTGGTTTCTGTGGCCAGATCGCTCTGGCTCCCCTTCTCCCGAAGTTACGGGGACATTTTGCCGAGTTCCTTAACAAAGGTTCTTCCGCGCGTCTTGGTATTCTCTACCTCCCTACCTGTGTCGGTTTTGGTACGGGCGCTTTGGTCTTGATAGTGACTTTTCTTGGCAATTTGAATTTCTCTACTTCTCTACTTGTGTTTTCGATGGCTATCAAAGCTTAGCCTTTGGTTATGCGGATTTGCCTACATAACAGCCTTACTTTTTAGACTAGCAATTCCATCTGCTAGCTAGTTGATCCTCTTGCGTCATCACATCTCTTAGCGACTTTAAGCGGTACAGGAATTTAAGCCTGTTGTCCATCGGCTACGCCTTTCGGCCTTACCTTAGGTCCCGACTTACCCTGAGGGGACGAGCCTTGCTCAGGAATCCTTAGGGTTTCGACGGGGATGATTCTCACATCCCTTCTCGCTACTCATGCCAGCATTCTCTCTTGTATAGGCTCCACATATGCTTACGCTTATGCTTCTTCGCTTATACAATGCTCCTCTACCACTGATAGAGGTTTTAAA
>NZ_GG666315.1 GCF_000159095.1 Anaerococcus tetradius ATCC 35098 | reverse complement strand
CTATAAATGTCAATATAAAAATGTACACTTCTGGCTAGATAAGAATGTACAATTTACTCACTCTTAACAATATCCTTTAGCCTATAAGATTCCCCTAGTATCTGAATTATAGAGCAATGGTGAAGAATTCTATCTAGTATTGCATTTGCTATTCTTACGTCATAGAATATACTTTCCCAATCTGAAAAATTTATGTTTGTTGATACTATTGTCGATTTTTTCTCATATCTCCTATCTATTAGCTGAAATAGTAATCTTTCATCGCCTTCACTAATAGGTAGGTATCCTAATTCATCTATTATCAAGAGTCTGTAAGAAGCATAATGTTTTAGTCTTGCTTCTAACCTATTCTCATCTTTGGCCTTTTTTAGATTTTCTAGTAAATTTGAACATTTGATAAAGTAGGTTGAATATCTTTGTCTTGCTGCCTCTATGCCTATTGATATTGATAGATGTGTTTTTCCTACTCCACTTGATCCTAGAAAGACTATGTTTTCATTGTTTTCTAGAAAGCCTAATTGGCATAGATCTTTTATTTGCCTTTCATCTATGCTTGGCTGAAAGGTGAAATCAAAGCTTGTTATGTCTTTTAAGGCAGGAAAGGCTGCGGTTTTTACCATCTGATTGGCTGCATTTATTCTTTTTGTATCTACTTCATAATCTGTTAATTTTAACAAGGCTTCTACTAAGGATGTATTTCTATCTGCTAGAAATTCGTCTATGTGTATGGTGAATTGTTTTAATTTTAGGTACTCTAAGTTATCTTTTAATCTTAGGTAATTACTGGTTTCTTTAACTATCAAACAAGCCTCCTATCTTTTTTAAGTTTTCTTTTGAAAATTCTTTTATGTCTATTTCATCTTTGTAGGGCATTGTCTTCCTAGTTATTTCTTGATAATGTTCATTAAGATAGTTTAACTTTTTATCTGTAATTCTATGCTTAACTATTAACTTTGTGGTATCATACAGGTACAGGTAGTTATCTTCTACTTGTAGTATTACTGTCTTTCCTATGTATTCAGTAGGTAGAGAATATTGGTTAGACTTGTATGATATCATCGAAGATTCATTAACTTTGACAATGCTTTGATGGTTCTGATATTGGCTCCTGATTTCTTTTGATGGAAGAGGTTTTAGGGAGCCTTTGTCTTTTTCTAACAAGGATATTGGTGTTTTTGATGTTCCTTGATGTATGGTCATATTTTTTCTTAAATTTATCATCTCAACTTTATCAATTAGGTCTTTGTATGATAACTTTCCTTGATAGGCATCTAATTCATCTAATATCTTCATTTGACTCTCAACTTTGCCCTTTGTTCGTGGTCTTTTAGCTATACATGGTTGGACTTTAAAACCATAATCCTTAGCAAATTGATAAAACTTGCTATTAATACTGCCTTTGTAGTATTCGCTTCTTGGCCTATCCATAACTGTTTTTAGATTATCTGTTAATATTACCCTAGGCACCCCTCCTAATTTTTCAAATGCATTATTTAAAAAAGCAAATATGGTTGATTGTCTTTTATCTAAGCTTGCATAGTAGATAGAATACCT
>NZ_GG666316.1 GCF_000159095.1 Anaerococcus tetradius ATCC 35098 | reverse complement strand
ATCTGCTTAAATCTACTATATCATATCTTGGCATTTTATCCCTCCTCATTATAGTGATAAAAATGAACTAAATTTTTATATATTTATTTATTAAACTTTATTTCTTTCTATTTTTTAAATTTCTGTAAGCAAAAGATAACTTTAAATTGTTATTTACACTATCTTTTTATTTCAATAAAAAGGCGATAAGATTTTTTTTACTTTTCTAATCGCTTTAACTGCCTTTATTCTATTGCTTCCAATCCAACATTGCTTTTTCTAACTTTGAAAAATTGCAATTTGCTCTTCTTATAATTCCTGTTTTCTTTTGCTTTTTGTATATTTTTTCCACCTTTATCAAGACCTTTGTTTTTATTTTTAAACAAAAAGCGTATTCTTTTTGAAATAAGTCTTTATATCTGATATCTTCAAGTTCGTTAAAATCAATTCTTTCATAACAATCAGTCGGTACAGGAATCATTTTCTTAATATCCAATATAGATAATATGTGCAATTTTTCTTTATCAGAATAATATTTGTAAATATCTCCATCTATAGTAATACTATTATCGATCACTTCATAAATTAAAAAATGCTCATCAGAAACATTCTTCCATTTTTTGTGTTTTTCCTTTGCAGAAGAAATTGGAATAAAATAATTATAATTTTCTATACCAACAATAATTCCAACAAATGGTTTTATACTGTTTCTATACGATAGATTGTAATATACTTCTGAATCTACTTTATTTAGATATTCAAGGTAATCAGAGTTTACAGTATAAAATCCATATTTTATAACTTCTAGCATTGTTTTATCCTAAAAAAACAGAGAGGTTTTATCCTCTCTGTTTGCTTTAATGCTTCACCTTTGGGATGTAGGTAGTGAGACACCTTCTTTAATGTTCCACCTTTAACGGTAGCGGGACACCATCTTTATCTGATAAGAGTATAACGTATATTTATAGTTATGTCAAATCAGTAAATTTCCTAATTGCTACTCTTTTATCACTTATATTATACCCTATTTCTTTCATAAATCACTCCTTTCTTCATTCCTATAACCGTATTCAATTTTTTATAATTAATTTACTTATAATATTTACCTATAGTATTTTTTATTTCTTCTTCAATTTCTTTTAAAAAATTCTCTTTATCTTCCTTACCTTTTGCTATATCACTTAATCTCATTTCCCATTTTGCTGTTGTCTTTGGAGATTTAAACTCATCTATAACTATAGTAACTAGGTTTAATCCCTTTCTAGTTGATATTAGGTTTTTCTTTTCTCTTTTTATATAACCTTTGTATATCAAATTTTCTATTATTCCCGCTCTTGTAGCAGGAGTACCAAGTCCTTTTCTTTCAACTTCGACATCCTTAACTAATTCATCATTTCCAGCTATTTCCATAGCTTTTAATAGTGTGTCTTCAGTGAAGTGTTTAGGTGGT
>NZ_GG666317.1 GCF_000159095.1 Anaerococcus tetradius ATCC 35098 | reverse complement strand
CCCTCCTCTATCTTTCTTGTCCTTTTTCGTTTTTTTCTTGATTTTTATCTTTTTCTTCTTCCGATTTGAATTTTGATATTTGTCCCAATATTGATGGTTTCTCTTCCCTTGCATGAAGATTATCCTCTACATCATAAGTTGATTCAAAGTAATCACTATCTTTAAAATCATTGTCATACCTATCTGGTATTCCATCATTGTCAAGATCTTTTGCTAGTGGATCATAGAAGTTTCCATCATCATCTATTTCTAGTCCTAGAGCTTGTTTTAAATCTTCTTCATCTACTGATACCATATCATCAAAGCTAGACATCTTTATGGCTTCAGTCATATCTTTAATAGCTTGTGAGTTGGATATACCGTCTTCTACAAAAGATTCTGTTCTAATAGCTACATCATCTACATACTGAGTCCATGTTTTTTCTTCCAAATTTACCTCATATTGAATAGAATGCTTCCCATCTGGTGTTTCTGTATAGGCAAGTCCCATATGGCTTAAATCAGGGTATAGTTTGTCAAAGTCTTCATAGCTATTAGATTCTGAAAACTCATAATTAGAATAATCAACTATCGCCCTCTTTAAATTTTCTAATAGTGGTGATTGGTTTTCTAGTTCTTCTACTTCTCCCATATCTAAAAGTTTATTAATCTCAGCTAGTCTTAGTGTCTTATCCCTTAACTCATCTGCTTTTTCAAATGGTTTAGTTAATTCTACCTTGGCATTTTCTAAAGATTCTTTATAGTTTTCAAGGTTTCGATTTAACCTTTCAAGTCTTGAAGGCATTTTTTCAATGGCATTATCCAGTCTTGTTATATTGCCATCAGTAGAGTTTGATAACTCTCCGAAGTATTCTGCTTTTCCTAGAAGTTTAAAGGTGTGAGTATTAGTCATAAAGTTATATGAAACTTGTAAGTCTAAATTTCTATATTTACCAATAACCTTGCTATCATTTATCTTTACCTTTTTTATTTCTTCTAATAGCTTTTCTCCAGCCTCTTTCTTATCTAAAATTTTATTTCCACCAAGACTGATTGAAGTAAATTTCCTATCTCCTTCTCCTAATTTTTCAACACTTGCAATATCTTCTTTAACTGCTTGTATTTCCATTTCAGTTTTTAAAATACTTTGAGGATAAATTTTATTTACCTTATCCTCAAGCTTATATTTATTAGACTTGTAGTTTGCTTCCAGCATTTTTAGTTTTGTAACTTCGTTATCTAAATCCATTTTTTCTTTAATTAGAGGATTGCCAGTAGCTAAAGCCTTGATTTCTGAATAAGATAGACTTGCTTCATCCACATCTTCTGCAACTCTTACAGGAGTTTTTGAAGTCATAATTTGAGAAATGAATTTCTGCTTATTTTCTATTGTCTGCCATAAA
>NZ_GG666318.1 GCF_000159095.1 Anaerococcus tetradius ATCC 35098 | reverse complement strand
TTTGTGGCAGACAATAGAGAATAAGCAAAAATTCATATCCCAAATAATGACAAGTAAGACACCTGTGCGTGTTGCAGAAGATGTTGATGAGGCAAGTCTATCTTATTCAGAAATTAAGGCTTTAGCTACTGGAAATCCTCTAATTAAAGAAAAAATGGATTTAGATAACGAAGTTACAAAGCTAAAAATGCTTGAAGCAAACTATAAATCTAATAAATACAAGCTTGAAGATAAGGTAAATAAAATTTATCCTCAAAGTATTTTAAAAACTGAAATGGAAATACAAGCAGTTAAAGATGATATTGCAAGTGTTGAAAAATTAGGAGAAGTAGATAGCAAATTTACTTCAATAAGTCTTGGAGAAAATAAAATTTTAGATAAGAAAGAAGCTGGAGAGAAGCTATTAGAAGAAATAAAAAAGGTAAAGATAAATGATAGCAAGGTTATTGGTAAATATAGAAATTTAGACTTACAAGTTTCATATAATTTTATGACTAATACTCACACCTTTAAACTTCTAGGAAAAGCAGAATACTTCGGAGAGTTATCAAACTCTACTGATGGCAATATAACAAGACTGGATAATGCCATTGAAAAAATGCCTTCAAGACTTGAAAGGTTAAATCAAAACCTTGAAAACTATAAAGAATCTTTAGAAAATGCCAAAGTAGAATTAACTAAACCATTTGAAAAAGCAGATGAGTTAAGGGATAAGACTCTAAGACTAGCTGAGATTAATAAACTTTTAGATATGGGAGAAGTAGAAGAATTAGAAAACCAATCACCATTATTAGAAGATTTAAAGAGGGCGATAGTTGATTATTCTAACTATGAGTTTTCAGAATCTAATAGCTATGAAGACTTTGACAAACTATATCCTGATTTAAGTCATATAGGACTTGCCTATACAGAAACACCAGATGGTAAGCATTCTATTCAATATGAGGTAAATTTGGAAGAAAAAACATGGACTCAGTATGTGGATGATGTAGCTATTAGAACAGAATCTTTTGTAGAAGAAGATATATCTAATTCACAAGCTCTTAAAGACATGACTGAATCCATAAAGATGTCAAGTTTTGATGATCTGGTATCAGTAGATGAAGAAGATTTAAAACAAGCTTTAGGTTTAGAAATAGATGATGATGGAAACTTCTATGATCCACTTGCAAAAGATCTTGACAATGATGGAATACCAGATAGGTATGACAATGATTTTAAAGATAGTGATTACTTTGAATCAACTTATGATGTAGAGGATAATCTTCACGCAAGGGAAGAGAAACCATCAATATTGGGACAAATATCAAAATTTAAATCAGAAGAAGAAAAAGATAAAAATCAAGAAAAAACTGAAAAAGGACAAGAAAGATAGAGGAGGT
>NZ_GG666319.1 GCF_000159095.1 Anaerococcus tetradius ATCC 35098 | reverse complement strand
AAAAAAGATATATGAGGGCAAGGGGAAATAATAATAAGTATTTACAAGAAGGCACAGGAGCTAAAAGACAGAGCATAAATGAAGCAAGAGAGTATGGAGAATATATAGGAGATAATGTCCCTAAGTTTAGAAACAATAGAGATATTTGGACTATTAACACCAGTGCGTTTAAAGGAAAACACTATGCGGTATTTCCACCAAAACTGGTAGAACTTTGTATAAAAGCAGGATGCCCTAAAAAAGGCTTAATTCTTGATCCCTTTATGGGTTCAGGAACTGTTGGGATGGTAGCTATTAGGATGGACAGAGAATATATTGGAATTGACATAAACAAAGACTACTGTCAAATAGCTAAAGAAAGGATTGAGAAAAATATGAAGTAGGAGGTATATATGAAAAAGAAAGGGAAAGTAAACCCAAGAGATGTACCAAAGACCAAGCTTATATCAGAAAAGAAAGAAGAAAGCAATGAAAAATTCAGTAGTACAGAGAGAACATCAGATTTTTCAAAAAAAGAAATTAATAAAGTAAAAAGCAGGAATAACATAGACAATAATGATGAAAACTCTAAGTATTATTCATCTCATTTGCAAGAAAATAGTCAGGATTTACTCAACGAAAAAGATAAGTCAAATAGAGGAAGAAGACAAAGAAAAAACCATGAGGAAAAATTTTCAGAAACTTTCTATCATAATGAATATCAGCCAGAATATTCGCAACAGCAGCATAGAAAAATGGAAGAAAATGAGGAAAGTAGATATGGTGAATATTACGGGCAAGAAACAGAATACAGGCTAAGTAACTTTAAAGAAGATTTTAATGATAGACCAAATTCAACTAGCTCTAATTTAAAAAGTAGCACTTCTCCCCAAAAAAATTACAAGGGGAATAGTAATTTAAAATGGAAGAAAAACATTGAGAGTGAAAGTTTTAATGGCGTGCAAGAGAAAAAAATAAGGAGATTTAGAAAAGAAGAAGATAAGAATTTTAATATAGAGGTAAGTTCAACATATGATCCCTTATCGCAGGACTCAGATAATGATGGTGTCATAGATCGCTATGACATGAACTTTAGTGATAGCAATGTATCATATAGGGACACAAGAGATGACTATAAGTATTTACCATCTTCTGATGTGCAAAGAAAAAATTGGGATGGTTCTTCTATTCTTGGTAATAAAGGGAAAGAAAGCTTTCAAAAAAACACCTTAAAAAAACTTTATCAATCTCAAAGTCAGTTTAAGGACAAAGGGGAAAAAGCAGAATTAAAATCTTTAAATGGGAAGTTTAGAAGAAAAGACTTATCATATAAGGCAAATGAAGAAGATAAAAAAATAATTCAAGATC
>NZ_GG666320.1 GCF_000159095.1 Anaerococcus tetradius ATCC 35098 | reverse complement strand
GGTCTTGAATTATTTTTTTATCTTCTTCATTTGCCTTATATGATAGATCTTTTCTTCTAAACTTCCCATTTAAAGATTTTAATTCTGCTTTTTCCCCTTTATCCTTAAACTGACTTTGAGATTGATAAAGTTTTTTAAAGGTGTTTTTTTGAAAGCTTTCTTTCCCTTTCTTACCAAGAATAGAATAACCATCCCAATTTTTTCTTTGCACATCAGAAGATGGTAAATACTTATAGTCATCTCTTGTATCCCTATAGGATACATTGCTATCACTAAAGTTAATGTCATAGCGATCTATTACACCATCATTATCTGAGTCCTGTGATAATGGATCATATGTTGAACTTACCTCTCTATTAAAATTCTTATCTTCTTTTCTAAATCTCCTTATTTTTTTATCTGGCACATCATTAAAACTTTCACTCTCAACGTTTTTCTTCAATTTTAAATTACTATTCCCCTTGCAATTTTTTTGGGGAGAAATGCTACTTTTTATATTAGAGTTAGTTGAAATTACTCCATCATTAAAATCTTCTTTAAAATTACTTAGCCTATATTCTGTTTCTTGCCCGTGATATTCACCATATCTACTTTCCTCATTTTCTTCCATTTTTCTATGCTGCCGTTGCGAATATTCCGGCTGATATTCATTATGATAGGAGGCTTCTGCAAATTTTTCCTCATGGATTTTTCTTTGTCTTCTTTCTCTATTTGGCTTTTCTTTTTCTTTGAATAAATCCTGACTATTTTCTTGCAAATGATCTGAGTAATATTTAGAGTTTTCAACATTATTGTCTATGTTGTTCCTGCTTTTTACTTTATTTATTTCTTTTTTTGAAAAATCTGATGGTATCTCTGTATTACTGAATTTTTCATTGCTTTCTTCTTTCTTTTCTGATATAAGCTTGGTCTTTGGTACATCTCTTGGGTTTACTTTCCCTTTCTTTTTCATACATACCTCCTATTTCATATTTTTCTCTATCCTTTCTTTAGCTATTTGACAGTAGTCTTTGTTTATGTCAATTCCAATATATTCTCTATCCATCCTAATAGCTACCATTCCAACAGTTCCTGAACCCATAAAGGGATCAAGAATTAAGCCTTTTTTAGGACATCCTGCTTTTATACAAAGTTCTACCAGTTTTGGTGGAAATACCGCATAGTGTTTTCCTTTAAATGCACTGGTGTTAATAGTCCAAATATCTCTATTGTTTCTAAACTTAGGGACATTATCTCCTATATATTCTCCATACTCTCTTGCTTCATTTATGCTCTGTCTTTTAGCTCCTGTACCTTCTTGTAAATACTTATTATTTTTTCCTCTTGCCCTCATATATCTTTTC
>NZ_GG666321.1 GCF_000159095.1 Anaerococcus tetradius ATCC 35098 | reverse complement strand
TTCTGCTTAAATCTACTATATCATATCTTGGCATTTTATCCCTCCTCATTATAGTGATAAAAATGAACTAAATTTTTATATATTTATTTATTAAACTTTATTTCTTTCTATTTTTTAAATTTCTGTAAGCAAAAGATAACTTTAGCATGTCATTTACTCTATCTTTTTATTGCAATAAAAAATAGTGCAAGATAGGAATTACTTCCTTTCTTACACTATTTATGGTACTAAAAAACGATTAGAATTTTTTACTTTTCAAATCGCTTTAACTGCCTTTATCCTATTGCTTCCAATCCAACATTGCTTTTTCTAACTTTGAAAAATTACAATTTGCTCTTCTTATAATTCCTGTTTTCTTTTGCTTTTGGTATATTTTTTCTACCTTTATCAAGACCTTTGTTTTTACCTTTAAACAAAAAGCATATTCTTTTTGAAATAAGTCTTTATATCTGATATCCTCAAGCTCATTAAATTCAATTCTTTCATAACAATCAGCCGGTACAGGAATCATTTTCTTAATATCCAATATAGATATTATGTGCATTTTTCTTTATCAGAATAATATTTGTAAATATCTCCATCTATAGTAATACTATTATCGATCACTTCATAAATTAAAAAATGCTCATCAGAAACATTCTTCCATTTTTTGTGTTTTTCCTTTGCAGAAGAAATTGGAATAAAAAAATAGAAAGGTTTTAACCTCTCTGTTTGCTTTAATATTTTACCTTTGGGATGTAGGTAGTGATACACCTTCTTTAATGCTCCACCTTTAACGGTAGCGGGACACCATCTTTATCTGATAAGAGTATAACGTATATTTATAGTAATGTCAAATAAGCAAATTTCCTAATGCCTACTCGTTTATCACTTATATTATACCCTATTTCTTTCATAAATCATTCCTTTCTTAATTCCTATAATTATATTCAAGTTTTTATAATCAATTTACTTATAATATTTACATATAGTATTTTTTATTTCTTCTTCAATTTCTTTTAAAAAATTCTCTTTATATTCCTTACCCTTTGCTATATCACTTAATCTCATTTCTCATTTTGCTGTTGTCTTTGGAGATTTAAACTCATCTATAACTATAGTCACTAGGTTTAATCCCTTTCTAGTTGATATTAGATTTTTCTTTTCTCTTTTTATATAACCTTTGTATATCAAATTTTCTATTATTCCCGCTCTTGTAGCAGGAGTACCAAGTCCTTTTCTCTCAACTTCAACATCCTTAACTAATTCATCATTCCCAGCTATTTCCATTGCTTTTAAGAGTGTGTCTTCAGTGAAGTGTTTAGGTGGA
>NZ_GG666322.1 GCF_000159095.1 Anaerococcus tetradius ATCC 35098 | reverse complement strand
TTTATTCAAAGAATACTCTTGCATAAAGGCTCATTGAATTAGGGATTTTAGAAAACTGATTTAGAGAGTCTTTAGGTGGCAAGTAGAAAGGCTATGAGTTTAATGCTCATAGCCGTTTTTGCGGGTCTATAAATAATTTTGTGTATCAACCTAAATCCTGATATAAGGGTAAGAGTTGATACATTTTTTATGTATCAATATTTGTCCAGTCCTATAGGAATGGAGTTTTTTTAATTGTACACAACTTTAATAAACCGTCAAATTTTCATGAAAATTTGCAACCGATTTCATACTAAATTTTTATCTTAATTAAAACCTTTCTTCAAAAAATATTGATAATTGGGATAAGATTTGATCCCAGCCTCGCATTCTATATGTCCATATGATGATCTAACTGTTTTTTTACTAGTACCATTTCTTGTATTTAATGATAGTGGTTTTTCTCCATATTCATAGTGTAAATGCTAATCTAATTCTGCTTTTAAAAGTTCTTCCATTGTATCGCCTAGAAGGTCTTTTAGAGCTTCTTGAATATCTTGTGCGCTTTGAGTATGATATTCTTCAATTAACATTTTTGCTTCTTTTTGTTTCTGGTCTTTTTTTGGCATAAAAATTCCTCCTGATTAGTTTTTACTTACCCTAATCAGGAGGTTTCTATACACAAAATTTTACACAGTCTCCGCCATGGTCATTTTTTTCTTTATTTATATTCTCTTTTGTTCATTGAACAACAATCTAATTTTTCATTTCCAAAAGATTTTTTATTTTCTTCTGCTAGATTTTTCAAGAATTTTTTCCATCTATTTTTTATTGATTCAAAGATTTTCATATTTTACCTCCTCGGGTAATTATTTGTAAATTTTCTACAATAATATTTATACCAGAAAAAAATTATTTTTTCAATTTTTTATCTCTCCACTTCCTTCCCATAATAATTTTCATAGTTTTTTCTATACTGAACAAGGTCAGAAAATTGTTCTTTATTTAAAGAATACTCTTGCATAAGGGTGTTCTTTTTTGTAATTACCATACTAATCACCAGAACTTTCTTTTAATTTATTAAGAAGTGGGGAATGGATCTGCCATATTTCTTTTGCCAATTTTTCTATTTTTTCTCTCATATAATCAATATCTTTCTTGTAAATAACACCAGTGGTATTAGTTGCCTTTGCAATCTGGTTTATGTTATTTGTTGCATTTGAAAGTAGCCATTTTAGATGTCTAAATAAATTAATCCTCGTAATATGTATGCAA
>NZ_GG666323.1 GCF_000159095.1 Anaerococcus tetradius ATCC 35098 | reverse complement strand
TTTAATTCCTCTATCAATCCGAAGCTTCGGTACTGGATTTTAGCCCCGTTCATTTTCGGCGCAAACCCACTTGACCAGTGAGCTATTACGCATTCTTTAAATGCATGGCTGCTTCTAAGCCAACGTCCTGGTTGTCTTAGTAGATTCACATCCTTTTCCACTTAATCCAGATTTTGGGACCTTAGCTGTCGGTCTGGGCTGTTTCCCTTTCGACTTAGAAGCTTATCCCCCTAAGTCTGACTCCTTGATCTGATTTTTTGGCATTCGGAGTTTGATAGGTTTTGGTACGGTAACCCGCCCTAGACCATTCAGTGCTCTACCTCCTTAAATCTTTATCAAAGGCTAGCCCTAAAGCTATTTCGAGGAGAACCAGCTATATCCGAGTTCGTTTGGTTTTTCGCCCCTATCCACAGTTCATCCGATACGTTTTAAACCGTACCCGGTTCGAGCCTCCAGTGAATTTTACTTCACCTTCACTCTGACCATGGATAGATCACCCGGTTTCGGGTCTATTGCAACAAACTTTTTCGCCCTATTAAGACTCGCTTTCGCTTTGGCTCCATCTCTTAAAGATTTAACCTTGCTTATTACAATAACTCGCTGGCCCATTCTACAAAAGGTACGACATCAGACTCTTGTCCTCTGTCTGCTTGTAGGCGCTAGGTTTCAGGTTCTGTTTCACTCCCCTTTCGGGGTTCTTTTCACCTTTCCCTCACGGTACTTGTTCGCTATCGGTCACATGTTAGTATTTAGCCTTAGGGGATGGTCCCCCTGTCTTCACAACGGATTCCTCGTGTCCGGTGCTACTTTCCTCCCTGGTTTATTTAGTTTTCGTCTACAAGACTTTCACTTTCTTTGGTTCATTTTCCCAAATGATTTGACTAACTAAATATTCCGCTATTGGATTAGGCTCTTTTCTTTTCGCTCGCCGCTACTTGGAAAATCGAGTTTTCTTTCTTTTCCTCCTGTTACTTAGATGTTTCAGTTCACAGGGTCTTACTTCACAAGACTATGTATTCATCTTGTGATGACTGCGTCTTCCGCAGCCGGGTTTCCCCATTCGGAGACCTAGGGGTCAGTGCTTTTTGTGAGCTATCCCTAGTTTTCGTTCACTTACGTCCTTCTTCGTCTTCATGTGCCAAGGCATCCACCTTGCGCCCTTTCTTTCTTGACTGGAAATATTTTTTGCTATTTAG
>NZ_GG666324.1 GCF_000159095.1 Anaerococcus tetradius ATCC 35098 | reverse complement strand
GATGAATTGCAAATAATATTGCGACACCTAAATCAAACTAAGTTCGTGCATAAATAAATTAAATGGAGTTTGATATTCTAGACATTTTCTAGGTCTGGTATTAAGCTCCATTAAGTTTTTAATCAGCTCATTAATAGATATTTTAGATAAATCTGTCTTCTTAGGGTAATATTCTCTTAACAAACCATTAGAATTTTCGTTACTGCCCCTTTGCCATGCTGAATATGCATCAGCAAAATAAAATTTTATCCCTCTTTTTTCAATTTCTTCATAACAAGCAAATTCTTTGCCTCTGTCAGATGTGAAAGTCTTTAAAGCTTCTAATGGCAAAGATTTAATTAGTTTGTCAATTGCTCCTAGCATAGAATTTTTACTTCGATCTACCATAGGTAAGGCTATGTAAAATCTAGTTTTTCTTTCTACAAATGTTGCTAGGCATCCTTTACTTTTACCTCTGGATGACACAACTGTATCTAGTTCCCAGTGACCAAAAGTATTCCTTTTTTTAACTTCTTTAGGTCTTTTGTTTATTGATTTACCAATGTTAAATTTACCTCTTGTTTCTTTGGCTTTTCTAGATTTTCCTTTTCTTCTTAGATTGGAAATATCAAAGTCTATAATTCCTGAATAAATCCAATTATATATTGTTTTAAAGCATACAATATCTTTACATACAGTGTTTGCTATTTGCTCAGGAGACCACTTCTTATGAAGTTTTTCCGATATACATTTAGTGATATTATCATCAACTTTTGGTTTTCTTCCTTTAGATGACGATTTTTCCATCTTATCTTTTTGGGCATAGACAGCTTCATAATCATTATCACATCTTTTTAATTCTCTAGATATTGTTGAGTGATGAAAACCTAAAATTTTTGCTATTCTTCTAGAAGAATAGCCCTCTTTTCTTAGTACCTCTATCTTATTTCTCTCATTTATGGTAAGATGTTTATAGCTCATATTA
Source organism: Anaerococcus tetradius ATCC 35098 (assembly GCF_000159095.1). Classification (GTDB taxonomy): domain Bacteria; phylum Bacillota; class Clostridia; order Tissierellales; family Peptoniphilaceae; genus Anaerococcus; species Anaerococcus tetradius. The sequence goes on along the minus strand of NZ_GG666324.1, from coordinate 97 downwards.
ACCTCCGTGTGTGTTTTTGTCGTTATTAACATTTTACACGAAGTTAGTATGAGTTTTCTATTTTATTCTAGTGTCGCATTTAATTTTACAACCTATC
>NZ_GG666325.1 GCF_000159095.1 Anaerococcus tetradius ATCC 35098 | reverse complement strand
GTACAATTAGAATTCTGGAACTTTAATAAAAAACGATGAACAAAACGACAGCACAAACTTAATATATAAGTAAAGCTAAGTTGAAATGATTGATTGTATAATTAAGAATTTGATATAGATAAAATCATAAGTTTAATGAGAATGCTAAAAACGGATCAAGCTTTTTTAGACAGATGGAATTCTTATTCGAAGAAAAATCTTTATGCTAGAGACATAAAGTTTGAAGATGTAATAGATAATGGAATAAATATTATAGAAAAAATAAAAAATCAGTAGAGCTATAAAAAGATGAGGGATTGAAAATTTAATCTCTCATTTTTTTATTAAAAAACTAAAGGAGGAAAAATGAAATTAGTAATCGCAGAAAAACCAAGTGTTGCAGCATCAATAGCAAAAGTTATAGGAGCAAAAAATAGAAATAATGGATATTATGAGGGGAATGGATACATTGTTTCATGGTGTGTTGGGCATTTAGTACAAATGGCAAATCCTGATGTGTATGATGAAAGATATAAGAAGTGGAGAATTGAAGATTTACCTATTATCCCAAAAGAATACAAGTATGAGGTAACGAAGACAACTAAAAAACAGTTTAATATTCTTAAAAGGCTAATGAATAGTAATGAAGTTGATACCATTATTAATGCTTGTGATGCTGGTAGAGAAGGAGAAGCTATTTTTAGACTTGTATATATGATGGCAAATTGTAAAAGAAAATGAAACGTCTTTGGATTTCCTCAATGGAAGATTCTTCCATAAAAGAAGGATTTAGCAACTTAAAAGATGGAAGTAACTATGATAATCTTTTTGATTCAGCTAAGGCTCGTGCCATAGCTGATTGGCTTGTTGGAATGAATATAAGTAGACTTTACTCCTGTCTATATAATGAAAATTATAGTGTAGGCAGAGTACAAACACCAACTTTATCAATGATTGTGAATAGAGATGATGAGATAAATAGTTTTAAAAAAGAAAAATATTATACAGTGGAGATTTCTATGAATGGATTTACACTGTCGACAGATAGAATTGATGA
>NZ_GG666326.1 GCF_000159095.1 Anaerococcus tetradius ATCC 35098 | reverse complement strand
AAGAAATCTATTGTATTTTTCATGCTTTCAAAATTTGTATTTTCCATGTTTGCTATTGTTTTAATATCACTTGCGTATCTAACAGAATCCCATTCATACTTTCCACTTTCTTTATTAAACTCCACTCCTGTGGCTAAAATAAATTGATTCCCGTCAAATAAGGTCGCTTGATTATCTTTCACATCCAGTACCATAGTGTCTCCAAATTCAGTTTCAATTACATTTCCCTTTTTTATATTCATTGCTATTCCTCCTTTTATTTTTTTATCCATCTCATCTGTGAAATCTTTTATTTCTTCTTCCTTCTCATCACTAATAATAAATTGTTTTATTTCTTCAACTGTTGGATCATCAATTGTAGTCTGAATAAATTCAACTAATTTATCTTCTGAAGTGGCAAAATTTTTAATTCCATATTCAACTATATTGTTAATTATTCTCTGAGTAGCACCATCAAAAGAAAAATTTTCTTGAATAAATTCATTAAATCTATCTCTATCAAATTCCATATTCTTTTTCCTCTAATAATATCATTTAAAGTTTTATCTGCCACATGGTTCACTATTATTTATTTCTTTTATATTATTATTTACTGCTAAATTCTCCCTATATCCCTTTAATTTATCCATAATAGATGTTTTTTCTTTCATTTCAAAATCTCCTATTTCCTGCACTTTACTATCTCTAAAATCAGCATCATTTCTATCTATTATTCCGTCTAAATCCATATCTTTAGATAATGGATCATAGAAGTTGCCATCATCATCTATCTCAAGTCCCATTACTTCTCTCAGTTTTTCTTCATTTACTGATACAAGCTCACTAAAATCCCAAAATCCAATAGATGTCTTTATCTGTACTAGCTCTTTTAAATCACTTGCATCTAAGGGATCATAGGTGTATTGAAAGCTGTCAATTAGGTTCTTATCTACATAGGTGTTCATCTTGTAATTTATCAAATCTAAACTGATTTGTATCT
>NZ_GG666327.1 GCF_000159095.1 Anaerococcus tetradius ATCC 35098 | reverse complement strand
AAAAAATCTATTGTATTTTTCATGCTTTCAAAATTTGTATTTTCCATATTTGCTATTGTTTTTATATCACTTGCATATCTAACAGAATCCCATTCATACTTTCCACTTTCTTTATCAAATTCTACTCCTGTGGCTAAAATAAATTGATTCCCGTCAAATAAGGTCGCTTGATTATCTTTCACATCCAGTACTATAGTGTCTCCAAATTCAGTTTCAATTACATTTCCTTTTTTTATATTCATTTTTATTCCTCCATTTCTATTTTTATCTTTCTTATCTGTTAAATCTTTTATTTCTTCTTCCTTTCCATCACTAATAATAAATTGTTTTATTTCTTCAACTGTTGGATCATCAATTGTAGTCTGAATAAATTCAACTAATTTATCTTCTGAATCGGCAAAATTTTTAATTCCATATTCAACTATATTGTTGATTATTCTCTGAGTATTACCATCAAAAGAAAAATTTTCTCGAATAAATTCATTAAATCTATCTCTATCAAATTCCATATTCTTTGTCCTCTAATAATCTCATTTAAAGTTTTATCTGCCACATGGTTCACTATTATTTATTTCGTTTATATTATTATTTACTACTAAATTTCCCTTATATTCCTTTAATTTATCCATAATAGATGTTTTTTCTTTCCTTTCAAAATCTCCTATTTCCTGCACTTTACTATCTCTAAAGTCAGCATCATTTCTATCTATTATTCCATCTAAATCCATATCTTTAGATAATGGATCATAGAAGTTGCCATCATCATCTATTTCAAGTTCCATTACTTCTCTCAGTTTTTCTTCATTTACTGATACAAGCTCACTAAAATCCCAAAAGCCAATAGATGTCTTTATCTGTACTAGCTCTTTTAAATCACTTGCATCTAAGGGATCATAGGTGTATTGAAAGCTGTCAATTAGGTTCTTATCTACATAGGTGTTCATCTTGTAATTTATTAAATCTAAACTTACTTGTATTT
>NZ_GG666328.1 GCF_000159095.1 Anaerococcus tetradius ATCC 35098 | reverse complement strand
GTGTGACGTCCACCTTCTTCTTTGGTTAGTACGTATACTTGGCCTTCGAATTCTGTGTGTGGGTTTACACTGCCTGGTTTTGCAAGTACTTGTCCTCTTGAGATTTCGTTTCTTTGTACACCTCTTAGTAGGAGTCCTACGTTGTCACCTGATTCTGCTTGTTCTAGTGATTTGTGGAACATTTCTACTCCAGTTACTACTGCTTGGCTTGTTTTTTCTGTTAGTCCTACGATTTCTACTGTGTCACCAACTTTTAGGGTTCCTCTTTCTACTCTTCCTGTTGCTACTGTTCCACGTCCTGAGATTGTCATTACGTCTTCTACTGGCATTAGGAATGGTAGGTCGTTGTCTCTTTCTGGNATGTCGAAGTATTCATCTACTGCATCCATTAGGGCTAGGATCTTGTCAGACCATGGGCCTTCTCCGCCTTCTTCTAGTGATTTTAGGGCAGATCCTACGATTACTGGTGCGTTGTCTCCATCGAAGTCATATTCGTTTAGTAGGTCTCTGATTTCCATTTCTACTAACTCGATTAGTTCTGGATCGTCTACTTGGTCTTCTTTGTTTAGGAATACTGCGATTTTTGGTACGCCTACTTGTCTTGCTAGTAGGATGTGTTCTCTTGTTTGTGGCATTGGACCGTCAGCTGCAGATACTACGATGATAGCACCATCCATTTGTGCTGCACCTGTGATCATGTTTTTAACGTAGTCAGCGTGGCCTGGAGCGTCGATGTGGGCATAGTGTCTTTTTTGTGTTTCGTATTCAACTACTGATGTGTTGATTGTGATTCCACGTTCTCTTTCTTCTGGTGCCTTGTCGATGTGTTCGTAGTCTACGTATTCACCTGTACCATATTTTTTGTTTAGGGCTTGAGTGATTGCTGCTGTTGTTGTTGTTTTACCGTGGTCTACGTGGCCGATTGTACCAATATTAATATGTGGTTTTACTCTTTCAAATGTTTGTTTGCTCA
>NZ_GG666329.1 GCF_000159095.1 Anaerococcus tetradius ATCC 35098 | reverse complement strand
GATAATTTATCATAACAAGTGCAACACAAAATAAACTCATAGCTAATCAGCTGTGTTAATATGTAAGTGACCAAACAAAACATATTAAAAGGAGCGATTAACTATGAGCTATAACCATCTTACCATAGAAGAGAGATCTTGTATCTATCAATTTTTGAATTTAGGAATGAGTATAAGGGAAATTGCACAAGCACTTAAAAGGTCGCCTAGTACAATATCTCGAGAAATAAAAAGAAATTCTTCTAAAATAAAAGTTAATGGAGGAAGTTATACTAAATACTCCCCCATAAAGGCAAATAACAAATATATTGCTAGAAGGGAAGATTGTCATAGGAAGAGTAAATTTTCTAAAGATGTTATTGATTATTTAACTATAAAAATTAATGAACATTGGTCACCTGAACAAATATCAAATAGAAGCACAAATGCTATTAATCAAGTACCATCTACATCAACCATATATAGGCTCATACACGCAAAAAAGTTGCCAAAAACCAGTATGGAAAATTTGAGAAGAAAAGGAAAATTTAAAAGACCGGCAGAAAAAAGAGGGAAATTTAACGATAAAGGGAGAACAATTAAGAAAAGACCTAAAGAAATATACAAAAGACAAGAACTAGGTCATTGGGAAGCAGATACGGTGGAATCAGGCAGATTAGATCATAAAAGGAAAAGTGGATATTGTTTTGTAACTTTAGCAGAAAGAAAATCTAGATATTATATAGCAATCCTAGTTGAAAATAGAAAGTCAGAAAATGTAACACCAGCAATAATCGATGCATTAAAAGATTTACCAAAAGATTTAGTAAAAACAATAACATTTGATAGAGGCAAAGAATTTTCAGAATTTGAGAGAATAGAAAAAGAATTAGGATGTAAAACTTATTTTTGTGACCCTTACTGTGCTTGGCAAAAAGGCACAAATGAAAATAGTAACGGACTTTTAAGAGAATTTTACCCTAA
>NZ_GG666330.1 GCF_000159095.1 Anaerococcus tetradius ATCC 35098 | reverse complement strand
CAAAATGTAAAGGACCTTTTAGCCAGTCCTGAAATAGAAAATATATTTGATAACACAGATTTTATCTTAATGCTTAATCAAGCTAGTGGTGATAGGGAAATTTTAGCTAACAAGTTAAATATATCTCTTTATCAGTTATCCTACGTAACAAATTCCAATGAGGGAGAGGGATTACTATTCTACGGAAACACAATAGTACCTTTTGTAGATAGATTCCCTAAAGATACAAAATTGTATAAGTTAATGACAACTAAACCAGAAGAATTAAAGGAAGGGATAGAAATTGATAGACAGAGAGAAGTTAAAAACTAACTATATTATTAATTTAGATGCAATTTCTGCTCTAAAGGAATTTCCAGATAAAACATTTGATTGCTGTATTACATCTCCTCCATATTATGGACTTAGAGATTATAAAGCAGAAGGACAAATTGGAAGAGAAGAAAGTCCGGAGGAATATTTAAATAAATTAATTGAAGTCTTTAGAGAAGTAAAAAGAGTATTAAAAAAAGAAGGAACACTTTGGGTAGTTATTGGAGATTCTTATGCAGGACAAGAAGCAAAAAAGAATATAAAGATCCTAAAAACATAGAAGGAAGAAGTGGTCAAAAAGAGTCTATTACAGAAAAACTCAGTGGCTACAAGGCAAAAGACTTAATGGGGATACCTTGGCAACTAGCTTTAAAATTAAGAGAGGACGGTTGGTATTTAAGAAGGATATTATTTGGCATAAGGAAAATGCCATGCCTGAGTCTTGTAGAGATAGACCATCAAGTCCTATGAACATATCTTCCTACTATCAAAAGCAAGAAAGTATTTCTATAACTTTGACGCTATGAAAGAACCAATAAAAGAAATAAGCAA
>NZ_GG666331.1 GCF_000159095.1 Anaerococcus tetradius ATCC 35098 | reverse complement strand
GGTTTGAAAATGGAGAGTTTGTCTTTGATAAGAACGTAGATAGTGTAGAACTTGAATTTGATTATAACAATGATTTGTATCAAGGAAAGATGACTATATACAATCCAAATAAATATTCCATTGATACTCAAACAGATTTAACAGGGCAAGATATTGATGAAAAGGACAATAAGATTGATGATTTAACTAAAAATATTAAGGACTTGGAAAATCAGATCAAAGACTTAAATGATAAGAAACAAGAAGACCAAACAAAGATAGATGAATTAAAGGAAAAGTTAGAATCTTGCAAAGATAATGGAGAGAAACTAAAACAAGAAAAAGCTAAGCTAGAAGAAGAAATTAGAGATAAAGATAATAAGGTTGCTCAATTGAATAAAGAAATTGAGGATCTTAAAAACTCCAATAATGATGAACTAATAGCAGAAATTACTCAGCTTAAAGATGAATTAAAAAGATTACAAGATGAAAATGCAAAACTAAAAGAAGATTATTCATCTACAAAATGGGAGTTAGAAGCTGAGAAAGAAAAGACCGATAAAAACGAAAATAAAGTCAAAGAAATGCAAGAAAAGCTTGAATCTTTAGAAGGAGAACTTGCAAAGAAAATTAAAGAAATTGAGGATAAAGATAATAAAATTAAGGACTTAGAAAAAGCTCTTAATGAAAAAGATACTAAGATAAAAGACTTAGAGTCTAAAAAGAAAGAGACAGAAAATTCTAAGTCAGAATGCTTTAAGAAAATTGAAGAGCTTCAAAAGGCTATTGATAGTTTAAAAGAATCCTCTGAAAATACAAAAAAAGAATTAGAAGATAAGATTAAAGGACTAGAAGAAAAACAAAAAG
>NZ_GG666332.1 GCF_000159095.1 Anaerococcus tetradius ATCC 35098 | reverse complement strand
GCTCTCTTTTAACTTAACCTCATCTTTTCTCTGTAGGTATTTCTCTATGTCAAATATATTTCTCTTGTCATAATCTTCAAGGAACTTATAATTCTTATGTTTGGTTATGTCAAATTTATCTGAAAGAAATGGTCTAACTCCTCTTAATTGGTAGATACATTTCCCACCATCCATTACAGTTATTTCATCTTGACTCATTAATTCTTTTCCAGTTTTTTGATAGTTTAAACCAAAACTCTTTTGATTTGATCTTGTTTCTGATGTGTTATATAGGTCTATTGTTTCTTTTCCCAAACTTTCAGATAATTCTTTTAATGTTGTTTTTTCTTTTCCTCCTAGAAAGAGTGTTGAGTCACAATTGCCAACTATGGTATCGGCATTATCTTTATAGATACTTTTTAGTTGTGATTGTGCTTGTAATATTATACAAGCTGATATTTCTCTACTTCTAATAGTTGCAATAAGTTTTTCAAATTTAGGAATTAAGCCGATGTTTGCAAATTCGTCAAGTAGGCATCTCACATGAATAGGAAGTCTTCCGCCATATTCGTCATCTGCTTTATCACATAATAGATTAAATAATTGTGAGTACATTATTGATACTACAAAGTTAAACGTATCATCTGTATCTGATATTATAACGAATAAAGCTGTTTTCTTTTCTCCAAGTGTATCAAGCTCCAGTTCATCTTCTTTCATAAGATCCCTTAATTCTTCAATATCAAAAGGAGCAAGCCTTGCTCCACAGGATATAAGGATTGATTTGGCAGTTTTTCCTGCTGCAAGTTTGTATTTCTTGTATTGTTTTACTGCGAAATGA
>NZ_GG666333.1 GCF_000159095.1 Anaerococcus tetradius ATCC 35098 | reverse complement strand
ACTCTCTTTTAACTTAACCTCATCTTTTCTCTGTAGGTATTTCTCTATGTCAAATATATTTCTCTTATCATAATCTTCAAGGAACTTATAATTCTTATGTTTTGTAATATCAAACTTATCAGATAAGAAAGGTCTTACTCCTCTTAGCTGGTATATACACTTACCACCGTCCATTACAGTTATTTCATCTTGACTCATAAGTTCCTTCCCAGTTTTTTGATAATTTAGTCCAAAACTCTTTTGATTCGATCTTGTTTCTGATGTGTTATATAGGTCTATGGTTTCTTTGCCTAGGCTTTCAGATAATTCTTTTAATGTTGTTCTTTCTTTGCCTCCTAAAAATAATGTAGAATCACAATTGCCAACTATGGTATCTGCATTATCTTTATAGATACTTTTTAGTTGTGATTGTGCTTGTAATATTATACAAGCTGATATTTCTCTACTTCTAATAGTTGCTATCAGCTTTTCAAATTTAGGAATTAAGCCGATATTTGCGAATTCATCAAGTAGGCATCTCACATGAACAGGAAGTCTTCCGCCATATTCATCATCTGCTTTATCACATAATAGATTAAATAATTGTGAGTACATTATTGATACTACAAAGTTAAATGTATCATCTGTATCCGATATTATTACGAATAAAGCTGTTTTCTTTTCTCCAAGTGTATCAAGCTCCAGTTCATCTTCTTTCATTAAGTCCCTAAGTTCCTGAATATCAAATGGAGCAAGCCTTGCTCCACAGGATATAAGGATTGATTTGGCAGTTTTTCCTGCTGCAAGTTTGTATTTCTTATATTGTTTTACTGCGAAATGG
>NZ_GG666334.1 GCF_000159095.1 Anaerococcus tetradius ATCC 35098 | reverse complement strand
TACTTCCAAATACCCATGAAGCTATTATTTCAAGAGAAATATTTGATGAGGTAAAGAAAATAAAAGAAAAAAGAAGTTTTGGTGGATATACAGGAAACAAAAATCGTTCTATTTTTTCTGATAAGATTTTTTGTAAAGAATGTGGTAGACATATGAGTTTTCGATGTGACAGTAGACAAAAAAAGAATTCTGCTAAAATATACAAGTACAAAAGTTATTATTGTAATTTATGTAAAGATGAGAAAACACCAAACAATATCAGAGAGAAAGATATTATTGAACTTATAAAACCCAAATTAAAAGATTTTAAGATTCAAAATACATTAAATGAAGAGAAAGTTATAGAACACAAGAATGTAAAAGAAGAGATTCTAAAGGAAATATCCATATTAAACTGCAATTTACAAATCATCTATGAAAACTACAAAAAGAAAATTATTTCAAAAGAGGCGTATCTAAAGGAAAAATCTCTTATACAAGATAAAAAGATATTATTGGAGAGTAAGTTGGAAGAATTGAAGTCGGAGAATATTGATTCAAAGAAAGAAACGGATATTGTTATCTTAGATGAGGAAGGTTTGCTGAAAGTTTATGTGAAAAGTTTAATTGATAAAATAATCGTATCAAGAAGTGGAGAAATAGAAATTGTAGAAAAATAGATGAATAGCATTAAAAGTAACTCATAATCTCGCCAACTTTAATTTTAATACGCCAAAATGAAAATAATGACGAGAAAATTCGAGAAAATAAATAGTACTGTTTATTATGAGACGATAGGGTAAATATTTAGT
>NZ_GG666335.1 GCF_000159095.1 Anaerococcus tetradius ATCC 35098 | reverse complement strand
TTCTTCCAAATTCCCATGAAGCGATTATTTCAAGAGAAGTATTTGATAAGGTTAAGAAAATAAAAGAAAAACGAAGTTTTGGAGGATATACAGGAAACAAAAATCGTTCTATTTTTTCTGATAAGATTTTTTGTAAAGAATGTGGTAGACATATGAGTTTTCGCAGTGATATTAGACAAAAGAAAAATTCAGATAAAATATACAAATATAAAAGTTATTATTGTAATTTATGTAAAGCTGAGAAAACACCAAACAATATCAAAGAGAAAGATATTATTGAACTTATAAAACCCAAATTAAAAGATTTTAAGATACAAAACACATTAAATGAAGAGAAAGTCATAGAACACAAGAATGTGAAAGAAGAGATTCTAAAGGAAATATCCATATTAAACAGTAATTTACAAATCATCTATGAAAACTATAAAAAGAAAAATATTTCAAAAGATGACTATTTAAAGGAAAAAACTTTTATCCAAGATAAAAAGATATTATTGGAGAGTAAATTGGAAGAATTGAAGTCAGAGAAGATTGATTCAAGGAAAGAAACGGATATTACAGTCTTAGACGAAGAAAGTTTATTGAAGGCTTATTTAGACAATAAAATTGATAAGATAATTGTATCAAGAAGTGGAGAAATAGAAATTGTAGAAATATAGATGGATAGTATTAAAAGTAACTCATAATCTCGCCAACTTTAATTTTAATACGCCAAAATGTAAATAATGGCGAGAAAATTTGCGGAAATAAATAGTACTGTTTACTATGAGTTGATAGGGTAAATCTTTAGG
>NZ_GG666336.1 GCF_000159095.1 Anaerococcus tetradius ATCC 35098 | reverse complement strand
CTTATCTTTATGACGAAAAGCAATGTGTTTACCAAATTTAATTTCATATTCAAGAGACTTCATATTTTCTAAAAAATCTTCCCATGATTTAGACTTATTAATCATTCTATCTATATCGAATTGCAGTTTAGACTTCCAAGAGTTTCCTTTCTTGTTTAGGTCATATTCGTACCAAGATTTACCAGCAGTTTTATATTTTCTCTTGTAAGCTTCATAGTATTTATCAATGACTGAAAGCTTATTTTCTTTACATAATTCATCACTTTGATACCTAATTTTGTGGTAAGATTTTTTGTTAGATTGGTAGCATTTACCAGTCTTGTAATTAACATTATTAAAAATAATATGATTATGGATATGCCCTCTATCTATATGAGTTGCAAGAACAAATTCATAATCTTCTTTTAAAATTTTCTTACATAATTCCATTCCAATTTCGTGAGCTTTTATAGGATCAACCTCTCCTGGTAGAAAAGATTGAATTAAATGTCTAGCCAAAACTGTACCTTTAGTATCATTGTCTTCTCGTGTTTTTATAAATTGAATATGGGCAGTAGATGGATGACATTTGAATGAAGACACCAAAATTTTTTCATCAGTTTTTTCACTCTTAGTTATATAATCTATTGCCAAATTTAGAGTTGATTTTATAGGATGTATTTTTGTAATTGCCATACTAATCACCAGAGCTTTCTTTTGGTTTGTTAAGAAGTAGGGAATGGATCTGCCATATTTCT
>NZ_GG666337.1 GCF_000159095.1 Anaerococcus tetradius ATCC 35098 | reverse complement strand
TTTCTTTTGCACTTCCCTTAGCAAATGTTACAAGTCCATTTTCATCTATTGTTACACCTTCTGGTGTATCGCCCTCGATTATCCACTTGCTATTATTTCCTTTTTTTACTTTTATTGTTTTTTGCTCAGTTGATTTAGCAGGTGTATAAGTAATTTCAAATCCATCAACAGCAGGTTCTGTTGGAGGAGCTACTGTTATTACGCCAGTATCTTTATTAGGTGTAACTGTTGGTGGTGGTGGGAGTTGGGTATCAGTATTAGGTTTTGAATCATTTCCATATTTATCGTAGGCTTTGGCACTAATGTCAGAAGCTTTTTTGACTTTTTCGTAAGGAATGGTAATGACACCATTTTCTTTAACCTCTACACCTTCTTCACCTACTACATTCCATTTTCCTTGTTCGTCTTTTGTAGCAGTTGCTTTTTTGCTTGTTCCATTTGGGTTAGAGTAATCAACTTCAACTTTTTCTAGGTCCTCATCTGTTGGTGGAGTGATTGTTACTTCTCCATTTTTCTCATTTACCTTTACTTTTGGAGCTTGTGGACCAGTCTTGTCTGGTACTAGGTGTTGATTGTCAGGAGTTTTTTGTGCTGGTGCTTTCTTTTCTCCAAGGGTTGACTTGGCAATTACTTCTGTCTTTTCCTTTGCCTTGCCTTTTGGAATAGTTACAATACCTTGATTTTCAGTAACTGTTACTTCGTCAGGATTTTCTCCTTCAATCTTCCA
>NZ_GG666338.1 GCF_000159095.1 Anaerococcus tetradius ATCC 35098 | reverse complement strand
TTTTTGTTTTTTTCTTGGGCTTGGGATTCTTCGTCTGCCTTGTCTTTGGAGATTAGGTAGTCGGTGTAGTTTATTTCGTCTGCCTTTTCTTCGCTTTCTTCTTTTTTGTAGTTTATGGTTCTTAGTTCGTCTTCGCCTTCTTTGATGTGGGTTAGTTTTATCTTTTTCTTCTGGGTCATCTTCTTTTTGGTATTCGATGAATTTGTAGGATATTCTTTGAAGGTCTATGTTTGTTTGACCTTGGTCTAGGGATAGGTCAAAGGAGTAGAGTTTTTTGTTGTCTATTGTTTTTTTGTCGATTGTTCCTTCTAAGGTGTATGTTATTTCTTTTTCTATGCTTGGTGTTGTTATTGTTTTGCTATGTAGGCTCTTGTCATCGTCCGCCTTGTTTTCTTGTATTTTTGTTTCTTTGCCGTCCAGGATGATTTTTGTTATTTTGATGTCCTTTAGGGCTTGGGTCTTGTATGTTATAAGGCTTAGATTTAGTGGGGAGTCTGATTTTGTTGATGCTTGTTTTTTTGTTACTTTTATTTCATAGATTATGGCATCTTCTTTGTTATTTAGTTTGGCTTTTTGGCTTATGGTGTAGTTGTTTTTGTTTTCTTCTAGCCTTTGAGGGTTTTGGTCTATGGATGTTTGTGTTTCTGTTTGCTCTTTTCTTTCTTCATTGTTAGGATCTTCCTCAGTGCTTTCTTGGTCATCGTCTATATAGCTTTGTTGG
>NZ_GG666339.1 GCF_000159095.1 Anaerococcus tetradius ATCC 35098 | reverse complement strand
CCTACACCTGTAAGTTTAGCTGTGCTTATTTTCTGTAATGTTTTTTGCCAAATTCTTCAATTTTTTTCAATCTTTTTTCAACAACTTTCTTGTCTTCATCTGATATTTTTTTAGGACTTTCTGCAGCGTATCTAGCCTCAATTATCTCAGCAACTTCATCTTCAGTAAGCTCTTCTTTAATTAGATTCATACTTTATCCTCCAATATATATACCATAAGATTATTATCGTTATAAATCATCTTATAGCTATTATTTTTATTAAGTAAAAATCCCTCTGTTTTTAAACCTAACATCAGCTAATTGTTCAACATAAGCTCCATTGACTCCTTTAGGAACTATAATAGCTACATTTGGAGATTTTTTCAAAACTCCTTTTTTAGTAACTGATGTACTTAAAAACTTTTGAACTTTTCCATTTAAGCTTTCAGGAAACTCTTCTTTCCTATAAACAATTATATCGTGTTTTAGTTTATTTTTCAATAATCCTTGTTCTATATTATAGGCATTTCTTAAGATTATTTCTTCTTCTTTTTCATTAGCTGGATCATATCTATTTTCTAAATATCCATTGATTTTCTCAAATAATCTAAGTCCATCACTATCCTTACCATTGTAGGTATATTTACCAATAGCTTTTATCTCATCATCACTTAGAGTTTGAATCCATTTCTCAGCATC
>NZ_GG666340.1 GCF_000159095.1 Anaerococcus tetradius ATCC 35098 | reverse complement strand
TTTCACGCCATTCTTTTGCTGTCATTCCAAACAAAGCTACATTTAATATATCTGCTTCACTTGCATAGATATAGTTTATTCTTTCCTTTGATAATTTCTCAGGGACAAGTTTATTCTTAATTGCATCTGTATGAATTTTGTAATTTATTTTAGCTAAATTCCTCTTGATATCCCAACCTAATTGTTTTTGTTCTTCTTCTTTTAAGCGCTCAAACTCTTTAATAAGATAGAGCTTAAAATAAGGTGATACCCACGACGCAAATTCAAAAGCTATGTCTTTATGTGCATATGTTCCACCATATCTTCCTGCTTTGGCAACAATTCCGATAGAATTCGTCTTATTGACCCATTGTTTAACCGATAAAATAAAACGATTAAAACCTGCTTCATTTTTAATTCCCTCGAATTCGGTGGAATTAAAATTCGCATTATACATTTCTTCCCATATTCCTAAAAATTCAATTGTATTTTTATTCCTTAGCCATTTTTCTATTAGTGCCACACCATTTTCAACATTTCTAACCATGTCGGTTAAAGAAATATAATCTCTATTATCTATGGCAATAATGCTAATTTCTGATCCTTCTACATTTATTTTAGACACAAAAATCACCTCACAATATCTCATTTTAACTATAATTATATCATTTTTTTTGTTTGTT
>NZ_GG666341.1 GCF_000159095.1 Anaerococcus tetradius ATCC 35098 | reverse complement strand
AAAGAGAATGCCAAGAACTACAGCTTGGCTTATTTATAAAAACTATTGTAATCCAATATCTCCAAGCGAGGCAAAACCTGGGGATATTATTTTCTTTAAAGGCACATATAATTCCGGTACGCCAATTTCTCACGTAGGGATATATGCCGGAAATGGAATGATGCTCCATGCAGGAGATCCTATCCAATATACCAGTATAAACTCAAGATATTGGAAAAATCACTTTTATTCCTTTGGTAGACCAAAATAAGGGGGAAGGAGTAAAAATCTATGAATAAAAAATTAATCAGAAACATAGAAAAACAGAAGAATTTAAGAAAGAAAAAAGAAGAAATTGAAATAGAACTTCAGTTATTAGTAGAGGAACAAGAAGAAATAGAAAATTTAGAGGTCATCAAGGAATTTCGAAGTCAAAAAATATCTCTTGATGAATTTTTATTTATTGTTAGAAAAAATAAGGAAGAAGAAAATAGAGAAAGACAAGAACTTAAAAGAAAAGATACAAATGAAAGTGAGGAAAATTTATGAAAAAAATAACAAGTGGAATTTTAGCTGTGATAATGCTACTTGTAAGTCTAGTGAATATAGTGGCTGTAAGTCCTGTATATGCAAGTACAGATTATAAGGTAGAG
>NZ_GG666342.1 GCF_000159095.1 Anaerococcus tetradius ATCC 35098 | reverse complement strand
ATGTTGAATATAGACCAAAACAAAATCCATTTTACGAAAATCATTTTGGTTTTAACGGAAATCAAGGATTTAAATCTATTCCTAATGGATTAAGGTATGAAAATAGAGAGTTTGTCTTTGATAAGAATGTAGATAGTGTAGAACTTGAATTTGATTATAACAATGATATGTATCAAGGAAAGATGAATATATACAATCCAAATAAATATTCCATTGATACTCAAACAGATATAACAGGGCAAGATATTGATGAAAAAGATAACAAGATTGATGATTTAACTAAAAACATTAAGGACTTGGAAAATCAGATCAAAGACTTAAATGATAAGAAACAAGAAGACCAATCAAAGATAGATGAATTAAAGGAAAAGTTAGAATCTTGCAAAGATAATGGAGAGAAACTAAAACAAGAAAAAGCTAAGTTAGAAGAAGAAATTAGAGATAAAGATAATAAGATTGCTCAATTGAATAAAGAAATTGAGAAACTTAAAAATTCTAACAATGATGAACTAATAGCAGAAATTACTCAGTTTAAAGATGAATTAAAAAGATTACAAGATGAAAATGCAAAACTAAAAGAAGATTATTCATCTACAAAATGGGAGTTAGAAGCTGAGAAAGAAAAGAGCGA
>NZ_GG666343.1 GCF_000159095.1 Anaerococcus tetradius ATCC 35098 | reverse complement strand
AAAAAGAATGCCAAGGACAACAGCTTGGCAAATTTATAAAAACTATTGTAATCCAATATCTCCAAGCGAGGCAAAACCTGGGGATATTATTTTCTTTAAAGGCACATATAATTCGGGTACGCCAATTTCTCACGTAGGGATATATGCCGGAAATGGAATGATGCTCCATGCAGGAGATCCTATCCAATATGCCAGTATAAACTCAAGGTATTGGAAAAATCACTTTTATTCCTTTGGTAGACCAAAATAAGGGGAAGGAGTAAAAATCTATGAATAAAAAATTAATCAGAAACATAGAAAAACAGAAGAATTTAAGAAAGAAAAAAGAAGAAATTGAAATAGAACTTCAGTTATTAGTAGAGGAACAAGAAGAAATAGAAAATTTAGAGGTCATCAAGGAATTTCGAAGTCGAAAAATATCTCTTGATGAATTTTTATTTATTGTTAGAAAAAATAAGGAAGAAGAAAATCAATGATAGAAAAAGAGAAGAAAAATTAAAAGAAAAGGAGAACATTCATAATGAAGAAATTTAATACGAACAGACTAAGAGCCTTTTTTATGGCTCTTTTATTAGTTTTAACATCAACTGTGCATACAAGTGCATTTGCAAAGTCTGATGTTAC
>NZ_GG666344.1 GCF_000159095.1 Anaerococcus tetradius ATCC 35098 | reverse complement strand
ATACAAATTCATTGAATCAACGATATCATCAGATGATGCTGGAGCTACGAGTACATTATTGACTACTTTTTCAATATCCTCATAAATAGGAGCATGAAAGGCATCTGTACCTACTTTTTTCTTATTAATAGGTTTCTGGCCCTTAGGTAAACTTGGTTATATCCTTTTAGGTCCTTACTAGAATTATCAGGATCACCATACTTAATTACTTCAAGAGGGATTTGTTTTGCATATCCCCATTTAAACATATTGGCAAAATCACCAAGGTAAGCCTTAGTAGTTCCTCCATTAGCTACAGTCCCATTAACATCAAGGTTAACTCCATTTAGGCAATCAGGATTGCTTCCCCATCTTAGTTCTGGATATAGTCTTGCACCCTTTCCTTCTCCATCAACAGTCTCTTTTGCAAGAGCAGCCCTAAAAGTAGTATCTATAGCTTCTTGGCCAAGAGTCTTTTCATAATCAAGTATCACCGACTGACTGGGAGTCTGACAACCATATCGAACCATCATGACTCCTTCCAATAAAAAATAGCAGTTTTACGACTTACTCAGGTCGATAGATGAGTACTAAAAAAACACCTCTAAAAA
>NZ_GG666345.1 GCF_000159095.1 Anaerococcus tetradius ATCC 35098 | reverse complement strand
AGTTAAACCTGTTGGAATACCTCCCCATTTTCTAAATCTCTTCCAAATTTCTATGGAATATGAGGCTGTTTGTTCTTCTCTTAAAAGCAAATGGAATTCGTCACAGTAATATCTGGTTTCCTTCTTATTTCTATTAATAGTTACTCTATTCCACACTTGATCTTGAACAATTAACATACCTATTTTTCTAAGTTGCTTTCCTAATTCCTTAATGTCATAACAAAGAATTCTATTTCCTGTATCTACATTAGTCCTATGATTAAATACATTAAGACTACCTTTGACATAAATTTCCATTTCTACCGCTAATTTTTTCCCTACATTTTCTTCTTGTTTTAAAAGTAAATTATATAAATCTTCTAAAATTGGCATATTTTCAGAAATTGGATTGTCGAAGTAATCCTTATATAATATTGGAAGACATCTATCAATTACTGAAGTTTCTTCTGCACTTAATCCTTCCTTTCCTACTACAAGTTCAAACAGTGAAAGAATAAAATCAGACTTTAAAGATAAGGGATTGTCTTCATCGGCATAGTCTACATTTATATCCAACGGG
>NZ_GG666346.1 GCF_000159095.1 Anaerococcus tetradius ATCC 35098 | reverse complement strand
TGTTAATCCTGTTGGAATCCCACCCCATTTTCTAAATCTTTTCCAGATTTCTATGGAATATGAGGCTGTTTGTTCTTCTCTTAAAAGCAAATGGAATTCGTCACAGTAATATCTGGTTTCCTTCTTATTCCTATTAATGGTTACTCTGTTCCATACTTGATCTTGAACAATTAACATACCTATTTTTCTAAGTTGCTTTCCTAATTCCTTAATGTCATAGCAAAGAATTCTATTGCCTGTATCTACATTAGTCCTATGGTTAAATACATTAAGACTACCTTTGACATAAATTTCCATTTCTACTGCTAATTTTTTCCCTACCTTTTCTTCTTGTTTTAAAAGTAAATTATATAAATCTTCTAAAATTGGCATATTTTCAGGAATAGGATTGTCGAAGTAATTCTTATATAATATTGGAAGGCATCTATCAATTACTGAAGTTTCTTCTGCACTTAACCCTTCCTTTCCTACTACAAGTTCAAACAGTGAAAGAATAAAGTCAGACTTTAAAGATAAGGGATTGTCTTCATCGGCATAGTCTACATTTATATCCAACGGA
>NZ_GG666347.1 GCF_000159095.1 Anaerococcus tetradius ATCC 35098 | reverse complement strand
CTCATAGTCCTTGTACACTCTTAAAATCTTTATATCTTTTTCGTTTGCAGCTTTTATGCAAAGTTCTTCCTGCATTTCAAGTGAATTACTTTTATCCCTGTAAGCTTCCTTTCTTTCCTGTGATAATCTAACATAAATACCGGCAATGTATATTTTTTCAATCACTTTTACAACTTCTGTTTCTGATTGTGATATATGCCTATTTTTTGTTCTAGCCATAGCATACCTCACTTTCAGCGCTTACAAGACTTTTATTCATAACAGTGGGTATAGTTTTTAACTTCCTGCTTTTATCGATACTTTTCTTTTTTATAGTGTTGGCTTTAATGTCAGACTTATCCATTTTTGTCATTTCTTCAAGTAAAGACAATTCTTCAGTATGATTAAACCTAACATCTATCGTCTTATCTTCAGAAATAAAAATTTTATCAATAAGCATCACAACAGACAATCTATCTATTTCAGATAAATTTTTATACTTGTTAATGTCAATGATCCAACTCTTATTTTTGTCAATCTTCTCCTTAGTATCTTCCTGTTTTTTT
>NZ_GG666348.1 GCF_000159095.1 Anaerococcus tetradius ATCC 35098 | reverse complement strand
TTCATAGTCCTTGTATACTCTTAAAATCTTTATATCTTTTTCTTTTGCAGCATTTATACAAAGTTCTTCCTGCATTTCAAGTGAATTACTTTTATCCCTGTAAGCTTCCTTTCTTTCCTGTGATAATCTAGCATAAATACCGGCAATGTATATTTTTTCAATCACTTTTACAACTTCTGTTTCTGATTGTGATATATGCCTATTTTTTGTTCTAGCCACAGCATACCTCACTTTCAGCACTTACAAGACTTTTATTCATAACAGTGGGAATAGTTTTTGACTTCCTACTTATATAGACACTTTTCTTTTTTATGGTGTTAGATTTAATATCAGGCTTATCCGTTTTTGTCATTTCTTCAAGTAAAGACAATTCTTCGGTATGATTAAACCTAACATCTATCGTCTTATCTTCAGAAATAAAAATTTTATCAATGAGCATCACAACAGACAATCTATCTATTTCAGATAAATTTTTATACTTGTTAATGTCGATGATCCAACTCTTATTTTTGTCAATCTTCTCCTTAGTATATTCCTGTTTTTTC
>NZ_GG666349.1 GCF_000159095.1 Anaerococcus tetradius ATCC 35098 | reverse complement strand
GATATGAAAATGGAGAGTTTGTATTTGATAAGAATGTAGATAGTGTAGAACTTGAATTTGATTATAACAATGATATGTATCAAGGAAAGATGACTATATACAATCCAAATAAATATTCCATTGATACTCAAACAGATTTAACAGGACAAGATATTGATGAAAAGGACAATAAGATTGATGATTTAACTAAAAACATTAAGGATTTAGAAAATCAGATCAAAGACTTAAATGATAAGAAACAAGAAGACCAATCAAAGATAGATGAATTAAAAGAAAAGTTAGAATCTTGCAAAGATAATGGAGAGAAACTAAAACAAGAAAAAGCTAAGCTAGAAGAAGAGATTAGAGATAAAGACAATAAGATTGCTCAATTAAATAAAGAAATTAAGGATCTTAAAAATTCTAATAATAATGATGAACTAATAGCAGAAATTACTCAGCTTAAAGATGAACTAAAAAGATTACAATATGAAAATGCAAAGCTAAAAGAAGATTATTCATCTACAAAATGGGAGTTAGAAGCTGAGAAAGAAAAGACTGG
>NZ_GG666350.1 GCF_000159095.1 Anaerococcus tetradius ATCC 35098 | reverse complement strand
TTTATTGTCAGAGCCTTTTACAACCCTTACTTTCCTGTCTGTACCCTCTGGAGTTTTATATTCAATATCCATTCCATCAAGATTGCCCTTTGTTGGTGGGGTAATTGTTACATTACCAGAAGTTTGGTCAGGGGTTATTGTTGGTGGGGCTGGCATGGTTGTGTCATCGCTTGGACCTGATTCGTTTTCTGATGGGTCTTTTGCTTTTGCAACTACCTTGTCTCCTGGGTTTGATTTTCCTTTTGGAATTGTGATAACACCTGAAGTCTTATCTATTGTTTCTCCATTATTGCCTGTTACTGTCCATTCACCATTATCGCCCTTTGTTGCTGTTGCAGTTTTATCTTCCCCATCTTGGTTTTTATAAGTTACTGTTACAGTCTTTGTATCAGAATCTTTCTTAGGGGTGATTGTAACTGATCCATCATCTTGGACTTTTACTTCTGGCGCTTCTGGAGCTGTTTTGTCTGGAACAGAGCCTTCTGGTTTGTCTAATCCTTTTAACTCGCCGATTTTTGAAAATGTACTTACTTTTGAGTT
>NZ_GG666351.1 GCF_000159095.1 Anaerococcus tetradius ATCC 35098 | reverse complement strand
CCTGGTGCTGTTTCAAATCTCATAGACTTAATGTTTGGACTATTTTTATTAGATTTTGAGAAATATTTATTGAATTCCTTGTGTTTTTTTATGAAATGTCTAAATGTTGAAGAAGCAACATCTAAACCATGATTATCCACTAGGTATTGATACAAATTAGTTTTGTAGTGAAACTTTTGGATATTAGTATCACTTAAAAGTTCTTTAATTAGAGGAATAAATGGCTCAATCTTGCTTGACTTCTTTTTAGTGGACGGCTTACTGTATCCATCATAATATTTCTTAACAGTCCTCCTATCCACTCCTAACTCCTGTGCTATTTCTGAATAATTAACCTTAATATTTAACACCTCCTGTAAATGTTTTAACCTTCCTAAGTCTTTTAGACTTTTAATTTCAAAATATTTTGAATCCTTAAGTTCTAATTGGTAATACATATATTCTCCTGATTATCTTATTAAATGTATTATCCAATTAATATTTTTATTTGTACATTTTTATTTGGCCACTTTTGTACATTCTTATTTTAGCATTTAC
>NZ_GG666352.1 GCF_000159095.1 Anaerococcus tetradius ATCC 35098 | reverse complement strand
CTTGATTATGGAATACTCCCTTACTGTTAATATTTGGATTGCCTAAAACTTTTATAGTGTGCAATTTATTTCTTGAAAAAGCATACTGTTCAATTGTCTTCACAGACTTCGGTATAGTTATTTCTTGGAGGTTATTTCTTTCAAAAGCATTATGTTCAATATTTACCAAAGTATCAGGTAAAGTCACTTCTCTAAGTCCACAATTGAAAAATGCTAAACCACCAAGATAAGTTAAGCTATTTGATAGTTTTACCTCGTCTATACTTGCATCGTAAAAGGCAGCATAACCTAAATGCTTAACAGAATCAGGAATAATTACTTTATCCCAATGTTTGCCACGTCCAAATTCTCTTTTATATCTAAGTTCATCGTTTGAATGACTTAAAGAATAATTTCCATTTATAGATTTCGTTCCTTCAGGAAATACTAGAATATTTGTCTTCTCTTTCTTTTCTAAGCCTTTATCACTAAAGGCAATTATATTTCCCTCAGAGGAATACATAAAATCATCTTCCGTCCA
>NZ_GG666353.1 GCF_000159095.1 Anaerococcus tetradius ATCC 35098 | reverse complement strand
TTTCTATAGTTTGATTAAGTTCTATCTGACTTTTTCCTATTTGTTCATAAAGAAATTCAAAGTCTCTTTGGTTGATCTCATTTCCATCACCTATGTCTATCTTATAGTGATCAACTATTTTCCCATCTACTATATGGTTAAAATAGAATTTGGAATACCCCTCCCACTTATCAGTCATCTGCCCATATTCATCTTCTCCTAAGGTCTTATTATGAAGTCTTATCTTTTCATCTATTTCCCTTATTTCATCTAATAATTCTTTAGTCAGCCTTTGTCCTGCATAATCTTTTTCTATTAGACTTGAACCCTCATTAAACTCAATTATCCAATAATCATCTTTTATATGGCTATCTAAATCAAAACCTATATTCTCTTTATTTTTATTAGTATAAAATTCCTTAAATTCTTCAAACCCATTTACTATATCATCATCTATAACTTCTTTGTTAGAATTAACTACAATATTT
>NZ_GG666354.1 GCF_000159095.1 Anaerococcus tetradius ATCC 35098 | reverse complement strand
TTCTATAGTTTGATTAAGTTCTATCTGACTTTTTCCTATTTGTTCATAAAGAAATTCAAAATCTCTTTGGTTGATCTCATTTCCATCACCTATGTCTATCTTATAGTGATCAACAATTTTTCCATCTACTATATGGTCAAAATAGAATTTGGAATACCCCTCCCACTCATCAGTCATCTGCCCATATTCATCTTCTCCTAAGGTCTTATTATGAAGTCTTATCTTTTCATCTATTTCTCTTATTTCATCTAATAGTTCTTTGGTCAGCCTTTGTCCTGTATAATCTTTTTCTATTAGACTCGAACCCTCATTAAACTCAATTATCCAATAATCATCTTTTATATGGCTATCTAAATCAAAACCTATATTCTCTTTATTTTTATTAGGATAAAATTCCTTAAATTCTTCAAAACCATTTACTATATCATCATCTATAACTTCTTTGTTAGAATTAATTATAATATTC
>NZ_GG666355.1 GCF_000159095.1 Anaerococcus tetradius ATCC 35098 | reverse complement strand
TGGGTATCCAAAACTTGCATAGAGTTTATTTGTTATAAGTCTATATACTTTGGCTTCACTTTCCGGAAGATCTGAAATATCCTTATTTAATGAACTTATCGTTGGAATTATTGCATGATGATCTGTAACTTTTTCAGAATTAAAAACTACCTTAATTCTTTCTGTGTCAAAATCATTTTTTCCTATAATATTATTTACAGTGCTTTCTATCATGTCTACTGTCAAATATCTTGAATCTGTTCGTGGATAGGTAATATACTTCTTTTCATACAGGCTTTGGGCATAATCTAGGGTTTGTTTTGCACTGTATCCAAAATACTTA
The DNA here is from genome assembly GCF_000159095.1 of Anaerococcus tetradius ATCC 35098. Classification (GTDB taxonomy): domain Bacteria; phylum Bacillota; class Clostridia; order Tissierellales; family Peptoniphilaceae; genus Anaerococcus; species Anaerococcus tetradius. The sequence continues at coordinate 129 of NZ_GG666355.1, read as the reverse complement.
TTACATTCTCTTTGAAGTGTTGTTAGATCAAAGGGCAGATTAGGCTTTGTAATCTTTTCTTTTTTAATTACATCGGTTATTTCAATTTTTTCTCCGATTAAATTTTTAAGCTGCTCTGCCACTATCTTG
>NZ_GG666356.1 GCF_000159095.1 Anaerococcus tetradius ATCC 35098 | reverse complement strand
AGGATATCCAAAACTTGCATAGAGTTTATTTGTTATAAGTCTATATACTTTGGCTTCACTTTCCGGGAGATTTGAAATATCCTTATTTAATGAACTTATCGTTGGAATTATTGCATGATGATCTGTAACTTTTTCAGAATTAAAAACTACCTTAATTCTTTCTGTATCAAAATCATTTTTTCCTATAATATTATTTACAGTGCTTTCTATCATGTCTACTGTCAAATATCTTGAATCTGTTCGTGGATAGGTAATATACTTCTTTTCATACAGACTTTGGGCATAATCTAGTGTTTGTTTTGCACTGTATCCAAAATACTTATTACATTCTCTTTGAAGTGTTGTTAGGTCAAGTGGTAGATTAGGCTTTGTAATATTTTCTTTTTTAATTACATCGGTTATTTCAATTCTTTCTTCGATTAAGTTTTTTAGCTGCTCTGCCACTATCTTA
>NZ_GG666357.1 GCF_000159095.1 Anaerococcus tetradius ATCC 35098 | reverse complement strand
AAAGTTTTTGTCTACTTGAAAAACTGCAAATTCTTTTTCATCTTTAACTTGTTTTTTACCTTGTTGTTCCTCTTGCTTTTTCATCTTGTTAAGATCAAATTGATTTAGGATGTTCTTATCATCAGCTTTCAAAAGTTCATCCCACTTCTTATCTTGAGATTTCTTATCTTCTTTCTTCTCTTTGTTTTCTTTTTGGAGTTTTAGAAATTCATCTAATTTCTTAGATAAGTCTTGGTTTTTTTCTTTTTCATCTTTAGCTTGCTTTTCAAGTTCTTCTTTAGCTTTTTTATTTGCTTCCTCGATTAACTTCTTTGCTTCTTCAATTTTCTTATCTAATTCTTCTTTTAGCTTTTTAATTTCTTCTTCAGAAGATTTTTGTTTTTCTTCTAGTCCTTTAATCTTCTCTTCTAATTCTTTTTTTGTATCTTCAGAAGATT
>NZ_GG666358.1 GCF_000159095.1 Anaerococcus tetradius ATCC 35098 | reverse complement strand
AGTACCCACTTACGAAAAATTGATGAAGCAGAACCTTTATGGGCTGCTTCTTTTTTTATCAATTTTACCTTGTTAGGGAGAACCCTAAGACCCCAATATTTTATGATAAGGAGATAGATATACCATGGATAATAGAAAAAGAAATAATCAATTAAAAATATATTTAACAGATGAAGAGAAAGAAATTTTTGAAAAGAAAATGAAACTTGCAAATTGCAAAACTATGTCCCACTTTCTTAGAAAATGTGTATTGGAAAAAGAAATTTATGTTGTAGATTTAGAACCATTTAGAGACCTCCAATGGCTACTTTCAAATGCAACAAATAATATAAACCAGATTGCAAAAGCTACTAATACAACTGGTGTTATATACAAAAATGAAATCAAATCAATGAATAAAGAGATAGAAAAAATATCAAG
>NZ_GG666359.1 GCF_000159095.1 Anaerococcus tetradius ATCC 35098 | reverse complement strand
TACGGACACTTACGAAAAAATTAATGGAGCAGACCTTTACGGAATGCTCCATTTTTTAATTTTTACCTTGTTAGGGAGAACCCTAAGACCCCGAAATATATTTTATAAAGGAGAATACAATGGCAAATAGATTTAGAAATGAAAGAATAGAAATAAAGCTAACTAAAGAAGAAAAAGAAGTTTTTGAAAAGAAAATGAAACTTGCAAATTGTAAAACAATGTCCCACTTTCTTAGAAAGTGCGTATTAGAAAAAGAAATTTATGTAGTAGATTTAGAACCATTTAGAAACCTACAATGGCTGCTTTCAAATGCAACAAATAATATAAACCAGATTGCAAAAGCTACTAATACAACTGGTGTTATTTACAAGAATGAAATTGAATCCATGAATAAGCAGATAGAAAAATTATCAAAA
>NZ_GG666360.1 GCF_000159095.1 Anaerococcus tetradius ATCC 35098 | reverse complement strand
ACCATTCTTCAGTGGATACAGACCACAATTCTTCTTTAGAACAACAGACGTAACAGGAGACATCCAACTAGAAGATGGCGTAGAAATGGTAATGCCAGGAGACAACGCAACATTCAAGATTACCCTACAAAAACCAATCGCTCTAGAAGAAGGACTAAGATTCGCAGTAAGAGAAGGCGGAAGAACAGTAGCATCTGGAGTAGTAACAAAGGTAATAAAATAGTCCCAACGGATACAAAAAATCACAAAGAGAGTAAGCTCAGCTTGCTCTCTTTTTTTACAAAAAAATACAAGAAGCATAAGTGAAAGCTAAGAAGGCTTGGAATGAAAATTAATTGGGTCTATAATAAATCGTGTTGGTAGAAGTAAATGATACTTCTGTCGGCACGATTTTTTTGG
>NZ_GG666361.1 GCF_000159095.1 Anaerococcus tetradius ATCC 35098 | reverse complement strand
ATATTCAAATTTAACTATTTCTTTCATCATAACCCCCTTTCTTTTCATATAAAAAGAGATAGCTTTGATTTTGCTATCTCTTTTTCATCGTTTTAATCTATTTATTTTTATATTTAAATTACTTTTATTTTTTCATTCACCCCTTCTATCACTTCTATAATAAAATATCCTAGCACTGGTAAACCATAAGGACTAAAAAGATATGCTAGTATAATTGCCTCTATAGCAAGTGCTTTTTCTCCATGATAAACAGATCCTAAAAATCCCATAATAGCGATAAATGAAATCAGTTTGAAAAATATTGTGCTGAGTCCTAATACAAACGTTAAAAATAGAATTATGATACTTAACGCTATACTAATAGGAAACAATATGATTTTGAAAAAAAC
>NZ_GG666362.1 GCF_000159095.1 Anaerococcus tetradius ATCC 35098 | reverse complement strand
GTATTCAAATTTAACTATTTCTTTCATCATAACCCCCTTTCTTTTCATATAAAAAGAGACAGCTTTGATTTCGCTATCTCTTTTTCATCGTTTTAATCTATTTATTTTTATATTTAAATTGCTTTTATTCTTTCATTCACTCCTTCTACCACTTCTATAATAAAATATCCTAGCACTGGTAAACCATAAGGACTAAAAAGATATGCTAGTATAATTGCCTCTATAGCGATTGCTTTTTCTCCATTATAAACAGATCCTAAAAATCCCATAATAGCGATAAATGAAATCAGTTTAAAAAATATTGTACTGAGTCCTAATACAAACGTTAAAAATAGAGTGATGATACTTAACGCTATACTAATAGGAAACAATATGATTTTGAAAAAAA
>NZ_GG666363.1 GCF_000159095.1 Anaerococcus tetradius ATCC 35098 | reverse complement strand
GAAGTTTTTGTCTACTTGAAAAACTGCAAATTCTTTTTCATCTTTAACTTCATTTTTGTCTTGTTGTTCCTCTTGCTTTTTCATCTTGTTAAGATCAAATTGATTTAGAATGTTCTTGTCATCAGCTTTCAAAAGTTCGTCCCACTTCTTATCTTGAGATTTCTTCTCTTCTTTCTTTTCTTTGTTTTCTTTTTGGAGTTTTAGAAGTTCATCTAATTTCTTAGATAAGTCTTGATTTAGATTTTTATCTTTTTCATCTTTAGCTTGTTTTTCAAGTTCTTCTTTAGCTTTTTTATTTGCTTCCTCGATTAACTTCTTTGCTTCTTCGATTTTCTTATCTAAATCTTTTTTTAGCTTTTTAATTTCTTCATCAGAAGA
>NZ_GG666364.1 GCF_000159095.1 Anaerococcus tetradius ATCC 35098 | reverse complement strand
CTGATGAATTTTGCATTTCCTTCCTTGTCATTTTCAGCAATAGAAAAGGAGGCTACTTTAAAGTCCCTCCCATCTTTTGATTTTAAATCTTTAATTTCTATATCAGTTGCTATATTTCCATCTATATTTAATGTATCCTTCTCTTTATTATCTATATCTTTCATTTCTTTATCTCCTTGTTCTTGATTAGCTTCTAAGTTTTCTTTTAACTCTTCTTCGTCTATATATTCAATAAACTTTTCATCAATAAGACCCATAACTGAATCGTTCATATAATTATCATAGGCATTATTAAGAACATTTTCATTTTCTACTCCTGTTTCAAGAGATATAATACCTTTTACAAATTCTTTATGATTATATTCTGCT
>NZ_GG666365.1 GCF_000159095.1 Anaerococcus tetradius ATCC 35098 | reverse complement strand
TCCGCTATCTGGGTCAACTTTTACGTCTGATCCTTCTGGCACTGACCATTTTCCTGTTTGTGGATCTTTTGTTGCTGTAACTTTTACAGCTTCTGTTTTTCCTGTTGGAACATAAGTTACTTCAACTTCTTTTGTATCTGCGTCTGTTGGTGGTGTTACTGTTACATCACCGTTGTCTTTGGCTTCTACTTTTGGTGCTGCTGGGGCTTTCTTGTCAGCTGGTGTTTTTGCATTAGCTTTTGATGTGTCTGTTGGTGTTGATTCATTTCCAGTTTTGTCTTTTGCTTTTGCACTTACTTCTGTACCATCTGCTACTTTGTCTGCTGGTACTGTAATTACACCTGTATCTGGGTCAACTGTTAT
>NZ_GG666366.1 GCF_000159095.1 Anaerococcus tetradius ATCC 35098 | reverse complement strand
CCACTTGAATACAGGAATATCCTTTTAGCAATAAATCAAAAGCTTCTTTAACTATAAAAGCTGTTTTTTCATCAATGATGATACTATGTTTATCTTTAGGATCTTTAATATATCCAAAAGGTGCTGCCCAATTTATATTTTTCCCCTGCGATTTAATTTGCCTAATAGAACTTCTTACCTTTTCAGATAATTCCTTACTGAATAAATCATAATACAATGTCTTAAACTGTGTATCTGTATCTAAGCCATTGCCTTGTTCTTTTAAAGAATCATAGTTGTCATTAATAGCAATAAATCGTATTTTTAGAAATGGTAATATATTGCTTAAGTAATCCCCAAGCAAA
>NZ_GG666367.1 GCF_000159095.1 Anaerococcus tetradius ATCC 35098 | reverse complement strand
CTACTTGAATACAGGAATATCCTTTTAGCAATAAATCAAAAGCTTCTTTAACTATAAAAGCTGTTTTTTCATCAATGATGATACTATGTTTATCTTTTGGATCTTTAATATATCCAAAAGGTGCTGCCCAATTTATATTTTTCCCCTGCGATTTAATTTGCCTAATAGAACTTCTTACCTTTTCAGATAATTCCTTACTGAATAAATCATAATACAATGTCTTAAACTGTGTATCCATATCTAATCCATTTCCATTTTCGTTTATGGAATCATAACAATCATTGATAGCTATAAATCGTATTTTTAAAAATGGAAATATATTGCTCAAATAATCCCCAAGTAG
>NZ_GG666368.1 GCF_000159095.1 Anaerococcus tetradius ATCC 35098 | reverse complement strand
ATTCTTGAACAACTTCTTGTAATCATCGATGCTCGGTTCATCGTCACCAATAAAACCAGTCAAGCATTTGTCTTTATATGCTCCTCCCTTAAATTCAGGATTGAAGGCATTTGGGTTTGCATCGTCGTCATCATTTATTCCATCCCTGTCCTTATCTTGGTAGACTGTAAGCTTTAGAGTTCTCTTGATAGCTTTACCATCTTTCTTTCCATAAATGGTAATTGGATACTCTTTCATAGAGGCAAAGCTATCTTCGCTATAGAGTAGACCTGTTATGCTTCCATCTACAAAGTCAAGACCATCTGGTAGGCCATCTACGTATTCGATAGTTACTCCTTGACCC
>NZ_GG666369.1 GCF_000159095.1 Anaerococcus tetradius ATCC 35098 | reverse complement strand
GAAAATAAGATAGATGAAAAAATAATTTCCATAGACCAAATTGAAGATAGACTTTTCGATGTATTAGTTAAGGATAAAGCTTTAGAAAATGAAATTATAAAGGCAAGAGAAAACTTAGGAAATAATACCTTAGCAAGTTTTAACTCTGTATTTCAAAGAGAATATGCGAAAATCATGAGAGAAGTTGCCGATAAGCAGGGAAATCTTCCAGATGATATGAAGTCAATAGATAAGGTTAAAGAATTAGGCATTAGAATAGAAAATAGATATAGAGAATATTTAAATAATTCACTTAAAAACAATATAGAAGATGATAAGAAAATC
>NZ_GG666370.1 GCF_000159095.1 Anaerococcus tetradius ATCC 35098 | reverse complement strand
AAAAATAAGATAGATGAAAAAATAATTTCAATAAATCAAATTGAAGATAGAATTTTTGATGTATTAGTTAAGGATAAAGTTTTAGAAAATGAAATTATAAAGGCAAGAGAAAACTTAGGAAATAATACCTTAGCAAGTTTTAACTCTGTATTCCAAAGAGAATATGCAAAAATCATGAGAGAAGTTGCCGATAAGCAAGGAAATCTTCCAGATGATATGAAGTCAATAGATAAGGTTAAAGAATTAAGTCTTAGAACCCAAAATAGATATAGACAGTATTTATATAATTCACTTGAAAACAATATAGAAGATGATAAGGAGATA
>NZ_GG666371.1 GCF_000159095.1 Anaerococcus tetradius ATCC 35098 | reverse complement strand
CTCTATTGTTTCAAATATAAGCTGTCTAAGTTCTCTATCAAATTTATATAAACTTACAATATCTTCAAAACTTGTTCCTGATATATATCTTCCATCTTTTTTTAATGTGATACTATAAGCTTTAATCAGCCTATAATAGGATATTCTTCCAAGAATTTTCTTAGCATAAGTTTTATCTTCTACTAAAAGTCCTAAGTCTATTAAGTTTTTTACTTGATTTTCTATACTAATCGGTTCTTGATGAATTTTTTTCATTTTTTCTCCTAAAATCAAATGACCCGACTTGGTCCGCATTGTTAAGAGGCGTGTCGGGTACTGTTGAC
>NZ_GG666372.1 GCF_000159095.1 Anaerococcus tetradius ATCC 35098 | reverse complement strand
TTCTATTATTTCAAATATGAGTTGTCTAAGTTCTCTATCAAATTTATATAAACTTACAATATCTTCAAAACTTATTCCTGATATATATCTTCCATCTTTTTTTAATGTGATACTATAAGCTTTAATCAGCCTGTAATAGGATATTCTTCCAAGAATTTTCTTAGCATAAGATTTATCTTTTACTAAAAGTCCTAAATCTATTAAATTTTTTACTTGATTTTCTATACTAATCGGTTCTTGATAGATTTTTTTCATTTTTTCTCCTAAAATCAAATGACCCGACTTGGTCCGCATTGTTAAGAGGCGTGTCGGGTGCTGTT
>NZ_GG666373.1 GCF_000159095.1 Anaerococcus tetradius ATCC 35098 | reverse complement strand
GGTCGTTGATATTAAAAATTAAGGCATAAAAACATAACAACTAAACAAAAATTGACTATTACATTATATACATGGGGGTATAGTGACGATCCTAACACGATAAGCGAATGAAATGAGCGAATCGATGTAGGTCGGGATACTTTTTACGAAGTAAAAAGTACTCAGGAACTGAGCCTTAAAACGAAGAAGGTCACTAAAACCTAAACAAGTTTAATTATAATATAATATACATGGGGATATAGCTCAGCTGGGAGAGCACCTGCCTTGCACGCAGGGGGTCAAGAGTTCGAATCTCTTTATCTCCACCATAAACAAG
>NZ_GG666374.1 GCF_000159095.1 Anaerococcus tetradius ATCC 35098 | reverse complement strand
CTTTTCGTTTCCGTCATTATCTTTGTATGTTACAGAAACTTCTTTTGTATCTGCGTCTGTTGGTGGTGTTACTGTTACACTTCCGTCTTTGTTTGCAGTTACGGTTGGTGCTTGTGGTGCTGTTGTGTCAGCCGGTGTTTTTGCTGTTGCTTTTCCAGCTTCTGTTGATTCGTTTCCAGTTTTATCTTTTGCTTTTGCACTTACTTCTGTACCATCTGCTACTTTGTCTGCTGGTACTGTAATTACTCCGCTATCTGGGTCAACTTTTACGTCTGATCCTTCTGG
>NZ_GG666375.1 GCF_000159095.1 Anaerococcus tetradius ATCC 35098 | reverse complement strand
ATTTTTTGTCCTTATCTTACGATAAGAATCATTGTTATATAAAGAAATTAACTAAGGTTTTTAGTTGTTTTCGTTTATATCTTATAACTTTGAAAGTTATATAGATCGTTGATATTAATTTGTTAAGGTTCATGTCATTCGCTATCGCGTTGACTATTATATAGTACCACGCTTTTTTTATCCTGTCAAGCTTTTTTTTGATTTTTTTATTTTTTTCATCGTTTAAGCTCAACTTCTGTCGCAATGACAATTAATATAATACATTGT
>NZ_GG666376.1 GCF_000159095.1 Anaerococcus tetradius ATCC 35098 | reverse complement strand
AATTTTTTTAAAATTTTGTTAAGGAAGTCAATCAATTAATTTCTTCGAATTTAATTGATTGATCTAGCTTCTTCTACTATTTCCCAAGCAAAGCTTCGCTTTCTTGGAAAATACTGAAGAACTTAAAAATATTGTAAACAATATTTTTAATAGCTTGAGCTGTTTAACTCAGAAATCCTAAGGATTTCTACCATCAAAGACCATTACTCCTTGTAATGGTTTTTTATTTTGTCTTGGCAAACAGCGAAAGGAGCAA
>NZ_GG666377.1 GCF_000159095.1 Anaerococcus tetradius ATCC 35098 | reverse complement strand
GATTAAATATGTCTAACAATTATTTTATTACAAATTTACTAAATATCAAAGATGAAAATCTTAATTTTTCTGATGGAATACACCACAAAGTCATTAAAGGTGTAACATATACAATTCTAACAGCTAAATTAGAATATTCTGACCAAGTTTGCCCTCATTGTGGCTCTAACCATAACCTAATTAAATACGGCTTTAAACAATCTAATGTCAGATGTTCTAGAGCTGGTGATTATCCTGTAATAATTGATTTAAAGAA
>NZ_GG666378.1 GCF_000159095.1 Anaerococcus tetradius ATCC 35098 | reverse complement strand
ATTGTCTTGACCTAACTTCAAAACTTGTTTTGATTAGTAGGTCAAATGTCGCAACGTTTCAAATCTTCGATTTGTCAAGTTGCCGACTTAGAATACTTGTTAGACGTTTTGTCTTTTTACCAGGTTATATTTTATATAACTGTTTGGTGATTTCGTAGTTTACAACTTACCTTATTGGTTTTACGTAATAATTTTAGTTGATAACTCGTTTTATCTTGATTGTTTTATATTTCCTAGTTCAAGTC
>NZ_GG666379.1 GCF_000159095.1 Anaerococcus tetradius ATCC 35098 | reverse complement strand
TTTTCCACTCCTCTTCAGGAAGTAAAATTCTTTTTCTTCCACCTATTTTTGTTTCTTTGAATTTATTATATACATAATCTCCTGTATATAGTTCGTTCCTTGTAATCTGTGAGATAGCTGCATTTGTCCAAACTCTTTTCTTTACCTCACTTCCAGTAATTAAATTTCCAGTATAATCAGAAAGTTTCAGTTCTTCTTTTCGTTCAGAGCGTGTAATATAACCTTTTTCATTAAATATATTAG
>NZ_GG666380.1 GCF_000159095.1 Anaerococcus tetradius ATCC 35098 | reverse complement strand
TAAAAACGAAAATAAAATCAAAGAAATGCAAGAAAAGCTCGAGTCTTTAGAAGGGGAACTTACAAAGAAGACTAAAGAAATTGAAGATAAAGACAATAGAATTAAGGACTTAGAAAAAGCTCTTGATGAAAAAGATGCTAAGATAAAAGACCTAGAGTCTAAAAAGAAAGAGACAGAAAATTCTAAGTCAGAATGCTGTAAGAAAATTGAAGAGCTTCAAAAGGCTATTGATAGTTTAAAAG
>NZ_GG666381.1 GCF_000159095.1 Anaerococcus tetradius ATCC 35098 | reverse complement strand
TAACGCGTCACGGCGTCAGACACATCTGTATCGCCCCAGGCTCGCGTTCTACACCGTTAACGTTAGCGGCGGCGGAGAATTCCGCATTCATTCACCACACCCATTTCGATGAGCGTGGGTTGGGGCATCTGGCGCTGGGGCTGGCGAAAGTCAGCAAGCAGCCGGTGGCGGTGATTGTGACCTCCGGCACGGCGGTGGCAAATCTCTATCCGGCACTGATTGAAGCCGGGTTAACCGGAGA
>NZ_GG666382.1 GCF_000159095.1 Anaerococcus tetradius ATCC 35098 | reverse complement strand
TGGCTACGATTTAGGCCAGGGCGCAGGCTTTTATCTTAATGCCACGCAACCGCCGTGGGCGACGCATTACCGGATGTATGATTATCTGCGCGATGAATTACCGGCGCTGGTTCAGTCGCAATTTAATGTCAGCGACCGCTGCGCCATTAGCGGTCACTCAATGGGTGGTCACGGTGCGCTGATTATGGCGCTGAAAAATCCGGGTAAATACACCAGCGTTTCGGCCTTTGCGCCAATTGTG
>NZ_GG666383.1 GCF_000159095.1 Anaerococcus tetradius ATCC 35098 | reverse complement strand
AGTAGAAGATAAACTCACAAATATTCTGGCAGCGGTCGCCAATACGTTCGATAGAACGCGCGCAGAACAGCGCAGTAAGTACGCTCGGAATGGTACGCGAATCTTCCATCATGTAGGTCATCAGTTGACGAACAATACCTTCGTATTCCTGATCGACTTTTTATCTTTTTCTGTATCTCCACTTGGTGTTATATCTTTTCCATTCCTATCTACATTTCCAGAAGAATAGGAAGATTTTCTA
>NZ_GG666384.1 GCF_000159095.1 Anaerococcus tetradius ATCC 35098 | reverse complement strand
ACGCCCGAGAGCATCAATATCTGCGGCGAATTCACCGCGCCGCCAGACAGCAGAACCTCACCCGCAGGGTTCAGCCGCGCCTGCTTGTATTTGTTGTTCCGCCTGTAGGACACGCCGATCGCGCGCCGCCCGTCCATCACCACGCGGGTCACCCGCGCATCGGTGATGACCTCCAGATTCGGCCGGTCCAGCGCGCTTTCCAGAAACGCCTTTGCCGAACTCCAGCGCCGCCCGCGGTTCT
>NZ_GG666385.1 GCF_000159095.1 Anaerococcus tetradius ATCC 35098 | reverse complement strand
GTGAGCGTGCGTTAACTTCACCGCATGAGCAGTAACATAGAAAGGGAAACGTTTCGCGCGAAACGGCGATAAGCGAGAGAATGTAAGGAGATGGCGTGCATCGGGCAAACTCCGTACAGAGAGGAGAAAATTCGCGCAATCATGGCACCTTTCGCTAAAGCGTGCAAGCCAGGACTTTGCGAACAAACAAGCCATCGACGGCACCAAACGGTCATAATAAGAAAATCAAACAAGCTCTAGC
>NZ_GG666386.1 GCF_000159095.1 Anaerococcus tetradius ATCC 35098 | reverse complement strand
GGGCCGCCTTCTGCTGGCCCTCCATGGCCTTCTTGAAGCCCTCGACGTCGCGGGCGTCGACCCAGACGCGCGCCTGAGCCAGGCCGAGGTCGGTATAGGTCCGGGCCGCTTCCATCTGGGCGGCCATCAGCTTCTCGTAGTACTCGAGCGTCAGGGAGCCATAGGCGCGGGCCGGCGCGACGAACAGGCCCTCGAACTGCTCGGTGGCCTTCTGGGTGGTTGCCTTGGTCATGGAACACCT
>NZ_GG666387.1 GCF_000159095.1 Anaerococcus tetradius ATCC 35098 | reverse complement strand
TACTGTCCATTTACCATTGTCACCTTTTGTTGCTGTAACTTTTACTGGACTTGTTTGTCCTTCTGGTGTGTATGTTACTTCAATTTCTTTTGTATCTGCGTCTGTTGGTGGTGTTACTGTTACATCTCCGTTGTCTTTGGCTTCTACTTTTGGTGCTGCTGGGGCTATTGTGTCAGCTGGTGTTTTTGCTGTTGCTTTTCCAGCTTCTGTTGATTCGTTTCCAGTTTTGT
>NZ_GG666388.1 GCF_000159095.1 Anaerococcus tetradius ATCC 35098 | reverse complement strand
TGTCCATTTACCATTGTCACCTTTTGTTGCTGTAACTTTTACTGGACTTGTTTTTCCTTCTGGTGTATATGTTACTTCAACTTCTTTTGTATCAGCGTCTGTTGGTGGTGTTACTGTTACATCTCCGTTGTCTTTGGCTTCTACTTTTGGTGCTGCTGGGGCTATTGTGTCAGCTGGTGTTTTTGCTGTTGCTTTTCCGGATTGTGTTGATTCGTTTCCAGCCTCA
>NZ_GG666389.1 GCF_000159095.1 Anaerococcus tetradius ATCC 35098 | reverse complement strand
GGAAATGACCGTAGCGGACATCCGCAATAATCCGGTGATTGCCTATGAAGATGACTGCGTGACGCGGCTGATTCAGGACGATGTTAACGAAACGGCCTACAACCAGATTAAAAACTGGAGCATCAGCGAACTGCGTGAGTATGTGCTGAGCGATGAAACCAGCGTGGACGACATTGCCTTTACCCGCAAAGGGCTGACCTCGGAAGTGGTCGCGGCGGTAGC
>NZ_GG666390.1 GCF_000159095.1 Anaerococcus tetradius ATCC 35098 | reverse complement strand
CGGTGATTCATTCTGCTAACCAGTAAGGCAACCCCGCCAGCCTAGCCGGGTCCTCAACGACAGGAGCACGATCATGCGCACCCGTGGCCAGGACCCAACGCTGCCCGAGATGCGCCGCGTGCGGCTGCTGGAGATGGCGGACGCGATGGATATGTTCTGCCAAGGGTTGGTTTGCGCATTCACAGTTCTCCGCAAGAATTGATTGGCTCCAATTCTTGG
>NZ_GG666391.1 GCF_000159095.1 Anaerococcus tetradius ATCC 35098 | reverse complement strand
CACGCAAACTGCTCACATGGTATCAATGGCCTGAATGTGCACGCCTTTCACGGCCCTTCCAGACGGATCATCCATACTCGCAAACTGCTGAGACCAGAGAAATGCGGTCGGCGAGGAACACGCGATCGAGGGACCGACGGGGACAGTCAGGCAGGCTGTCGGATTCTTGAAAATGCCGTCGAATATGGTCCGATAGAAGTATCCTTCCTTCGAGG
>NZ_GG666392.1 GCF_000159095.1 Anaerococcus tetradius ATCC 35098 | reverse complement strand
TCATGACTGTGTCCAGCTAATTTATTTTCACTTTCCGAGTTATCTTTGATTAGTCTGGTTGATTTTCTACAGTCTTTGTCATGATTAGTTTCTTTCATAATTTTATACCTCCTGTAGTTCTGTCCTTCCTAGAAAATTTGCTTTCTAGTACTATGACTTCTGCTGACTTCTCACTATTCGTTGTTACTACTGTTTCGCTAGTGAGACCTC
>NZ_GG666393.1 GCF_000159095.1 Anaerococcus tetradius ATCC 35098 | reverse complement strand
TTTGTATACTTCTCTTTTATATCTTTATTTTCAATATATAAAAAATCTCCTATTTTTACATCAGGAAGTTGTATATCTTCTTTCTTCTTTGATTTATATTCTTCTAAATATTTTGTAAATCCTTCTTCAGCAATTATTTTATAAGTGTTTATAAATTCAAACCCGTCAAATTCAGCCACTATCTTTGTTGTATTTTCTACAAG
>NZ_GG666394.1 GCF_000159095.1 Anaerococcus tetradius ATCC 35098 | reverse complement strand
ATGCGCACCGAACATGGTTTCTGCCATCCATGCGATACCGTACACCGCCACGATGGCGATCATACCGGAACGGAAGACTTCGTTTTTTGAGATAGACGCGGGATTGGTTTTGGTCAGGATAATAATCAGCGCCCCGGTCAGCAGCATAAACATCTGAATAACCAGTACCATCGACAGCGGTTTGCCGCCGAAGGATGGACGC